>JAGVCA010000043.1 GCA_020059485.1 Anaerolineales bacterium
CGTTCTAGACAATTTTGCGAAGCGGGCTGGAGAGAGCGGGCGAAGTGTTGTTCACGTCGTGACCACGGACGGTGTGCTTGGATCTCTAGCAATGGCGGATGTAGTCCGGGAGGAGAGCTTGCCTGCTGTCAAAAACTTGCAAGGGATGGGATTCGAGGTGGTGATGTTGACCGGAGATAGCGAAGCGGTAGCGAGGTCGGTTGCCTCTGAACTTGGTGTAGACAAATACTTCGCCGAGGTTCTTCCTGAAGACAAAGACAAGATGGTTATGAAACTTCAGGATGAGGGTAAACGGGTGGCTATGGTGGGGGATGGAGTGAATGATGCCCCTGCACTTACCAGGGCTGATGTCGGTATCGCCATTGGATCTGGGACGGACGTGGCAGTGGAATCCGCGGGAATAATCCTGGTCAAGAGTAATCCAATGGACGTTTCCAGGATATTTACCCTCAGCAGAGCCAGTTACCGGAAGACGATCCAAAATCTTGTCTGGGCGACTGGATACAATGTGATTGCGCTGCCGCTGGCGGCAGGGGTGCTTGCACCAGTGGGAATTCTGCTGTCGCCCGCGGTGGGGGCCCTGTTGATGTCACTCAGCACGGTGATTGTGGCGATCAATGCTCAGCTGCTGCGGCGGTTGGACCTGACAATTAGTAATTAAAGAGTACGGATAACGGGAGTAAATATGTTCATGGGATTTGGTTTCATATTAATCTTGTTGGTTATCGGGTTGGTGGTATTCGTCATCGGCTGGCTTTTTTTGGTTGCTGAAAATAGAAATGAGAGAAAGATTCCTGGATCCCAGTCAGCAATTGAGATTCTGGAGCAGCGTTTCGTGCGCGGGGAGATCGGCAAGCCAGAATTCGAAGAGATTAGGGAAGAACTGCGCAAGAATTAGTAACTAACTCGGGAGTCAACTGTCCCGATCAGGATTTAATCCTGTCCTTGACGATTAGCGCTACAAAATGGAGAACACTATGTCCGATAACAATCCACCCAAGGTTATCACAGTTTGCGGCGGCAAGATCAATGATCCTGAGGCTTATCCATCTGCTATTTATCAACGGGAGCGAGTTTATTTCTGTACTGAAGGATGCTTGCGAGCCTTTGAGCAGGATCCAGACAGATTTCTTGCTGGCGAGATCGAACATCCCGAGGATTGAACCAATTTCATAGGGACACTTGTCATAGGCCAGTTTGCCTATAAAACTCCCGCAACCTTGCCGATACCGCCAGGGCGGTGAGTCAGTATCATTCTGGAACAAATTCTTATGTTTCAGGAGCTGCGGTATCATGCCTGAGTATAAAAAGCCTCAATGTTTACCTGTTCTTTCAAAAACAAGACTGTTGGCGTTCGTACTGATCCCGGTTCTCTGGTTGATCACGGGATGCAGCACTGCCCTTCAATCCGAGGCTTATGATCTTGCGCCCCTGTCGGAGATGCATCCCCTTGTCCAGGCTGCCCCGATCTCAGTCCAGCAGGCTTATCAATTTGCCCACTCGAACCCAGAAACCCTGAAGCACATTCCCTGCTACTGCGGTTGTGGGGCAATGGGACATGACTCAAATTACGCTTGCTATGTGAATGAAGCCAATGGCGACCTGGCATTCGATAATCATGCTCTGGGTTGTTCGATCTGTGTCGACATCACCATCGATGTCATGCGGATGATGGATGATGGTCAGGAGTTTAATGTGATCCAAACCTACATTGATAACAAATACAGCGCCTTTGGCCCATCCAATATCGTTCCGTAAGGGCATTCATGAAGCCGGCCGCAGTCTTGGATAAGAAATATTTAATTCTGATGGGGATTGCCATGGCGGTGATCGCCTTTGCCCCATTGCCAGATCGACGAACTGAGCCTGAAACGGTAACTGTCCAGATACAGGCAGAAAGCTATGCGTTTTCACCCGGGATTGTCGAGGTTGAAAAGGGCGACACCGTCGTGCTCGAACTGACCTCAATGGATGTCGTTCACGGGTTGTATCTCGATGGATATGACCTTTCTGTGACTTCGGATCCTGGACAAACCGCGCGGTTAACCTTCTTGGCCGATGAGACCGGCTCGTTCCGGCTCCGTTGCTCGACCACCTGCGGCGCGCTGCATCCATTCATGATCGGACAACTGAAAGTTGGGCGCAACGATCTGCTGTGGCGCGCTTTGGCCGCGATGCTGGTAATCGGTATCTATGGGGTGTGGAGTGTTCGCCGTGCAAGCGATTAATCTGCGTCGGAATCCGATCCTGAACTTCCTGTTGGTCAACCGTTGGCCGCAACTGGCAATCCGGATCATCACACTGGCCGGGTTCGGAATCGTGATCCTGGGGGGATTGGTCGGCACGCCAGTTGGCAGCCAAAATATCAGCATCGTATTGTTGTGGATCGCTTGGTGGGGTTTGCTGATCTTGTTTGCGGTGCCCATCTTAGGCCGGGGTTGGTGCAATATATGTCCGATCCCGCTGGTGGGAGAATGGCTCCAGCAGGGGACAGTGTTGGGACCCGTAAAAATCCTTCGAGGGATAAGTCTACATCGGCCTTGGCCAAAGCGCTGGCGCAATATATGGATCCAGAATGCCTTCTTTTTGGGGTTGGCAGTATTCAGCACTGTGATTCTGACCAATCCAGTGGTCACCAGTCTGGCGGTATTGGCACTGCTGTTGATCGCTACCGGGATGAGCTTAATATTCCAGAAACGAGCATTTTGCCGTTATGTGTGCCCGGTGAGCGGTTTCATCGGGCTGTACTCCCAAGCAGCACCGGTGGAGGTGCGGGTGATAGACACTCAGATCTGTCGGGATCACCCGGAAAAAACCTGCTTGACTGGCGACGAGAACGGTTACGGCTGTCCTTGGGGGTTGTATCCCGCCGCGATCACCAAAAATGTCAATTGCGGTGTTTGTATGGAATGTTTGCGTTCATGTCCCTACGAGAACATGGCAGTCAATATTCGCCCCTTTGGGAAGGGCCTGTTCAACCCCAGGGAGCGAAAGCTGGATGAGGCTTTCAAGTCCTTCATCATGCTTGGCGGTGCTCTGGTCTATTCGGTGGTGATGCTTGGCCCCTGGGGGGAACTCAAGCTGGCAGCATATCTGATCGGTTCTCCCGCATGGTTAGTTTTTGCCGCGGCCTTGATTTTCTCGGTTGTGGTTCTTTTACCAGGTTCGCTGTATCTGGGGATCAGATTCTCGGGACAGAGATTGACCGCTTTCCAGCTCAGGCGTGAATTCATAAACCAGAGCTATGCGCTGGTACCGCTTGGGCTGGCTGCCTGGATCGCTTTCAGCCTTTCGTTCATCTTCACAAATATCTCCTATGTAGTTTCGGGGATTGGGGATCCGTTTGGATGGGGATGGAACCTGTTTGGAATTGCTGATCATGCCTGGAGGCCTTATCTCAGCACGGTGACACCTTATTTGCAGACAGTTGTTCTGCTGGCTGGGTTGGGATACACGATCTACACCTCGGTCAAGATCGCACGGGAGACTTCGCATGATCAGTCTTCCCTGCCATTGATCGGTTTGAGTACTGCCTTGGCGATGGGGCATCTTTGGGTGTTAATCGGATGAAATCTGAAACCCTCGCCCGCTCAATTGTAATTCTGGTTTTTGTTACCCTTTTAACCTGGCTGGGCCTGGCCGCGAGTGACCGAATGGATATATTAAATATCACTGCATCTATGCCGGAAAGGGGTGGGTGGCAACCAGGCGATTTCACGGCCCGGGTTGGTGAACCGCTGCTTGTTCACCTGACATCCCATGATGTTGTGCATGGGTTTGCGATCGGCCAGATGGAAGGCTTTGAGGCCGAGGTGCTGCCAGGCAAGGTTACGGAAGTGGAGCTTGTATTCAGTGAGCCAGGCACATACACCTACTACTGCACCAGGTGGTGTGGGCCCAATCATTGGCGGATGCGGGGGACGATCACGGTGATTGGTGAGGGCAAGCCTGAAGCGGAAGTGGTTACTCAACCATTATACCTGCGGCTTGGCATCGACATTGACGCCGAACACCCGGCGGAGACCATCCCCCCGGGTAAACCATCCGCACAGGAGGGGATTGGTCTTTGGGGCATGGTGCCGTCAACCTATGCGGCTGAGATGCTGCTGCGATCGAGCAGTCCTGCCGAATTATTCATCCGTATGCGAAGCGATTCTGGGCTTGAGCGGGTTTCAGATCAGGCGATCTGGGACCTGGTTGCACTGGCGTACTGGAACCTCACGAGCGAAGCCGCATTGGAGGAGGGCCAAAGGCTTTTTTCTGAAAATTGTGCCGCCTGCCATGGCGTTAGCGGTCAGGGCGATGGGGTGTTCAGTGGGCAGCTGGGGGAGGATACTCATCAGGCGGCTATTCCCGACTTTACCGATCCGGCCAGGATGCTAGGAGCCAGTCCTGCATTGCTGCAAGGGAAGATTGTGCGGGGCGGGATGGGGACCGGGATGCCGTACTGGGGAACGATATTCACTGATGAACAAACCTGGATGTTGGTTGATTACCTGTGGTCGATGCAATTTGATTACCCGATCGATGAAGGATCGAAGGAGTAACATAATGAGCAAGAACAGAACTAAAGTTTCGTCGTCCTCGAAAAGAAGCGGGAGGCAGAAACGAGAATCCATGGCCATGATGATGGTTTTTTGGGGGGTGATCATCATCCTGGCGGCATTAGGCATTGTTGCCCGGGGAGGCAAAACAGCCGAAGCAAAATTCGAGATCCGACTGGAGGATGTGGTTCGCGATGCGCCTTATGTCGCAGTCCACGAGATGACGGCATCGACTGTAGCCCAGATCGAGTTTTTTCCCAAGGATGGGCCACAACCTCAGATCGCTATCTCCGAGTCTTTCTATGACTTCGGCGGCATCGGGGCTACTGAGGTGGCCCGACATGACTTTGCGATTGCCAATCAGGGTGATGCGCCTTTAACCATTCACCGAGCCTACACTACCTGCGGCTGCACGACGGCGGAGTTTTCTGCGCTGGTCATCCCTCCAGGGAAGATGGCGATTATGACATTGGTGCTGGATGCCGGCTTCCATGACGCGCGCGGCCAAACGGTCCGGAGAGGTGTGATCATAGAGAGCAACGATCCAAACAATCCCCAGATCGAGATCTGGTCGCAAGCCAAGGTGCGGAATGAGTAGGTATTTGATGAGAGAGGTTGTTATGAAGAGAAATCTGTTCGCTCTATCGCTGCTGACGGTCACAATTTTCCTGGCAGCCTGTGCCGGTCCGTCGCCTCAAATCAGCCTGGAAGTACGTGACTTTACCTTCGGAGAAGTGGTCAATGGGACGATTGCCGAGAAGGATATCACGATCACCAATCTGGGAAGCGATCCGCTGGTGGTGGACTCGGTGTCTACTTCCTGCGGGTGCACGACAGCCGTGATCGATCAATTCACGATCGAGCCCGGCGCGAGCAGTTTATTGCATATTGAGTTTGATTCGGGCGCGCATGGGCCGGATATGACCGGGGAGCTGATGCGGCAGATTTTTATCAAGTCGAATGATCCCAAAAACCCGGATGTGATCGTAACTTTCACCGTCAAGGTGGTTAAGTGAGGATAATTTTGAGACCGAAAATACTGTTGTGGCCAGACGCTGGTTTTATGGGGGCACAGGCTTGATGACAGGTTTGTATCTTGGTGTGGTCAGCCTGGCGCAGGGGTGCGAGCAGAGTCAATGATTTCTGATCAATATTTGATAGAGGCAAAAATGCCTATCGGCAAATGGGTTGTTCTGCGCTTCAATATTGCCGGCTGAACCAGTAAACTTACAGGAAAGAACTAAGGAGATATCCATGAATCAAAATTTAAAGATCATACTGCTCGTGTTGGCAATTGCGATTTTCGCGCTTCTGTTGGTCGGGGCGGGGATTGTGCTTGGACGTAATTTTCTCGCCCGGAATTATTATGGTCCCGGAATGATGTCCGGTTATGGGGATGGCCCTGCTGGTGGGATGCCCATGTACGGTCAGGGACAGTATGGATACGGCAGCGGAATGATGGGCGGCGGGATTATGGGTTCGGGGATGATGAATGGGTTCAATTCCCAGGGCGTCCTGAATGCTGATCCGGTTTCCCTTGATGATGCAGAATTCGCGGTCGAGGAGTATTTGAGTCTTTTCGACGAGGACCTGGAGATCTCAGAGATCATGATCTTCAGCAATCATGCCTATGTTCAGGTTTTAGAATCTGGAACGGGAATCGGGGCGATGGAATTACTGGTGGAGCCTGTCACGCTGGGGGTATATCCGGAACATGGTCCCAACATGATGTGGAACCTGAAGTATGGCATGATGGTTGGTGATAACAATTTTGGCATGATGGGCGGCGGTATGATGGGGGGAGGGATGATGGGCGGCTTATCCAATCTGGATACTGACGCAGAGATGCTGGTGACAGCAGGCGAAGCGGTTGACCTCGCCCAGGTTTATCTGGACCAGGTGTATCCGGGTTTTGAGGCCGATGAGCATGCTGACCGGTTTTATGGGTATTACACCCTGCATATCGAAAGTGATGGCGAGATCGTAGGTATGCTGAGCGTGAATGGGTTTACGCGTCAGGTATTTGTTCATACCTGGCATGGTGAGTTCATTGAGATGAGCGAGCACTAGGAGCGAGAGAGTGGCCGCGGATAATGCAGTCTTCCTGTAGCTTCATTCTCCAATCAAAACTCCCATTTGAAAAATGGGAGTTTTTGTTAACCCTTTAGGGGGTTGAGGGCGTGAAACGCCCGAAACAGAAAACCACCGGCTATGCCGGTGGAAGCCAAAAAGCTTCTAGCAAAGGAAATCACTCCGGTAAAATGGCAGTGTTCAAGCCGCCAAGAAACAAGGAGTGATTTCCATGCCAAAGAGTCTAGCACACACAAAGTGGATGTGCAAATATCATATTATCTTCACCCCGAAGTACAGGAGAAAGGTAATCTACAATCAGCTGAGGGAAAGTATCGTAGAGATCATAAAGGACCTGTGCAAGTGGAAGGGGTGGAAATAATCGAGGGGAGTGCGCAGGTGGATCATATCCACCTGCTAGTAGCGATCCCGCCAAAGTACAGTGTGTCGAGTTTCATGGGGTCCCTGAAAGGGAAGAGCGCGCTGATGATCCTTGATTGGCACTCGAATCTGAAGTACAAGTATGGGAACCGGCACTTCTGGTCGCGAGGATACTATGTGAGCACAGTGGGGTTGAATGAGGCGACCATAGCGAAGTATGTAAGGGAGCAAGAGAAGCACGATCAGATGGTGGATAAGCTGGTAACGAAAGAATATGAAGACCCCGTTAGGGGTAGCTAAGTAATCGGTGCATCGGGCTTGAACGAAGTGAAAGCGGCACCTTAAGGTGCCGCAAGTAGAAGAGGCTTATAGCCTCAGGTCAAGCCACCGGCTATGCCGGTGGTCTTGACTTGAATTTGGTCGCCGCCTTTCCTGATGCGTGGTGCAGTTTTGGTGCAGTTTTTTTTTTGGACGCAATGGACGGTTGGTCCCGCTGGCTGCCAGACGCTGTGGACGCCAGCGGACGCATTGGACGCTCTGGACAGTCAGGGCGGCGGATTCGAAGTCAGCCGCTTTAGCCACAGCACGACCGGTGCAAATAGCCAACCAGTCAGCAAATGGCGGATCGGGTCATTTCCCCTTATTGTTTGCATCGTTGATGATTTCCCACAGCCGATTGGAATTCAGTGGAATCTCCAGGATCTCCAGATCGACATTGTGTAAGGCGTCTTCCAGCGCTTGAGCAAACAGCGGACCGACGGGAATTGCGCCTGCCTCGCCTGCTCCTTTTACGCCCATTGCGTTGAGCGGGGAGACGGTCTCGCCATGCGCAGTTTCGATGCGGGGGACATCGAGGGCAGAAGGGAGGTGGTAATCCATGAAGGTGCCGTTGAGCAGCTGCCCGTCATCGTCGTAAACCAGCCGTTCGTAAAAGGCATTTCCGATGCCCTGAGCGACACCGCCGTGGATCTGACCATCCAGGATCAGCGGGTTGATCACTTTCCCACAATCATGGACGACGAGGTATTTCTGGATGTGGATTTGCAGGGTCTCAGGATCAACTTCGATGATCATCGCGTGGATCCCGCTGGATGTCGCACCGCGCTCCGGCCCAAAATAGTTGGTTGCCTCCAAGCCGGGCTGGGTCCCTGGTTTGACAGCGCCACGGGTCGGATTGGCCTTTTTCGCCAGTTCTCCCAATGAGATTGACATGCGCGGCACATCCGCCACACGTATCTGGCCATCAAAGAGTTCGAGTTCATCCTCGGGCGCGTTGAAGTGCTCAGACGCCACTTGCAATATTTTCTTCCTGACATCCCTGGCGGCTTCATAGATGGCATTCCCTGCCACTACCGCGCCGCGGCTGGCAAATGTCCCGGCGCCCCAATAGAACTGGTCGGTGTCGCCAGTGACGACGTCGATCTTGTCCACCGGCACCCCGAGCTGCTCCGCGGCGATCTGGGCGAAACTGGTGAAGTGACCCTGTCCCTGGGTGCCAACGCCGGTAACAACGGAGACACGGCCGCTGCTCATCACCTGCACCTTGGCGCCTTCGTAGGGTCCGATTCCCGTACCCTCCACGTATGCGACGATGCCGATCCCAACATGTTTGCCTTCGGCGCGCAGCTTCGGCTGGATCTCCTTGATGAAGTGGTGATAATCAATCTTTTCAAGCGCATCATCGAGCAAGGGCTCGTAATTACCGCTGTCGTATATGAGCGGAACAAAATCCTGGTAGATAATCTCGTTATTATACGGAAACTTATCAGGCGGGATGAAATTTCGGCGCCGGATTTCAGTGCGATCAATCTTCAGCTCTTTGGCTGCCAGGTCGAGCAGCCGCTCGATGACAAAGACGCCGTGCTGGCGTCCCGCACCGCGATAGGGCGTCACAATGGTTTTATTGGTGAAAACCGCCGTAAACTCACTGTGGTAATTTTTGATGTCGTATAACCCAAGCACGTTGGCTTGCGAATTGAGCGGGACCGTCAGGCCGTATGGGTCGTATGCGCCGGTGTCGTGCAAAAAGACATCATGCACGCCCAGGATGCGGCCATCTTTATCAAAGGCAGCCTCAGCATCGTGGATCTGTCCGCGTTCATGGGTGGTGGCGACAAAATTCTCGGCGCGGTCTTCGATCCATTTGACGGGGCGGTCCAACTGGATTGCGACCCAGGGGACCAAGACTTCTTCCTGGTAGAACATCATGATCTTCGGGCCAAACCCGCCGCCAATAAACGGGGCGATCACACGGACCTGCCGTTCCGAAAGCCCGAGCAAGTCTGCCAACCCATTTCGGATCACGACGGGGGCCTGGGTGGTATCCCAAACCGTTAACCGCCCTGAGCGCCTGTCCCACTCAGCCACCACGCCGCGATTCTCCATGGCAGCGGCGCACCCGTGCTCGTAAGAAAACCGCCGCTTGATGATCAGGGCTGCATCGGGCTTGATCGACTCATAATCGCCTTTTTTCTGCACGACCCTGGCGGCGATATTCGTTCCGAGGTCTTCATGGATCAGCGGACTATCTTCCTCCAGGGCTTTTTCCATGTCCACGACGGCAGAGAATGGTTCATAGTCCACATAGATATCCGCCAGTGCGTCTTCCGCAATATACCGGGACTCGGCCACGACCATCACAATCGGCTCGCCCGAGAATTTAACCTTATCCTTTGCCAGCGGAACCTGGGTCTTTTCGTTGAAAACAGTGTCCGCGATCGGGGGCGGCGAGACCAGCAGTGGACCGGGTTTCCAATAGTCTCCCAGGTCGTCCGCAATGTACACGGCAACGACACCCTCGCGTTTGAGCGCCTGGGAAACATCGATGTTGATGATCCTGGCATGGGCATATGGGCTTCGGACGAAGGCAGCATGCAGCATTCCAGGCAGATCGACATCATCTACAAACAGAGACCGCCCGGTGAGCAAACGCGGGTCTTCATTGCGTTTGATCCGTTTTCCGAAATATCTTGTTGTCAAGAAAACCTCCTGTAGTGACGGGCGTGCCTGAATTCAGACTGGAAGGATCAGGTTACCGCATCCTCTCTGCCGCCAGTTTGACCGCATCCACAATGTGCTGGTACCCGGTGCATCGACATAAATTGCCTGAAAGCGCGTGACGGATCTCTTCTTCGGTCGGATCCAGATTTTTTTCGAGGAAGGGGATCAGTGACATTAATATGCCAGGCGTGCAGAATCCGCACTGCAGACCGTGCGCCTCCCAAAAGGCCTGTTGAATTGGATGTAAGTGGTCTTCATCCGCTGATAAGCCTTCGACAGTTCTGATGGCATGACCATCCGCTTGAACGGCAAACATCAAACACGACCTGGCAGACTCACCATCAAAGAGGATCGAACATGCACCACAAACTCCATGTTCGCAGCCGACGTGCGTCCCGGTCAGTCCGAGCTCGTGACGCAGGAAATCGCTCAGCAGCATGCGCGGTTCCACCTCGCGTTTGTATTCCTGGTTGTTGACTGTAATCGCCACTGAGCGTAATCGGGTCATTGTTTTCTTTCCTCCGCGCGTCTGACTGCCTGGGTCAACGTCTTCTTTGTCAGCACCTGGGCCAGATGGCGCTGGAACTCCGGCGAGGCGTGCACATTGCCGAAAGGTGTGATCTCGTGTTCGCTTCCATGCTCAGCTGCGGATTGGATCAGGTCGTCAGAAATTTTTTCTCCCAGCAGGATGTTAGCGGCTTCTTTCGCTTCCAGAGGGCCGTCGCCCGCGTTCAGGTAAACCAGCTTGGCTCCCTCGCATTTCCCATCTTCGCCCATAGTTACCAGTGCGGCGACGCCCATCAAGGCATAATCACCCGAGCGCGGCGCAACTTCCATGAAGGACCAGCCGGTCCGCTCGGCCATGACTGGGAGGGCGATTTCCAACAAGATCTCATCCGCCTCGAGGGCAGTCGTGAACATGCCAATAAAGAATTCCGGGGCTTCGATCCAGCGCTCCTGGGAATTATTGCGGACTTTCAGCCGGGCGTTCAAGGCCAGCATCAGTGCTGGCAGTTCAGCGGCCGGGTCCGCGTTGACCAGGCTGCCGCCAATTGTGCCGCGGTTGCGGATTTGTGGATGGGCGATAAACGGGACAGATTCATGCAGTAGGGGGGCTTGTTGTGAAAGCAGATCGCTAAATTCCAGCTGCCGTTCACGCGTCATCGCCCCAATGCGCAACACGTTTTCCTCCTCGAGGATGTAATCCAAATCCGGTACCCGGTTTATGTCGATCAACACTGCGGGCTGCTGAATGCGGAAATTCATTGCCGGCACCAGGCTTTGTCCGCCAGCGAGGATCCTGGCTTCATCGCCATGTTCGCTGAGCAGATCCAAGGCCTGATCGATGGAATCAGGGCAAAAATATTCAAATGGAGCAGGTTTCATGTAGATCCTTATTGGTTGCGAAGATCCCGAGCCGCTTTTGAGTGGAGACAGGAACCGGAGGGATTCAGTGTTTGGTTCCCGGCTGAAATTCAGTTTTGATTTAACGCGTCGTTCCCAGCAATCGGTTCAATGGGAGCTGGTCTCCCCTTAGGTGACAGAGGTATCACCATCCGATTCGATGCGTTGGCGGACCTCATCATAAAAAACACCGGCTAATTTTTCAGAAACGGGCACCATCAGACGAGAAGCCAGGCTTGCCAGTTGGCCAGACACTTTTACATCGGCCGTCCAGTGGACGTTGGTGGCGCCATCCGGGCCGTCACTGAGGAACATTTCACTCATTACATCTGCCACACTGCCAGTACCCGTGCCATGCGCTTTGAGTTTGGCGTTATTCGGTTCATTCAATTCAAGGATTTCAAGCACCCCATTGAACTTTGCCTTGACTGATCCAAGGCCAATTGACATTGCCGCCTGATATTTTTTATCCGGCTCGATGGTTTCAATTTTTTCCACGCCAGGAGCGCACGAACCAATCTGGTTCATATCGGTGAGAAATTCCCACACTTTTTGGCGGGAAGCATGAATGGTGACATCGCCTTTTAGCAGCATATTGACTCCGGAAATTCAAAGGATGGTCGCATATAAATATACAAATAAGGTCAACTAACTGCAATTATAACCCAACATTCCCGGGTGCGGATGGCACTCCCGGCTGATCCTGCGTATCCGTACTTAAATGTCTGGGAGGATCTGTACAGCAAGGGCGGCGGATTCGAAGTCAGCGGATCAGAGGGATAAAAAGCACCTGATCACAAAAGAGTGTCTGTGTCCATCTGTGTTGATCTGTGGTTCCACTGAATTTGTCTTATTCGATCACCAGACTCCCATCTGGATGGAATTTCCAACTGTCCGCATAGGCCACCTCCCACAGATAGCCGTCCGGGTCGGAGAAGTAGCCGCTATAGCCGCCCCAGAAGGTCTCTTCGGCGGGCTTTTCCAGTTTGCCGCCAGCGGCTACGGCTTGCGCCAGGAAGGCATCAACGTCCTCTTTGCTGCGGGTGTTGTGCGCCAGGATGATGCTGGGGTAGTGGGCGTACGAAACTGGAAGCTCGGCGGAGAATTCCTCGGCGAGTTTGTCTTTCGGATACAGCGCCAGGCAGGTCCCGCCGGTCTGGAAGAAGATGATGCCTTCCTCGGGTTTCCTGGAGGTCGGGAAGCCCAGCCCTTCGTGATAGAAGCGGTAGGCGCGCGCCAGATCGTTTACGCCCAGGGTGATGATGTGAATGCGGGGGTCCATATCAATCATCCTTATTTGTCATCAGCTGTATGACGCGGTCAAGGATCTGTTCGGCCACTTCGGCTTTGTCCTGCAGGGGGAGTTTTTCCTGGCGACCGTCCGGGTAGAGCAGGGTGACGCGGTTGGTCTCGACCGAGAAGCCGGCATCCGGGGCGGTGATGTCGTTGGCGGTGATCAGGTCGAGGCTTTTGGCGGCCAGTTTGGCGGCGGCGTTCTCCAGCAGGTTCTCACTCTCGGCGGCAAACCCGACCGTCAGGCGCGGGTAGCCGGTCTGCTGTTTCCGTTCGCCAACCGCCATCAGAATGTCCGGGGCGCGGGTCAATTTCAGGGAGGCGACCTTGTCGCTCTTCTTGATCTTGTGGTCCGAGACGGCAGCGGCTTTGAAGTCGGCTACAGCGGCAGCCATCAGCAGGACATCGGCGTCAGCGGTCTGGGCCAGCACGGCCGCCAACATGTCGTCGGCGGTATCCACCTGGATGACCTCAGCGCCGTGCGGGAGCGGCAGCCCGGTCGGAGTGCTGACCAGGGTGACCGTCGCGCCCAGATCCAGGGCAGCCTGGGCCAGGGCATAACCCTGCTTGCCGGAGGAGCGGTTGGTCAGGAAGCGGACCGGGTCGAGCGGCTCGCGCGTCCCGCCGGCAGTGACCACCACTTTTTTGCCGGCAAGCGGCCCACCCTGAGCCAGCGTATGGCGGATGTGTCCGAGGATCACTGGCGGTTCGCTCATCCGGCCGAGGCCGACCATGCCGGAGGCGAAGCGGCCGCTCTCTGGCCCGATCACCACTGCGCCGCGTCCTTTCAGGACCTGCAGATTGGTCTGGGTGGCCGGGTGGGTGTACATGCCGCCATCCATGGCCGGGGCGATCAATACGGGGCAGGTGGCCGCCAGGGCGGTAACGGTCAGCAGATTGTCGGCGATGCCGTGCGCCAGTTTGGCCATGGTGTTGGCGGTCAGCGGGGCTAGGACGACCAGGTTGGTGTTGTGTCCCAGGCCGATATGCTGAACATGGCCCTGATCGCTCCACATATCTTTGTCTACAAATGCTTTGCGGCCGGTAACAGACTGAAAGGTGATCGGCTGGACGAAGTAGGTGGCGGATTCGGTCAGAATCACATCGACCAGCGCACCAGCCTGGGTCAGTTTGGAGGCCAGGTCGGCGGCTTTGTAGCAGGCGATCGAGCCGGTCACGCCCAGGGTGATGCGTTTATCTTTGATCGGATTCATAACTCTATGATACTCCAGGTTTGGTGTTCGTCACTGGCAGATATGCCGCTTCAAGGTAAGAGAAAGCATCATCAATAGCCGCGGATTGGTCGCGTAGATGCTGCAGCGTTTTGTCTGCGACCATCAGATTCCCGATAGCGATCCCTCTGGAATGTACTGGAGCCCATTGGTCAAAAACCAGACTCAGATTACTGCCGCGGATCCGGCATTCCGTTTCATAATGCAGCCCGATCAGCAGATCTTCTAGCGGAGGGAGATCCAAAAAGACGGCTTGTTTGCCTTTCAGGCTCATATACCAGGTGGTATCCAGTAAATCGGTGCTGCCAGCATAGGGGTCCCGTGCGGCGAAATGAACGACTCGCATATTTGACATGTACCAGGTGCCCAGGCACATCGGGCAGGGTTCCATGCTGGTATAGAGTTCGGCCGAGTGGCGGGCTACCTGTTCGTCATCGATGGCCAGGATCGCCTGGATCTCGGCATGCATGATCTCCTGATTGAGGACCCCAAAAGGAAAATTACCGCGTTCATAGCGCCGGTTGCGGCCGCGTGAGACGATCTTGTGATCGTGACCATACACGACTGCCCCGATCGGGAGCGATCCGGCGCAATAAGCGTTCCAGGCTTCTTCGAGGCAGGCCTGCCAGGGCTGTGCGAGAGTTTTCCAGATCACTGGTTTAACTCCCAGATGATCTGCAGGCCGTCGAGGGTCAGCCAGGGCGCGATGACCTCAAGGACATCGGTTTCGGCGGCGATGATCTCGGTCAGCCCGCCGGTGGCGATGACCTTCATCCGGGGTCCAAGTTCTTCCCGGAAGCGGGCCACCATCCCTTCCACCAGGCCGACATACCCGAACAGCAGACCGGATTGCATGGCATGCGGGGTGTTCCGCCCGATGGCTGAGGGAGGGCGCACCAGATCGACGCGCGACAGCTTGGCTGCCCGTGAAAATAATGCTTCCGCGGCGATCCCGATCCCAGGGGCGATCGCGCCGCCAAGATAGTCGCCCTCGGCGTTGATGGCATCAAAAGTGGTGCCGGTGCCGAAATCCACCACGCAAGCCGGCCCGCCGTACAGCCGTTGCACGGCGGCACAATCCACGATCCGGTCGGCGCCGACGGCCTTCGGATCCTCATAGAGGATGCGGACCCCGGTTTTGGTGCCAGCGTCCACATTCAGGGGCGTGTGGCCGAGGTATTTCTCGCAGGCCTGGATGACCTTGGAGGTTAGCGGCGGGACGACCGAGGCCATGCAGATGCCGGTGATCTGTTCGGGTGAGATCCCGGCGTGATCGAGCAGTGAGAGGAATTTCATCCCGTATTCGTCGGGCATCTCCTGGTGGATGGTGGCGACGCGGAAGCTCGGGCCGCGGGTCTCGCCTTGGTACAGGCCGAGGGTGATATTGGTGTTGCCGATATCAATGGTGAGCAGCATTTCCACTCCTAGGGTTTCAGGATCCAGTTGTCGATCAGGCGGGTCTTCCCGACATAGACGGCCATTGAGAGCAGTGCGCCGTCGGTGACCAGGTCGATTTCATGCAGGGTATTGCGGTCGGCGCAGGAGACATACTGCGCGCTGGCCAGTGGTTCGGCCTTGATGGTGTCCTGCATGATCCGGCGCAGGGCATCACCTCGCCGCTCTCCCTGCAGGTAGGCAGATTCGGCTTCCCGCAGCGCTCGATACAATACGGTGGCCGCCTCACGTTGGGCTTCATCCAGGTAGGTGTTACGGCTGGACATCGCCAGGCCATCGGATTCCCGCACGGTCGGGACGACCTCGATCTCGATCGGGTAACTCAGGTCTCGGGTCATCTGCCGGACGACGGCGACCTGCTGGGCGTCCTTCTGACCGAAGTAAGCCCGGTCTGGGCGGACGGCGTTGAACAACTTGGTGACCACCGTGGTCACCCCGCGGAAATGACCGGGGCGATAGCTGCCCTCCAGGGGCTGCGAGACATCGGTGGTATCGACCCAGGTCTGGAAGTTGGCCGGGTACATGATCTCGGGGGTGGGCAGCCAGACCAGGTGGGTGCCCACGGACTTGAGGACGGAGAGATCGCGTTCGATATCCCGGGGATAGGCTTCCAGGTCCTCGGCTGGACCGAACTGGGTCGGGTTGACAAAGATGCTGACCACCACACTGGCGCAGGTCTCCAGTGCCTGCCGCACCAGGATGAGATGCCCTTCGTGCAGGTATCCCATTGTGGGGATCAACCCGACCGGGCCGGGCAGGTCCTGGCGTGCTTCCCACAGTTCTTGCAGACTCACGACTGTTATCATCTTCACCTCTTGCGATCTATTGACCTTCAACCACAGCCTGGACGAGCTGCCACAGGGTGTAGTTGGCTGGCGTTGGGATGTCATACTTCTGGCCGGCCCGGACAACCGACCCGCAAATGGCATCGATCTCGGTAGGCGCGCAGCGCAGGATATCCTGATACATGGAGGAATGGTTATCGGCTGTCTGGCGGGCGACCTCCGCGGAGACCGCCACCGGGTCGAGGTGGGAGAGATCGATCCCCTGAGCGGAAGCGACTGCCGCCACCTCGCGCGCCAGGTCGGCAGACAGCTGACGGGCAGACGGGCGCAGCAGAATCTCGCCATTGTTCACTCTGAGTAGGGCGGTGATCGGGTTAATGGCAGCATTGACCATCAGCTTACCCCACAGCAGAGTGCGGACATCCTGCAGCACCTCCAGGTAGAATCCGGCTCGAGTCAGCAGGTCCAGCACGGGCTGCAGGCGCGGATGCGCTCCGACCGAGATCTTGCCCTCCCCGCCGGGCCGGACACGCCCTGAACTTAGCAGGGTGGCGCCGGTGGTTGTCACCCCCTGGGCGACGCGCTCGGATCCCAAAGTGTCGGCCAGGATCTCATAGTTACCGATGCCGTTCTGCAATGTCAGGGCGAGGCCATCCGGGTGGAGACATTCGGCCAACTGCCGGGCAGCTCGTTCTGTCTGCCACGATTTGACCAAAACCAGGGCATATTCCGCACCGGCGCAGGGTTCCGATTTATCCGCCACCCGGACCGGATAGGATTGCTGGCGGCCGTCAGGCTGGACAAGAGTCACGCCATAGGTTCGCAGGGCGGCCAGGCCTTCGCGCCAGGTGCCGAGCATGGTGACCTGCGCACCTTGCGCTGCCATCCTGCCGGCAAACAGGCTGGCAAGCGCTCCGGTCCCGACGATCAGAATGCTATCCGTCATGTCCGTCTTCCAGTGAGGTCAGCAATGCCTGCCACTCATTTTCTTCCATGAAAATACTGTGCTCGTCGGCAGGGAAGGCGCGGGCGGTCACATCCAGATGATAGTGCTGCATGGCTTCCAGTACGATGGCATGGATCTGGGCATACTGTTTTACAAAGGCGGGCACAAAGCGGTCGAATTGACCGATCAGGTCGTGTGTGACCAGCACCTGGCCGTCACAGCCGATGCCAGCCCCGATCCCGATGGTCGGGATCTCAAGCTGTTCGGAGATCAGTTTTGCCAATTGGGCCGGGACGGCCTCCAATACCAGGCTGAAAGCGCCGACCTGCTGCAGGATACGGGCATCCTCCACCAGCCGTTTGGCGGCCGCGGCGGTCTTGCCCTGGGCGCGAAAACCGCCAAATGCATGCACGGATTGCGGCGTCAGGCCGAGATGGCCCATCACGGGGATGCCGGCTGCCACGATCGACCGAACCGTTTCGGCTCGCTCCCGGCCGCCCTCCAGCTTGACGGCATCCATCCCGGCCTGCTGCAGGAAGCGGCCGGCATTGTCGACGGCTTTTTCCGACGAGCTCTGGTAGGACATGAAAGGCATATCGCCGATCAACAGCGGAGTGTGCGCGCCGCGGGCGACTGCCCGGCAGTGATGGAGCATGTCTTCCATCGTGACCGGGAGCGTATTCTCATAACCGAGGACGACCATGCCGAGCGAGTCTCCGACCAGGATCGAATCGATCCCGGCCCGGTCGGCTGCCAGCGCGGTGGGATAATCGTAGGCCGTCAGCATGCTGATCGGTTCCTGGCGCTGTTTCTTTAGCTGGAAGGTGCGCGTGGTGATCTTCTTGCGCGGGGAAGATGGGGCAGCTGTATCCATAGTGGTACCCTCCGATTGGTAGAGTCGCTGGATAAAGGTGATGTAGCGGGAACTATTATATCCGGTTTCAGGCTTTGTCGGGGATGAACAGCTCGATCCGGTTGCGGCCAAGGTCTTTGGCGCGATAGAGCGCTTTGTCGGCTTCGTCGATGAGTTCGTCCAAGCTGATCGAGGTGTCCTCTCCGGTACAGGCTACCCCGATGCTGGCCTGCACCGGGATGGTCAGTTTCTTTGTGGAAGTCGGATGGCTGGTCAGAGTGTTCCAGATGCGCTGGGCCAGGACAGAGGCTTCCGCCAGTCCGGTCTCGGGGAGCAGCACGAGAAACTCCTCTCCGCCGTAGCGGCAGGCGATATCTACCTTGCGAACACATTCCTCGATCCGCTGGGCGATTTCGGTTAATACCTGGTCTCCCACGGCATGGCCGTGAGTATCATTTATCGCTTTAAAATAGTCCAGGTCGATCATAATAACGGAGACTTGCCGGGCGTAGCGGCGCGAGCGGGTAAATTCCCGTTCGGCCAATTCGAAGAAATACCGGCGGTTGTAGATCCCGGTCAGCGGATCAAGCCGGGAGAGGTCTTCCAGGCGCGCCTGGGCTTGCTTGCGGAGCCGAACCTCCTCGCGTAAGGCTTTGTTCTGCTCCTGGAGGGCCTCGGAGATCTTGGTGGTGGTCTCGAGGTTATAAGCCAGTTCGAGCACCTTGACCCGGCTGGAAAAGTCTTTGGTATACTGGTGATGGATGTGGGCGTGATAGAGCTGGTGGTGTTTCAGCGCTTGTTGAAACTTTTTCTGACGGGCAAACAGTTCGGACAATAAACGGTGGCATTCGCCATAGGTGGGATGATGCCGGAGCGAACGGGTCAGGCGCAGGCTTTGTTCCAGGTTATTCTGTGCTTCCTGAAATTCCTGCTGTTCGACCTGCAGCCTGCCGATCATGAACAGGGCTGTGCCATCATGGCACTGATATTGGTAAGTGCAGGCGATCTCATGGGCGTGTTCGTAGGATTTGAGCGCTCTCGGCAGATCGCCTTTGGCATGGTACACCTGTCCGGTGTGGATCAGAGCCTCAGCCATTTCGTGGTAGCGGCCAATTTCCTGATAGATGGTGACAGCCTGCTGTCCGCAGACCAGCGCTTTGTCATGAGCGCCCATGTTCAGGTGTGTCAGGCAGAAATTGTCATTCACTTTGGCCAGGTTTTCGGGCACCCCACTTGATTCCAGAATATCCACACTCTGGTGAAGAAACGAGAGCGCCCGGGCCGGTTCCGACAGTTCCAGGTAGATCAGCCCGATGGTATTCAGCGTCTGCCCCTCCAGGTTCTTGTCCCGGAGCTGTTGGGCGGTATCCAGCACCCGGTAAGCGACCAGGAGTGCTTCGGAAAAATTGTCCAGCCGGATGTGCATCTCGGCGATCTGGATCTGGCAGGCACCGACGGCTGCCTGGTTTTCAGTTGTTTGCAGCAGGTCACAGGCTTGTTGAAAGGCGGACAACGCGTGGGTGTGATCACATATAGTGCGGTAGCTGTGTCCGAGGAGAAGATAGGTTTGGATCAATTCATCCTGGTGGGATTTGGATAATTCTGGGGATACGGTCAGTGCTTCGCCGATTTGCTTGCAAAGATGGATGGTGGTGTGGGGTTTGGTGATGTGTTGTTCCTGAGCAGATTGAAGCAGGGTTTCAAGCGTCTGGCGAGCGTCAGCGCCTCCCTTTAGCTGGGAAAGAAGTGCTATCTGCTTTTCCATCAGTAAGTTACCATCCCTAAATCGAGCCATCCCGTCTATCGACTTTGGAAAAAGTGGCAGCGATGTGTATATTGATGGTTCCAAGATTCTTGCCAAGTTTTCCTTGAGTGGACAATCCCCTGGGCAAGTCGTAAAATTTTACTAGATTTCAGGCCGGTGGTACAGGGTCTTGTTTGAAGGTTGTCCATACAGGAAGGCGGAGCAATCAGGGCTGGGGCAATATGTTCGCCATGTGGTTGCATCGAATTTATTACACTGGAACCGATTTTAAGTATGGTAAATTAAGTAAAAACAGGTGAACAGATGACAGACCAAACTCAGGATCAGATTGTTGCCGCGTATCAGTTAGCCATGCAAGGTGATAGGGACCATGCCAGGATGGTACTGGAAGAGTTCCTGTATGAAGACGCCGGGAATATCGAGGGGTGGCTGCTGATGGCAGACCTTTCGGAAACACCGGAGGAAGCCCGCCAGTGCTACCAGATGGTGCTGGAGATCAGCCCGGAAAACTGGATTGCACAACAGCGATTGAGATTACTGTTCAGCCAGGAAAACCGGGGTGTCACTGCTGTAGAGAATATCTTCCTGGATGATGATGAGGAAGACTTCCCGAGTTTTGAAGAATTCGACCTCGACGCGGAACCGGTGCCGAGCGAAAAGCAACTGCCGACCTTGGCGGAAAGTTTCGCTGCGCACCGCCCGTTGGTGTTAGGGGTTGGGGGTGGTCTGGCCCTGTTGATGATATTGATGGTTGGATTGTGGCTGTTCTCGATCGGATTCGTTGCCTGGCGGATGGGGTATCTGATCATCGGCGGCTAGTTCGTTGAGGGCATTCTTATGGGCCGGCAGCGGGAGCAGGGATTGCCGGGTTGTTCCAATTGTGGTACATATTTGGCTATGGGCGATGGAATAAAGGGCCTGCCTGATGACCTGGTCTGTGAGCGGTGCAGCAGGCTGCTGGGACAATCTCAAATGGCGTGTCCCCGGCGCAGGATGCCCGGCAGCCAGGGATGCGCGTATGAGTTGACCATCGGCCGCGCCTATCCGCGCCCGGCCGTTGGGATGCTGCTGGCGGGCGGGTTGGCCACACATGGCGGACTCTGGCTGGTAAGGCAGGCGGATGACTCGGGTCATCTAGCGCTGGCTGGCTGGGCGGCGGCTCTGGCAGGATTATTCTTAATGGCAACCTGGTATTGGTGGCAGTTTTCCGAACGCTCAATCCTGCACAACCCGGCGACCGGCCAGCGGTGGGAGCAGGTCGAACTGTTTGGGCGGCCGGTTTCCCGGCGTGTGACAGGCGCGGTGCAGCCAGTGGTGTGGCAAGGTGCGCCGGCGCGCGGGCTGAAGTTTCCGGCCAGTGTGGTCGAATTTTATCGGGAGGGCAGCACGACGGATATCCTGGCGGCAGCCTTGCTCCAACTGGCGGCGCAGGGGTGGGTGGTGTTCGGCCTGCAGTGGGAGAAGAACTACTGGGGCAGCGCCCGATCCAGGTTTATTGTCCAGGCTGGTCGGGGGGTGGCTGGCGCGGTTGTGGATGGCCGGCTCGAGCAGCGCCTGATGGCCGTCATCAGTGATGGGCCAGCATACGGAATTCCCCTGACCGGATTGACGACGGCAGTGCTGGGTCAGAAAAACCAGTTTCCCCGCAGGGTGGTGGTGGATGGTTTTGTCGGTCCGGAAGCCGAAGCGCTTGGTCTGGGGCAGGTTCAGGTCGTGGGGTTGCGCCAGGCGCTAAATCCAGCCGATAATGCCCGGGCCAGGATCGGACGCGATCTGGACTCCATCCGGCTGTTGTACGGGGATCTGTGGACGCATTCGCCGGAGTTCGCCAGAGAAATGCTGGTGGAGCTTGACCGTGCCGTCCTCCAGACTGCCGGACCAGGTCAGGGGGAGAGCAATATTCCGGCAGCCAGCAAGAGGCAATAGAACAACAGATGCTGGGCGGCTTTGCCAAGCATGGGGTTGAGTTCTCGGCCCGCCAGTCCGCGGCGGAGTTTCTGCCAGATGCCAACGCCTTGCGGCAAAGCCAGCACGGATAGGACTACCCAGGGCGAAGCAAGGCCTAGGCAGATGAGGATGAAGGGGGCAGCATAAGCGATCGCCAGCATCAGCCCATATTCCCATTCGGCTGCCTGACGGCCAAAGACCACCGGGATGTTGCACCTTCCGGCTGCCCGGTCAGTTTCGATATCGCGTATGTTGTTGACGACCAGGATATTTACTGTCAGGGCTCCGGCAGCGGCCGCGCTCACCCAGGTGACTGGCGGGATCGATTCGGCGGTGACATACACCGTCCCACCGACAGCGGCAAACCCGAAGAAGAGGAACACAAACAGATCACCGAGGCCATGATATGCCAGAGGGAACGGGCCGGCGGTATAGGCTGCTCCGGCCAGCAGTGCGGCCAGTCCGATCAGGAGAGCCGGCCAACCGGCGATGAGGACCAGATAAGAGCCAGCCAGCGCGGCGAGGCCAAAGGTGACGATCACACCGCCCCACACCTGGCGGGGAGAGAGCATCCCGGTTTGGGTGACCCGGGCCGGCCCGGTGCGGGCGGCTGTGTCGGCGCCGCGCGAGAAATCAACCACGTCATTGACCAGGTTGGTCCCGATCTGGACCAGCAGGGCGATGAGCAGTGCGGTCAGCGCGGCCGCGAGGTTGAATGATCCGGTATTGATCGCTATGCTCCAGCCGAGGACGACCGGTGCGATCGCAGCTGGCAGTGTTTTGGGCCGGATGGCCAGCCACCAGCGCTGAAAGAGGGACAGGGAAGTGAATTCGGGTTCCATAGAGGGTTGTTAACCGGGATGATTATAATCGAGAGCAAACGCTGGCAGGCCGATTCGCGGGCTGGAGGCTGTGAAGGATGTCACAGACTCATCTGATTCTTAAGGAAAAAGGTGTTTTTGTACCATTTTTGGGACATTAATCCAGATTGTATGTAAAAATCAAAACCTTAAAAAATTTTAACAATCAAATACCAATATATAGCCATATCATCCCGAAGATGAAATTAATGCCCATATATGGGGGTGCTTCCTGATTGACCGCCATCAGGATGCCCTGTTGATGGTGGTCTTAGTTCGGTATCAAGTTTTTTGGTGCGAAATCAATTTGTTAACATTGGCGTTCCTTAAAATTTCCGATTTTTTTAGGTCTAGACAGCCCGCGGATATTGTCTTTCATACCGCTTCCTGATACAATCTTTGTGCGCATTGACATCTTCAGGGCGATAGTCAGATCCACGACAAGCTCAATTTTATCAGTCGACATTATTTCGATTTCCTCGAACGCGGGAGGCTTTGAGGCCTGTACGACTGTGCCTGGATGCAATGCAAAAATCTCTGGTGAGGAGAACATGGGTATGGATGCAAAAGGAGCCTGGCAGGCCGTTCGGGGCCAACTGCAGATGGAAATGGATAAAGCCACCTACGATACCTGGGTGCGCGATGCCGTTTTTGTTGCCTTTGAGGATGGGACTTTCATCCTGGGCGTGAAAAACGCCTTTGCCCGCGACTGGCTTGACAGCCGCCTGACCAGCACGATCACCCGGCTGCTGGTTGGGCTGCTGGACCGCTCGATCGAAGTCCGGTTCGTGGTCTGGCAGGAACAGCCACAGACGGAACCCGCCCAGCCCGCCTCCGGATCCACCGCCCCTCATCACGAAGCCGAAGAGATCGTCACTCCGCGGCGGGTCAGCATGAACCCCCGTTACACCTTTGAGACTTTTGTGGTCGGTGCCGGCAACCGGCTGGCGCAGGCGGCCTCGATGGCGGTGGCGGAAAGCCCAGCCCGGGCGTATAACCCGCTCTTCCTGTATGGCGGCGTCGGGCTGGGGAAAACCCACCTGCTGCATGCCATCGGGAATGTCGCCCAGCAGAACGGTCTGAACATCCTGTATGTCTCCTCCGAAGAATTTACCAACGACCTGATCAACGCCATCCGCTCACATACGACCCAATCCTTCCGGGATAAATACCGGCAGACCGATGTGCTGTTGATCGATGATATCCAGTTCATTGCCGGCAAGGAATCCACCCAGGAAGAATTTTTTCATACGTTCAATACCCTGCACGGCCAGGACAAGCAGATCGTGATCTCCTCAGACCGCTCTCCCAAAGCAATGAGCACGCTGGAAGAGCGTCTGCGCTCCCGCTTTGAGTGGGGGCTGATCGCCGATATCCAGCCGCCAGACCTTGAAACCCGGCTGGCCATCCTGCGCTCGAAGGCTGAGCGGATGGGGCGGTCGATCCCGGCAGAGATCATGGAAGTGGTGGCCCAGCGGATGCAGTCCAATATCCGGGAACTCGAGGGGGCGCTGAACCGGATCGTGGCACATGCCGACTTGCGGGGGATCCCCCTGACCAAGGAACTGGTGGATACCGCCCTGATCGATCTGCTGCCTCAGCGCCGCGAGATCGCCCCGGACGAGGTTGTTCGGATGGTGGCGGACGCTTTCGGAATCACGGTGGAACAGATCCTGGCCCGCGACCGTTCCCGCCAGGTGGCGCTGCCCCGGCAGATTGCCATGTACCTGCTGCGGGAAGAAGCCAAGATCTCGCTGCCCCAGATCGGAGAAGTCCTTGGCGGGCGCGACCATACCACCGTGATGTATGCCTGTGACAAGGTTTCGGACCTGTTGGAAGGAGATGACCGCCTGCGTCGGCAGGTGGTGGATATCCGGGACCAGTTGTACGGCCAGCCGATCCCTGCTTTTTAGACGCAGTTAGCACTCTATCGCGCAGACGCCCTGCCGGAGGCATACGCCCGGCAGGGCGTCTGGATTTTTTTATCACCACAATTCTTATTCACATAAACTGGCGATTAACTCCAGGTGCGATGGTGCGTAGATCGTGCTCTCGATCTCTTCGCTGTAAGTCGGCAGCGCCAGGCAGGCTTGGCTGCGGGCATGCGAATCCTGCAGCAAGGCTTCCAGGGCGAAGTCGAATTCGTCGGCGCCAGTGTAGGCAAAGGCCTGTACGATCACGATCCACTCGACCGGATCGTTGGGGGTGTATCCGTTGGCGAGGGCCTCAGCGCCCAGTCCAGCGGCCAGGTCCCAGTCGCGCTGCTGCCGGGCGAGTTGGGCTTTCTGGTAGTAATAACACCAGTCATGTCCCGGCTCGGTGCCGAAGTAGTTCGGATCGAGCTGTGGTTGCTTCTCGGCGAACGGGTCGATCCTTTCCAGTTGAGAAAAGGGGGCGACCGCCTGGATAATCTTGTCTACCTTCCCGGAGATCTCTGGGTGTTTGCCATCCAGCATCTGGAGACAGGACCCTTCCGGACGGGAGAAGATCAACACCTGGCTGAAATCGTTCGTCCAGCTGTAGCCCCGCTTGCGCTGGGGTGAGAGGATCTGTTCGGTTACAAATTCCTGGGTACCGCTATTCAGTACTTCCCCGCCGATAATGACATACGGTCGGCCGGGATGATACATCAGATTGATCGGAGACCAGATCGCCTGGCTTTCATTCCAGGCTACATTGTCTACCCGCCCGGTGACCACGGTTTTTGGCTCCAGATCGGGGACCCGCCAGGAAAACTGCCACCAGGTGGTGCGTTCGGTCTGGTAACGGATCTCGTTCAGGTTGGCGATGCCAGAATGCACCAGTAGTGAGGAGACCGCCAATACCAGCCAGATGCCGTTGCGCAATTGGGGACGCAACAGGCTGAGCACCCCGACAACGATCATTACACTACCCATCATCCCCGGGAAGGAAAACCGGTCGCGGGCGGTGGTGGAGTACACAATCTCCCGGCCGCCAAACACGATCGGGGCCAACGATCCGATGGCAAACACCACCCCGCCGATCACCATCCAGCGAGCGTAGGGATCGCTGTGGGATCCCTGCTCAGGGCTGGAAGGCTGCCGGTTCAACCGGGTAATCAGGAACTGGGCGGCCGCGCCAGCGAAGGTCATCATCACTGCGGCCGCCAGCCAGTCCAGGCGGATGTATTCAAAATAGGCGATCAGCGGCTGATACCAGGCGCTGATGATCAGGCGATACAGATTTTCGAACAACGCGCCAGCCAGCTGCATCAAGCCTTGCAGGGATTTCAGGTTTTCCAGCATCGGTCCGGTCTCGATCGAAGCGCGTTGATTTTCGAAAAAGAAGACCCGCCAGACGGAAAAAGCGATTGTGCCAAGGGTATATGGCGCGGAGTAAGCGGCGAACCTCCCGAAGGTAACGGGCTGCCGGCTGTACTGGCGCAAGGCAAGGTAGATCAGGAAATAGCGGAACAGGTCCATCCCAATGTACAGTTCCATGATCCCGGCGCTGGTGATCACCAGCAGTAAACTGACCGGGATAGCGATCGCATGCAGCCATGCTTTTTTGAAGTAGATCGGCAGCAAACAGACCACGAAGGAAAGCACCATGGCGGCATGGCTGACCATCTGGGCCATGTAATCCATGCTATGCATTTGCTGCCCGTAGCCGGGGAAGATCAGGGCCAGGGCGGAGGCCATCAGGTTCTCTTCCCGCCGTTTTGGGAACAGGAACATCAGGATGGCGAAAAAAGCAATGGTATCTATCAACCGGAGGAACAGGCCGATCAGCTGGAAGTGCAGCATGCGGGTGCCGATGATGGTGATAAGAAATCGCTCCATGTAGCCTCGCAGCGGCCGGTCGATCATAAACTCGCGCACCAGGTAGAACGGGCCTTCGTTTTCAATTGTGAAGATCCGCAACCATTCATCCGGGATCCAGCCCGCGTTGTGCATCTTTGGAACATAGGCAAAGATGAGCAGCAACAGAAGGACTGCCAGGACCAAACCGAGTTCTTTTTTATTCATGCGCGCTCCAGACTCAGCGACAGGCTGCCAGGATGGTTTCTAAGGCTTACGGCCGGGCAGACTGCACCCCGCCGATGGAATTGATTTCCAATTCCCAGCGTGAGCCGGGGACCGCCAGGGTGAATAGCTGGTAGTCTTCTGTCTGGTAGAGGTATTTCTGCCCGTCGGCTTCAAAGCTGATGAAATAGGTTTCTGACCCTGCTCCCAACCGCTGGTCGGAAGCCAGGTCAGGGTCCGGCCAAAAGGCCATCAGGTCATCGCCAGACACGGTGGCGCTTTCGACTGCAGCCCACTCCCACAGTGTGTAGGTACAGTAGTCGTCATAAATGATGTAAGTGCAATCCTCAACGACCTCTGCAAATCCGCCGCCGGTATCAATGGAATAGGGAGTGCCGCATATCTCCTGGGCGCCTTCGGTGGGGACATCGGTTTCGCCGCGGGCCTCCAGTGAACAGGTGATCACTTCTCCCTCAACCGGGATCTCATCCCACCAGTCCTGGTAGCGTACCTGGACGACCTGCTCGATCACCACGGCCCGCTCCCAGCGCACATCCGTCACGGTGCCCTGCACGGCACTGGTGCGGAAGAAGAGGAAGTACATCCCCAGGCAGGCCGCGATCAGCACCAACCCGATCACAGCCAGTACGCCTGGTTTGAGTTTGGCCGGGGCGGTCTGTTGTTCGGGCTGCTTTTTTTCCGGCGGGCCGGCCTTAAGGCTGCCACCGCACTGCCGGCAGCGGGACTGTGTTTCCGGGTTCTCAGCGCCGCAGTGCGGGCAGGCCTGCATCTGCTGGGGTCCCTTCCGGAATGCGCCGACCACCTTGCCGGCCTGGCGCTGTTTTCCTTCGGTCAGATCGGCCTTGCACTGTGAACACCGGGCCGCTCCGGCCGGGTTGCGCGTCCCGCAGTAGGCGCAGTGGATATCTGCGCCAGCCTGGGCCTGTTTCAGCCGCTCTTCATCGGCGATCAATTCCTGGCGGGAGGGTTGGAAGAATTCCACATCGGGTGGCTGAGGTGCGGCGCAGCCTTTACAGATCTTCTCTGGCCCGGGGTTGATCGTCCCGCAGTTCAGACATTTCCAGTGCAGTTCGATATAACCGATCTTTTTCTTAGCCATTAGCCCTCACTAGGGTAACAGGTTGCCTGGCGTAATTATAGCGAATTTTTCGAAATTTCTTACCAGGTTCTAGGGTGTGGGTGTCGCATGGGAGGAGGTTGGCACCAAGCCCTCTGTCACCCGGATCGCTTCGCGGCGCGGGAGGTTGGTGATGACCTGCAGGCGGATATGATCGATCGTGGTGGTCAGGAGCCAGGTTTTGCTCAAGTCGTAGTTCGCGAGATCAATGGCTCCCATGGGAAGCAGTTCGGAGGGAGCCGGCTGCACCAGGCTGGCGGGTTGGTCTTGCAGGGTGAATCCCGGGTCAGGCGTGAAGGCTGGCTGGCTGACCTCTTCGCCCTGGATCAGGTGAATGAAATACTTCGGCGAGGCGTAGGTTTCCGTGTAGGTGGTGCCCTCCGGTTGCGAGTTAGCGCCAGAGGCGACCGCGATGATCTCAAAGCCCGCCGGGAGATAACCGAGCGTGAAGGGGGTAAATTCCTCCAGGCCGGAGTAGGTGATATAGGTGTCGCCGCGCGTATCGATCCCGAACAGACGGTAGATGCCCTGGTTGACTGCCGGGATCATCAGCAGAATGGACAAAGCCAACAGGACAAAAGCCAGCAGCGGGATCAGGACAGAAGTGCTGGGTTTTTCAGGTCTTGGGCTCATCGGATGGGGGTTCCTTCTCTAAATGGATGGCGCGGCTGCGGTCAGCATATTCCCGCCTGACCTTCCGCAGGAATGCAGGCGTATTCAGGCCGCGTTCCAGGATATAGGTGAGATAGTACTGCATCAGGACTTCCAGTTCGTGCTCGATCTCCGGAGTCAGCCTGGCCCGGGCGGCTTCGGCAAAATTGCTCCGCTGGAAATGCCGCAGGTACTTGAGCGCTGGCATCGAGACCGGGACCAGGCCGGATTGGTCCTGTCGGCCGGCTCGTGATACTACCCCGCCGAGGGCTGCCGAGAAGAACTGGTCCTCGGGCTGGATCTGTGCGCCTGTGACCACACACTCCTGCAGTTCGGGCCTGAATCCAAGCAGGTCCAGCAGCCGGATTTCAAAATAGCGCACGATCAGGGAGGTAGGATACTCAGCTGCATTGAGCCGGGCCAGGGTGTTCTTCAGCAGGGAAAAGACTGGCTGGTGTTCTTCCTCATCAACGCTGAAGCGGTCCACCAGCTCGACCACATACGAGGCCATCCCGATCGTTTCCAGGTCTCGTCCCAGTCTGATATAGATATCCTGGGCCTCGGCCTGGCTGATGATATCCCAGGTGCGGCCTTGTGCCAGTTGCAAACTGACATGCGTGAACGGTTCCAAATGCCCGCTTTTATGCGAGCGGACCTTGCGCACGCCTTTAGCGATGGCAGTCAGTTTGCCTTTCTGGCGCGTATACAGGGTCACCAGCCGGTCGGCTTCGCCATAGTCCTGGTGTTTTAACACGATTGCTTCCACCCGGTAGGAGCGGAATTTTTGGGCCATGGCAGAATTATACAGCAGGATCGGGAGCTTGGATCACGGCTTCATCTGGCGTGTGACCATTGGCAGGATCGCTTCCCAGTTGGGCAGCAGCACTTGCGCGCCCAGATCGGTGACCCACGGCGTGACCATCTCGCGGTTGATGGTCTCGAACTGAAGCCCGCCCAGGCTTGCCCGCAACAGCGCGGCAGCGAGCCGGGGCTGGTGCCAGAGGGGGATATCGGTGTCGATCATCTGGGCGGAGGCGGCCACCAGCTGTGGGAGGCGGAACCAGCTGTCGGGCTGCATCAGGCGCTGCATCAGCGCGATCAGGAAGATCTGTCCCTGGGCCATGCGGGAGAAGTCATCGCTACCGGCACGGCTGCGCACGAAGGCCAGGGCTTGCTCGCCATTGAGGAGGTGCGTGCCTGCCGGGTAGCCGGCCATCTGGCGTTCGAGCTGGATCTCCACGCCGCCCAATGCGTCCACTACGGCCGGGAATTTCTCCAGCTGGATGCGGAGGTAGTGGTCGATATCGGTGTTGAAATTCTGCTCAAAGGTGGTGACTGCCAGCGTTGGGCCGTTGCCTGGGGCTTCGCCTTCGCCAAAGAAATGAGCGGTGTTGATGCGGTTCTCGTTATAGCCAGGGATCGGGACCCACAGGTCGCGCGGAATCGAGACCGCGTTGGCTTTGCCGGTCAGGGGGTTGATCGCCAGCAGGATATTGGTATCACTGCGGCCGATAGATGTGCCTTCAAAGGCGCGGTCAATCCCCAGGATCAAAATTGTCTGCCGGCCGGGGAGCAGGAAGTAAGCCGCCAGCAGCAATAGAATGCTGAAAAGGAATTTTAGAAAGCGAAAACGGCGTCTCCGGCGGCGTTCGGGTGCGGGGACATGCTCCGGATGCGGCTCGTAGCGCCAGTTTGGTTTTGTGTCCGCTTGCGGGTCGGACGGGTTGTAATACAGGTTCGTATTCATGGCGGCGAATTCTACTCGAATTAGACGAATAAATAAAGAAAATTGTTCCCCCAGGTGTACCATTTTTCGAATGGGTGTTCTGTTGCGGGACAACCATGCACAACGATAAGAGGGTGATAAGGGGTGTTGCCACGGATCGACCAATCTGATAAGATGTAAACACGATTTGGGAATGCCGTCTGTCTTGCTCTTTTCTATTATTTTTACAAACGAGGTATTTTATGCCGTCTTTGTCTGAAACCAGTGAGCTGGGCCAGGCCATGCTGGAGTATGCACTGATCATCCTGTTGATCGCGATCGTCCTGATCGTTGGCCTGTCGATGATCCCACCGCCAGTAGGGAATGTGTTCAGCGCAATCGCAAACACTTTGTCGGGATTGTAGAACTGCCGCCATCTTTATGCAGGACGATCATGGTGAGACCCTTCGCCAGACCTGATACAACCCTAACCGGCCGTTCTCGCCATCGGACCTGAACTCATCCTCGACCTCAAAGCCCATCTGACTTGCCAGATGGTGCAGTTCTTCGCTGGAAAAATGGTGAACGTACCGCAACCCGACTCCGCCCCGGCGCCAATCCATCAGGTAGTCGTTCTCTTCCACCTGCGAATCCTGCAACCCGACCTGCTGCCAGGGTATCACACGTTCAGCCAGCCGACTGCTTTCCAGAAATTGCCAGTTGGAGTGGATGAATTGTGAACGAGGCGTCATCAGGGAGCGGACCTGCTGCAGAAATTGTTTGCGCAGGGCCAGGCCGGGCAGGTGATGCATCACGGCGAAACTGACGATCGTTTCGTAACTTTGCCCGGAGACCAGATCGACCCAGTCAGGGCCGGTCAGGTCGGCCTGGATGAGCCTGGTGCGGGGTTGCTGCATGCGGCTGGCGATTTCGATAAAACCCTCTGAGGCATCCAGCCCGGTATAGGTGCCCTGGTGGCCGACTTCGACCAGGTGCGCTGCCAGGAGTCCGTTGCCGCAGCCCAGGTCCAGCACATCGGCGTTGGCCGGGATCATGGCCGCGCTTCGGACGACCCCGGGATTGAGGCGCTGCCGGGTGGCGGAGAACTGACCGGCAAACCTCTGGTAGAATAGATGATTGATCTCTAACAATTGATGGACGGTTTCGGGCTGCATACACCCCATTATAGAAGAAGTTTGAGTCCAGAGCCTGAAATCTGCCTGTGAATGACACACTATTGGTTTCGGTGACCGGTATAAATGATGGACCAATTGGAAGAACAACGCGACGCATGGAATGAGCTGAAACGCCAGACCCCGGAAAAACTGGCCCTGGCCCGGGCGGCCCTGGCAGATATCCGCGCGGGGATGAAGGTTTTCGATGCCCTTCGGAACCACCCGATCACGGCCGAAGGCGGGGGGTATATCGGCAAACAAATGCTGGTGGCGGTGTACCGCCAGATGGTCGATGACGGCGAGATCGATGAGGACCCGGAACTGCTGGCCCGTATCCGGATGAAACCGGTCCGGACGCAGTCGGGTGTCACCGTGGTGACCGTGCTGACCATGCCGTATCCCTGCCCGGGAAAGTGTGTCTTTTGTCCGACCGACTGGCGCATGCCGAAAAGTTATCTGCCTGATGAGCCAGGCGCACGCCGCGCCTATCATCACAATTTTGATCCCTATGACCAGGTGATCTCCCGACTGGCTGCGCTGGAAGCGGTCGGCCATCCCACCGACAAGATCGAGCTGTTGATCCTGGGTGGGACCTGGAGCTCGTACCGCAAGGATTACCAGGAGTGGTTCGTCCACCGGTTGTTCGATGCCATGAACGGCTCGGGAGCCAAACACGCGCCGGCCGAATATCACGAGCGGATGCCAATGGATGAGCTGGACCTGGGTGCGACCCAGGAATATAACCAGACGGCCGCACACCGCAATGTCGGCTTGGTGATCGAGACCCGGCCTGACCATGTCGATCCGGCAGAACTGGCCTGGCTGCGATATCTGGGCGTGACCAAAGTGCAGATGGGCGCACAGTCCTTTGATGACCAGATCCTGGAGCTGAACAAGCGCGGCCACGATGCAGCTGCCACCCGGGCGGCGGTGGCGCTGCTGCGGGCGGGCGGGTTCAAGATCGTACTGCACTGGATGCCAAATTTACTGGGGGCTACGCCGGAGGGTGACCGGGAGGATTTTACCCGGATGTGGGAGGGATATTGTCCGGATGAGATCAAGATCTATCCCAACCAACTGCTAGAGAATGCCGAACTGTACCAGATCTGGCAGCGGGGCGAGTTCCGTCCATACACTACCGAGGAGCTGATCGAGCTGCTGGTGGCGATCAAGCCGACCGTGCCGCGCTATTGCCGGGTGAACCGGGTGATCCGCGATATCCCCTCCACCAATGTGGTGGAAGGCAACAAGCGCACCAGTCTGCGGATGGACGCGCACCAGGCGATGACCGAACGCGGGCTGCGCTGCCAGTGTGTCCGCTGCCGCGAGGTGCGCGGGCGGGTGGTCAGCGAGGACACGCTGGCGCTTAATGATCTGGTATATGCCGCTGATGGGGCGGAGGAGCACTTCCTGTCTTTTGATACACCCCAGGACAGGCTGGCCGGCTTCCTGCGCCTATCGCTGCCGGATGCAAACGCGCCCGTAACCGGGCTGGCGGATCTAGATGGGGCTGCCCTGATCCGGGAAGTGCATGTGTATGGCCAGTCGGTGGAGGTGGGGGACAGCCAAAGCGGCGCAGCGCAGCATATCGGTCTGGGCACCAGCCTGCTGGAGCGCGCCGAGCAGATCGCCCGCGAGAAGGGTTTTGACCGCCTGGCTGTGATCGCAGCGGTCGGGACGCGCGAATATTACGCCCAACGGGGCTTTGAGATGGGCGAACTATATATGGTGAAAAAGATCCGCCAGGTGATCGGGCTGGGGATCAGCCGTTGATCTCGGAGTAAACCACTTCGCCGTCGTGCCATTCCGGCTCGCTGGCCATGAATTCCATCATGCGTTCAAAGCGGGCATTGGTCTCCGGGCGGTCGGCATTATTGCGGTAGGCTTCCTTGCTTTTGAAGACTGCCACCATATAACCGATATCCGGGTCTTCATCTGATGTGAAGCCGAAGACGGCGACACTCTCGGGGTCGGGGTCTCCCTGTTCGGCGTCCATAGCGGCCATGAAGGGTTTTTGCATGCCTGGTTTGAAGGTGAATTTTGCGACTGTTCCGTACATTTCATTCTCCTGTGGGTGAAGGTCGACTGCTGCTATTATAGGTAATTGGATAAAGACTGTCAACAATCACGTGATTTATTGAGGTGCTGGAGAGCGATCGGCAGCCTTCCTTGACATGCTCTCTCAAACCGATTAGAATTGGCAGGCATTTCAGGACAGCACTTAACAACACGCGCCGAGATAGCTCAGTTGGTAGAGCATGCGACTGAAAATCGCAGGGTCCCCAGTTCAAGTCTGGGTCTCGGCATCTTCGGCCTGGAGCCGACTTTGCGGGCGTAGTTCAGCTGGTAGAACACCTCCTTGCCAAGGAGAAGGTCACGAGTTCGAATCTCGTCGCCCGCTCAAATCTGGCTGATAGGCTCCTATCAGCCAGAGTGTTATCTGGCGACGTGGCCAAGTGGTAAGGCAGGGGCCTGCAAAGCCCCCATCACGGGTTCGAATCCCGTCGTCGCCTCAAATCAGACGGCTGCAGCTCAGCCGTCTGTTCAATTAAGAAAACAGCCCGCCGGATATCCGGCGGGCTGTTTCGTGCCTGGGGTATGGACAGGTCGGAGACCTGTTGTTAAGTTTGTGGCGATTACTCTCCGCGAGAGCCGAGCCAGCGGATCAGTTCCATGGCGCCGCCAACAACGAGCAGCAGCACCGCCAGCCCGATGAAGATCCACAGGATGGTGGTGAAACCGCCGCCGCCACTGAGCAGGTCGTCGAACAGGCCGCCTTCCCCGCCGCCGCCACCAGTACCATCCACGCCTTTGTCATCGGCGGTTGGTTCAGGTTCGCCGGCATCCGGCGGCGCGGGGGGCGTCGCGGTGTCGGTCGGCACGCGGGTGGGGGATGGGACCAATGTCTGGGTTGGGGTTGATGGCGTGCTGGTGGGTACCTCGGTGTTCGAGGTTGCCAGCGCGGTCAGGGTCAGGAACTGCGGCAGCAAGGTCGAAGTCCCGGTGATCGTGGGGGTGAGTGTCTGGGTGGATGTTTTGGCCAGGGTTGAAGTCGGCCTGCCGCCGGATCCGCCCGAGGAGGTGGAGGTCGGATTGGGTGTATTGGTCGGCGCGGGGGTAAATGTCTGGCTTGGGGTCGGGGTAAAGGTGTTGGTCGGGCTGATGTTCGATGTCGCCGTGGGCGTCATGGTGGGCGTATTCGTCAGGACGGGGGCCGAACCAAAGACATAAACCGAGTTTGAGAACTGAGATGTGTTGTTGGCGGGATCTGTGGCCGTGGCAGTGATGATCGTCAGATCTGGCAGGGCGACAGGCGGGCCAGCCGTGAAGCTGGCAAAGCCGGAGCCGTTGGTGATGACGGTTGAGGTGAAGATATGGTTCTCGCCCTGCGATCCGCTGGTACTGCTGAAGAACTCCATGGTGTACTCGGTATCCGGCAGGGCGCCGGTGAGCGTGCCTTCGACCAGGATGTAGCTGCCGCCGTTCGAGGCGCTGATCAGGGCTGGTGCCGGGGTATTGTCGTTGCCGCCGGTACCAAGCTGAATGCCCAGCAAGGCATTGCTGACAATGCTGTTTTCCGAGATCAGGTTGCCGGTGCCGCCGGAGACGTACACGCCACTCAGATTGTTGTGCCTGATGATATTGGTGTTGGCGACCAGGTTGTTGTTGGACGTATTGATGTTGATGCCGTGTCCGCTGTTGGGCAGATTGCCGCTGCCGCCGGCATACACGCCGATCTTATTGCCGTAAACGCGGTTGCCAGCGCCGCCACCGCTGATCTCGATCCCGTCGCTGTTGTTACCGGAAATGGTATTGGTCTCGATCAGGTTGTTGGAGCTGCCTTCCAGCCGGACGCCGTCCGAGGTGTTGCCCCGGTCGAGCGTGCCGCCCGCATCAGTGCCAATGAAGTTGCTGCGGATGGTGTTGTCCTGGGAGGCGGAACCGACCAGCCGGACACCGTACTGGTTGGCGGAGATGACATTGTTGCGCACCAGGTTGCCGGTCTGCCCGTTGATGTTGACGCCGACCTGGTTGCCGGCGCTGGTGGAGCCGTTGGCCAGCAGGCCGATGTAGTTGTTGGAGACAGTCGAGCCGGTAGTGTTAAGCTGCACGCCTGCTCCGCTGCCGAAGTTGATGATCGACAGGCCATCGATGGTGCTGCCCGGTTCATTGAGCACCAGTCCGTCCACGCTGCCGGCACCAGTGCCGCTGACCTCGATGATCGGCGGGCCAGAATAGCCGGAGGGTTTGCCCTTGATCAAGACGGGCACAGTGATGGCCGGGAGGGCTGAGCCGATCTCGATGCGGTGCGGTGCAGTGCCGGCGATGTTGAAGCTGATGGTGTAGGGCGGCGCAGCACCGGCGTTGGCCTCCTGGATGGCGGCCCGCAGGGTGCACACCCCGCCGCCGACATCACAGAAACCGTCGCCAATCGCGGCCCCGACCTCTGCCGAATCGGCCGTGGAGTTGACCACGAACACGCCGGAAGAGCCGGGCGAGTCCGGTTCCTGCACCACGGCGCAGGGGGAGAATTCCGAAGTATCCTTGAGGCCGCCAGTGCCTTCGTCGTAGGTGACCGTGGCTGTGATGAATTCACCGACATCAATGGAAGTGTCGGCGATCTCGTAATCGATGGCGGTGGGGTTGGCGCTGATCGTCAGCGGGAGCACAGCCACCCGCTTGGCGCCTTCACCGTATCCGCTGGCATCACAAGTGCTGTTGGCAAAAAATTCGATCCGGTAGTTCGGCCGGGTGATGTCTGTATCGAGTTCGCCGGTGATCTGAACGCCGGTGGCAGTTTGCTTGGCGGTGAAGGTGACAAAGTTCTGCAGGTAATTGGGGCCGTCATCCGGGTCGCCGGCGTCGTTCAGGGTCACCCCGGTGGGAGCCAGGTCAATGCCGAGGTCGCCGTTGCTATAGATCTGGTTGCCGATGATCGTGTTGCCATAACTGTTTGCGACGGTGTTGAGGATGTAGATGCCTTTGCCGTCGTTGTAGGCGATCCGGTTGCCCAGGGCAGTGGAGGTATCGCCGATGGTGCTGTCGAAGCTGTTGTCGATCAGGATGCCGTGATTGGTGTTTCCCAGGTCCAGGTTGGAGAAAGCGCCCAGACCGATGCGGTTATCCTTCAGGGACACCCCGGTGGTACCGTTATACAGGCGCAGGCCGCTGCCGGTGTTGGCTGAGACCACATTACCGGAGAAATCAACCGTTGAGACATTCGACAGGCTGACCCCGTAACTGATATTCGGCATGGCGGTATCGCCATCGATATCGAGACCGATGATATTGTTCTGGATCACCAGGTCGCTGGAATCGAGCGCGAACAAACCGATTGACGCATTGCCGGAGATCAGGTTCATCCGGACAGCGCCGATGCTGACACCGGAGGCGGACGCGATGCGGAGGCCGCCGCTCTGGTTGGGGATGGCGTCCTCGCCGATGGCAGAGGTGCCGATATAGTTGCCGCTGATCTCGCTGCCGGAGGAGACACCGGTGATCACCACGCCGTAACCATAGTTGCCGGAGATGATATTGCGTTGACCGCTGGTTGAACCGCCGATCGTGGCATTGGTGACATCGGAGATGCGGATGCCGTCTGCTCCGGCGGGGGTGCCAGCTTCCAGAGCAGCATCGCCGGCGGCATTCAGGCCGATGATGTTACCGATAATGGCCGCGCCATCCGAAGCCGCGCCGGAAATAATGATGCCGCCAGCGTCGTTGCCGGAGATCAGGTTGTCGGAAATGGTGACATTGGGCGAGTCGGAGACGCGGATGCCTTTTTCGGTGTTGCCGCCATCGGTGGTGCCGTTGGCCGCCACGCCGATGTAGTTCTTGTCCAGGATAACGCCATCTGCCCCGCCGGAAATGCGGATGGCATCTTCGGCGAAGTCGATCAGAGAGAGCCGGCGCACGACCACATTGTCTGCGGTGATGTTGAGGCCGATGAATGTGCCGCCGCCGCCGTCGATGGTGACACGGCCGCCGGTGGAGGTGGCATCAATGGTGACCGGATAGACGATGGTCGGCAGGGCGGTGGCGGGATTGAGCGTCATGACCACATTGAAGGTGATCACGTCGATGTCATCGACCCGATTGGCTTCCATCAGGGCGGCGCGCAAAGTGCAGTTATCCACACCGTCGCCGGGGCTGATATCGCACGTGCCGTCCGGGACCGCATCTGGATCGTCGCCCAGATCGTTGACGAGGAAGGTGCTGGCCTGGACCGGCTGCGCGGGGAGCGAGCCGTAGACCAGCCCGACCAGCATCAAAGCGGTCAGGGCAATCTTGATCATTTTGGGGGTGGTCTTCTGTCGAGTGTTCATACGCTTCCCTATCTCTTCCGGTTAAGTGCAAATGCACAAACCTGCTGGTTTGCTGCCTGATTGCTCAATGTTTTGGTTGCAATAGTGATGCCGGGTTGACGTCCTGCCGGAGGGTGCGACCGGGCATCCTACCGTATTTATACAGTTAAACGGCCAATTTTGCGCCGGGTTTTGGCTTCCAATTTTGATAACCAAGCGGCCATTGGTACTGGGGGCGGTCAAGTTTGGTCTCGCAGGAGCGCGGCCGGGAGGGTGATCTGGCCTTCCTGGGGGATGCCGACCTGGGTGAGATCTGCGGGCTGGTGGGCGGCCTGCCAGGCCAGGTAGGCGGCGGCCATGGCGGAAAGAGCTGGCGCGGAAAGGACGGTATCGAGCGGGAGGACGCCCTGCAGGAGGCGGTAGCGGGTGATCTCTTCGAAGAAGGACATCGGGTCGGGGAGCTTCAGGCCGAGATCGTAGAGGGCGAGCATGCGCTGTAGACGGCCATGCAGGCTGTTGGCCGGCAGGACCTGGCCGGGGAGCCAGGCGCGGTAGCCCAGTTCGGGCAGGACTTCGAGGATTTGGTTGAGGTGGTCGGCGCCGGGCTGCCAGGGCTGGTAACCGCTTTTTCCGAGTTTTTCGGTTAGTTTGAAGGCGGTCTGCATCCACTGGGGGGCGTCGGCGGCTTTGGCGGGGGTCTGGAAGACGGGCAGGCCGTGCTGGCGGAGGGTGTATTCGGCGACGCGCATGTTGCCGGGACGGCCCTTGCTGAGCGGGATGAGGTATTGCTCGCGGCGGTCGGCGTTGGTCAGGATGCGGGCGTTGGGACGGGCGGGTCCGTGGATGGCGATGACGGCTTGCTGCTGGCCGCTGAGGAAGGCGAGCAGGGTGTTGAGGTCGCCGTGGGCGCGGGCCAGCAGGTCGAGCTCCGGGCTGAGGGCGGCGTAATGGATGGACTTTTTGCCCGGGGAAGGGTCGATGCCGATATAGACGATGGAGGAGAACAGCATGCTTGCTCCTGCCTGCCGAAGGTGGGTGGATGATTAACTTTTAACATAGCGGAGAACTGCGCGGAACGCAACTTGGGCGGGGCAGGAATTGGGGGAAGATATTTAGGAGAAACAGATTGCTTCGGCCGCGGGCAGTGCGTGCCGGTCTCGCAATGACATCTGCCACCTTGCAATCTGGGCGGGGCTGGGATATAATCTGCATCTACCCGACGGGCGGGGGAATCCTGCCCGAAAGACTTTCGGGGCGTGGCGCAGCCCGGCTAGCGCGCACCGTTCGGGTCGGTGAGGTCGGAGGTTCAAATCCTCTCGCCCCGACTGATAGAAATAACCTGACCATGCGGTCAGGTTATTTTGTTTATGGGGATTGCACCGTCTCCCGCCCGCCAGAGATAATTTTAAGGTTATTCCCGGTTTCCATAGGGTATGATTATGGAGCGTGTGATCCACAACCCACCACACCAGACAGAAGGGAGGGCGCAGCGGATTATCTGATATTCCCCTAACCGTATCGACTCTACTTGATCTCTGTAAGCACCTTCACTAAAACGCTTTTACAGGAGGTTATGATGAAATGGTCTGCGGCGCGTGCTAAAGCGCGCAAGATCGTGATCCTGGGGGCTATGCTGTGTTTGTTCCTGAGTTTTTCCAGTTTGACTTCCAACGCGAATACAACCGAACTGTTCTTTTCGGAATACATTGAAGGGTCCAGCCTGAACAAGGCGCTGGAAATCTACAATGGCACCGGGTCGGCTGTCGATCTGGCGGCCGACAACTACAGTATCGAGGTGTACTTCAATGGCAGCGGGGCTGCCGGCACCACGATCGCTTTAACCGGCGTGGTGGCAGATGGGGATGTGTTTGTCGTGGCAGATGATGGCGCCGATCCGCTGATCCTGGCCCAGACGGACCAGACCACTACCAGCAGCCTGTTCAACGGGGACGATGCGATTGTGCTGCTGAAAAATGGCGTGGTGATCGATGCGTTTGGTCAGATCGGCACCGATCCGGGCACCCAGTGGCCAGGCGGCGGGGCAGATGATACTCTGCGCCGGGCAGACACGATCTGCGCAGGGGATACCAACGCCACAGATGCCTTTGACGCTTCGATCGAATGGGTCAGTTTCCCGACGAACGACTTCAGTGGTCTGGGCGCGCATTCTGCCAATTGCAATGGCGGCCCGGCACCGGTGGCGGAAGTGCTGCTGACCGAGATCGTGGTCACACCGACCGGCGGCGAATTTGTCGAGATCTACAATCCCGGCGGCGCGGCCATCGATCTGAGCGATTACTACCTCACCGATGCCACCTTTGCGGGCGGAGGGACGTACTATTACAACATCGTGACTGGCAGCAATGCCGGCGGGGGGGGATTTGGCGACTTCCTGGCGCGCTTCCCGGATGGGGCCAGCATCGGGGCGGGGGAATATCAGACGATTGCCATGACCGGGTCAAGCGCCTTCTTTGCTGAGTATGGCCTGTACCCGACCTATGAACTGTTTGACGACGGCAGCAACGACGGCGAGCAGTTGATGCGGGAAGGTCTGCCCGGTTCGATCAATGGGCAGGGCGGGTTGACCAACGGCGGCGAGGTCGTGGTGCTGTTCTATTGGGACGGATTGACCGACCTGGTCACCGATGTGGATTATGCGCTGTGGGGCGACAAGGATGAAGCGGTCGACAAGAGCGGGGTCATGATCGATGGGCCGGATGCCGATCCGGATACCAGCGCCTACCTGCCCGATACCGCCATCAGTAGTCAGGATGTGATTGCCCTGGGTGCGCACACGAGCGGTAATTCCTGGCAGCGGGAAGATCTGACCGAAGGCACAGAGTCCACGAGCGGCGGTAACGGCGTGAACGGAGAGGATGAAACCTCGGAGAACCTCTCGGCGACCTGGTGCGAGTATGCACCGACGCCAGGAGCGGCAACTGTGTGTCCGCCTCCGCCCTCCACGGATTGGGTGATCAACGAGATCCTCGCGGATCCGGATGCCACGCTGGGGGATGCAAATGGCGATGGGGTTGTGAATACTACCCAGGATGAGTTTGTCGAGATCTTTAACAATAGCGGGGATGCGAAGGATATCAGTGGATGGACGATCAACGATGGGTTCGGCCTGCGGCACACCTTCCCTTCCGGGACGACCGTCCAGCCGTTCTGCTCGGTGGTGGTCTTCGCCGGCGGGTCGCCGTCCGGGACATTTGGCGGCAGCCTGATTCAGACAGCATCCAGCGGGCAGTTGGGTTTGAACAACGGCGGTGATACCGTCACCCTGTACGATGGCGGCACCCCGGTGGTGAGTTATGGCTATGGCAGCGAGGGCGGGAACAACCAGTCCCTGACCCGCGATCCGGATATCAGCGGGCCAGAGCCGCTGGTCTTCCACAGCACGGCGACAGGTTCCGGCGGGGCGTTGTTCTCCCCGGGCACGTTGATCGACGGTTCTGCGTTCTCTGGCTGCCAGGGAGTGCAAACCTTGAAGATCCACGAAGTCCAGGGGGCGGGAGCAGCCAGCCCGGTGGACGGCCAGACGGTGATCATCGAGGCGGTTGTTGTCGGCGATTTCCAGGATGGCCTATCTGGCACAAGCGGAGATCTGAACGGGTTCTTCGTGCAGGAAGAGGATGCCGATGCTGACCTGGATGCAATGACCTCGGAGGGCATCTTTGTCTTTGACGGGTCCAGCCCGGCGGTCGATGTGGCTGTCGGTGACCTGGTGAGGGTGGAGGGCCTGGTTTCAGAGTTCAATGGTCTGACTGAGATCACTGCTTTCAGCGGCGTCACGATCATCAGCAGTGGTAATCCGCTGCCCGCACCGACCGCGGTCTACCTGCCATTGACTGCGGTGGATGAGCTGGAAGCGTATGAGGGTATGTCGGTCGTACTGCTGCAATCGCTGTCGATCGTGGAGTACTTCGACTTTGACCGGTATGGCGAGGTGGTGGTGGCACCGGATCGTCTGTTCCAACCGACAGCGCTGTTTGCGCCTGGTTCGGGTGATGCCGCCGCTGAGGCTGCCATGAATGCCCTCAGCCGGCTGCTGGTGGATGATGGCCGTACCGTGCAGAATCCAGACCCGGCTATCCGGCCTGACGGCGTGGTCTTTGACCTGAGCAACCGGTTCCGGGGTGGAGACCAGATCAGCAACCTGATCGGTGTGATGGACTATGCCTTTGGCGCTTACCGGATCCAGCCGACTGGCGTGGCTGGGTACACAGAACTCAACCCGCGCCCGTTTGCACCGGATGCGGTTGGCGGAACACTGCGCGTGGCGACCTTCAATGTGCTGAACTACTTCACCACCCTGGACGGGAGCGGTCCGATCTGCGGGCCGTTGTCTGACCAGGACTGCCGCGGTGCAGATGACCCGGATGAGTTCATGCGTCAGCGGGACAAGATCATCGCAGCCCTGGCAACGATCGATGCTGACGTGGTCGGGTTGATCGAGATCGAGAACCATCCCGGGGATGTGCCGGTGGCAGATCTTGTCAGCGGGCTGAACGATGTGATGGGATCGGGAACCTATGCGTATGTCGTTACCGGCGCGATAGGAACGGATGCGATCCGGGTGGCGCTGATCTACAAGCCCGCCTCGGTTTCATTGCTGGGCAGCTATGCAGTGCTGGATGACCCAGCCTTCACAGATCCAATGGGATATGGCGAGGAAATGAGCCGCCCGGCTCTGGCCCAAACCTTCCTGGATAACAGCACGGGAGGCGTCTTCACCGCTGTGGTCAATCATCTCAAGTCCAAAGGCTCTTCCTGCGGGGCGGGCGATGATGACCCGGAGCAGGGCAATTGTAACCTGACACGCACTCTCGGCGCACAAGCGCTTGTGGACTGGCTGGCGACGGACCCGACCGGCAGCGGCGATGCAGATGTCTTGATCCTGGGGGACCTGAATGCCTACGATAAGGAAGATCCGATCACGGTGCTGCTAGCGGCTGGATACAGCGACCTGGTGTACGATTACCAGGGCGAGTATGCCTACAGCTATGTCTTCGATGGACAGTTGGGGTACCTGGATTACGCGCTGGCGAATCCAGATCTGCTGGATGAAGTGAGCGGGACGACGGTCTGGCATATCAACGCCGACGAGCCGGACATCCTGGACTATGATACAAGCTTCAAGCAGCCTGCCCAGGATGCGCTGTATGAACCGAATGCTTACCGGGCTTCAGACCATGATCCGGTGATCGTCGGGCTGAATGTGTGTGACGAGATCGCTCCGGTCTTCGATTCCATCATCGCAACGCCGGACAGCCTGTGGCCGGCCAACCACAAATACGTGGATGTCGAGGTCACCGTGATCGTCAGCGATAACTTCGACCCGAATCCGACGATCACGCTGCTGTCGGTGACTTCCAATGAGCCGGACGACACAAACGGCGATGGGATGACGATCGATGATATCGTGATCGTGGATGACTTCCACTTCCAACTGCGGGCGGAACGGGTGGCGACCGGGACAGGACGGATCTACACGATCACCTACCAGGTGATGGATGCCTGCGGGAATTTCTCGATCGAATCTGTCACAGTCACGGTGCCGTTGAACCAGATGCCGTAAGTTGATGGCTGGTTGATCTGCGCGGGCCTGCCGAAAGGCAGGCCCGCATTTTTTGTTGGGAAGCGTGATGATGCAGGCGGCGTTTGGCAAAGTCAAACGCCCGAACGATCGGCCTACGCCATTGTTAAGTGGCTTGTCCCCGTCCCCTGTTATAATCCCACCACTTTTATCCAATTTCCCTAAAGGAGTACAACAATGGAACTGGGCGCATTTTCGATCAGTCTGGCCGTTAAGGATATCCACGCCTCACGGGCGTTCTATGAAAAACTGGGCTTCGGCGACATGGGCGGTGACATCTCGCAAAACTGGCTGATCATGAAGAATGGTCCGCACGTCATCGGGCTGTTCCAGGGGATGTTCGAGAAGAACCTTCTGACCTTCAATCCCGGCTGGGACCAGGACGCCAAACCACTGGCGTCGTTTGCCGATGTGCGCGAGATCCAGAAACACCTCAAGGAACAGGGTGTGCCCCTCAAAGAAGAAGCCGACCCGGAAACGACCGGGCCGGCTTACATCACGCTGGAAGACCCGGATGGCAACCCGATCCTGATCGACCAGCACCGCTAAACGTCTGTCTCACTCGCCGTACAGATATTCGTAGCGGGCCCGCAGGGCGTTGTAGATGTAGTTCTCCCACAGCGGCACGCTGCGGTTCTCGCCGTAGGAGTGGGTGCCGTGAGTCTGGATGATCAGGCGATCGTCGAAACAGACCACCACAGTCCCTGATACACTGTCATTGTTGCTGCTGTGCCCGAACAGGATCTCGGCATCCCCGCCGGGGATAATCTCTACCAGGTCGCCGTAATCACCCGGCCCGCCAAACGGGTCGAACTGCCAGGTATCCAGCACGTAATTCATCCGGATGTTGTCGTTCGGCTGGGTGTGGATCGGGTGATCGGAATCGTGGGCATACAGCACCTGCTCATCCTGGTTGTCGGGATCGAAGTCGCGCTGGAAGGTGATCCCGCACTCGCGGAACATGGAAGCGATCGAGGCATAGTCGTCGTACTCCTCATCGAGGTTCCAGAGTTCGATGATCAGCGAGGAACCGCCCCGGAGACGGTTGTAAAGTTTCTGGATGATGTGGCCTTCCTGATACTCGCGGTCCTCGCGGGCGTAGATGATCAGATCCCACTCGATGCTGGTATCGACCTGCTGCTCGAGGATGCTGATGTCTGAAACGGTGTCGTCATAGTCCAGGCCCAGCCCGTTGAGGGCGTAACCAACCCAGCCTCCCAGCGCAGTGCCATACAGGTCCTCATACAACAGGATGCGGGCTTCGGATTGGAGCCAGTCCTCAAAGCTGATCGTCCCAGCCGCCGGGGAAGGCGGCTCCTGGGCAGGCGGTTGGGCAGGATCAGCGGGTGGCTGCTCGTCCTGCGGGGCGGGGGGTGCGTCAGCTTCGGCGGTCAGCTGCTGGATATCGCGGGCGACCACGGTCTGCTGTACGCTGAGGGCCAGCTGGGTTTGGGATTGATCGTCTGTTGTGGTCTGGGGCAGCAGGCTGCAAGCCAGGGCCGCGGTGATGAGCGCGGCTGTCAGCAGGCAGAGAGAGCGTCGGGCATTGGTCTTCATATATCCTCCTCAGGAATGAAAAGTGCCTGCTCTCATTATACAGAATATTTCGGCGGGACAAAATTCAAAAGACCCGCAAGCGCGGGTCTTTTGAATTAGGGGGAGGAGAGGAGGGATATATATTTTGGTTAAACTGGCGCCAGGGTGCCAACGAAGATCTGCCAGGCGAGCACGGTCTTGGCGACCAGGCTGAGGATGATGTACACCCGTTCGCCGTAGAGGTAGTCCGCCCATTTGCCGACCTTCTTGTACTGCAGCACCATATTGACGGCAAAGATGTTGAAGAACACGAAGATCGTCGGGATGATGGCGTAGACGAACTCCGGCGGCTTGGCTTCCGAGGCGGCGATCGAGCCATAGAAGTAGATGAAGATCACGATCCACGGGATGATGCCGGCGAACGAGCCGTAGATGAAGCCCGCCCAGTTGGTCTTTTCGGTGTACTGGTTGTGGTATTCCATCATGATCCCGAACAGGTTCATGGTGGCGTTGATGCCGAACATCAGGATCAGGACGCCCAAATCCCACAGACCGGCCAGCTGGCCGATGAGGACGATCATCAGCGAGGAGCTGAGGGCATACTCGTAGAAGCGGATCGGGTTCATGCCCTTCTTGAGGTTCTCGACGTAGCGGTCGTAGCCGATCGTGCCGAGGTAAAAGTGTGCCACGGCAGAAAGCAGCAGGAAGACTGCCACGGCCGGGCCGAAGCGCAGGTTGTAGAGCAGTTCGCGCTGCGGCTCAAGCGAGAGCGTCTCGGTGTTGAATGTCAGGAAGTTGGTAAAGATCGGGTAGGTAGTGTCGTTGCTGACGATCCACATGAAGGCACCCTGGATCAAATGGAGGGTCCCCATGATCAGGTTGAACCGCCGCAACCTTGCGAATTTTGTTTCTTGTGACATCTTCGTCTCCTTGATTGTCAATGTGTTGAAAATTATTTGCAAAACTATTGACCATCTATTGCGGTGTGTTCTTACATGATCCGCCACCCAGATTTTGGAACCATTTAGAGTATAATCGCGCCGGTTTGTCCTTTTCGATCCTGTTGTGGCTGGCTGCTGGAGGGAGTGCAGCAAATCGTATGCCGGATTTTAAATTAAAACGCCGCCATGTGCCCTGGCTATTGTTTGGTGTCTGTCTGCTCGCGTATGGCGTGCTGATCAACACGCTTGGCTTTTATTGGGATGACTGGGAGATCCTGTATCTCTCGAGCGCGGCCCGGCGTCCAGCCGATATCTTTCTATTCCCCTTTCGCCCGGTGCACGTTTGGCTGGATATCCTGACAGTCGATCTGCTTGGTTTCCGTCCCCTGAACTGGCATATTTTAATGCTGGTGATCCGCTTCCTTGGCGGTCTGGTCTTCTGGCGGATCCTGGAACGTCTGTGGCCGAAACGGGAAATTGAGAACGCCTGGACGGCAGTGTTGTTTCTGGTCTATCCGGCTTTTATCCACCAATCTATGGCAGTGGTCTATCGGCAGCATTTCACCACGGCCCTGCTATACCTGGTTTCGCTGTGGTTGATGATCCTTGGCGTGCAGTCGTGGCAGCAGGCGAAGCGGGGCAAAGGTGCGGCGTTGATCATGACTGGCGTGGCAGCTGCCTGTGGACACCTGTTCCTGATGGAATATTTCGCCGGGCTGGAACTGCTCAGGCCCTTGATCCTGGCACTCCTGATCTTGCGCACCGAAAAGCACTGGAAACCGGTCCTGGGCAAGGTGGTCGCGTTCTGGCTGCCCTACGCGGCGGTGACAGTCTATTATTTCCTCTGGCGGCTGCTGCTTGTTCCGGGGGAGGTGGACGACCTGCACGCGTTCGTACTTCTCGACCTGCTCAGGGAAAGTCCGCTGCGGGCGATCCTGGCTGTGGTGCAGAGCGCGCTGCTGGATTTCACCCACCTGTTCCTGGGCTCCTGGTACCAGATCTTCGATCCTCAGTTCACCGACCTATCCATGCCGGTCAGCCTGATGACCTTTGTTCTGATGGCTGTCGCCGCAGGCGGTTTGGGCTGGCTATTCTCACGGTTCCACACAAACGGAAACATAGACCCGGGAGCTGATCGGCGCGCCACCCGGGAAGTTGTGATCGTCGGCCTGGCAGCCACGGTCCTTGGGCTGGCGCCGGCCTGGCTGCTCGGCCGGGATGTCTTCACTGGCAGGTATGACACACGCTTCAGCATTCCGGCGCTGATGGGGGTGGCGATCCTGTTTGTGGCGTTCTTCTTTTTCATTAGCGGCACCCGGCAGCGGACGATCTGGCTGTTGGCAGTGCTGGTATCCATGGCTATCGGAAGGCAAGTCCGGATGACCAACGATTTCCGCTGGGATTGGGAGCGTCAGTCGCGGATCTACTGGCAGCTCCACACCCGGATCCCGGATCTCGAACCTGGGACGGCGATCCTGGCCAACCGCTCGGTCAGCAACTTCACTACCACCTATCCGGCTGCCTATGCGGCCAACTTCCTGTATGGAAGCGATGCTATCTCGCTTCGCCCCGCTCACTGGTGGTTTGAGATCTACGACAGCCGCCTGTTTGACCGGACCGATGAACTGCTGTCTGGCGGGCTGATCCGGACGCGCTTCCATATGATCGAGTTTGACGCACCTGGAAGCGATTCGGTCGTGATCAGTCTGCCTGCTTTGACAGAACCAACCCAGTGCGTTTGGCTGCTGACACCGCTGGATACAGCCAATCAGCAAATTTCTCCTGAAATGCGGGCGCTGGCTCCGCTGTCCGATCCCAGCAGGATCATCACCTCAACCGATGCGCTCCCGCCTACGGAGATCTTCGGTCAGCCGCCTAAGCCGGGCTGGTGTATGTATTACCAGCAGGCTTCTCTGGCTGCCCAGAACCACGATTGGGCGGCTGTCATCGGGTTCTATGAGGAGATGATCGCCTTGTCCAATGAGGGTGACTCTGGTTATGAGTACCTGCCCTATATCGAGGCGTTTGCGATGCAGGATGATTGGCAAAAGGCGGTTGACCTAACCATCCAGGCCGAAAATCTGACAAAATCCTCCGCGCCAATGTTGTGCGCGGCCTGGATGGATTGGGACCTAGGGGAGGAAGAAAGCCCTGACTACCTGGCGGCTTATCAACAGGTTGTGGAAGCAGTTGGGTGTACGGAATAATAACCCTGAGGCACTCCAATCAGTTTTGAAAGTCATAATCGCTCCTCGTCGTGCTACAATCGCAGCAGACCGAGGCATTGATGATGATCTACCGCGCGGTGACCGTGCTTGCCATCCTAACACTCAGCCTGGGGGCGTGCACCTCCCTGGAAGCGATCCCCGATCGCGATGAGATCATGGGTGCCGTAACAACCACCACAGCGCCCAGCCAGACGCCGCTGCCGACAGCCACTTTTACGCTCCGGCCCACCGACACGCCTGTCCCGACCCTGCCCCCGACTGAAACTGCTACCCCCACCGAGACCCCCACAGCCACCCCTGAGCCTTCTGCTACAGCCACTCCGGGCGTGCTGCGCGGCAAGGTGACCGGCGAGCAGATGGCTTGCCGCTTCGGGCCGGGGAATGTCTATCTGTTCAAATACAGCGTCTTTCGGGATACGATCCTGGAGATCATCGGGCGGATGGAATATGGCAACTACCTGCTGGTGCAGGCTGTCCGGGGAAGCAACCCTTGCTGGGTGCACGGTGATTACATCGAGCCGCGCGGCGACCTGAACCATGTGCCGTATGTCGATCCGCATGTCGTCCTGGCGTGGTCGCCGTATTACGGCCCGCTCAGCGGGGTCTCGGCGCAGCGCTCCGGGGATACGGTCACAGTGTATTGGAACCCGCTGCAACTGCGCGCCGGAGACGACTCAGAGCAGACGCCGTATGTGGTCGAGGCCTGGGTGTGTCAGGATGGCGAGTTTGTCTTTCAGCCGGTCGGTTCGTATGGTACGGCAGCCGAAGTGCGGGATGAACCCGGCTGTGCCCAGCCATCCTATGGCAGGGTATTTGCGGCTGAAAAGCACGGCTACACCCAGTGGATCCGGCTCGACTGGCCGCAGCCGATCCAGCCCACGCCGTAGATCGATCGCCAGTTCATTATTTTGTAATATCTTCCCAGCTTTTCTGTAATCTTCGTATCGTACGCTATAGGTTAATCCTTAATCCGGGAGTGGACCTATGAAAGTACAGCGCGTACGTAATATCCTGATTCTGGCCGGAATGGCAGTTCTGATCGTACTCGGGATCTGGCTGGCAAGCGCCGGCGGTTCTGAGCCGATCTCAGATGAAACGGGAACTGAATCGGCCGCGGTCGTCGGGGATGAGCAGCCGACGCCAGAATTACTGCCGGACAGCCAGGCGCAGCAGGTCATGTATATCCTGGCGAATGGACCGAATTATGAGGCTGCACTCGAGACTGTCCTGGAAGCGCAGGACACCCGGTTCATCGCGGTGTTCATCGAGCTGATGCGCGCCAACCAGATCGGTCTGCTGCAGGGCGCCGGCCAGCAGGCGCACATCCGGGCGCTCGAAACCCTGAGCGGAGAAACTTTTGGCGGGAATTGGGCAGAATGGATCGAATGGTATGGGGCGACCGACCTGGTCCCACCGCCCGGGTTCACCACCTGGAAAGGTCAGCTGCTGGGGGGTATCGATCCGCGCTTCGAGGATTTCCTGCTTGACGGCCATCCCTCCACGATCCGGACAGAAGAGATCCAATGGGGCGGTGTGATGGTGGATGGCATCCCGGCGCTGGATAACCCGACCATGATCTCGCCCGACGAAGCCGGCTATCTGGAACCGGAAGAACCGGTCTTTGGGATCTCGATCAACGGCGATCATCGGGCTTATCCGCTCCGCATCCTTGACTGGCATGAGATGGCCAACGATGTGGTGGGCGGTGTGCCGGTATCACTGGCTTACTGTACGTTGTGCGGTGCGGGGATCGCCTATCATGGCCTGGCGTCGGATGGTGAGGTGTATACCTTTGGCTCATCCGGTTTCCTTTTCCGCAGCAATAAACTGATGTATGACCGGCAGACCCGCACGCTGTGGAACCAGCTAACCGGCGAGCCGGTGCTGGGCGAACTGGTCGGCAGCGGGATAAAACTGGAATTGCTGCCGGTTGTGCTGACCAGCTGGGCGGACTGGCTCGAGCAGCATCCCGATACCAAGGTGCTGGATATCAGCACTGGTTACTCCCGGCCGTATGACCTGGGCGCGGCCTACGGCGGTTACTTCGCCAGCGAGGACCTGATGTTCCCGGTGTGGCAGCGCAGCGACCTGCTGGAGGACAAAGCCCGGATTTACGCTCTGCAGGTGGAGGGCATCCCCAAGGCTTATCCGGTGGCAAATCTGATCGAGGAGCAGGTGGTGAATGACCGGATCGGGGGTACCAACCTGGTGGTGGTGGCGGCCCGCGGTGATGTGACAGTAGAGCCCAATCCGATCGTGCGTTACAACGCGGGCGGCGAGGTGCGCGCCTTTCAACGCGGAGAGCAGACCTTCAGACCGGGCACGGACCCGGATACTTTGCTCGATGACCGCGGTGTGGTCTGGCTGGTGACAGAAAGCGCACTGGTCAGCCTGGAGGGCGAGAGCCTGGCAAGGATCAACGGCCATCTGGCATACTGGTTTGGGTGGTTCTCGTTCTTCCCGAACACGCTGCTGTATGGCCAGGAGTAGGGTGAGTTCTGTACTGTTGGGTGTCGCAAAGGGATATGATATTATCAATCCGATAACTCTACATTCCCAAAGGAGGTCAAAATGAGATCCAAGTTATGGATGATTGCCAGCATCCTTCTGACCCTTGTTGTGCTGACAGCCTGCGGTGGCAGCGCAGATCAGGCGAACCCAGAGGCGATGAACAATATGCCTGAGGATTCGGGTTCAGCGGAAGAGACCGAACCAACCGATCCGCCGGCTCCGACCGAGACCCCCGAGCCCACGATGGCACCCGGTTACGAAATGGCGATGCAGTACAGCGGCACCTGGGAAGGAACCTGGAAAAACACGACTTTTGGTTCCGAAGGCCCGATCACCATCACCGGGACCGTCTATCAGGACGGGACGGTGACCATGGAAGTGGATGTCGGGGGGTTTGTCTTCGGCCTGATCGATCCTGACCCGCAAACGTACACCGGCACCTACGACGCCAACGGCGTGCTGTTTTCGATCCTGGATGACCCGATCTTTGGTCAGCTGGAAGTCGAGATGGACTTTAATGGTACTTTTAGCGCGATGGCCGACTTGATCCCCGAAGCCAGCATTGCCTCGATGCAAGTGTCAGGAACCTTTGGCGACGGCATGGCTCAAGGGGAGTACATGATCGAATTTGCCGGTGGCGGCGGCGCTGAGGGCGTGATCGAACTGACCCAAACCAGCCAGTAACCCGCTCTACACGAAATCCAAAGGCTCCCCGCTCTATGGCGGGGAGCCTATTTTTTTGCCGACGATCAAAATCTCCCTCTGGCTTGATTGCACAAATTCTGAAAAAGGGGTACATTATTCCGCATGGAACACATCGAAGGCACATTCAAAGCAAATGGTATTGGTAAATTGTTTTATCAGGGTTGGCTGCCGGAAGGCGAGGTCCGGGCAGTTGTGATGGTCGTGCACGGCCTGGGCGACCACAGCGGGCGTTACCTGAATGTGGTCAACCAGCTGGTGCCGGCCGGTTATGCGGTCTATGGCATTGATCATATCGGTCACGGCCGCTCAGATGGCACCCGGTTGTATCTCAACCGCTTTGAGGATTTCACAGTCCCGCTCAATACCTATCGTGAGATGATCCGCCAGTGGCATCCGGGGAAAAAGATCTTCCTGTTCGGCCATTCGATGGGTGGGTTGATCGCCGCGTTTCACCTGATCGATGTGCAGGACCAGTTCACTGCCGCGGTTATCTCCGCTCCGCTGGTCCAGGTCCCGGACAATATTACGCCGCTGACCCGATTCGTGGCCACAGCGCTTTCACTGTTGCTACCGAAGGTCCAGTTGGCCGGGGTGGATCCTGCCGGGATCAGCCGTGACCCGGCTGTGGTTGAGGCCTATGTGGAGGATCCGCTGGTCTGTCACGGTAAAACGACAGCCAGGTTGGGGAACGAAATGCTGAAAGCCATGCAGCGGGTGGCAGCAGAGCGAGGTTCGATCCGGCTGCCGGTCCTGGTGTTCCACGGTGGTGACGACCCGCTGGTGCCGATTGATGGCACACGGAAGTTCGCCGCCGCGATGGGATCGGCGGACAAGACCTATCGTGAATACCCGGACAGGTATCATGAGACGTTCAATGACCTCGGCAAAGAGGAGGTCCTGGCCGACCTGCAAGCCTGGCTGGATGCCCACTGAACTGAAGAACAACCATGAAAAGCCCCGCGATGCCGGGGCTTTGATTTTTAGAATTGATAGTTGTACAACGCGATTTCTTCTCTATAATGAGATTATGCACATTACATGATCGGAGGAGAAGATGGACAAGAAGAGGTTGATCCTGATCGGGATGGTAATGATCGCAGCGCTGCTGCTGGCGGCTTGCAGCCCGGCACCAGCGGAAGAGCCGGGAAACGCCGCCAACGGGGAGACGGATGGGCCTTCTGATCCTGACAGCGCGGAAGGCCAGACAGAGGAGCAGGGAGGAGTGACAGAGGAAACCGAACAAGAGGCTGCACCACCTGTCACGGACCCTGATTTCGACCCTCAACCGCCCGACCCGCAGATGGTAGAGATCCCAAGCGCGGATGGCCGGATACTGGAGGGCTATTATTTTCCGGCCAGCGTACCGGATGCACCGGTGGTGGTGCTAATGCACTGGGCGGGCGGAAATTTCTATGACTGGACCGCCATCGCACCCTGGCTGCAGAACCGCAGCGTGGTGCTGGATTGGCCGGATGCGGATGTGGATGGCCCGTGGCTGGACCCGTCCTGGTTCCCGTCGATGCCGGAAGGTGTTTCCTTCGCAGTGCTGGTGTTTAATTATGGGGGCTATGGCAACAGCCCGGGCGGCAGCTCGAGGCAAGCCTTACTGGACGACAGCCTGACCGCCATCCAGTATGCCAGTTCCCTGCCAGGGGTGGACCCGCACCGGATCAGCGCGCTGGGTGCCAGCATTGGCGCGGACGGCGCGGCTGACGGCTGCTACCTGTTCAACGACCTGGGCGAACTGGGGACCTGCGTCGGCGCCTTCTCGCTTTCGCCGGGAGACTATCTGACCGACCAGTTCACTTACCAGGAGGCGGTATCCGTCCTGGACCTTGATGGGCGTCCGGTGTGGTGCCTGTCTGCGGTGGAGGACGGCGGTTCAGCCCGGTTGTGCCAGGATCTGATGGGCGACCTCGCCCGGCGAATCCTGTACGCCGGCAGCAATCACGGGATGAGGCTGATCCTGCCGGATTACTATCCAACCGACCCGGCGGTTGAACTGGATACGATGCAGTTGATCCAGGAATTCCTGGAAGAGGTATACGGTCTGACGCTGAACGACGTAAGCCTGCCGTAATCGCCAGTCGATAGAACAAAACTGGTTCCCGCGCTCAAGCATGGGAACCAGTTATTTTTAATGAAGCAGTGGACGGATCCGCGGTTTTTTGTGTTTCCTGGTCAGATGGCCGAGTCTTTGGCAAAGGTGCCGTTACGGATATCCTCAAATACCTGCCGGATCTCTTCATCGGTGTTCATCACGAAGGGGCCATACGGCACAACCGGTTCCTGGAAGGGCGTGCCAGCCATCAGGACAAAGCGGACCGCTTTCGCCGGGCCGGCCTGGGCTTTCAGCCGTTCACCATCACCAAAGACCACCATCTTCGCGGCTTCCACAAATTCGCCCTCGCCCTGTTCATCGACCCCGAACAAGCCTTCACCCTGGAAGACGTAGGCGATGGCAGTGTTGCCTGCGGGGATGGCGATCTCAAATTCTCCGCCTGATTCGATCAGTACATCCATGTACAGCGGCTGGGCAGCGATCTCGGTGGCCGTGCCGGTCTGGCTGCCATACTGCCCGGCAATCAACCGTACCCGGACCGGGCCATCCACGACCTCCGGGATCTCATCGGCATTGATCTCCTGATAGCGCGGCAGGCTCATCTTTAATTTCGCCGGCAGGTTGACCCATAACTGAAAGCCATCCACCCGGCCGTTTGGGCCACGCTTAGGCAGTTCCTCGTGCAGGATGCCGCGCCCGCTGGTCATCCACTGCACTGCGCCCGGGCCGATCACGCCGGTGTTGCCCAGGCTGTCGCGGTGGCGGACATTGCCTTCCAGCATGTAGGTGACCGTTTCGATGCCGCGGTGGGGGTGGGTGGGGAAGCCGGTGATCGGTCCCTCGATCGGGTCATTGAAGGCAAAATGGTCGAACAGCAGGAAGGGGTCGAAGATGTTAGCGCGGCTGGGGCCAAACGAGCGGCGCAGCTTGACATCAGCGCCCTCGATCACCATCTGGGGAGGAATTACACGGGTCACTTTTCGCATTGTCTCTGTCATTATCACACCTTTTGGGTCAGTAATCTCCAAATATTATACGTCATAAAAACCGGTCACCCGGCTTAAGGTTCAGAGTATGCCAGACCAGCAGATATTACGAAATGGGGCGTGGAGTGAAATAGTTGTTGTTGGGTGAGGGGGTTGGGATCTACGGCCAATGGTGAAATATGTGATAAAATAAAAACCGACCGGTCGGTATGTTTTTGGAGGTGAAATGTCTGAATTCCAACCCAAACAGGAGCGTTCGGCCCACACCCGGGCCGAGATCCTGGCTGCGGCCCAAACCGCCTTTGCCCGCAGTGGCTATGAGTCTGCCACTGTGGCCGAGATCTGCGAACTGGCCGGGATCAGCAAAGGCGCGTTCTACCACCATTACCCCAGCAAGCAGTCGATCTATCTGGAATTGCTGCACGATTGGCTGGCGGATTTTGACCGCGGCTTGCTGGCCTTGCGCGCCAGCGCCGAGAATGTGCCTGCCCTGCTCCGGGCGATGTCGGCCTCTTTTCCGGCCATCTTCCAGGTAGCGGAGGGTCAACTTCCGATCCTGCTGGATTTCTGGGTGCAGGCGGCGCGCGACCCGGCCATGTGGGAAGCGACCATCGCTCCGTTCGCGCGTTACTACGCCCTGATCACCGACCTGGTTCAGGATGGGATCTCCGAAGGCAGCCTACAGGCTGTAGAAGCCCGCCAGACCGCCCTGATCCTGGTCTCGATGGGCGTTGGCGCGCTGCTCCAGGGGTTATTGGCAGAGGACAGCGCCCAATGGGGCACAGTCGGGCAGGATGGGATCGAACTGATCTTGCATTCAATTGAAAGGAAACCTGAAGAGAGATGAACATACTGGTAACAGGCGCATTTGGCAATCTGGGGACATTCGCCCTGGAGGAACTGCTGGCCAAGGGGTATCAGGTCAGCGCCTTCGATCTTGGCACCCGCGTCAGCAAACGGAAAGCGGCCCGGTTTCGGGGGCGGATCCGGATGTTCTGGGGAGATATTCGCCGCAAGGAGGATCTGCGGCCGGCAGTCGCCGGGCAGGATGTGGTCATCCATCTGGCGGCGGTCATCCCGCATCTTTCTGCCACCGGGATCAACAGCGAGGACCAGCCTGTGTTTGCCGAAGCCGTGAATATTGGCGGGACCCGGAACCTAATCGAGGCGATCCTGGAACAGCCTTCCAGCCCGCGCCTGATCCTGGGCTCTTCGCTGCATGTTTACGGCCGGACGCAGAAACTGACCCCGCCGCGCCGCGCTTCCGATCCGGTCGCCCCGGTGGAACACTACGCCCGGCACAAGGTGCAAATGGAGCAGATGGTACGCACCTCGCCGCTGGTGTGGAGCATCTTCCGGTTTGCCGCCGCGCTGCCGGTCCGGCTGATCATTGACCCCGGGATGTTCCAGGTGCCGTTGGCCAACCGGATCGAATATGTCCATGGACGGGATGTCGCGCTGGCGCTGGCCAATGCAGTCGTATGCGACCAGGTCTGGGGACGAACGCTGCTGATCGGCGGCGGCCGGGATTGTCAATTGTACTACCGTGACATGATGGTTGAGGTATTGGGAGCGGCCGGGCTGTCGCTCCTCCCTGAGCAGGCTTTCGCGGAGGAGGAATTCAGCACCGATTGGCTGGATACGGAGGAGAGCCAGCGTCTGCTGCAGTACCAGCGCCGCACGCTGCGCGATTATACCGAGGAGATCAAGAAGAAACTGGGGATCGTACGGCATGTGGTGCGGATCTTCAATCCGCTGATCCAGCGCTGGCTGCTGAGCCGCTCGCCGTACCTGGGCTGATGGTCAGTTTTTGGGGTTATCCAGCCTGAGCCCGTGGCCGCGCACGGTGACGATGAAATTGAAGTCCGGCTGGATCTCGGTCAGCCGGTCCCGCAGCCGGCGCACGAGGGCATCCAGTGCCTGGTTCGAGACCTCGTAGGCCTGGTCTTTGCCCCAGACAGCCGCGATCAATTCATAACGCGTCACCACATCTCCATCGGCCTCAAATAATAATTCCAGCATGGTGAACTGGGCTACGGAAAGCGGCGGAGAGAGTTCCTTGCCGTCGACAAACACCCGCCGGGTTTTCTTGTCCAGCATCAGTCGTTTCTTGATCTGCGGCTGGCCTTCAAGGCCGTCGGCGTCCAGGGGAACGGTGGCGTCTGAACTGAGGAAAACGAACTGCTGCGCCAGTGCGATCTGGATCGTATCACCATCCTGCAGTGGGGTGCTGCCGGCAACCCGGCTGCTGTTGAGATAAGTCCCGTTCTTGCTGTCGAGATCGATCAACTGCAATTCGCCATTCCGCAGGCTGATCCGGGCGTGGCGGCGGGAGACTTGTTTGTCGGGGGTGATCACGATCACATCACAATCCCCATCCCGGCCGATGAGCAGGTCACGGTCGATGTTCCAGCGCTGGCCTTCCAGCGGGCCGGTCTGCGCAATCAGGACAGGCGTCTCTTGTTCCAGGTGGTTTTCCATAGGCTGGCCTCAGGTTATAATAGAACTCTACCGCAATATTTATAGTATACACGATGATTGGGAAGCAGAAATGAGCACGCTCAAACCTGGGGACATCCTGAAAGAACGCTACCGGATCAGCCGCTTCATCAGCCGCGGCGGGATGGGCAGCATCTATCAGGCCGAGGACCTGCGCCTGGAAGGCCGGCAGTGCGCCATCAAAGAGGTCCGGCTGGATCCCTCGCTGCCGCAGGACACGAAAAAGCAGACCCGGGATCAGTTTCAGCGCGAGGCAAATGTGCTGGCGCGCCTCGATCACCCCAATTTACCCAAGGTCTCTGACATCTTCACCGAGGGCCGCAGCGATTTCCTGGTGATGGATTTCGTTCCGGGCAAGGACCTGCGGACACTGATGGTCGAAGCCCGGCAGCGCAAGGAATTCCTGCCGGAGCGCGATGTGCTGACCTGGACGAAACAGATCTGCGAGGCGCTGATGTTTCTTCATAGCCAGCAGCCCCCGATCCTGCACCGTGATATCAAACCCAGCAACCTGAAGTTGACCCCCAACGGGGTGGTCAAACTGGTCGATTTTGGCTTGGTCAAGATCCTATCGACCGATGATGCCACGATTACGATCGTACAGGGCCGCGGCACGGCATTGTATACCCCACTGGAACAATATGGCGGCGATACTGGCCACACCGACGCCCGCAGCGATATTTACGCCTTGGGTGCCACGCTCTATCATCTGTTGACCAACACACCGCCGCTGGAAGCCCGCGAGCGATTCCTGCACCCCGACCGCGGTGTTCATATGCGCGAGATCAACGCGGAACTCAGCCCGCGCACCGAACGGGCGATCGAATGGGCGATCAGCCTGCACCCGGACCACCGCCCGGAGAGCATGTCTGTGTTCCGGGACGCACTGCTGGGCACCTGGAATCCGGATACCCGGCCAAGATCGTCGCTGCCTCCGCCTTCATTTGCAGATGTGATCTCTTCGGCGCGTGAGCGCGTCCTGATCTGGATCTCGGCCGGGCTGGTGATCCTCAGCCTGATCGCTACCCTGAACCATTAGAGCGAAAGCCGCGGTGAAGTTTTCCAAACCTGACCAATCCGATTATGCTCGTTCTGCCGCTTATCTTTTGATCTATCTGCTCGTGATCGGCGGCAGTGCATTCAGGCTGCTGCCAGATCAGTGGTATCTGTGGGGCCTCCTGGTGCTGGCCGGGCTGGCGCTGCTGGTCAGCTGGCACCGCGGGCAGATGGTCTATCAGTGCCCGAAATGCGGGCATGTCTATAAACTTTCATTTTGGGTGGATCTGGTCGCACCGCATGGCGTGGACAAAGATGGGGCCTGGCTGCTGCTCCGCTGTCCGGCATGCCGGCAGCGCAGCAAGACCAGGGTGCTCAAGCGGGTGGAATAACTGCTGGGCTGGGATCGAGAACAATGATCGTCCCTGAGCCAAGAAAGAGAGGCAGACAGGTCAGTGCCTGTCTGGCCGGCGACCGAACCAATACGAAGGCGGTGTGAGACCCGGCCGGCTGATTACCGAAATAGTGGCTTGAAAGCCCCCGACTTTGAGCCGTGGGGATGAAAAGCCACGCGGGATTTGCTTGTCTTGTATGCTGCGGTGTTGTATAATCTGAAACAAGAACAAATGTTTCATTGTGTTAGGGGGTTGATGTCGATCTTGCGCTGCAAGGCTGAGAGAGCCAGTGGCGTCGAGAATAAGTTTCCAAAGCACACAAGAAACGCGTTCTGATCGAAAACATCTC
>JAGVCA010000051.1 GCA_020059485.1 Anaerolineales bacterium
AGATTATACAACACCGCAGCATACAAGACAAGCAAATCCCGCGTGGCTTTTCATCCCCACGGCTCGAAGCCGGGGGCTTTCAAGCCACTATTTCGGTAAAAACTAACCGCTGAAGCAGTACCCTCAGCAAAATATCGTGTAAACTTATCTCATGCGCGCCAATGTCAAGTCCTGCGCCGTGATCGGGCTGGACGGGGTCGTCGTGGATGTCGAGGTCGATACCCGCTCAGGGTTGCCCGCCGTGGTGGTGGTCGGCCTCCCCGATGCAGCCGTGCAGGAAAGCCGCGAGCGCGTCCAGTCCACCAGCAGGAACGCCAACCTCCCCTACCCCCGCAACCGCATCATCGTCAACCTTGCCCCGACCTCGATCCGCAAGGAAGGCCCACTCAACGACCTGCCGATCGCCGTCGGCATCCTGGTCGCCGCCGAGGCCATCCGCCCCGAGTCGCACGAGGGCGCCGTGCTGGCCGACGAACTCTCGCTGGACGGCAGCCTGCGCCACATCAGCGGCGCGCTGCCAATCGCCGATCTGGTCGGTGACGGGCACATCACCCCGCCCCACCTGGCCGATGCGCTGCAATACCGGGCCAAACAGGACTGATTTTAGCAACCTGTGATATAAATTCGGGTATTACTACACCTCATGAAAGGATGGAAGAGATGGAAGAGAAAAAGAACAAATGGGTTATGCCTGTCGCGATCGGGTGCGTGGTGATCCTGTGCCTGTGCGTGCTGGTGATCGGGGGGACTTACTTCCTGGCCAGAGACACCTTCAATGATCTGATGGAACAGGTCACCGGCCAGACCGACCCGGGCGGCTTGCTGACCGATCCCGGCAACGACCCCAGCACCGATCCGGGGACCGACTCCGGCACCGACCCCGGCACCGACTCCAGCACTGACCCCGGCACCGGCTTTACCGATGCCACCGAAGCAGGATTCTTCGACGATTTTTCAAATCCCAACAGCGGCTGGTCGGAATTCAATGATGGCAGCACCATCATCCAGTACGAGAACGGTGCCTACAGCATTGAACTCATCCCCGCCGATTACATCGACTGGACCTATGTGCCGGTAAACTTCTTCCCCACCAGCATCCAGTTCGATGTGCGCGGCATGCCCGGCCAGCAGAACGGCACCCTGGGCGTGAACTGCAACTATCTGGATGAGAACAACCACTATTACGCCGAGTTCGACCTGTATTACCAGGAAGTAACCATCGGCCTGGTGCGGGATGGCTACTATGAGGATGTCTATGCCCCGGATGCGGAGGGCCTGTACTGGAAACCGCTCAGCTACATGAATACCCCGCCGGAGAGCTTTAACACCATCATGGTCGAATGCACCCAGAGCGAGGTCTCGGTGTGGGTCAACGGTCAGTTCGAATATTCCTTCGACATGCCCAACCCCTTCACCTCCCCCGGCGAAATGGCCCTGTTTGTGTACACCTATGCAGAGGGCACCGGCAATTACAAGGTCTTCTTCGACAACGTTACGGTGGAATGATCTAATCCGCTGAGCGAAATCACATAAAAAGCAGCAGGCCGGCGATCATGCCGGCCTGTTGTTGTTTCTCAGGCTGCCGGGGCAGCCGCCTGCATCTCTGCCAGGCGGTCGCCGGCGCGGCGGTGCAGCCACACCAGCGCCAGGATCGCGATCGCACAGCTGATCCCGCAGATGAACCACAACAAGCGCGGCTGCGGCCCGTCCAGGATCATGCCTGCCAGGGTTGGTCCGATAAAGGCGGGCAGCACCCAGCTGATGCCGAAAAAGGCCATGTAGCGGGCGCGCATCTGCGCGGGGGCAAACTGGGCCGCCAGCGCTTGCGCCACCGGCAGCACGATCATCTCCCCAATCGTGATCAGCAGCATGGCTGCCAGGAACAGCGGCCACGTGCCGACATAGCCGTACATGCTCAACCCGACCAGGTAGAATCCGACCCCCAGCGCCAAAACCAGCAATGGCGGCCGTTTCCTTACCTTGGATGTGATCCAGAACTGCAGCAGCACCACGCTGAATGCGTTGGCGCTCATCAAAGTGCCATAGCCGCTGGGCGGGATGCCATGCACGTCCCGCAGGAACACAGACAGCGTGTTGTAGATCTGGCCGTAGGCAAATGTGCTGAAAACCATCGCGGCGACAAAGGCCACGAACAGGCCATCACGGGCGACATCCAGGTATCCCAGCATGGTGCGCCCCAGCGGTTCTGGCGTCGAGCCGGGAGCGGCTTCCGGCTTGGTCTCGGGGATGAAGCGCAAGACGATGGCCGCCACGATCAGGCTGGAGATGGCATCCAGGATGAACAAAAGCAGGTAAGAATACCCTGCCAGAAATCCGCCGATGATCGGCCCGATGATCCATGCCAGGTTGACCGCGATCCGCAGGATGCCGTAGCCCTCCAAGCGCTGTTGTTCAGGCAGCAGATCGGCGACCATCGCCTGGTGAGCCGGTCCGGCAATGTCTGAGAGCAGCCCGACGAAGATCGACAGCACAAAGAAGAGATAGAACTCCTCGATCAGGCCAAAGGCCACGCTGCTGATCGCGCTGAAGGTCAGCCCGAACAGCACCATCCCTTTGCGCCCAAAACGATCGGCCAGCGCTCCACCCAGCATACTGCCGATAAAACCAAAGAACGAGAACGAGCCGAGCAGCAGGCCAGCCTCGGTCATCCCGACCTCAAACTTCTGGGTAATATACAGCGAGAAAAACGGGAAAATGATCGTCCCGCCCAGCCGGTCAATAAAGGATGACACGACCAGGATCCAGAATTTGGGAGAAAAACGCTGATAGGCAGCAGACAGGCGCTTGAACATTTCCGTCCTTTGTCACACGGGTAATGGCGAAACTATATCATAGATCAGGGTCAACCAGGCCGGTGAGTTGTGCACTTATCAAGCGGAGTGGGGAGAATGGAAAGTTGATATAATCAGTTCTGGTGGCTGAAAACAGGATTTCACCTGGGAAAGGGCTTCATCCCAACCTGCGAGCCAGGAAATGGCAGGGTTATCGTTGGAGTCGTTATATTATTACATTATATTTTACATATTTTAAATTATGTACATAATATTTTGCTTATTTTCGCTTCGCAATCAACGCTCCCCCTCGGACCTCTCCCCTGCTGCGCGCAAACCCGGCCTGGTCAGCCCGGCGATGATCAAATCATTAAGCCCGGCACTCACCCTGAATGGTAAGTGTGCCGGATGACCGCCTCAAAAGAACATGCCGGGATGCAGTCCAGGCAGCCCCAACAGCGGCTCATATCCAGGAACGGCATTTCCCCCGGGTCAAGGCGGCGGAAGGCCGAACCGCGGCAAACCGCTCCCGCCAGGCACGCATCACAAGCCTGGCAGAGGTTCTCATCGATCCTTAACATCACGCGCCGGGTACCTTCTGCCATCAGATCTTCACCAATAATTAACCAGATTATATCCCCAATCAGGAGGACAGGAAGATGAGAAAAGGTCTCCGCGTGCTATTCTGGGTCGTACTCAGCCTGATCATACTGGCTCTGATCGTACCACTGCTGATCCCGGTACCCCCGCTGGAGAACACCCGCCCGGTGGAGGCTCTGGCCGACCCGGACAGCCTCTTCGCCACGATTGACGGGATCAACTTCCATTACAAGACTGCCGGCGCAGCTGGACCTGACTTGGTACTGCTGCACGGATTCGGGGCCAGCCAGTATTCCTGGCGGGAAGTGATGCCGGCACTGGCCGAAAACCATACAGTTTACGCCTACGACCGGCTGGCTTTTGGCCTGACCGAGCGGCCTGCAACCTGGACTGGCGACAACCCATATACCCCGGCGGCAAGCATCCGCCAGCTGGGTCTGCTGCTTGATAGCTGGATGGTATCCGAGGCTATCCTGATCGGCAACTCAGCGGGCGGCGCGGTAGCGATGGAATATGCCCTGGCACATCCAGACCAGATCAAGGCCCTGATCCTGGTCAGCCCTGCATTGGGCGGCGGCAGCCCTTTGGCAGGTTATGCCTGGCTGTACGCAACGCCGCAGATCCAGCGTCTGGGGCCGCTGCTGGTGCGCGGCATCCAGGACTCAGGACTGGAGACGATCGATCAGGCCTGGCACGACCCATCCAAACAGCCGGCAGATACCATCCCGCTGTATACCAAGCCGCTGCAAGCCGAGAACTGGGATCTTGCCCTGTGGTATCTTTCCACCACCGGCGAGGCCAGCAGCCTGCCGGAACGGCTGGGCGAGTTCAGCCTGCCGATCCTGGTGATCACGGGTGATGACGACCGGATCGTCCCGACCCAATCCACAGTTGAGGTTGCCCGTAAACTGCCGAGGGCTGAACTGGTGGTCCTCGAGAACTGCGGTCACGTCCCGCAGGAAGAGTGCCCGGAGGCCTTCCTCCAGGCGGTTCTTTCCTTCATTGGATCGCTTGAACCATAGATCCATTTCAGCCTAACCAGGCCAATATTCAAACCAAAATGGCTGGCACGAGGCCAGCCATTTTTCGTTTGGTTATTTCGACCCGGCGGGAGACTTCTGCCTACGGCAGGTCGTAGGTTACCCCGCGCGTATAACAGTTACCGCCACCGCCCTCGCCGGTGCACAGCGCGATCGTGAAGCGGTATTCCGCCGAGGAATTACCCATATTGAACGTGACATAGTACACATCACCCGGTTCCAGATCATCAATCGTCATTGGCGGGCAGTCATTCTTATTCTCGGTGAAGGGCGTATTGTACGGGATGTATAAGGTCACGCCATTGGTATCGAGGTTTTTCAATTCCACATCGCTGCTTTCCAGAGTCTCTGTGCCGGTGTTCTTCACCTTCACAGCCACGATCTTGTCACCGCTGCAACTGTAATGGCTGGCACCCTGGATCTCAAAGTTGACCGCTTGCACCACATCGATCTCGACATAGAAAGCAACATTGCTACTCCCAAGGCCAAAAACCTGGTTGTCATCGCTGCGCAGCTTCCAGTTGCCTTTGTAGTCCCCGGTAGAATTCGGGGCCTTCAGATCGACCGAGATATCCACCGTATCGCCAGGTTTTACCGACCCGATGGTGATATCGACCACATCCAGGCCGCCCATCTTGTCTCCTGAGGAGAACACCAGATCGTAATCATTGTTCCAGTTACAGGTCCCGGTATTCTTCAACCGCCAGGTCTTCGTGAAGGTTGCCCCGGGCGCATAATCGCTACCATCCGGCACTGTCACATCCTTGATGAACCCGGCCTGGTTGCACGGGATCGATAGGGTGGCAGTGGCGGTTGGTTTGGGGGTTTCGCTGGGCTGCGGCGTGTCGGAAGGTTGGGGGGTATCCGACGGCGTCTGTGGGTCTCCCGGATTAGTGGTCGGACCGCTCCCTGCGTTTTGGGTCAAACGGGCCTCGATCGTCTGGGCAGCGTAGGTTTGGGCCAGTTGAGCGCCATCCGGTTGATTGACCCGGCCTGGTAGGTTGCACGCGGCCAATCCGATCAGCAGTATCAATACGATCACTACTATTACTACGATTTTCCTCATTTTCATCTCCTTACTCAGATTCTCCATCCATCCATCACAATATACACCAAAAAATCGATGGTATCAATGGGACAGAGATCAACCAAAAACACAGAGCCGAAAAAATACCCTGCTTAGAAATCCAGTGTTGAAACGGCCTCATGTATAATCATCTCATCCGTACTCAAAATGCGAGGGCATATGGACCTGAAACTGCAAAAGCAAGCCTCACCCTGGAGAAAAACGGTCATTGTCCTGATCATTTTTCTGATTTTTTCCATCCTGGAACTGGCCTACAATTTTCCCCGCATCGCAACCCCGCTGGAAAAACTGGAATTGGCCGCACGTGATACCGCTATGCGCGTGCGCGGTCTGAAGCCAGTGGATGACCGGATCGTGATCGTCGACATCGATGACCAGTCCCTGGCCTGGGTCGGCGAACGCTGGCCGTGGTCCCGCAGCCGGATGGCCGAGATCGTCCGCTGGCTGAACGCAGCCGGCGCTGAAGTGATCGCCTTTGACATCTTCCTCTTCGATCCTTCCTCAGACCCCCAGGATGATGAGGACCTGGCACAGGCCTTCGCAGAAAGCCAGGCCGTGGTGACTGTTAGCCAGGTGTTCGAGACCCCCTTCTCCCAAACCCACATCACCCCGGAAAGCATCTTCCTGCCGGTGATCGACGGCTATGGCCTGACCGAGATCCAACGGGATGATGACGCGGTGGTCCGCAGCATCCTGGCCTACAAAAACGTTCAGGGAGAAACGATCTACAACTGGGGCTTTCGGATCGTCCAGGCCGCCCTGGACGCCAACCCGCCAGACGATCCAAGCCTCGCCTGGCTGTACTTCAATGGCACCCGTGTTCCACTGAACCAACGCGGCCACCTGCTGATCGATTTCCGCGGACCAGCCCGAACCTACCCCACCTATCCGGCAGCCTTCCTACTGGAAGGAGATTATGACCCAGCCCTGTTCCAGGGCAAGATTGTCCTGATCGGTTCCTCTTCCGAAACACTGCAGGATATCTATCCGACCCCGTTCTCGACCACCAACTTGACCCCCGGTGTGGAGATCGTCGCCAACGTGGTGGATACCTTGCTGTCGCAAAGCTATCTGCGTCTCTCGCCACCCTGGATGACGATCGCGATCCTCCTGGCACTGGCGGTCATCGCCAGGCTGCTGGCTGAGAGCGAAAACCCGACCTCGGCCGTCATATTTGGTGCGGTGGCATTGCTGGCGTACCTGGTCCTACGGCAGGTGGCGTTTACCCGCGCCGGGCTGGTTCTTTCGATTATCTCACCAGCCCTGATGATCAGCCTGGGTGTGGTACTGCCGGCGATCGATCAGACTTTGGCCCTCGAACGGGAGAGACGCCGGGTGCGCGGCTTGTTCAGCCAGTTCATCTCGCCCCAGATGGTCGACCAGCTGCTCGAAACCCAGGACATTGACAGCCTGAACAAACGCACCGAGCTGACCATCCTGTTCTCGGACCTGCGGGGGTTCACCACCCTTTCAGAACAGATGTCGCCGGAAGAACTGGTGAACTTGCTCAACCCATACCTCGAGCGGATGACAACCATCATCCACAAGCACGGCGGCACTGTCGATAAATATGAAGGCGATGCGATCATTGCTTTCTTCGGCGAACCGATCCCGTTTCAAGACCACGCCATCCGGGCGGTGCGGGCGGCGATCGAGATGCGTCAGGCGTTACGCCGGTTGAACCAGACCTGGCAGACACACGGCATCTTGAACCAGACGCTGGAAATGGGCATCGGGATCCACACCGGAGAGGTGTTTGTCGGCTTGCTGGGCTCGCAGGAGCGGATCACCTATACTGTCATCGGCGATGCCGTTAATCTGGCAGCCCGCCTGCAGGACAAGACCAAAGAACACGGCTACCCGATCCTGCTCAGCGGGGTGACGCGGCAAGCGCTGACCGAGGAATTCCAGCCAGACTTCGTGGAAAGCAGTCAGGTCAAAGGCCGGTCCGAGCCGGTCGAGATCTATCGATTAAAAGCAGAATAAGGAAAAATTTAGGAGAGGCAGAAAAGAGGGACAGGTCGACTCAATTTCGACCCGTCCCTCTCATGATGTCAGCGATCAAAGCCCGGGCGTATTGGTGGACTATGGCGTTGGAGTTGGCTCTGGCGTGGGTGAAGGCGTAAAGGTCGGCAGCGGGAGCGGTGTGCTGGTCTGAGTCGGCGTGACCGTCGGGGTTGGCGTCACCGTTGGCGTGGGGGTCACCGTGAGTGTCGGCGTTGGTGTGGGTGTCGGCTGCTGAATGTTGAGCTCGATCTTCCGCTCGGCAACCGCATTGCGTTTCCCTTCCATCAGGATGCGGAGCTCAATCTTGCCACCCGGCACTTCTGAAAGGTCCCAAACGAGATAATCCTTCGGCTCCTTGCTCTGCTCGGTAAAGGTATCGATCGATTCCCATTTCCCATTTGGCAGCACCCGGTAACTGACCAGCAGTTTCTCAAATCGGTTCCCGCCCCACGCCCGCAGGATCAGCGGCAGTTGACTCTCGTCGATGGTCTGGTTCGGCGAGAGTCCTTCGAAGGACAGGATCGCCGGGTCGTCCTCCAGCGTGCAGGTTTTGGTGGGGACGAAATAGATCGGCTTATCAAAACCCATCTGCTCGGCCCAATTTTGCCCCGCAGGCGTATTCTGGAGCCATTCTCCCGCACTGGACTCGGTCACATTCATCACCAGCTGCTCAGCCCGCATATCGCCGCACTCCGCCGAAGCCAGCAGTTGCGTCCACGTATCAACCTCAACCTCTTTCCACAGATCTTCCGTTTTGGGCAGCGGCAGCTGATCGGCGGCAAAGATCTCAGATCGCTGGGTAGGGCAATGCTCGGACGGTTCAGTGCCCGAAACCGCGCAGATCACGCGCTCCACGACCCCGTTCGGGGCGCGGAACGGGGTTGGGTTACCACCCTCCAACAGCTGGATTGCGCCCTGCATGAACTCCGCCCAAATCGGGGCCGCCCCGGAAAGGCCGCTGGTGTTCTTCATTTCCGTGTAATCGGGGTTCCCAACCCACACGCCGACAACCAGGTCCGGGGTGTAACCCAGCGTCCAGTTGTCCCGGAAATCATTGGTGGTACCGGTTTTGGCTGCCACACTGAACGGCAAGTTCAAAACCGAATTAGGGCCAAAAGCAGGCGTTCGGGCAGCGTTATCCGACAGGATCGAAGTGATCAGATAGGCATGCTCCGCCCGGACAACCTGTTGACCGCCATCGCTCTGGTGCACGAAGACTTCATCCCCCTGGGAATTCGTGATCCGGGTGATGGCCACCGGGGACACGCGCTTGCCGAGGTTGGCAAACACACCGAAGACAGAAGTCATATCCAGCAGAGTGACTTCACCACCACCCAGAGTGAGTGACAGCCCGTAGATATTTTCATTTAAGGTCGTGATCCCCAGACGGTGGGCCATAGCTACCATACCGTCCTCGACGGGGGTGTTGGGGTCATCGTAAATCCCGACGTACGCCAGGGTCTTGACCGCTGGAATATTGTACGAGTTAGCCAGCGCAGAACGGACCGTGACCGGCCCGTGGTGGCGTTCGTCATAGTTCACCGGGATATAGGGCGGTCGGGGATCGTTCGGATCGCCGGAAGGCGGGAACTCGGTCTCCACATCCCAGAGCAAGGTGGCAGGCGTCCAGCCTTTTTCAAAAGCCGCGATGTAGGTGATCGGTTTGATCGATGAACCAGGCTGGCGCGGTGAAACTGCCATGTTGATCTGGCCATCGATGTCGTCATTATAAAAATCCACCGACCCGACCATTGCCAGGATCTCACCAGAAACCGGTTCCAGGGCGACCAGCGCCCCGCTCTGCACCTGGTTGGCCGTCAGTAGGGCAATATGCTTTTGCAAGGATGCCGTCGCCAGTTCCTGCAGCCGCGGATCCAGGGTGGTCTCGACGGTGAAGCCGGAGCGGTAGATGGTTTGCGGGTCAAACTGAGCCTCAAGCAGGGTGCGGATGTAATTTACCCAGTGCGGAAAGCGGATCTGAACATACGGCTGATTGAAGACATACTCCTCAAGGGCATACGCCGCCTGTGAGCCGGTCTCCAGATCGACACACACCCGCTGTACGCTGTTGGAGACATAGATACAGTTCTGTGACAGGCTGGTTTCATACATCAACCTGAGAACGTATTTCTGGCGATTGAGGGCTACCTCGCGGTTGGTGTAAACATCATACACAGATGGCGCTTGCGTCAGGCCGGCCAGGAATGCAGCTTGTTCAAGGGTCACCTGGTCGGCGCTGACACCAAAGTAGGTTTGCGAGGCAGCTTCGATGCCATATGCCAGGTTGCCGTAAAAGTTCTCGTTCAGATACAGTTCAAGGATCTCATCCTTGCTGTAACGGTTGGTAAGCTCGATCGCCAGGATCGCTTCCTTGACCTTGCGCAGATAGGTGCGCTGGTTGGCCTCATCCGGATCAAGGAACAACATCCGGGCCACCTGTTGGGTGATGGAAGAAGCCCCGGAAACCACCTCGCCGCTCTGCAGGTTTTGGATGAAAGCCCGGATGATCGCAAAGGTACTGAAACCAGGATGCGTATAAAAGTTTTCATCCTCGGTGGCAATCGTGGCCGCCACGATGAACGGTGAGATCTCATTCAGGGTGACATACGTCCGGCGTCCGGCACTCGGGTCAAGGATCTCGTACAGCAGGTTTCCATTGCGATCCACGATCCGGGTCGTCTGGAACTGCGATGTGCGGGCCTGCACGTCCTCGACATCCGGCAAGGTGGCCGCGATCGAATAGTACTGGATCATCATAAAGGAGAAGGCGGCAAAGAACAGCAGCAAGCCGACGAACAGGCTCAGGATCAGGCCGCGCAGAAAGCAGCCGCCAGCCCGATTGAACCGGCGATTGCCGTTGGATACCCGTGCGGGGCCGGTATCGCTCAAGGATTGACGCGGCGGTCTGGTCTGCCGGCCAGTAGCCGAAACCGGGTACTGACGCGGGCTGCCAGGCTGGTCGGTGGTTTGCTGGCCAGAAGGGCCCCTCTGCCGGGAAGTCAGTGCAGACGGCGATACCTGGGTGCCGTCCAGATCGTCCTCCGTGACCCGCCGGGGCAGCGGCATGCCGTCAGCATCCAGATTTGGTGCCGGGGTGCGGCGAGACTCTCCCAGGGGCGGCGGAGGGGGCAGGTTGCTCAGCTTTTCCTGCAAGGTCGGGCTGGTATCGCTCAGGTCAGGGAAAGCATCAGTCTGGATGTCCGAACCGGGCAGCCAGTCGTCGTTATCGTCGTCATCTTCAAAAGGCGGGGTTGGTGCGGGCGGCTGATCCTTCGCTGACCCGCTCGGCGGTGTTTGGGAAAGTTTGCCTCCGGTAGCTGCCATGATGTTGGTTGCATCCGGATATCCGGGAGAAGGCGCTTCCGGCTGGTCGTCAAACGCGGCCTGATCCTGCGGCTGTGATTCGGGCGGCTCTGGCTCGTCCTGGCCGCGGCCGTGCCAGCCGCCGGTCTTGTCAACCGAGTCCAGGACTTTATCCCCCGGCGCGTGGTCATCATCCTCGGCAGGCGGACTGCCGCGATAGATACCGATGGTGCCGTCTTCCTCGTCATCGGTAGGGAGGGAGGAGCGGGAAGTCAGCCGGCGAAAACGTTCGCGCGGATCTTCCTCGTCCTCTTCCGGATCTGGTTCATGGTCAAAACGGTTCTCATCTGTCATCTCATACTCTCATACTTCAGGCTCATTCAGGCCTCCCCAACACCAGGGTAACCCACTGGCCCATCATTACGATCTGGTCACGCTGGTTCTTGACGCGTAATCCGATCGTCACTAACCCATCCTTGCGCCCCTTCAAAGGGCGGACCTCTTCGATCAAAAACACCACCCGGATGGTATCTCCGATAAAAACCGGCTGTTTGAACTTCCAGCGGGAGATCTCTCGGAAGGCGGATAGCGTACCATCCAGCAGCCCGGTCTGGATCAGCAATCCAGAGACCAGCGATACGACCAGCAATCCATGAGCAACGCGTTGCCCGAATGGCCCTTTCCGGCTGAACTCGGCATCCACATGGACAGGGCTGAAATCACCCGACAGGCTGGCGAAGTTAATAATATCTGCCTCTGTCAGGGTTCGCCCGTCGGTCTCTACCTGCTGGCCAGGTTCAAACTCATCGAACCACAGCCCGCGCGGCATAGATGGGAATGGGGTCATCCTCTCTCCTGATCTGATCACCCGGCGCTGCCGCCGGGATACCGATAATAGCACGATTTTAACATAATGCCAGATAGATAGGCAAATCCCTGCCGTCATGATCGGATGGCAGGACCAGCCCGGTCAATATGCCACTTTCTACTGGATAGAACGTGAGACTGTGCAAATAGTTCCCCTTCTCCCCTCTATGATAGAATCATTTATCGAAAACTGGCCGGAGAAATCACCTAAAAGCATTAATGAGAAACTGGAAACTGACCCTCGATAACCCGTTGAACCTGATCCTGGCGGCCGATCATCGCCTGACGGAACTGAATTACGCCAACGATCAGATCTGGGAACTACTGCTGGGCAGCGGCGAGCCGCCAGCTGTGGCCCTGCACACCACCTACGGACTGCGCGCCAGGAGTATGCGGGTTTTCCCCCAATTCGTCGAAGCGCACCAATCAGTATCCGACCCCGGTGATTTCGACTCGCCGGTGATCATCACGCATTTTGCGCCTAACTATCTCAAACTGATGTTCTCCCCCTTCCCGGACATTGATGTCGAGATGGAATACTGGCTCCCGGATGGACAGACCGCTGCCGGGCGAATCTGGGTCCGGAACACCGGCGACCTCGACCGGAAACTGCGCATGGAACTGACAGCCTTGCTCAGCCCAAACCCGGAGGGTAAACCTTCGGTGGTTCGGGTCAAGGAATCTGCCCAGATATTGCAAGGTGCTACCGAGAATCTCGCGCCTGTATTATTCATCACCGGGGGTGCCAGCGGTGAGAACAGCCCCTACCCCCACCTGTATCATGACCTGGAAATGGCCCCGGATGCTTACCGGCGGTTCACTTGGGCGTTGGCTGCGCTTGGCGACGATGAAGAATCCTTCCGTCATGCCCGTCTGACCGCCGCCCGCAACTGGGAAGCAGAGATCACCCGAATCCGGATGCTGGCACGGCAAACTCTGGAGATCCACACCGGCGACCCGGATTGGGATGCCGCCCTGGCTTTCTCTCAAAAGACTGCCCAATTGCTGTGTTTTTCTCCCAACCAGCACCTGCCTCACACCACCTTTGTATCCACCCGGATGCCGGATATGGGTTATTCCCGCCAAGGCAGCGGTTCGGATTACAGCCACCTGTGGAGCGGGCAAAGCGCTTTTGAATCTTGGGTATTGGGGCAGACATTGGTGCCCGATAGCGCACAGGCTGCCCGGTCACTGCTGGACAACTTCTTCTCGGTGCAGAAGGAAAACGGGTTCATCGACCACAAGATTGGTTTGGGTGGACAGCGCACCAGCCTGGATGCCTCACCGCTGCTCGTCAGTTTATGTTGGCTCTATTATGAATATACGCAAGATTTGGATTACCTGAAGCAAAACTTCCGCCGGCTGCTGTGGCATATCCAGACCTGGTTTTCGGAGAGCAACGACCGTGACGGAGACGGCATCCCGGAATGGAGTAATCTGGTCCAGACCGGCTACGATGAAAACCCGGCTTTCTCCCGCTGGCAGCCTTGGGACCGCGGCGCCGACATCAGGATGGTTGAAAGCCCGGATCTGTGCGCCTACCTGTACCGCGAGATCACCCTGCTGCAGAAGATCGCCAGGATGGTTGGGGAGACCGAACCGCTCACCTACCTGGAAGCAATGGCCGCCACCCTGCATACCGCTGTACAGAACTCCTGGAACAGCCGGCGTGCGACCTACCAGTACTGGGATTACGAAAATCATCAAACCTCAACCGGCGAAGTGCTGCAAGAGCGCACCGGACCGGGAGAGATGCTTGTGGATCAGGTATTCGAAACGCCTACCCGGCTGCAATTAAAACTGACCTCACCTGAGCCGCCGACCGCTAAACTGGAGATCACGTTACACGGCTCCAGCCCGAACGGCCAGCACCGTGTGGAGACGATCTCGGCAGCCGATCTAACCTGGGCGGCGGATGGGGCGATCTTCACGCTGCCAAACCTGTACGCCGAGATCGAGCATGTCCACATCCAGGGACTGGCAGCGGAAGGCACCGCTCAAATCCAGATTGTGGACCTGTATCAGGAAGACCACACCCTCTTGACGCCAATCTGGGCGGGCATCCCCAGTGAGGAACAGGTGGAAAAGATCTATGACCGGCGGTTGGCCAAAGCCTCTGGCTACGGCCGCCAGTACGGGATCCCGGCCCAGCCGCGGGCCAGTACCAAAGCGGAAGAGGAAGCGGTCATGCGGGTTTGGCTGCCTTACAATGCCATGGTGGCGGAAGGTTTGCTGGATTATGGCAGGGTTACCGAGGCTACAGACCTGTTCACCCGCAATATGGCTTCGGTGGTCGAAAACCTGAAGTCCGAGCAGGCTTTCCGATCTCAATACCATGCCGAGCGTGCGGGAGGTGTCGGGCAGCGCAACCATGTGACCGGACTGCCATCCATTCAGCTGTTCCTTAAAATTCTTGGGATCAAACCACTCATCACCGGCGGAGTGCAGGTCCATCACCCAAACCCATACCCGTGGCCGGTGCGCCTGATCTACCGGGGCACGGTGATCGAGAGCAGTGAAGAGTCGGTCATGATCCGGTTCCCCAACAGAGAAAGTATAATAGTGGCGGCAGGTGAAATGCCATGCCTGATCGAGAATAAAGCAGTTCCAATGGAGGTCTTGCCATAGAATCCTCACCCGAACTTCTGCCCGTGCTGCAGATGGTCATTTTTCTAATTTTCATCGCCAGCCTGGTCGGGATCGCCGTCCAAAGGCTTCGGATGCCGTATACGGTTGGCTTGGTGCTGGTCGGTTTGGGTCTGGCGGTCTTCTCGCTGCAGTATGCCGAGGCGATCACGGAAGTCATTAATTTGAATGCCATCCGCCTGCCCGAAGTAATCCTGACCATTCTTGTGCCTCCGCTGATCTTTGAGGCTGCCTTCCACATCAAATTTGAGAACCTGCGCCGCAACCTGAAAGAGATCCTGACCCTTGCGATCCCTGGAGTGCTGATCACAATGGTCCTGGTTGGGTTATTTATCACCTGGGGAACTGATCTGCCGCTGGAAGTCGCGCTGATCTTTGGCGCTCTGATCGCAGCGACAGACCCGGTGGCCGTGGTCGCGCTGTTCCGCACGTTGAAAGTTCCCAACCAGCTATTAATTATGCTTGAAGGTGAAAGCCTCCTCAATGACGGGGTCGCGATCCTGATCTTCAACCTGATGATCGCCATCACCCTGGGAATCTCGGATTTCAGCGTCGCGGCCTTTGTACAGGACTTCATCCTGATCGCCGGCGGCGGTTTGGTGATCGGCTTAATTGTGGCCGGGGCAGCCTCGCTAATTATCAGTCAGGTTAATAACCACCTGATCGAAGTCACCTTGACGACCGTAACGGCGTATGGCGCCTACCTGGTTGCCGAGGAATTGCACGTCAGCGGCGTGCTGGCGGTGGTGGCGGCCGGCTTGGTGATCGGCAACCTGGGCGAGCGCGGCATGTCCCCCACCACCAAGATCAGCCTGTTCAATTTCTGGGAGTTCTCCGCCTATCTGGCAAACTCGATCGCCTTCCTGTTGATCGGGTTGGTGATCGACATTTCCCAATTGCTCTCCAGCATGCAGTCTATCCTGATCGCGATTGTGGCCGTGTTGGTCGCCAGGGCGATCGTGATCTACCTGCTCTCGTTCCGCTTCAGCAATATCACTTCGAACATGCGGCATGTACTGTATTGGGGTGGTCTGCGCGGCGCGATCTCACTGGCGCTGGCGCTGTCACTGCCGGATGCATTGGGCGGTGAAACCCAGTCGCTGCTGCAGGATATGACCTTCGGTGTCGTGCTTTTCACCCTGCTGGTTCAGGGCACAACCATGCGCCCGATTCTCAAACGATTGGGTTTTAGCACTCAGAGCAAGAACCAGGTGTCATACGAACGCCACCAGGCCAGGGCAATCGCCGCCCAGCGCTCGCATGACCGGTTGCTTGAGATGCACCGCGAAGGGCTGGTTTCCGATCACGCCTGGAATATCCTCGAACCAGCCATCCAGCGCCAGATCGAACTTCGCAAGGAAGTGGTCCAGGAGATCTTGCATGCCGACCGCACCGTGGGCGACACGGAACTCGACCAGGCCTTTCAGGAGATCCTGCGGTCGCAGCGCAGTACCTATAACTCCCTGCTGAGCGAAGGGATGATCGGCGAGGAGACCTTTGCCTACCTGGTCAACGAGGTGGATGCCGCGTTGATCAACCAGGATATCAGTTACGGCGATTTACTGCTCCGCCGCACCAAGGATCTGCCGCCGATCACGAAGTTGGTATTTGCATCGGTGAGTGAACCGGATGTGTTCGAAACCTTGCACATGCTTGGGATCATGGGCATCCCAGCTATCCGGCTTGCCAGCAACCTGGGCCCCAGCGGACAAATCTCACTCACGCTGCTGATCGGTGTCGAGGAGGAGCAGTTGGATGAGGTCATCGAGGCGATCATGAATTGCTGCAGTCCTGAGCAGCCAATCCGGCGTGGTCTGTTCAACCTGCTCCCAGGCCAGGAACCCAAAGAAGATGGTCAGCCGGACCATGCCAATGTCTATGTCTTTGATGTCGAGCATTACGAGGAAATCTAACCATGAAAATGATCCTGTGCATCCTTCAAATCTCCGACCGTGATGAGGTCGCTAACGCGTTAAATGACGCTGGTTTTCCGGTTACGATCCTGCCGACCACCGGGGCTTACTTCCGCAGAGGGAATGCCACCATGATCGCCGGTGTCGATGACGATAAGGTGGAAACCGCCATGCAGATCATCCGGGATACCGTCCAGGAGCCCGACGACCCCGGACAGAAACGCGCCACCATGTTCGTGATGAATGTCGATCAGTTCAAACAGGTCTGACTACAAATCCGCATGAAAAGAAACAGCGCTTGCGGTCTGAGCTGCAAGCGCTGTTTTTTGTTATTCATCCGCCAGACGGCGGTAAAAACGGTCATAATACAGCAAAGGCTGGCCGCCCGCCTCCTCAGGGGACGTCCGGGCTGCCACCACCTCGCCAAACATGACCGTGGTGGTCTCGGTTTCAAAAGTACCGATCAGATGGCAGTCAAAATACGCCAGGCCACCGGGCAGCAGCGGGCTTCCCGTAGATAACGTGAAACTTTCCAGCCCGTCAAAACGGTCCGTATCAGGGTCAAGCCGGCCGGCAAAACGGTCCGATAGCTGCTGCTGTTTGATCGAAAGCAGGGTGACGCCAAATGCACCGGCCTGCAGGATCAGATCATGTGCCTGGGCGTCCTGGTGGACAGAGATCAGCACGACCGGCGGATCAACCGAGACAGAGGTAAAGGAACTGACAGTCAGACCGTAGCGAACCCCATCGACTTCAGTGGCAGCGATGCCAATTCCGCTGGCCCACTGACGCATGGCCAGGCGCAGCTGCTCGCCGGGATCTTCGGGGAGATGATTGTCGATCATATGCAGGATTGTAAACCAGTTTGTTAGGTCTTATGTGTCAGAGAGTAAAAACTAACATACTTCTAACAGACTTCCCGGCCAGCCGGGTCAGTCCTCGATCTCGACCGCCATCGCCACCGCTTCACCGCCGCCCAGGCAGAGAGAGGTGATCCCGCGCTTCAATCCCCGGTCGATTAAGGCATAGATCAGCGTGACAAGGGTCCGGGCACCGCTGGCGCCGATCGGGTGTCCGAGTGCTACCGCCCCGCCATTCACATTGACCTTGTCCCAATCCCAGCCGATCTTCTCCATGTCCTTGCCATCGGCCAGCACCTGGGCGGCAAAGGCCTCATTCAGCTCGACCAGATCGACATCCCCCATCGTCCAGCCGACTTTCTCCAACAAAGCCGGGATGGCGCGGGCCGGGGCGATGAAAATGTACTTCGGGTCCACCGCCCGTTGGGAATATCCGACGATCCGGGCCAGCGGCCGGGCCCCGATCGATGCCGCATAGCTCCGACTGGCAACCACCACCGCCGCCGCCCCATCACTCAGACCAGGCGCATTGCCGGCAGTACTCAACCCGTCCTCCCCAAATGCTGGTGGCAGGCTGGCCAGCGCTTCCAGCGAAGTATCCCGGCGGGGACCTTCGTCTGTATCAACCACAGTCACCGCACCTTTGCGGCCTTTCACTTCCACCGGCAGGATCTCGGCCTTGAATTTTCCCGCCTCCTGCGCCGCAATCGCTTTCTGGTGGCTGCGGAGAGAGTACTCGTCCATCTCCTCCCGAGAGACGTGATATTCTTCGGCAATAAAATCTGCCGCCTCGCCCATGATCCAGCCCTCGAAGGGGTCCCACAGCCCATCATGTTGCAGAGCATCGATCAGATTACCATGCCCATAACGCAGCTCACCCAGCCGGACGTGCAGCAGGAACGGAGTCCGGCTCATGCTCTCCATACCGCCGGCAACAAGCAGATTGCCATCTCCCGCCCGGATCGACTGCGCCGCCAGCATGACCGTTTTTAGCCCAGACCCACACACCTTGTTGATCGTCGCTGCCCCCACGCTGCCAGGCAGTCCGCCAAAAATGGCCGCTTGCCGGGCAGGATTCTGTCCCAGACCAGCCGGGACCACGCAACCCATCAGGACCTCATCGATCTTGCCCAGGTCCGGCAGACCGGCTTGCTGGACGGCGCTTTCAACCACCATCGCGCCGAGACGTGTGGCGGGTATAGAACTCAAACCACCGAGGAACCGGCCAATAGGTGTCCGGACAGCGCTGAGGATCACGGCGTCATTTTGACTGAGATTCATATTTTTCTCCAAAGGTCGATTGTCGGAAGGGCGCGGGCATCTCGCGCGCTGGTAAAGCCACGGGAGGAAGAGTAGCCAGCAAGTAGTGAACCATCTTTTCTATTGTAGCAGGTTGTCCCCATTTTTCAAAAAAGTTGATCCCTGGCCACGCTTTTCGGCAGATCCGCTTGACACCTGCAGGGAATCCAGAGTATCCTCATCTGCATGCAGCAACAGTTTGAACTCTTTCCGGAAAAACCGCGCCGCTTCTCTGTGATGGACCTGAACAGCTATCTGCGTGCCCTGCTGGAAGGGGATGAAACCCTGCAGGATATCTGGGTGAATGGGGAGATCTCCAACCTGTCGCTGCCCAAATCCGGCCATATCTATTTTACCCTGAAGGACAGCCAGGCTGCTGTGCGGTGTGTGATGTGGCGCAGCCAGGTGACGCGGCTGACCAGCCTGCCGCAGGACGGGATGGCAGTCGAGGTCCACGGCAGCATCAGCGTGTACGAAGCCTCCGGGCAATACCAGTTGTATGCAGATACGATCCGTCCAGCCGGAGAAGGTTACCTGTACCAGGAATTCCTGCGTCTGAAGGCCAGTCTGGAAGCGGAAGGGTTGTTCGACCCGTCGCGCAAGCGCCAATTACCGGTCCTGCCATCAGTCATCGGCATCGTCACCTCGCCAACCGGCGCAGCCATCCGGGATATCCTCAACACGATCGGGCGGCGCTACCCCCTGGCCGAGGTGGTGCTGGCCCCGGCAGCCGTGCAGGGAGAAGCCGCCGCGCCGGAGATCGCCGCCGGCATCCGACAGCTGAATCAGCAGGTCCACCCTGACGTGATCATTATCGGCCGGGGTGGCGGGTCCCTTGAGGATCTGTGGGCGTTCAATGAAGAACTCGTTGCCCGGGCGGTCGCAGCCTCCGATGCGCCAGTGATCAGCGCGGTCGGACATGAGACCGACTTCACGATCTCGGATTTTGCCGCCGACCTGCGTGCCCCCACCCCCACCGCCGCCGCTGAACTGGCTACCCCGGACCAGCAGGAACTGCGCGGCCTCCTTTTGGAGAGACGGCAGGCTGCAGCTCAGGCAATCACAGACGAGATTGAGGAACTTCGCTGGCAAGTCACCCAGAGCGGACACCGACTGGAACGCATTTCGCCGCAGGCTGCGGTTCGCAGCGGCCAGCAGTCCCTGGACGAACTTATCCGCCGGGCTGACCGTGCACTGGATCATCAACTGCAACTGGGGAGAGCCAAACTGGAAGGTGCACGCCAGCAGCTCGATGCGCTGAACCCGACCGGCGTGCTCAGCCGGGGCTATGCCATCGTTACCCGAGGAGGGATCCCCGTCCTGCGTACGGATGAGGTCACTTCGGGGGATGAGATCAAGATTCAGGTTACCGACGGAGCCTTCGGCGCTGAGGTGATCGATAAGGGAGATAAAAATGAGTGAAGATCCGGCGAAAGTGGGCCTGACCTACGAACAGGCATTTGAAGAACTGCAGGCGATCATTGCTGAACTGGAATCCGGCGGCAAGCCGCTGGAAGATGCCCTAGCGCTGTACGAACGCAGCCAGACCCTCTACCAGTACTGTGTCGGTCTGCTGGATCAAGCCGCCCTCAGGATCCAGAAACTGACCCCTGAAGGTGGACTGGAACCTTTCGAGGAATAGAGGACTACTCGACTGCCGGGCCGGGGGAGAATACCAGCACCTGATCGTCAGCGGCGAACACGACCAATCGCTCATCCTCAATCACCAGCCGTTCGGCCGTCTGCAAGATGGCGATATAGACAGCTTCCTGCTCGTTTATCGGCGAACCGCAGGACATGCGGGTCATACCGATCGGCCCGAAGGCCAGGCTGCCATTCTCCGGATCAATGCTTGCCCCGCCAAAGTACCGGTTGCAGCTGGAAAATCCATTGATCTGCCCGGCGGCAGTGTCAAATTGTAAGGTCACCTCAGTGTCAGGGGCCAGGGATTGCAGGTCTTCCGCTTGGCCGTAGGCCAGCAGGGACCAAACGACTGATGCCAGTTCTTCCTGCGATACAGGCATATTCTCAGCCTCCTTGCTGCTGTCTTCCTGCGTTCCGAGTGGATCGATCACCGGTTCACCACCAACCGCACAACCTGCCAGCAATCCAACCGCTGCGATTGCAGTCAGGATATATCTCACAAATGTCCGCATTGTTACCTCCGTAATTAAATAGGCTTCCAATTATCTGACGTTCGGACAGGGGTGAGCGTTCCCGCAGAACCACTTTTTCAGATTACAGATCCGCCAGGTGAGTGGAAAGAAAATCCAGGGCTTGCTGGCGGGTTTCGATCTCGCCGGCAGCCTGAGCCTCGCGCAGCAGGTCCAACAGATCACCAAGCTGCGGCCCTGGGGATAACCCGAAGATCTCGATCAGATCATGACCATCCAGCAGCGTTGGCGGAGACACCACCTCGGGGGTTTCATACCAGGCCTCCAGCAGATAGCGGGCGATGGTGAACCGCTCAACCATCACGTCCTTGGTCAGGGTATGGCCAAAGATACCAAGGGTATCAGCCAGCGCGACCAGCAGCACATCCACACCGGCCGCCTGGTTATCGCGCCAGTATCGGTAAATGGCGCGCCGGGTTGGCCGGCTGCCGGGTTGAGCCAGATGCCAGGGACGCATATGGTCCTGCATCACCCTCACCAGCCGCTGGATCTCTGCCCGGCTGAGCCTGAGCGCTGTCCCGACCGTAACGATCTCCTGCGCGCCGGTATTCTCATGGCCGATAAAGCGGATCCGGCCGTCCGGCTCGACGGTTCGATGGCGGGGCTTGGTCAGGTCATGCAGCAGCGCGCCGAGGAATAGCAGTGGGCGGTACGGCCGGTCCGGGACCACCGGTTGGCTGATATGGCTGGTGAGCTGCTGCCGGTAGCGGCCAATCTGCTGGGAGAGCAGCCCGCTGAACAGGTCCCCGCCCGCATCGTTATCGTGGACGTAATTCTCATCCAGCAAAGCCAGGATCACCTCAAGCGCCTGAACGGTATGCAGCGAATGCTCCCAGACATCATAGATATGCGGTGCGGATTGGGTGACACCTTTGAGGTCAGCAACCTGAGGGATGAGCAGCTCCAGGATCCCGAATCGGTCCAGGATGCGCAGGCTGGTCGAGGGACCGGGTGCCCCCAGCGTTTTGAGGAACTCATCCCGCTGCCGCTCTGCTGAAATAAACCCAAGCCTGGCCACCGCTGGTCCGATCTGCTGGCGGGTCTCGGGCGTGAAGGCCAGATTAAAACTGGCGGCCATCCGCACCGCCCGGATGGTACGCACCGGATCATCCACCAGGCTGGTTGGGCGGCAGCATTTCAGGCGGTTGTTGACCAGATCTCCCAGGCCGCCCAGCGGATCGATCAACGTGCCGGGATCCGCCAGATCGACCGCCATGGCGTTAATGGTGAAATCCCGGTTCTCCAGATCGCTCTGCAGGCTGCCGCCTTGCATCTGTACAAAGTCGACTACCTGGCGTTCCTGACCTTCTGCCAGGCACACCACGCGTCCAACCCCAAAATCCTCATCCAGCGTGAAATATGCCCAGCCAAGGGAATCAGCTACATGGCGGGCCAGACGCAGCGCGTTCTCCGCCACGATCAGATCAAGATCGTGAGAGGACTTGCCGCGGGCGGCATCCCGCACTGCGCCTCCAACCAGGTACACCTGGCCTGGTACCACCGCTGCCTCGGGCAGCGCGCCGGATATTTTCTGTAACAGGGGAAAAAATTCGATCCCGGAAGTCAATGGAACCAAGCTACTCCTCAGGGGTGTAGGCGTCCAGATCAACCACCCCGACAAAAGGCAGGTCACGATAGAACTCGTCCAGGTCCAACCCGTAACCAAAGACGAACCGATCCTCGATATCGAAACCGACATAATCCAGCTTGACATCCACCTCGCGCCGGGTCGCCTTATCCAGCAAGGTGCAGATCTTCAGGCTGCGCGGGTGCCGGGTTTCCAGCACCTCGATCAGAGAGGCCATTGTGCGGCCGCTGTCGACGATATCTTCAACGATCAGGACATGCCGGTCATAAATGTCCATATTAAGGTCCATCGTAATTCGGACTGTGCCGGACGATTCACGCGCCCCAACCCCATAAGAAGACAGCGCCATAAAGTCGATCATGTGCGGGATCGAGAGGTGGCGCATCAGGTCGGTGAGGAACATGACCCCGCCCCGCAGCACACACACCAGCAGGATCTTCTCTCCGGCATAATCGGCGCTGATCTGGCGGCCAAGCTCAGCCACCCGGATTTTCAAATCCTTTTCGCTGACCAGGATCTCTTTCAGGAACTTCTGATAATCTCCGCTCGGCATTCCCTCACCCTCCTAACGGCCCGGCACCTGATGGCAGGTGCGGCAGCGGGCTTCGTACAATTCCTCAGCGCCGACGATCACCACCGGGTCATCGTAACGGGCCGGGCTGCCGTTCACCAGCCGCTGAGTGCGGGAGGCATCCTTACCACAGACCATGCAGATGGCATGCAGCTTGTCGACCTTCTCGGCCTGCGAGATCAACACCGGCATTGGGCCAAACGGCTCACCTCGAAAGTCCAGGTCCAGCCCGCCAATGATCACCCGCAACCCTCGCTCGGCCAGCTCATTGGCCAATTCGATCAACCCTTGATCAAAGAATTGGGCTTCATCAATGGCAATCACCGTGGTGTCTTCCAGCAGATTGGTTCGAATCCCTTCGGAAGATTCCACCGGGATAGCATCAAATTGGCTGCCGGCGTGCGAAACCACCTTGACCTGGTCATAGCGGTTGTCGATAGACGGTTTGAACACCTGAACCTTCTGCTTGGCGATTGCCGCCCGCCGCAGCCGGCGGATGATCTCATCCGTTTTGCCACAGAACATTGAACCGGTGATAACTTCAACAGAACCAAGATTTTTGGACATGGACACCTCTCGACGCTCTGGGGGAACCACACGCTGCCCGGCCTTCTGGCAGGCTGTTTCATCAAGTTTACTTGATGTTGAAAGGGATGACAAGCAACACGGCCGCAATCGGCCTCTCCAGCCCCATTTGTCAGGCTGGATATCCAGGATCCAATCAAGGATCGCCGGGCAAAATCCCTGACCTGCCTCTGAAACTAAAATTCGACCTGAACAGGCCGAATTTTAGTGCCAAAAAACGCCTGCTTGCGCAGGCGTTCAATTCTTGGGGGAGGAAATCCCTATTCTTCTTCGCCGGGGAGCTCGTAGCCCATGCGGCGCAACGCCTTTTTGAAATCCGCCAGGGATTTGCGGCCAAAGCCATCGATACTTAGGACTGCTTCGTCGCCGCCTTCTTCCAGTTTGGCGATCAGCTCGCCCGCGGTTGCCAACCCTGCTTCGATCAGCAGCTTGGTAGCGCGGGCATTCACCTCAAACTCTTCCAGCGAGCGGTCAGGAGAAGTTTTGGAAGCCTCACGGTTTTCGGTTTCGCTGACGTAGCGCTGGCGAGCCTCAAGCCGTTTGTAGAAGCGATCAACCTGGCCTTCGGTGTCAACAATGCGCTGTTCGCCGGTGAAGAACGGATGGCAGGCCGAGCAGATATCCACGCGGATCTCCTGGCGCGTCGAGCCGACTGTCCAGCTCTCACCGCAGGCGCAGACCACCGTGGCTTCAGGGAAATATGTGGGGTGAATGTCTTTCTTCATCAGAGTAACCTTTCAGAACCGCATCAACCGGCTAATTGCCGGCTGCTTCAGCGGGTTCCACGCGGACGCTCTTCTTGCCACCGCGGATATTTTCATAGACTACCAAACCATTCACCGTGGCGAACAAGGTGTGGTCCCTACCCATGCCAACATTGCGGCCTGGATAGATCCTGGTGCCGCGCTGGCGGACCAGGATATTGCCGGAGAGCACATACTCGCCTGCATACCGTTTGACGCCCAGGCGTTTTGATTCGCTATCTCGACCGTTGCGGGATGACCCGCCACCTTTTTTATGAGCCATGACTACCTCTCATTCCTGGTTTCTGTCGAACTATTCCGACTTTTTGGTTGATGTCTTGGTCGCAGTCTTTTTGGTTGCTGTCTTGCTTTTGGCTGCGGTTTTCGTCTTTGGTTTTGCGGCTGTCTTGGTTTTGCTGGCTGTCTTGGGCTTGGCCGCTGTTTTGGTCTTCGGAGCCGTCTTGGTTTTCGGAGCCGTTTTTGTCTTCGGTGCTGTTTTTGTCTTGGCCGCGGTCTTGGTCTTCGGGGCAGACTTGGCAGCAGTCTTCGGTTTCGGTGCCGCTTCGGTAGCCTCGACCTTCGGTTTTTCAACCGGCTTGGCCACTTCGGCTTTCTTCAAACCCTTGGCAATGATCTCATCGATCATCAAACGGGTGTACTTTTGCCGGTGTCCCTGCTTGACTCTGTAGCGCTGGCGGGATTTGTACTTGAAGACAATGATCTTGGGGGCCTTGACCTGGGCAACCACTGTGGCGGCGACTTTCGCACCATCCACCAGCGGCGTGCCGACCATCACCTCGCCGTCATTGGAGATCAACAATACATCATTGATCTCGATCTTACTGCCTTCTTCAAGGGTCAGGCGGTCCACCTCAATGGTGGTGCCTTCTACGGCCTTGTATTGCTTGCCGCCGCTTTCAACGATGGCATACCTCATGTGTTCCTCCAATCTTCACTTCACCGTTCGACCCGCGTTTGCGCTTGTCGGCTCTGCCGGTCTGGCACCGCCGGAGAACGGGGAAGTTGGGGGTTGATATTTGACAAATGATTGCCCCAGCCTTATCGCCGGGGCAATGAGCGGGAGGAATTATAACGAGGTTGCACAATCCTGTCAATAAGGAAAGACTGGCTGTAGGAGCAAAGTAGTAATGTCCTATTCTAGCAAAGTTAAAATGTCCTATCCGAAAATGGAGGGCATAGCTGATGAACAGGACACTGACAATGACCGACAAGGAAATATCCAGGATGAAAGTGGTACAGATGGCGGATGAAAAACGGATCACGCAGGCAGAAGGAGCCCGGAGGATCGGGGTCAGTCCGCGGCATTTTCGGCGGCTGCTGGCACGATTTCGCCTGGAAGGTGATCTGGGCGTGATCAGTGCGCGGCGGGGAAAACCAAGCAATAACCGGATGGCGACCGATACCCGGCAGCAGATCAAGGATTTCATCCACGATCCACTCTACAAAGGTTTTGGTCCCACACTGCTGACGGAAAAATTAGCCGGTCGGGGCGGGATCATCGTGAGCAAAGAGACTGTCCGCCAACTGATGATTGCAGAGGGGAAGCATCAACCGAGAAAGAAAAAGGATCCCGAGCTCCATCAGCAGCGGGAACGACGGGCCCGTCGCGGGGAACTGGTCCAGATTGACGGATCGGAACATGCCTGGCTGGAAGACCGCGCAGGGAAGGCTGTTCTCTTGCTGTTCATCGACGATGCCACCAGCGAAAGCCTGGCCGGGCGTTTTGTGCCCCAGGAGACCTATTTCGCCTATGCCGAGCTGTGCCAGACCTATTTTGCCCAACACGGCCTGCCGGTGACCTTCTACAGCGACCGATTCAGCGTCTTTCGGGTCAATCACAAGAACCCTATCGATTCCGATGCGACTACCCAGTTTGGGCGAGCGCTGGATGAGCTGGGCATCGAGTTGATCTGTGCCAACTCTCCGCAAGCCAAAGGCCGGATCGAGCGGGCCTTCCTGACCTTCCAGGACCGTTTGATCAAAGAAATGCGCCTGGAAGGTATCTGCGACTACCAGCATGCCAATCAGTTCCTGCCTACTTTTCTGCAATCCTATTCCGAAAGGTTCTCTGTGCTGCCACGCTCATCTCACGATGCTCATATCCCCCTTGATCCCGCCATTGACCTCGATCGCATCTTTGCCTGCCATTACACTCGGATCATCTCCAAAAACCTCCAGATCCAATTCAATCGGGTCATCTATCAGATCAAAACCACCCGGCCCGCTTATGCCCTGCAAGGCCGACAGGTCACGGCTGTCCTGTATCCTGATCAGCAAGTTGCTTTCTACCTCAACCACCAACTCTTGACCGTCGAGGAATTCAGGCAGCAGCCCAAACAGGCCGCAGTCAAATCCTCCAAGGACCTGGCCAAGTCCAGTTACTCCCCTTCTCCCAACCATCCCTGGCGAAACTATGGCAAAAAACTCAACTCAAATTCTCACTCTCCCACCGACCCATAGGACATTTCTACTTTGCCAACAGTAGGACATTTGAACTTTGCCTTGACATAAGGAAAGACTGGCCAAACGCCGGGAACACCAAACTGATCCGCTATTCCAGCGGAATGAAATCCGCCAACCGGTAGATGCGGACATACTCGATCCCGTTGATCCACACCGAGTGGGCCACCGGCTGCCCCTCGATCGCCTCCAGGATCTGTGGAGAGAGGCCGCGCTGCCGCTGGGAGTGATAGACGATCCAGTAATCCGCTTCCAGGACTTCAGGGGTAAATTGCTCGGCATACCAGGGCATATCCTTGATCTGCTGGAGATAGTGGAACCCGAAAACCCCGGAATAGAACGAGTAGATCGTCAGGTTGCGGGTCCCCGGAACCCCGACCATATACTCACCCGCCTGATCCAGTCCTTCGCCATAGCCGACCATCATCACTTCAGGCGCTTTCGCTCCTCCCCCCAGCAGCGGGTTGAAATAACTCAGCCCGTATGGAAACACCTGCCAAACCAGCGCACCTTGCAGTCCAACCACAGCCAGGGCCGCGATCAGCGAGACCGCCTGTGCCGCCTGGCGCGAAAACCGGGTTTTCACTTTTTCCAATAGGAGGCGCAGCCAGAGAAAATACCCGATCCCGGCGGCTAGGGCCAGCGGCAGGAACGAGGGTAGGATATAGCGGTCAAATTTTTTAACGCTCAGGGTCATGGCAGCGGCATATCCAACCGCGAAGAGTACGAGCAATGCGGTTGCCCGCCAGGATTGGTCAGACAGAGTAAACCTTTTCCTGAATAGGAAACCGGCCAGCAGTAGTGCTAACCCGGCCAGCACCACCGGACTGGCCCGCCACAAGTAGGAAAGTGGATAGTAGTATAAATATTCCAGGCCAAATGCCCCGGTCGGATTGATCTGGCCGTTGAAATACATTGGTGAGATCACCTCAGCGCCAGCCTGGTTTTGGATAAAGGAAAAAATCTCTCCCAGCGGCTCAACCGGGCTGCGCCACAGCGCAGGGTACAGACTGAAGATCACTACCACTGCAACAGCAAGCCACAGCCCTAACCCGGAGAGCGTCTGCCGAAAGAAACCCCATTTTCCGGCTGTAACCCTGGGCTGCCCCCACCAGTAGATCAGGATGCACCCGATCACCGCCGGCAGCAGCAGGACCGCTGATCCCTTGGTCAGGAACGCCAGTCCGGCCAGGACTCCGGAAAGCGCGGCCCAGCCGGTTCGGCGCTCCGCCAGAAATACAACAAACGCCAATATCGAAGTGAGCATGAATGTGCTCACAAAACCATCCACGTGCAGGAAACGCGAAAAATCAAAGAAAAAGGGATCAAACCCGGCCAGCAGCACCCCCACCGCCACCGCCCAGCGGTCAAACAGACGCCGGCCCAGCAAATACGCCAGCGTCAATAACGCCGAATTGACCAGCACCACCCCCTGGCGGGCGTACACCAACATCCACAACAGACTGAGATCATTCTGCTCCAGTAACCTCCTGAAGGTCAGGTCCGGGATGCGAGCGTCCTCCATTTCATCGGAGATTTCCGGGAACACGCGCCAGAAAGCGAACGCGCCGAGCCAATTGGTGGTCACACCGGGATGGATCACCAGGTTGGTCTTTTCCCACTCGGCGTGATCCACCGCCCAATAGAAGGATGCCCCGTGCTTCAGATAATAGCTCTCGTCGATAAAGACATACCGGTCCAAATTCTTCAGACGCGGCAGTAACAGCGCGGCTGCCATCAACCCCAGCAGCAGGGCTTCTGTCAAGCGTTCACGCGTAAAAATTCTTTGCTCTCCCAATCCTTTTTCCTGTCATGTATTCACAGACCGATCATATCATAATTTGCTCTCGACGCGAAATCCACAGATGTGTTGGGTGCGATCAAATGTTGAAGATTCATGCTGCCAGAGGGAGTTCAAAAAGGGATCGCCAACTCTGGTTCGATGAGAGATAAGCAGCTCTGGCCTTGGC
>JAGVCA010000053.1 GCA_020059485.1 Anaerolineales bacterium
ACTCCCACGCCTGCCTGGGTGGTCGCCGGCCCGGGAGAGGTGGTGGCGCCAATTCTGATGTATCACCATGTCGACCCGGATCAGGCCAGCCCGCGCTATAACATCACGCCGGAGAAGTTTGCCGAGCAGATGCAAGCCCTGGCGGACTGGGGTTACCAGACGATCACGGTGAAGCAGCTGGCGCGGGCGATCATTGATGGCGAGCCGCTGCCGCCCCGGCCAGTAGTGATCACATTCGATGACGGCCATTACAGCGTGTATAAGTACGCCTACCCGATCATGCAGCAGCATGGCTTTGTCGGGGTAGCCTATATCGTCGGCAACCGGTTGAAATCGGTTGGTTTCATGGGCGCTCCCCAATTGCAGGAAATGGTGGAAGCAGGGTGGGAGGTCGGGAGCCATTCCTTCACCCACAGTGACTTGACACTGAATCATTCCATCGCCTATGACGAGATCTACTATTCCCGCAAGGTGATCGGTGAAGCGATTGACGGTAACGTGCGTACCTTCGCCTATCCATTCGGCGCGTTTGACGCCTATCTTGGCGACCGGACGGTGAAGTGGGGCTATCTGGCCGCGGTGGGCTTGGGGTCAAGCTCCACCCATTCACCGGCTACGCTTTTTTACCTCTCGCGCATCGAGGTGCAGGGCACCTATGACATGGCACAGTTCGCCAGTCTGCTGCCGTGGTCTGCTCCGCCGGATTAAACGATTTCGTTGCGGCATTGATTGTGGGGAATTGCACAAAGTGTCAAAATTTAGTATAATTATTTCTAAGAGCGCAGCCATAGATTGCATAGTTTTTCTAATGGAATTTGCTCATTCGGATTAACGAATATCCGGGAGGCTAACTTTGCTAAATGTTCACCAGTTGAATGTGTTTGTGATCGCGGCGGAGACCCTGAACTTCACCCAAACTGCCAAGCGCCTGCACCTGACCCAGTCCAGCGTCAGCCAGCATATCAAATCACTTGAGGTCCAATTGGGCGTTGAGTTGTTTGAGCGCCGCGGCCGCACGTTGGAGATCACCGATGCGGGGCAGGTCTTGCTGCCGATGGCCCGCGAGATCGTGAATGGCTCCATCCGCGTCGCAGAACAGATGGAATTGCTCAAAAACGAGATCCATGGCAACCTGATCATTGGCTGCAATACCGCGCCGGGAAAATACCTCCTCCCCACCATGCTGGCAAAATTTCACCGGGAATACCCCCTGGTGCGGATCGCTTGTCAGGTGCTGCCAGCCAAGCAGGTTCAGCAAAGTCTGGCTGAAGGCGAGATCCACTTTACCCTCTCAAATATAACGGAGGCGACCGCCAACACAGGAGAATTTCAGTTGTACCTCGAAGAGCCGATCCTGTTGATCGCACCGCTCTCGCACCCCTGGGCGATACAAGGAGAGATCGATCCGGAAGATCTGTTTGACGGCCATTTCATCGCGCGGGAGAAGGGGTCCGGCACGTATAACAATGTCCGTGACAGCCTGCTGGATATCGGGATCGACATCGAAAAACTGGATACTTTCCTGGAAATGGGCACCTCCGAAGCTCTGGCGCTGGCTGTGGAGCAAGGCCTGGGCGTTGGTTTTGTCTCCAAGATGATCCTTGAAAAGATCTGTCCGGACCGGGTTGCAGTTGTCTCGGTACGCGGGCTGGAGATTGTCCAGCCGATCTATCTGGGCAGGCAAACAGCCTACCCGGCCACTTCGGCCCAGGCCGCCTTCTGGGAGTATATCCGTGAGGCTGGCACCAAGATCTTTGATGCCGTCCGGGACAAATCGATGGAGGAAATCGAAGCCAGTCTGGCGCAGATCAAGGTCCACTCGAGATAAAGCCATTGCGCCAGCTTCATTTGGCGCTTGAGGAGGGCAGAGATGGGTAAACGAAAAAGGTTGCGGTTTCCGCTGTTTTCGAAGGCTACCCGGGCTTTTTTCCGGGCAGGCCGCAGACTGCCGGACTACAACTTCTCGGATAAGGTCCATGGCTATTTCTACGGCCGCTGGACCTACCTGTACATCGGGATCGGCAAGGGCGACCATCCCTGGGCCAAGAGACTGGCTCCGCTCTTCCGGCTGTTCTCCCGCCCTGATGAATCGACCGGGTCGTCAGACCCAAACCCAATCCACTCCGTCACCATCGCCACCGGCACGCTTGCCGACGGATATCATGGCAAAACGCTGCCGCTGGAAACAGCCCGCCAGCTGGTGTTGGTCAATGAGCCGATCCATGTCCCGGACCTGGAGCAGGTCATCCCCTATGTCCGGGCCCGTTCGATCATCCTGGAAAACCCGGACCATATTGTTGTACTTGATTGTCCCTGCCGCAAGTTCAAGGAAAATCCCTGCCTGCCAATGGATGTGTGCCTGATCGTCGGCGAGCCGTTCGCCAGTTTTGTGTCTGAGACGCATCCGGACAGCGCCCGCTGGATCACCCGCGAGGAGGCCATCCGGATCCTGGAAGAAGAAGACGCCCGCGGTCATGTGCACCATGCTTTTTTTAAGGATGCCATGCTGGGCCGATTTTATGCTATCTGCAATTGCTGCGCGTGCTGCTGCGGCGCGATGGGGGCGCATAAAAATGGTACTCCCATGCTGGCCTCCTCCGGTTATATTGCTGTAGTGGATGCCGAGAACTGCATCGGCTGCCGCACCTGTGAAGAATATTGCCAATTTGGCGCGCTCTCACTGGACAGAAATGGCGTGATGGTGGTTAATTCTGAACTGTGCATGGGCTGTGCGGTGTGTGAGAGCAAATGCCCGGAAGAGGGCATTTACCTGATCCCGGCACCTGAAAAAGGGATTCCACTGGAGATTGACAAGCTGATGCAGGCTGCCCTGCAAGCCAGTATGGACTAGGCGGCCAACCCGTCCCGGAATCCGGACAACGATGGTGAGAATAACGCCAAACTGACGGCCTGCTTGGTGTATAATCGGGACGTTGGCCGCATATTTATAGTACCCAAGCGCCACCAGCCAATCAGCATACATCTCAGAAGGAGAAGCAGATGCCGTCAAAGAGGATGGGTTCTGGTAGTCGTATCAGAGGAGGCCGCCCGACAACGGGCCGGAGTGGTGGTTCCAGACGCCCTGCGATCTCAAGCACCCCGCGCCGTGGGGCCAGCCCCCGCGTCACCCAAACCCGCACAGCAAAACGTGTTCACACCCGGCAGCAAGCCGCACAGGTTTCGCCCCGGCCGCGTCCGGTCGTCCGTCCAACCAGCGTACCGGTTAAGCGAATGCCTCAACCTGCGGCGCGAGCAGCCACCGCCGGCCGAGCCCGACAGGCCGTCCGTCCGGCTGCCCGGCCTGTTGGGAGAGGCGCGGTTGCGCCGACCCGATCTGCCGTACGTCCGGCGCGGGCATCTGTGCGGCCGGTTTCCTCGCGCCAGATCAAACGCGGCATGACCCGCGCAGTACAGGCAGCTGCCGCCGGCGCGCTGGCCGGCGCAGCGGTCCATTCGCTGGCGCGCCTGAACACAGCCGCCGCCCATCCCGATATTGTCTACCAGGTCAATTCCCTGCAATCTTCCCTGGATGAGCTTGAATCCCGGGCCGATATGTCCGAGGTGCGGGCGGATATTGCCAACCTGGACGCCAACCTGACCCATGCCCTCAGCTTGCTGGAGAGCGCCCGCGAGAAAGGTTACAAGTACCAGTCCGATCTTGAGCATCTTGCTTACGACGCCATGACCCGCTGGCAGGCGGTCCGTAATGAAGTAGAAGAGAGCATTGAGGAACAGGCACGACAGGCCAGCCAATTTTATGCCCCGGTCAACCAGCAGGTCAACCAGTTGAACAATCTGTTGGGCAGCGCGGGCAGTGCGCTGGGCGCGCTCGGTCAGACAGAAGGCCAGGTCCGCCAGGCTTTGCAGTCGGTGGCTGAAGCAGAACGGCGGATCGAGTCTGTCTACGACGAGATCGAACGTCAGGCCGGGCAACTCACCGTCCGTCTGACCCGCATTCATTGGGCGCTGACCCAATTTTTCGAAGCCAGTTTAGTTTCCCTTAAGGATGAGAACCTGTACATGGCGGTCAAGGCCCGATGGGACCAGGCCGGCAGCGAAGACCCGGAAGGCATCCTGTTCCTCACCAGTCAGCGCCTGATCTTTGAGCAGAAAGAAAAAGTAGCCACGAAGAAAGTGCTGTTCATTGCCACCGCCAAAGAACTGGTGCAAAAAGTGTTGGGCGCACAACCGCTCAGTGCGGTCCAGAATGTGCTCGCCCAGAATAAAGGCGTTTTCAGCCACCAGGATTTTCTGGAAGTGGATTTCGGCAAGCAGCGGGTGGCATTCCATCTGGACGGGCAGTCTTCCGAAGATTGGGCGGGCTGGATAAAAAATGCCAAATCCGGCAAGATCAAAGAAGAGAAGACTTCCGGCAGCAAATTATCCTTTTCTGACCTGACCGGTAAACTCACCCAGGCCAATATACTCGAACTGCAGAACGAGATCAACGAACTGCAGGATGAACTCATGCTGCGTGATACCCAGGAAGAGATCTCCGAACTGGAGAACCAAGTGATGTCCCTCAGCCGGGAGTTGGCCGAGCTGCGCGCTCGCGGCTATGTGGTGGAGAAATCTATCGAGGCTGATGTGGAAATCCTCATCCTGCAATGGGAGAAGATCAAAGCCCGCGCCAAAACCACCCTGGACTACCAAACCGGTCAACTTGGCGGGCAGATGAAAGAAATCCAGTCCGGGATGGCGCAGTTGGCCGGATTGTCCGGTTCGCTGGCGTCTGCCCGGCCAGCCTACATTAATCTGAAATCGCTGATCGCATCGGCCGAAGCCCAGGCGGAAGCCGCGGAAGAGACTGTGTTGGACCAGTATGACGAGTATGCCGAAGAGATCGAGATGCTCGATGCGCACCTTGAATGGGTTGACTGGATGCTGGATGCGCTTTCGATGGCTTCATTCAAACTCCTGGCCACCGAGAGCGGCGTAGCCGCGGTGGAGGCTGTTTGGGAACGGCCCGGCCTGCCCCCAGAGAATGGCATCCTGTATCTGACAGACCAGCGCCTGTTGTGGGAAGATCGGGTCGAGGATTTTGAGCTCAAGATCGATGTTCCGTTGGCTCAGGTTGGCGATGTGAAACAGAGCATCGGAGAAGAAGATGGCCTTCAGCAACTGAGGATAGAACTAGGCCCAGGCGCACCGGTCCATCAGGCGGAGTTTGTGCTCAGCCTGCCGGTGGCCGAGGCGTGGCTGCAGATGATCGGACGAGCCAAGGCTGGGGATTATGTATCGGATCGGGCGGTTGAGATTGATGCCAGCCTGATCGAGCGCATTCAGAATGCCCCGACCCAGTGTTCCAACTGCGGGGCTACCTTTACTGCCCCGATCCTGCGGGGACAGGAAGTGATCGTGTGTGAATTCTGCGGCGTAAACACCCGCATCTGAGCGAAGGATTTATTGAGATGGAATTGGAAAAAGGCAGCTTACTGCATGGCCGGTATCGCATTCAGGGTGCGCTGGGAAAAGGCGGCATGGGTGTGGTCTATACTGCCCAGGACGAATCCCTGGGCGTGTATGTGGTGGTCAAGGAAAACCTGCTGGAGGATGAGGACGCCATTCGCCAGTTCCGGCGCGAGGCCACCATTCTGGCCGGACTGCGCCACCCCAATCTACCGCGCGTGACCGACCACTTTGTGATCGAAGGCCAGGGCCAGTATCTGGTAATGGACTTCATTGAAGGCGAGGACCTGAAAATGCGCCTGCAGCGCCTCGGCGCGCTGCCGGAGAAGGAGGTCTTGCTGATCGGGATCGCGATCTCAGATGCCCTGCATTACCTGCACAGCCTGACACCGCCGGTGTTGCACCGGGATATCAAACCCGGCAATATCCGCATTGCCCCGGATGGGCACGTTTATCTGGTGGATTTCGGTCTCGCCAAACAGGTTGAGGCCGGCCAGATGACCGCCACCGGTGCCCGCGGGCTGACCCCGGGTTACTCTCCGCCGGAGCAATACGGCACAGCCCGCACAGATGGCCGCTCGGATATCTACGCCCTCGGCGCGACGCTTTACACAGCCCTGACGGGTTTCCCTCCGGAGGATGGTATGGCCGTGGCGATCAAGCAATCCGAACTGACGCCGATCCGGACCCGTAATGCGGAGGTCAGCCTGCTGACGGCCGGGATCATCGAGAAGGCTTTGCATGTCGATCCTATCAACCGTTACCAAACCGGGAACGAGTTTAAACAAGCGTTGATGGAAGCCAGCGACACTGTCACCCGCCAGGTTGCCACGGGCGAGGTCACGGTCACGCCGCCGCCAGCCGACGCTACCATGGTGGCTGGTGCGTTGACCATGCCCCGCCCGGTCAAACAGAAACCGGCTTCCCGCCCGTCTGCACCGCGCCAGAAAGAAGGCCGTTCCAGCCCATTGGGATGGGTCATGGGCGGGGCTGCGCTCGGTGTGCTCGGACTGGTGGCAGTTGCGTTCCTGCTGATCCGTATATTGGGAGTCGGTGCGGATGCGAAGTCCCAGAATGGCGCGATTCCCACCGATACCCTGTCAGCCGCAGTGACCCCTGAGGAAGATCAGAACAACGACCAGGCGGCTGGGCTGACCACGGCATCAGATGAAACGCTGGTTCCTTCTGAGCCGACCGCAACTTCGGGTCCACTGGTCACCCCGATAGGCGGGGGCAGCAAGATCGCCTTTGCCTCAACCCGGGCCGGGGAGCCCCAGATTTTTCTGTATGACCTGCCGACCGGAGAGATCGTCCAACTGACCGATATCCGGGGCGGGGCTTGCCAACCTTCCTGGTCGCCAGATGGGCAGCGGCTGGTATTTGTCGTCCCATGTGCGGCCAACCAGCAGCGTTACGACGGTTCCTCGTTGTTTGCGATCAACGTCGATGGCAGCAATTCCGGGCCATTGCCCTCCTCCCCGATTGGCGATTACGATCCGGACTGGTCACCGGTGGAAGACAAGATCGTCTTCACCTCGGTGCGGAATTTCGACCGCCCCCAGATCTGGGTACTCGACCTTCAGACCGGGGAAGCGGTCAATCTTTCAAATAACTCGCAGTTCGACTTCCAGCCAAGCTGGTCTGCCGATGGGAGTAAAATACTGTTCGCTTCCAACCGGGTGGTCAACCGGGGCCAGCTGTGGGTGATGGATGCCACCGGCGAGAATGTGGTAGAACTGACATCTGGCCCTCGAACCAATATTGAACCGGTGTGGGGCCCGGACAATGATCTGGTGCTGTACTCGCAGTTTGACGGAAATGGTGGCGGCGTGCCGCGCCTGATGGGGAATTACTGGCGGGATGGTGGTCCGCAGGCAGGTTCAGTCGAGTTCCGCCTGACACAGGATTCAATGGGCATGCGCGAGGCCGACCTCTCGCCGGACGGTTTATGGGTGGTGTTTTCCGGTAATTCCAATGCCAACCAGTTGGATATCTACATCATGCGGATCAATGGGGCAGAACTGACCCCGTTGGTGGTGGATGCTAGCACCAATGATTTTGATCCCGCCTGGCAGCCGGTGCCCTGAAATTCTCCGTCAGCCGCAATGAAATTGATATTGGGTTTCGTTTTTTCTGACCTGCCTGAATGGTAAAATGAAAGTTGTGATGCTGGTGTAGGTACAGCATGAATGTTGACCTGCCAGTAGGACAAACTATGACCTTGGACCGCAACGCAATCCTGAATGAACGATACCGGATCCTGGAGATTCTCGGTCAAGGGGGTATGGGGGCCGTGTACCACGCCCGGGATGATAATCTGGGTGTGGAAGTGGCTGTTAAGGAAAACCTGTTCACTTCCGAAGAATATGCCCGCCAGTTCCGCCGAGAAGCCACGATCCTAGCGACCATGCGGCATAACAATCTGCCTCGGGTGATCGATCACTTCGAGATTCCCAGTCAAGGGCAGTACATGGTGATGGATTTCATCGAGGGCGAGGACTTGCGCCAACGCATGGACCGGGTCGGTTCGATTCCGGATGAAGAAGTAATCATTATCGGGGCAGCGATTTGCGATGCGCTTGATTATTTGCACACCCGTGATCCGATCATTCTGCACCGCGACCTAAAACCCGGCAATATCAAGATCAATCCGACGGGCGAGGTTTACCTGGTCGATTTTGGGCTGGCCAAGATCGTTGATGGCAGTCAGGTGACCACCACTGGGGCGCGAGCAATGACACCGGGCTATTCCTCGCCCGAACAATACGGCACAGCCCGCACCGACCGGCGATCTGATATCTATTCTCTTGGTGCTACCCTGTATGCTGCCCTGACCAACACCATCCCGGAGGATGGCCTGGCCCGCGCAATGGAGCAGGCTGATCTGACCTCGATCCGTAAACGGAATCCGAAAGTTTCCCGTCGGGTGGCGACAGCGGTAGAAAAAGCCCTGGCGGTGCATCCTGAAGACCGTTATCAGACCGCTCTGGATTTTAAAAATGCCTTACTGCAATCTTCCAATGCTACCCGCCAGATCCAGGCCTCGGATGAATTAACGATCGTGCCCCCTCCCGCAGATGTGATCGCGGAGGTGAATGCAGGCCGAAAGTTGGATGTCCGGGGCGCTCAAAGCCCAGAGATCAGCGGCAGTTCAAGCACACGCAAGCGCCGACGCAACCGGCGCAGGGTCAGGCGATTTTTTACTGCCCTGTTCTTGATCCTGGTGGCTGCTGGAGTGGGTTGGTATACGATGGGGATGCCAGGCAGTGAAAACCTCGCTGGCATTGTCCCGCCTGACTGGCTGGAACTTTCTTTCCTAAATTCTGCCACTCCTCCGCCAACCCTCGTGGATGACAGCCTGGCTGAGCCGGACCTGACCAGCACAGTAGAAATGGCGCTGGTGCTTTCTCAAACGCCGACTCCGTCGCCAACTGCCACCATTACACCCACCCCGACGATCACGCCGACGATCACGCCGACCCCGACACAGATCCGGGTGCCAGGCGTTCCAACACCCACACCAGCTCCGCCGGATTATGATGAACCGTTCGAGGGCGAACAGCTGGCATATGCCTCGCTCCGGCCGAATTCGGTGGAAGGCTCCACCGTCCAGATCTGGCTGCACGTCTTTGGCCAAGAGCCGGATATCCAGCTCACCAGTATGGCTGGCGGCGCCTGCCAACCGGAGTGGTCTCCGGATGGGAGGCTGCTGGCATTCATCTCGCCATGCACCAGGAACCAGCGGCTATACCTGGATTCCTTGATCTATGTACTGGACATGGAAACCCAGGAGGTGACTCAACTGGCCGTCGATCCTGGTAGTTTTGACCCGGCCTGGTCGCCGGACGGTACCAGCATCCTGTTCACTCAGGCGAAAGATCTGCTCGTCAGCTCGATCTACCGGATCAATACTGTTGATTCGACCATTGTACAAATGACAACAGTTTCGAGGTTATCCTTCAACCCGGCCTGGTCGCCTGATGGGACCCGGTTCGTATTTACCAGCAATAGTGCTGGTTATTACTTCCTTTATTTAATGGAGAATGAACTGGGGGCGGTTCCTGAACTCTTTGCCCGCCTCAATAACCGCCAATATCTCAAACCTACCTGGTCGATTAACAATGTGATTGTCTATTCCCGCGGCCCGCTTGACAGTTTTCAAAGCATGTGGATGATGCCGGCAAATATGCTTGGGGTTACCGACCTGCGTTATGAAGAGATGCCAGTCAATCCCAATTCTACTCGGCAGCCGGAACTGGACCCGGACTTTAATTCGTCCGGAAATTGGATCGCATACGAAGGTTGGCCGGATGGCATCAACCGGGATATCTATATTATCCGGAATGATGGTCTATTGATCCTGCAGGTAACTCAGGATTCCAGGGATGACTTTGACCCCGCCTGGCGGCCGTTCCCGGCTCCCTGACCCAGAATGTTGAAAACAGGCCGCAAGGCCTGTTTTTCCTAGGACTTACGGCTGGAGATCAAAGCTGCCAATTGCTCCAGGTTATCGAAGGTATCGGCGTTGAGTTCTGTGTCGTCGATCCGGACACCAAAAGTTTCCTCGATGAACAAGGCGAGATCGACCAGTGAAAAGGAATCGATCAGACCGCCTGAGATCAGGGGTTCATCTGCGGCAATCTGGCGGGCTGGCGTTTTGAGCAATTCTGCGGCGATGTAGCTGCTGGTTTTGTTGATGATCTCTTGGTCCATATGCTCTTCCTGACTGGATTGGGATGGCGGTAATTGTACCAGATAGGGCCGTGCGGCGGGTTTTTGTCTCCGGGTTGAAAAAAAGCCCAATTTTTGGGATAATTGTACTGGTAATCACAAACTGAGCGCGGTCTTTTTTCTGGTCATTCAGAAATCGGTCTGCAACCCACTAATCCACAAGCGAGGTAGAAATTTATGGCTGCTCAACTCATTGATGGTCAGGCGATCGCCAACCAGATCCAGCAAGAGATCAAAGAACAAGTCGCTGCTCGTGTGGCAGCCGGGAAGACTGTCCCCGGGCTGGCCACCGTGCTGGTCGGAGGCGACCCGGCATCGGCAATGTATGTCTCGATGAAACAAAAGCGCTGTGCCAAGGTAGGGATTACGTCTTTCCATGTCGAACTGCCGGCGGATATTTCCCAGGAAGCACTCGAAAAGAAGGTGGCCGATTTGAATGCCGACCCCAAGGTGCACGGCATCCTGGTTCAGCTGCCGCTGCCAAAAGGCCTGGACGAGGAACGCGTACTGCAGGCGATTGACATCAACAAGGATGTCGATGGTTTCCACCCGTTGAACATTGGCCGGCTGGCGCAAAAAGGGCGTGAGCCGGTGTTCCTGCCTGCCACCCCGGCTGGCTGCATTGAACTGCTGATCCGTTCCGGTGTGAAGATGGAAGGCGCGAATGCCGTTGTGCTCGGCCGTTCCAATATCGTCGGGATGCCGGTGGCCTTGCTCCTGGTGGAACGCAACGCGACCGTCACCATCTGCCATTCCCGCACCAAAGACCTGCCAGGCTTGATCCGGCAGGCTGATATTCTGATCGCGGCGGTCGGCCGAGCCGAAATGGTCAAGGGCGACTGGCTGAAGGAAGGGGTGGTGATTATCGATGTCGGCACCAATAAGATCGAGACCGATGATGAGAAGGGCTACAAGTGGGTTGGTGATGTCGATTTTGAAGCCGCCAGCAAGGTGGCTGCGATGATCACCCCGGTCCCAGGCGGCGTTGGCCCGATGACGATTGCCATGCTGCTGCAGAATACCTTGAAAGCGGCAGCGTTGGCCGACGGATAAACGGCATTTTGTAAAACACAGCGCTAGTTACTATCAGAGGCACAAATTTCCGTGCCTCTTTTTATTATAATCGTGATTGATTTTTCCCAACCAATTGACAGTCAAACAGTGGAATGGGCAGGAATTAGGGGAACAATTAGGTTGTCAGACAATTGACTTTCCATTGAATCACTGTTACACTTCCTGGCACAGTTGTCAGACAAATTGTGTGAAAAAGAGAGCATAATGACTACCCTTCTTGTCAAGCATGCGGATGTTGTGGTAACGATGGACGACCGCCGCCGGGAGATCCCGGGTGGTGGTCTTTTTGTTCGGGATGGGTTCATCGAGCAGGTGGGGCCGACCGGGGAACTGCCCACCGAGGCTGACAAGGTGCTCGATCTGCGCGGACATATCCTTCTGCCGGGCCTGATCAACACCCACCACCATTTCTATCAGACCCTCACCCGGGCGGTCCCGCCGGCGCAGGATGCCAACCTCTTCGGCTGGCTGACTACCCTGTACCCGATCTGGGCCGGCATTACCCCAGAGGATATCTACATCTCCACCCAGACTGCCCTAGCCGAGTTGGCCCTGTCCGGGTGCACCACTGCCTCTGACCATCTGTACATCTACCCTAACGGCGCCCGGCTGGATGACGAAATTGCCGCTGCGCTGGAGATCGGTGTGCGCTTGCAGGCTTCGCGCGGCTCGATGAGCCTGGGCGAAAGCCAGGGCGGCCTGCCACCGGACCGGGTGGTGGAGACCGAAGAGAATATCCTGCGCGAGAGCCAGCGTCTGATCGAGACCTACCATGACCCCAACCCCGGCGCGATGACTCAAGTGGTACTGGCGCCTTGTTCACCTTTTTCCGTCACAACCGACTTGATGCGCGAAAGCGCGCGGTTGGCGCGGGCGTATGGCGTTCATCTGCACACGCACCTGGCTGAGACCGAAGACGAAGATGAATTCTGCCTGTCCAAATTTGGGCACAAACCGGTCGCTTACATGGAGACGGTTGACTGGCTCGGGGAGGATGTCTGGTTTGCACACAGCGTGCATGTCACCTCCGAGGAGATTAAGTTGTATGCCCGCACTGGATGTGGGGTTGCCCACTGCCCGGCCTCGAATATGCGCCTGGCCTCCGGCATCGCCCCGATCGTTGAGATGCTGACCGCCGGTGTCAAGGTTGGGCTGGGGGTGGATGGTTCCGCCAGCAATGACGGCTCCAACCTGCTGGCAGAGACCCGCCTGGCGATGCTGCTCTCCCGGGTGGGGGCTGGTGAGGCTGGTTTCTCGCTTTCCAGCGACCACTTGCCGCCATTGATGACCGCCCGCACTGCCCTGGAGATCGCCACCCGCGGCGGCGCGGCTGTGCTTGGCCGGAGTGATATTGGCTCACTCGAACCGGGCAAATGTGCTGATTTCTTTGCGCTTGATCTTACCCGGATCGAATTTGCCGGCGGACTGCATGACCCGGTGGCCTCGGTGGTATTTTGCTCGCCGATGAAGGCAGATTTCACCGCGGTCGGCGGGCGTCTGGTGGTGGAAAAACGCCAGCTTACCACGCTCGACCTGCCAACCTTGATCCAGAAGCACAATGCCGCAGCCAGGCGTCTGTTGAATTAAGGTCCATGCTCCTCGCACCCAAGATGAAAGTTTTCAAACATGGTTGATAACGGAAAATCCCTTTCCCAGCAGCTGAATGAACTCCTGTCTGATTTGATCGCCAAGACAGAACCGGGTGGCAGGCTGCCTTCTGAACCAAAACTGGCCAAACAGCTTGGCGTATCGCGGGCGACACTGCGCGAGGCGATGCGGATCTTTGAGACCCAGGGCCTGATCCACCGACGCCAGGGCGTGGGAACTTTTGTCGTCCCTCCGGCCCGGATCCTGGATACCGGTCTCGAGGTACTCGAAAGCATCCTGACCCAGGCAACCCGCGAAGGGCTGGATATTCGGGTTGGGCCGTTCTCGATCACGGAACGCACCGCCAGCACGGCGGAGGCCGAAGCCCTGGACCTCAAGCCCGGCAGTCCGGTGATGCAGATCGTCTGGGTGATGGAAACGCCTGACCGCCCGGTGGCGTATCTGATCGATGTGCTTCCGGCTGGCGTACTGGATACGTACAATACCCGCCTCGCTTTCCGCGGGTCTGTCCTGGACTTGTTGATGGATAGTGACAAATTTTCCCTAACATCCTCCCGCACCGAATTGAGCGCGGTGGCTGCCCCGACGGAGATCGCCAAAGCGCTTGGCATCCAGCGAGGGGATGTGGTCCTTTGTTTTCAGGCGAAGCTGTATACCTCTGAAGGTCAGGTAGTGGACTATTCCCACAGTTATTACCTGCCCGGATATTTCCGCTTCCATGTGGTTCGCAGGGTGGGTTGATCTCCCGAATGGTGATGGCAGCCCAGGCAATACATTTTATAAAATCAGGAGCCGATCAGAATTAGATGGACACCACTATGGTATCACCAGTTACTGGGATCAAACAAAAGGTGGAGGCCTCGCGTGAGGAGATTATCCGATTCCTGCGCGAGATCGTCGCAATCCCCAGTATGGACGGGCAGTTGAAGGCTGTCGGGGACCGCATTATTGCTGAGATGGAAAAGCTTGGCTTCGATGAAGCCCGCTTCGACAAGATGGGCAATGTGATTGGCCGCATCGGCAGCGGAGAGCAGGTGATCGTTTTCGATTCCCACATCGACACCGTCGGGATTGGTGATTCGGCTGAATGGAGTTGGGACCCGTTTGAGGGAAAGATCGAGAATGGCTGCTTGTATGCCCGCGGCGCATGTGACGAGAAGGGCTCTACTCCCGGGATGGTCTACGGGCTGGCAATTGCCCGTGATCTTGGGCTGCTGAATGGCTATACAGCCTATTACTTTGGCAATATGGAAGAATGGTGCGATGGGATCGGACCGAACTCTTTTGTTGAGGCTGATCCGCAGGTGAGACCGGATTTTGTCGTCATTGGGGAGCCGACCAAAATGCGGGTCTATCGCGGGCATAAAGGTCGGATTGAGTTAAAGATCACTGCCAAGGGTAGATCTGCACATGCGGCCTCACATTATTTGGGCGACAATGCAGTCTATAAAATGATGTCAGTCATCACCCAGATCCGGGAACTTGACCGCCGGTTCCGCTTTGGGATGGGGGCTCACCCGATCCAAGGACGTCCTTCGATCGCGGTGACGGATCTCAAGGTCCGGACGGCATCGCTGAATGCAGTCCCAGACCAGTTTACGATCTTCCTGGACCGCCGGATCACTTCAAATGAATCCCATGATGAGGTGATCGCACAGGTCGAAGGGTTAATTGCTGACTATTTGCAGGAGGAGATCAAAGTCGAAGAATTACAATATGATACCCCCTCGTACACCGGGTTTGTCTTCCCGGTTTCCAAGTATTACCCGGCCTGGCTGCTGGATGATGCCCATCCGCTGACCCAGACAGGGCAGAGCACAATTGAAGCGCTGTGGGGTGAACAACGACCTCTCGGGACGTGGGATTTCTCCACCAACGGTACATATTGGGCCGGGAAAGCCTCGATCCCATCGATCGGATTTGGCCCGGGCGATGAAAAGACCGCCCACATGATGGATGAGCATGTCCCACTCGATGAGGTGGTTGCAGCCGCAGAGTTTTATGCGCTCCTGCCCATGATGTTGAAGGTTGGCAGTTAATTGTCTTCCATGCTTTTTGGTGAGGACAATATAAAAATCAGGACGATTTGGAGCATTATCGCTTGCCATCGTCAAACATATAAACCACTGGAGGTACAAAATGCGTAGTTTTGCTGGACGAGATATTCTCTCATTGAAGGATTTCGAACGGAACGAATTCTTCCGCGTGTTCGAGGCGGCTGAAAAACTGGAGCCGATCGCACGCAACCGCCGCAATTCGGATATGCTGCGGGAAAAGACCCTGGTGACGGCTTTTTATCAGCCGAGCACCCGCACCCGTCTGGCCCACGAATCCGCCATGCTCCGCCTGGGTGGCTCGGTGACCGGTTTTGCAGATGCCAAAATGACCCGCGCCGGTGACTGGTATCAGGAATCGATCAAGGATACCGTCAAGATGTTGGAATTTTATGGCGATCTGATCGTCATGCGCCACTTCCAATTGGGCGCGCCGCACGAGGCCGCCAAATGGGCCAGCGTCCCGGTGATCAACGGTGGAGACGGCTGGGGCGAACATCCTACCCAGATCCTGACAGACCTGTACACTGTGCTGCGCGAGAAGGGCCGCATCGATGGCTTGAAGTGGCTGGCTGTCGGTGATATGCGCATGCGCACGATGCATTCGCTCGGCTATGCCTTGACCCAGTTCGATTGCCCGATCACGTTTGTTGCACCTCCGGCAGATGCGCTTTTTGATAAATCCCCGGACATGCAGATGCCCGAGTCCTTCAAGGCGGATTTCAAGGAATATGGATTGAACTTTAGTGAAGCCGAGCATGTCGAGCAGGCTATCGCGGAAGCGGATGTGATCCTGGTTGAGCCTGTGATGCAGCCGGACTATACCAAAGCCCGCGACGAACGCAAAGGCGATGAAGGTTTCACCCCGGATAACTACAAGATCACCCGTGAGCTGCTGGCCAAGAAAGCCAAATCGGACGCTATCCTGCTGCACTCCCTGCCGCGTATGGATGAGATCCCGGCCGATGTCGACATCACCAAATGGTCCCGCTACTGGCAGGAAGCCTTCAACGGCGTGGTAATGCGGATGGCCTTGATCGCCCTTGTGATGGGGAAGATGGAATAGGTAGTCAGATAGCCTTGTAGTCGATGGTCGCGTAGTCGAATGGCCAAAATAGAACGATTTGAGGAGCTGCAAAGCTGGCAAAAAGAAAGGAAGTTAGCTAATGTAATCTATCAGCTGACGTCCGCAAATGCTTTCGCCAAAGACTTTGCCCTCACAGATCAAATACGGCGATCGTCTGGCTCCGTGATGCACAATATCGCCGAAGGTATTGATGCGGGTTCGGATGCGGAATTCAGCCGGTTTTTGCGGATTGCCCGCCGGTCAGCCAGTGAGGTCCAGTCACAACTGTATCTTGCACCCGACCGAGAATACATCCAGCAAGTTGAATTTGACTCAGCTTACCAGACTTGCATAGAGGTAAAGAAGTTGATTAATGGATTTCTACGCTTTCTAGGCCTTGATAGATCAAGTTGATTATCTGACTACTAGACCAAGGACTTTGGACTTTACGAACCGTGACAATCATTAGTAAACACTAATTAAGGAGACTAATTATGCAAAGCGATTTACGCGGCCGCGACCTGATCGGCGACCTTGACTTTAGCAAAGAAGAAGTTGAAACCGTACTCGAAGTGGCCTGGGACCTCAAGCGCAAACGTGCTCTGGGCGAATCCCACGCCTATCTGCGAGACAAAGTGCTGGCGATGCTGTTCTTTTTCTCCAGCACACGCACGCGCGGCTCATTCGAAGCCGGCATGGCCCAGCTTGGCGGCCACGCTGCCTTCATTGAGTCCCGCACCACCCAGATCTCTCACGGCGACACTGAAAAAGAGATGGGCGAGATCTTCGGCCGCTACTTCGACGGCATCGCCATCCGCCACGTGGACTGGGGCATTGGAAACCGCTATCAGAACCTGGTGGCCGAGGCTTCCCGCGTCCCGGTGCTCAACATGCAGTGCGAGATCTACCACCCGCATCAGTGCCTGGCTGACATCATGACCATCATTGAAAAGAAAGGCCGCGAGCTGCGCGGCAAGAAGATGGTCGTGTCGTGGGCGTATGCTTCCTCGTACCTTAAGCCGATCTCTGTGCCGCAATCCCTAATCCTGCAGATGCCGCGCTTTGGGCTGGATGTCACCCTGGCGCACCCGCCTGAATTCAAGCTGATGCCCGAGATCATGGACCAGGCCCGTGAGCAGGCTCGCAAGTTCAAGACTGGATTTGAGGTCGTTGATGATATGGATGAGGCCTGCAAAGATGCCGACGTGATCTATGCCAAGTCCTGGGGTCCGCTGCTGACCACCACTGACCCTGAAGAAGGCAAGAAGATCCAGGATAAATACAAGCACTGGATCGCAGATGATGCCAAGATGGCCCTGGGCAAGGAGGATGTGATCTACATGCACCCGCTCCCGGCTGACCGAAAGATCGAGGTGACCGATTCGGTCATCGACGGTCCGCACTCGGTGGTCTTTGACCAGGCCGAGAACCGTATGCATGCCCAGAAGGCCGTTATGGCCCTGACCATGCGTTAATCGCCGCAACAGGAAAGGTATGAACATGACAGATAAAAAGGTAGCAGTTGTTGCCGTGGGCGGGAACGCCCTGGTAAAAGACAAGAATAGACAGACCATCGCCGACCAGTACGAAGCCGCTTTCGAGACGATGGGACACATCGCCGAGATGATCCGGGCAGGCTGGAACGTGATCATCAGCCACGGAAACGGCCCGCAGGTTGGTTTTATCCTGCGCCGTTCTGAGCTGTCCGCGCACGAACTCCACCCAGTCTCACTGGATTACTGCGGTGCAGACACTCAGGGCGCGATCGGCTATATGTTCCAGCGAGCCCTCAACAACCACTTCGAGCAGTTGGGAATGGATAAATATGCCGCGACGGTTGTGACGATGGTCGAGGTGGACAAGAACGATCCGGCTTTCCAAAATCCAACCAAACCGATCGGATCTTTTCTGGATGAAGCCACCGCCAAAGAACGGATGAAGAGCGGCCAGACTTTCGTTGAGGATGCCGGGCGCGGTTGGCGCCAGGTAGTGCCTTCTCCGATGCCCAAGCGGATCGTTGAGGTCAAAGCGATCGAATCGCTGGTCAACGCCGGGTTCGTAGTTGTCGCCTCAGGCGGCGGCGGCATCCCGGTCGTTGAGAAAGAAGGCGAGGGGCTGGTCGGGATCGAGGCGGTGATCGACAAGGATTTCGCTTCTGCTCTGCTGGCAGATACCATCAAAGCCGACCTGCTGCTGATCTCCACCGCGGTGGAGAAAGTGGCGATCAACTTCAACAAGCCGGATGTCAAATGGCTCGATCAGATGACTGTGGCCGAGGCCAAGCAGTACATCCAGGAAGGACATTTCGCTCCCGGCAGCATGCTCCCCAAGATCCAGGCTTGTATCCGCTTCCTGGAAAATGGCGGCGAGAAAGCCCTGATCACCGATCCGGTCAATATCCCGCGCGCCCTCAAAGGCGAAACCGGAACCTGGATCGTCAAATAAAGGTTTGTAACATGGTTTAGGCATCCGGCCGGAACGCCGGGTGCCTGAACAAAATGTGAGGTACGAATGCAAAAAGCGATCGGCTATCAATGCAGCCTGTGCCAGACCCGCTATGGGTTGGATGAGGTCACCTACACCTGCCCCAAGGATGACGGTGTGCTGGATGTACTCCTCGACCTGGAAGCGATCAATCGGGCAGCCTCTCCCCAAACGATCTTCGACTCGACGGACCGCTCGATGTGGCGCTACCTGCCGCTTCTGCCGGTCTCTGACCCCGGTCACACCGGCACCCCGCTGCGATCGGTTGGATGGACGCCGGTTTACCGGCCCCCGCAACTGGCAGCGGCCCTCGGTATGAAATCCCTATGGCTCAAGGATGAGAGCGGCAATCCTTCGGCTTCTTTCAAGGACCGGGCCAGCGCCTTGCTGATCGCCCGGGCAGCCGAGATCGGCGCGGAAGTGATCGTCACCGCCTCCACCGGGAATGCCGGGGCTGCCCTGGCCGGAATGGCTGCTGCCGCTGGTCAGAAGGCCGTCATCTTTGCCCCCAAGACTGCTCCGCCAGCCAAGGTTGCACAACTGCTGGTGTTCGGCTCCGAGGTCATCCTGGTGGATGGCAACTATGACGATGCCGTGGCGTTGGCGGTGGCGGCAGCGGATGAATACGGCTGGTATTGCCGGAATACCGGGTACAACCCGTTCACTGCTGAAGGCAAGAAGACCGCTGCCCTGGAGATCTGGGAACAGGTCATCGTTGGCAGCCAGGTGAAAGGCCGGCTGAATGTGTTTGTTTCGGTCGGGGATGGCAATATTATTTCCGGCGTGCACAAAGGTTTCCGCGACCTGCACGCGCTCGGCTGGCTGGAGGAAATGCCGCGCATCTTTGGTGTGCAGTCGTCGGGTTCGGCGGCAATCGCCAATGCCTATCTGGCGGGAACCGAAGAGATCAAACCGGTCTCGGCAACCACCCTGGCCGACAGTATCTCGGTGGATATGCCCAGCGATGGACTGCGGGCTTTGCGGGCTGCGACCCAGACCGGCGGCGCGTATGTGGTGGTGGAGGATGAGGCAATCCTGGCCGGCATTTCCGCCCTGGGCCGGGTGGGGATCTTCTCCGAGCCGGCAGCCTCAACCGCCTATGCCGGCCTGGTCAAAGCGTTGGCAGACGGCCTGATCTCTCCGGATGAGCCAACCCTGGTGCTGCTGACCGGCAGCGGTCTGAAAGATGTCCGCGCCGCCATGCAAGCCGCCGGGGAAGCGCCGGTGATCGCGCCGAATTTACAATCCCTGAACGAATTTTTTGCGAAAAAGGGATAAACTTCAGGCATGAAGAAACGACCTGTCTACTCGATTGTTGTCCCGATGTATAACGAGGAAGCCTCGATCCAGGCTCTCTATGACCGGCTGGTGGCTGTGATGGATTCCACCGGTGAACCATGGGAATTTGTTATGGTGGATGACGGCTCTGCTGACCGGACAGCGGACCTGATCAAAGATTATGCTGAACAGGATCAACGAGTCCGGCCGGTGCTGCTGGCCCGTAATTTCGGCCACCAGATCGCCGTGACCGCCGGGCTGGATCATGCCCACGGCAATGCAGTGGTGATCATTGATGCCGATCTGCAGGACCCGCCCGAGGTGATCCTGGACCTGATCGAGAAGTGGAAAGAAGGCTATGAGGTGGTGTATGCCCAGCGGGCGGCCCGTGCCGGAGAATCCCGCTTCAAGCTGTGGACCGCCGGGCTGTTCTACCGCCTGATTAACCGGATCACCACGATGAAAATCCCGCTGGATACCGGAGATTTCCGCCTGCTGGACCGCAAGGTGGTGGATGTGCTTAACCAGATGCGTGAGAAGCACCGCTTCCTGCGTGGAATGTCGGTGTGGGTTGGGTTCAAGCAGGCTGGCGTGAAATACGAACGTGCCGCCCGGTATGCCGGGAAGACCCACTACACCTTTTCCAAGATGGTCAAGCTGGCGACGACAGCCATTACCGGGTTCTCGTTCTTCCCGCTGCAAGTGGCTACTTACCTCGGATTCACGGCTGCTGGTGTCAGCCTGATCGCGATTCCGGTGATCGTAGTGATGCGTCTGCTGGGCAACCATGAATTCCTCGGCCAGGCTTCCACCCTGCTCGCCACCTTGTTCCTGGGCGGTGTGCAGTTGATCTTTCTCGGCATTCTGGGCGAATACATCGGCCGGATCTATGACGAGGTCCGCGACCGCCCGTTGTATATTTTGCGGGAAGGGCCTGAGGACTAATTAACCAAGTAACCAAACACTATTAACCAAGAACTGGAGCATCCAATGATAGACCTTACCATCATGGAAGACCGCCTGGTGCGGGCGGCTAAACGCACCAAAGAACGCGGGATCATTATCCCGACCTTTGCACAGATGAAGAACCCGGATCTGATCCCGGCGGAGATCAAAACGCAGTTGAAATCCAAAGGTTTGTGGGATATCGACCCGCTCAACCTGTTCCGGATCAGCTGGAAGAATGAACCGGTGGCCTCGGGCGGCGGTTTTAGCGACGTGAATTACATCGAACTGCCCAGCAGCCTGACCGGCACCAAAGCCCGGATCATTGCCCTGGTCGGCAAGTGGTTCCCCACTGGCGCACACAAGGTCGGAGCGGCCTTTGGCTGTCTGGTCCCCCGTCTGGTGACCGGCCAGTTCGACCCGACCACCCAGAAGGCGGTCTGGCCCTCGACCGGCAACTACTGCCGGGGCGGCGCATATGACTCGTCCCTGCTGGCGTGCGAATCGATCGCAATCCTGCCGGAAGGCATGAGCCAGGAACGCTTTGACTGGCTGGCCACCGTGGCCGGCGAGACGATCAAGACCCCCGGCAGTGAATCGAATGTGAAAGAGATCTTTGACAAGTGCTGGGAACTGCGCAACTCGGGCGAAGACCTGATGATCTTCAACCAGTTCGATGAGTTCGGCAACTACCTGTGGCATTACGAGATCACCGGGCGTGCGATGGTTGAGGTGCTCGAAAAGGTGATGGGCAAGAACGACCAGTTCCGCGGCCTGACCTCCGCCACCGGCTCGGCCGGGACGATCGCCAGCGGCGATTATCTCAAGCAGATCTTCCCGAGCAGCAAGATCGTCGCCAGCGAAGCGCTGCAGTGCCCGACACTGCTGCTGAACGGGTTTGGCGAGCACCGGATCGAAGGGATTGGCGACAAGCACGTCCCGTGGGTACACAATTCCAAGAACACCGACATGGTGGTGGCGATCGACGACAATGCCGTGGTGAACCTCTCACGGTTGTTCAACGAACCGGAAGGCCATAAATACCTGCTCAAACAGGGTGTCCCGGCCGAGACCGTCAACAACCTCGATTTGATGGGCTTCTCCGGCATCTCCAACGTGCTGACGGCGATCAAGTTTGCCAAGTACTACGAGATGACCGAGAATGATGTCGTCATCACGATGCTGACCGACTCGATGGAATTGTATCAAAGCCGCCTGAAGGAAATGCACGAGGAATTTGGCGAGTATGATGAGGTGACCGCCGCGGCCGATTTTGCCCGCTACCTGATGGGGCAGAACACCTCAGACATGCTCGAACTGCGCTACCCGGACCGCAAGCGGGTGCATAACCTGAAGTATTACACCTGGGTGGAGCAGCAGGGCAAGACTTACGAAGAGATCCAGGCGCAGTGGTACCAGCCGGACTACTGGACCAATATCCAGGGTCAGGTGGAGGAGATCGACGAACTGATCGTCGCCTTCAACGAGCGCGTGGCAAAACTATAAGACAATTTTAGCAAGCAAGGACAGGTTGACAGCATTCTCCGGTCAACCTGTCCTTTTTGTTTTAATGTACAATGGGACAGATAGCAGTTAACCAGGGGAGGTGGAGAAGCCATGCCGATAAAAACAGCCTTGGTTCTGAGCGGCGGGGGTGCCAAGGGCGCCTTCCAGATAATGGCGGAGAAGTACGCCCGCGAGCAGAAGGGCTACCGGTGGGATATCATCGCCGGGGTCTCGGTGGGGGCGCTGAACGGCGTGATGCTGGCGATGGAGAAGTATGCCCGGCTGGAAGAACTGTGGCGCAATATCACCCGCGAGCAGGTCATGACCGGCAAACTGAACTTCTGGTCGGTGCTCAAGATCGCCTTCGGCGCCAAATCCGTGTACAGCAATGATCCCTTGTGGGCGCTGCTGCTGCGAGAGTACGAGCCGGACAAGATCAAACCGGCACTGCACATCGGGACAGTCTCGCTGCAACTTGGCCGATATGTGCGCTTCTCCCCGCACGACCCCGGTTTTGACCGGGCGGTGCTGGCCTCGACCGCCATCCCGCTGGTGTGGGACCCGGTGGACGTCTCCCCGATGTTCAAACAGATGGTCGATGGAGGGGTGCGCAACATCAGCCCGCTGGGCGATGTACTCGATTCCGACCCGGACGAGATCGTGATCATCAACTGCTCACCGGCCAAGCCGCCGGTCCGGATCACCCCGTTCAAGAATGCCCTCGACATCGGTATTCATGTGCTGGATATCATGTTGAACGAGATCATGGAGAACGACATCCGGGAGTTCGTCCGCATCAATCAGAACGTGCTGGAAGCAGCCGCGGCGGGGGTCACGCTGTACAACCCGGAGGGCAAACCGTACAAGGCCTACGAGTACAAACTGATCGAACCGGATGACAACCTGGGTGATACGCTCGACTTCTCGCCGGATGTCATTCAGATGCGGATGACCGCCGGGTGGGAGAAAGCCCGGCAGGTGCTGGGGTAGCCGCCGTGCACAGCCTGCCGTAGCCCGCCGACCAGGTGCTGGTGGTTTTTCTCCCCGGCCCGCAGGACATGGATATCGCCCGCCTGCTGGGGTGGTACCGCATCCCGCTGCGGACAGCCCCGAAGGTGGTGGCGGTGGATTGGCTGGCGTTCTACAGCCGGCCAGTTTTGGCAAAGAACATCAATGGCGGATCGAGTGGGCTGCGCCGCTGCTCGGGCACGAACTGACCACCCGGGCTGAACTGTTCAAAGACCAGCCTGATCATCTCCGCACCCGTGAGGAGTATCTTTACAAGTAAACTAATTTATTTGCTTTTGTGCGATTATATCGTATGATCTTCTTTGAAGATCTGCCGGAAATAACTATCATCAGGCAGACA
>JAGVCA010000019.1 GCA_020059485.1 Anaerolineales bacterium
ACACAATGAAACATTTGTTCTTGTTTCAGATTATACAACACCGCAGCATACAAGACAAGCAAATCCCGCGTGGCTTTTCATCCCCACGGCTCGAAGCCGTGGGCTTTCAAGCCACTATTTCGGTAAATTACTCCTGCCAGAATTCAGGATCGTATGCTGGCAGTTCACAGCGCAGCGGGCGGTCCTTGCGATAACCCAGGGCATAATCCGCCTGCATCAAGGTATGCACCTCGCTGGTGCCTTCGTAGATCACCGCACCTTTGGAGTTGCGCAGGAACCGTTCGACATCATACTCGTCGCTATATCCGTACGCCCCATGCACCTGGATGGCTTCGGCGGCCGCGCTGAAGGAGGCATCGGTGGCAAACCACTTGGAGACCGAGGTCTCGCGGGTATTGCGCAATCCCTGGTTCTTATACCAGCCGGCCTTCAGGTACAGCAGCCGGGCCATTTCGTAATCCCGCTGCATGTGAGCGATCTTCTGCTTGACCAGCTGGAATTTGCCAATCGGGCGACCAAATGCCTCGCGCTCATGGGCATACTTGACGCTGGCATCCAGGCAGGCCCGGATCAGACCGGTCGCCCCGGCGGCCACAGTGTAGCGGCCGTTGTCCAGGCACGACATGGCGATCTTGAAGCCTTCGCCTTCCTCGCCCAACCGGTTCTCGACCGGGACCCGCACGTCCTGCATCGCGATCCAGCCGGTGGAACCGGCGCGCACGCCAAGCTTGCCGTGAATGTCGCCGGTGGTGACGCCATCACGGTCGCACTCCAAGATAAAAGCGGTCAGGGCATCGGAGGAATTCTCGGTTTCCATATCGGTACGAGCCACCACCAGCATATGGTGGGCTTTGGTGGCCAGCGAGATCCACATCTTTTCACCATTCAGGATGTAATGGTCACCATCCCGCACGGCGGTGCTGGCCATACTGGCCACGTCCGAGCCGACACCCGGCTCGGTCAGTCCGAACCCGGCATACTTCTCGCCGCGGGCCTGAGGCACCAGGAAGCGCTGCTTCTGGTCTTCGGTACCCCACTGCAAAAGGCCCATACTGTTCAGGCCCATATGCACCGACATGATCACCCGCAGGGTGGTATCGGCATATTCAAGCTCTTCGCACACCAGCCCCAGGGTGATGTAATCAAATCCCTGCCCCCCGTAGCGTACCGGTATGTTGATCCCCAGAATTCCCAATTCTCCCATCCTGGGCAGGATAAATGGTGCCATCTCCTGTTTTCGGTCCCATTCCTTGATAACCGGGATTACCTCCTTGTGGGTAAACTCCCGCACCATCTTCTGGGCCATGCGATGTTCTTCGGTCAGGTTAAAGTCCATGTTACTCCTCGATAAAAGGGGATTTTGCCATCCCATTATAACATTTACGCCCCTGCCTTCCTACAACCTTTCCGCCCGGACTCGCGTATAATCCTGGTGATGTTCCGCTCGTTTATCCTTCCCCGCAGGTTTGAATATCTCCTGCTGTCCATTTGCCTGTTGACTCTGTTTGGCTGCCAGGCGCAGGCTGGACCCAGTGTTCCCGATCCTGCGTTATTTCCATGGGAAGCCGCGGCCCAGTTTCTCGAGCGCGGCGATCCGCAATCCGCGCTGGAGATCTGGCAGGCGGTGCTTGAGGCTGATCCCGCAAATGCCGACGCCCACCTGCAGGCCGGGCTGCTGCTGGCGCTCTCCGACCCGGACGAAGCCGTTCAGCACCTGGAAACCGCTGTCGATCTGGACCCGATCCACACTTCGGCTGTCACGCGCCTCGCGGCTGCCCTGCGGCAGGCTGGTGCAATCGATGATCCCGCCTACCGCGACACCATCCTCGGCCAGGCCTTTGCCAGTCTGGAAGAATGGCACTTGGCCGAATTTGCCCTCGAAAACGCCGTGGCAGCAAACCCGCTCTACGCCGAAGCCTGGGCCTACCTGGGGGAGGTCCGCCAGCACACCGGCAACGGAGACGCACTCGACGCCCTTCAAACCGCCTATACCCTTAAACCGACTTCCTACGCCGCCAACCTGTTCCTCAGCATCCACTATCGCCGGCTTGGCGAACCTGAAACCGCCCTCCCCTACCTGCAAACCGCCATCCAGCAGGACCCCGACAACCATGCCTTACAGGCTGACCTGGCGCAAACCCTGGTCGAAGCCGGGATGGTCTCACTCGGCTTTGAACAGCTGGACACCCTGACGGAAAAGTATCCGCACGATCCCGAAGCCTGGCGGCTGCTGGCCGCATTGAGTATCGAGAACAACCTGCAGGTCGATCGGACCGGCATCCCGGCCGCCCGTCAGGCCGCTCTGCTGGCGCCGGAGGACAGCCAGGCAGTATTACTGCTTGGCCGGGCTTATTTGCTGCTCGGGGATACCGTCGTGGCAGAACGTTTCTTCTTCCAGGCAGCAGCACTCGATCCCGGCAGCCCCAGCCCGCATTATTTTCTTGGCATCCTGTACCTCAACACGAATAAACCTGATCAGGCCGCATCACACCTAAAAAGTGCGTTAAGGTTGTCAGAACAGACAGGGGATCTAGTCATGTATGAGCAGGCACGGTTATTAATGGAAAAATATTATCCATGAGGTAGCTGTCCCACTATTTGGTGGGTTTAGGAAGGTGAAAAAGGTGGCTTTGTGTTAAATGTAGATGACGCGATATTTATTAAGAAAAGGAGCCTTCAAAGGCAATCGAAGTGGAGCTTCCGTTCGTCAAGCGAAACAAATCTAACTAGCCCACGCAGTGCCATACTGCCAGGGGGGCATTTCAGCGCTGGGGAGTAATCAGAAAGCAGATGAAAAACACGAAAATAAAAAGCATCCGGGGGTATATCGAATGGTGCACAAGTTGTTTGAGGACTATCCAAGATTATCCGGAAGGGACCAATCATGCGCAGCAGAGCAAGCGGATGAGGTTGCTGGCGATAATCTACTGGTCGCTTGGGATTTGCTATCGCAAGGTAGGGCTGGATCCTGTCTGTGTATGATTAAGAATGGTCGGACAAATCAAAGTGATCAGCGAGAATTGGGATCGGTACACGGCTTTCTTTCACATACCGGGTATGCCATGAAGCATCAATATCACCGAAAAAATGATTGGAGGTCTGAAGATGCGCGTCAGAACCGTGCGAGGAGTCGAAACCAGTTCCGGAGTGCCCAATGGCTTGCTGGTTCCTGACGACAATCTGACCTAGACCGGGTAATAGGTAGGGAGAAAGTGCGCCTATCCACCACTTCCACAAAAACACCCAGCAATTATTGGGCAGCAACTTCCGGACACAAAATTTCCTCCTATGAGCTGTTTATGCTACAATCGTTTTACACACAAGGATCATCGATAAAGAGGAGAAAAAAATGAGGAGAACTATCTGGATTAGCCTGTTGATCATCAGCCTGGTAGCAGCATCCTTGGCTTGTGCAACACTCACTGGGAGTAATGCAACCCCAAATCCCGACTTTTCTGCGAACAATGACGTTCAGGATCCGAATATTAGTGTGGCAACTGCTACGGTCAGGGTAGCACCAACTGCCACCATCGAGATCCTGCCGACAGCGGAACCACAGCCGCTGATTGTGTTTGAGGATGAGTTTTCTGACGTAAACAGCGGCTGGGACCGATTCAGTGATAATGAGGGGATCACCAACTATTTCAACAGCGCCTATAAGATCGGCGTGTACACCGATCATAAGTTCTTCTGGACCAACCCGTACCGAAACTTTGGCGATGTGATCGTGGAGGTGCAGAGCCAGAAAATCTCGGGAGGCGACGATGTGCAGTACGGCATCATCTGCCGCCACCAGGATGTTGACAACTGGTACGTGCTGGTGATCAGCGGGGACGGCTGGGCCGCCATCCGCAAGCGCATCCAGGGCAACGATCTGGAATTCATCGCCGATTGGGTGGAAGTTTCTGCCGCCAACACCGGAAACGCCACCAATGACCTGCGTGCCGAGTGCATCGGAAATCGGCTTTCGCTATATGTCAATGGCACCCTGGCGATCGAAGTGTTTGATTCCGATATCCCCACCGGGGATGTGGGGCTGCTGGCAGGCAATTTCGATCAAACCAATAGCGAAGTTTTGTTTGACTACTTCGTGGTTATGGAGCCCTAACCAAACTTTTTTAGTCCCTGAGAGCCATGTCTGAGAATAAAACTCAGGCATGGCTTAATTATTTTTCGCATCTCCCTCAGGATTGGATAATTCTCATCCATATTATGTTAAAATTGGGCAACCCTACACTGTAAGAACAGGAGAAAATGAATGAAAACCTCAGGTAAGCTTGGTATTTTCGTTTCAATTCTTATTCTTGCCGCAATGGCATGCGCTCTGGGGGGTAATGGCGATAATCCAGACAACCCCGGCGGCAACTCCGGCGGCAACTCCGGCGGCGATACCGGCGGGCTGTTTGGCAGCTCGGCCAACATCCTCTTCGAAGATGACTTTTCGAACCCGGAGAGCGGCTGGGATCGGTACAGCGACGCCGAAGGCCTCACCGATTACGACAACGGCGCTTACAAGATCGCGGTGTACACCGATACGTTATTCTACTGGGCCAACCCCTACCAAACCTTCGGCGACGTGATCGTCGAGGTACAGGGGATGAAGGTCTCCGGCGGGGATGACATGCAGTACGGCATTATCTGCCGCCACCAGGATATCGAAAACTGGTACGCCCTTGTCATCAGTGGCGACGGCTGGGCGGCCATCCGCAAGCGCTACCTCGGCAGCGACCTAGATTACATTGTGGACTGGACCCAAACCGCCAGCGTGAACACCGGCAATGCCACCAACAATTTGCGCGCCGAGTGCGTCGGCAGCCGGCTCTCCCTGTATGTCAACGGCACGCTGGCACTTGAGATCAATGATGCCGACCTTGTTTCCGGCGACGTCGGGCTGATCGCCGGTACTTTTGACCAGATGGATACCGAGGTCCTGTTCGATAACTTTGTCGTCCGCCAGCCCTAAGCAAGGACAAATTCTGGCAGCATGAAAGTCTACCTGGACACCATCGGGTGTCGTCTGAACCAGAGTGAGATCGAAACCTATGCCCGGCAGCTGACCGCTGCCGGGCATACTTTGGTTGCCGCGATGGAAGAAGCCGACCTGATGGTGCTCAATACCTGCGCCGTCACCGCTGCCGCCGCTTCGGATTCCCGTCAAAAGATCCGCCAGGCCAACCGGGCCGGGGTCGGGAGGATCGTGGTGACCGGCTGCCTGTCGACGATCAAACCGGATGCGATCCTGAAGATGCCGGGAGTTGAACAGGTCATCCCCAACGCCGATAAGGACAATCTGGTGGCCCGGATGCTCGATCTGCCGCTGCAGCAGCTGGCCTCACCGGGGGTCGCCCGCCAAACCGTGCCCGGCAGCCGCCTGCGGACGCGGGCCTTCATCAAGGTCCAGGACGGCTGCGACAACCACTGCACCTTTTGCATTACCACCATCGCCCGGGGACAAAGCCGCAGCCGGCCGGTGCGGGAGATCCTTGAAGATATCCAGGCCGCCCTGGACGCCGGCGTGCAGGAAGTTGTCCTGACGGGGGTGCACCTCGGTTCATGGGGTTACGACCTGGACCAGCCCGCCAGCCTGAAGAGCCTGATTGCCACAATCCTCGAGATCGATACCCTGCCGCGCCTGCGGGTCTCCTCGCTGGAGCCGTGGGACCTGGACGAAGATTTCTTCACTCTGTGGCAGGATAAGCGCCTGTGCCGCCATCTGCACCTGCCGTTGCAATCCGGCAGCGCCAGCGTACTGCGCCGGATGGCCCGCAAGATCACCCCGCAGCGCTTCGCCGAGCTGGTCACCGCTGCCCGCGAGCAGATCCCCCAGGTGGCGATCACCACCGACCTGATCGCCGGTTTCCCCGGAGAAACAGACGAGGAGTTCCAGGAAGGGCTGGCATTTGTCGAGGAGATAGCCTTCTCAGGCGCGCATGTCTTCACCTTCTCCGCCCGGCAAGGCACAGCCGCCGCCCGGATGCCCGGGCAGGTCCACAATTATCTCCGGAAAGAGCGCAGCGCAATCCTTCGGGAGGTGACCGACCGCTCTGCCCAGCGTTATCGGGAGCAGTTCCTCGGCCATGAGGTTGAGGTCTTGTGGGAAAGCGCCACCCGGGCAAAAGTCGGCCTCCGCTGGGCGTTGACCGGGCTGACGGACAATTATCTCCGAGTGCAATTGGTCGAGGACCGCCCGCTTTCCAACCTTGTGACCCCCACCCTGCTGACCCGCCTCAACCCCCAGCCGGCCTACTTTTCGGGAAAAATCACCCAATACCCTGATACAATATGATCAAATCGGCGGGAGAAAGGCTTGTTTGACGATCTCAGACCCGTCTCCGCTGCTGCAGCGGCAGTTGTCTTTCAGCTGCCCACAGGAGAAGAAAGCATGTTTGACCCGGACTGCCTGTTTTGCAAGATCATTCAGGGAGAAATGCCCAGCACCATCGTCTATCAGGATGAACTGGTCCTGGCCTTCAATGATATCCGCCCGGCCGCCCCTGTGCATGTCCTGATCGTCCCCAAAAAGCACATCGCCGACAACAACCAGTTCACCGCTGAAGATGAGGCCATTGGAGGCCGGATGTTCACCGCTGTCCGCCAGATCGCGGCAGAGACCGGCATCGCTGAGGATGGCTACCGCCTGATCATGAATACCGGGGAGCACGGCCGCCAGGAGATCAAACACGTCCACCTGCACCTGATCGGCGGACAGCCAATGAAGCATCCCATGGGATAGGCAGTCATTATTTATCCGCGCCTGTGTGGAATATGATCCAGATGCCATCCAAGACGAACTTACTCCTGCTGTTATTATGCTTTGGGGCGGTTGGGCTGGCCTGCAATCTGGTCCAGATGCTTGGCCCAACCCCGACGATGCCGGTGTACGAATCACTGCTGCCAACCGACACCCCGGCCGCAGGCCAACCAATCGAGATCCAGACCGATGAGCCGCCTGCCGCCGACCCGCCTGCCGCCCAACCGGGCGACACGGCAGAAACGCCAGCAAGCACGGCACCTGCAGATCCGGACATCCTGTTTTGGGATGATTTTTCCAGCCCTGAGAGCGGCTGGGACCGGCTGAACGACGTTGTCGCGGTGACCGAATACCAAGAAGGTCAGTACCGTATTCAGGTCAACACCGCCCAGACCTACGCCTGGGCCAATCCAGGACAATCGTTTGGCGATGTGATCGTGGAAGTCACCGCCGCTCGGATTTCCGGTGGCGAGACCGGCTATCTTGGCGTGATCTGCCGTTACCAGGATGCCGAGAACTGGTATGCCTTGGTGTTCGATGGGTACGGGTACGCCGCCATCCGCAAACGGACGACCGGTCAGGCTGTCCAGGATATCGTCGAGTGGCAGGAAGCCAGTGGCATTCAGACTGACAGCAGCCCCAACCAGCTGCGGGCAGAATGCATCGGAGACCGTTTAGCCCTGTATGTCAATGGCAGCCTGGTGATCGAAACCACCGACAGCGATTTTTCAACCGGCGATATTGGCCTGATTGCCGGGACGCTGGCCGACCCAAGCATTGAGGTCAAATTTGATAATCTTGTGGTCAAAAAACCATGAGTAGGATGAGGTAGAAGATGAGCCTGAAAGAGAAGATCCAAACCACCCTGACAGAGGCGATGAGAGCCAGAGACGAGGGCACCAAAATTCCCCTCCGGCTGGTGATGGCGGCCATCAAGGAAGCCGAGATCGAAAAAAAGCAGCCGCTGGAGGATAGCGACGTGCTGCGGATCGTCCAGAAGGAATCCAAAGCTCGGCTGGATACTATCGCAGATGCCGAGAAGGCTGGACGGCCTGACCTGATCGCTCAGGCCGAGGCCGAACTCGCGATTCTTAAATCCTTTTTGCCGGAGGAATTGAGCGATGAAGCCCTCGGCAAACTGGTCGAAGAGGCCATCCAGGAGGCCGGCGCCAGCTCGATGGCCGATATGGGCAATGTGATGAAGGTCCTGATGCCCAAAGTCCAAGGCCGGGCAGATGGCGGCAAGGTCAGCCAGATGGTCCGGCAGCGCCTGCAGGGATAGAGAGATGTCCGGCGTGCAAGTCCAAAACAGGAGATCGTGGCCCAACCGGGGATTTTTCAGCCTGTTGATCCTGGCTGCGACCGCGGTCATTTCAGCCGTTCTGTTGATCGTCCCCCTGACGCCAGAGGCATCACCAAACCAGTTGTCTTTAGGCAATGTTGCCGCCCAGGATATTCTGGCGCCATATTCATTGACCTACCAGAGCGAAGTCTTGACCGAACTGCGGCAGAACGAAGCCGCCACCAGCGTCTCGCCCCAATACACCCAACCCGATCCAAATATTGCCCGCAGCCAGCTCAACTTGCTGCGAGATGTGTTGGACTACATCGCCAGTGTGCGAGTGGACAGTTTTGCCTCCGATGAGCAAAAACTGGCCGACCTGAGCGCCATCCAGGCGGTCCAGTTGGAACCTGACAGCCTGACCCTGCTCTTAAGCCTGACCGAGACCGAATGGCAAAGTGTCAGGCTGGAGGCAAACCGCCTCCTGGAACAGGTCATGCGCAACAGCATCCGGGAAGACCAGTTGGAATCCGTCCGGCGAGGGATCTCGAACCAGGTCAGCCTGGCATTCAACGCCGGGCAGCAAGCCCTGGTGGTGGACCTGGTTTCTGATTTCATCATCCCCAACAGCCAATACAGCGAAACCATGACGGAAGAACAACGGCAGGCCGCCCGCAATGCGGTCGAGCCGGTCGTGCAGATATTCGTGACCGGTGAGACGATCGTTTCTCGCGGACAGGTGATCGCCGAAACCGATGTGGAAGCGCTGGAAAAGTTTGGGCTGCTCCGCCCGGAACGAACCTGGGAAGACGGCGTTGGGGTGATTGCGCTGGTGGCGATCAGTTTCGGCTTCATCGCCCTGTACTTCGCCCAGCGGCCCGACCTGCGTTCGAACCAGACCAGTTTGCTGCTGATGGCCCTGCTGTTTGTGATCTTCCTGTACAGCGGCCGCCTGATCATCCCGAACCGGACGATCGTCCCGTATATGTTCCCGGTTGCTGGGTTTGGTATGGTCGTGGCAGCCCTGATCAGTTCCCGAGCGGCCATCATCCTGACGCTGCCGTTGGCAATCCTGACAGCCTATAATCTGCCCAACAGTTTTGAATTGACCCTCTTTTACCTGTTCAGCAGCGCCTTTGGCATCCTGATGCTGCGGAATGTCTATCGTCTGCTGACCTTTTTCTGGGCCGGGCTGGGGGCTACGGTGGCCGGTGCGCTGGTGATCGTTGCCTTCCGCCTTTCTGATCCTGGACTGGATGCAGTTGGTTTCATCCAACTGCTGGCAGCCACCGCTTTTCATGGCGTTGCCGCCGCCAGTCTGACGCTCATCCTGCAATACTTGCTGGCGCAATTGCTTGGCCTGACCACCACACTGCAATTGCTGGAGATCTCCCGGCCCGACCACCCGCTGCTGCAAGACATCCTGCGAAACGCACCCGGCACTTACCAGCACAGCCTGCAGATCGCCAATCTGGCGGAACAGGCCGCCGAGCGGATCGGTGCAGATACCCTGCTGACCCGGGTGGGATCCCTGTACCATGACGCTGGCAAGGTCTCTTTCCCGCAATACTTCATCGAGAACCAGGTGCCTGGCACGCGCAACCCGCACGAGAAACTGCCGCCGGAGGAGAGCGCCCGGATCATCATCCAGCATGTTCCGGACGGGGTAGAACTGGTCAAAAAATACCGGCTGCCGAAGCGGATTGCCGATTTTGTCAGCGAGCACCATGGCACCATGATGACCCGTTACCAGTACGCCAACGCCGTCAAAGCCGTTGATGGCAATGCCCAATTGATCGATAAAGCCCTGTTCACCTATCCCGGCCCGCGCCCGCGCTCGCGTGAAACCGGCCTGGTATTGCTGGCCGACGGTGTTGAAGCCCGCGCTCGGGCCGAACGGCCCAACAATGAAGCCGCCATCCGGGACCTGGTCAAAGAGATCGTCGAACACCGGCTTTCGACTGGTCAATTGAACGATACCACCCTGACCCTCAACAATATCGAGACCATCATTGAATCTTTCACCACCACACTGCGAGGCGTTTACCACCCGCGCATCGAGTACCCCAAACTGGATGACAGCACGATAAAGTCCAGCGGGGCCGAACAGTCGGAACAGCCGACAAAGAAACTGAACGAACCCGAATGATCGAGATCTCTATCACTTCTGACCACAAGTTCGGCCTGAAACCGGCTGAACTGCAATTGCTTGCCGACCAGATCCTGACACTGGCCGGCGCGACACCCGGCAGCGCGCTGAGCGTACAGGTCACTGGCGATGAGACGCTGCAGCGTCTCAACCGCGAGTACCTGGGCATAGATGCCCCCACGGATGTGCTTTCCTTCCCGGTGCCTTTTGACGATCCCGAAAGCGGCAGCCATTACCTTGGGGATATCCTGATCTCGCTGCCGACGGCGGCGCGCCAGGCAGATTCCGGCGGCCATCCGGTGGAAGAAGAGGTCAAACTGCTGCTGGTACATGGGATCCTGCACCTGCTGGGCCATGACCATGCCAAACCAGAGGAAAAAGCCGCCATGTGGCACAAGCAGGACGAGATCCTGGCAGCGCTGGGGATCAATATCCGGCCTACCGAGTAACAGAATGATAGATTTCCTCCGCTCACGCATCGCTTCAATCGGTTACGCCATCTCGGGGTGGTTGTATGTCATCCACACCCAGAGGAATGCCTGGATCCATGCGCTGGCCACCGTGGTCGTACTGGCACTGTCAGTCTGGCTGCAATTGGACCGGTTCGAATGGGTGTTGATCCTGATCGCGATCGCCTTCGTCTGGACGGCAGAATTCTTCAATACCGCCCTGGAAGTGATCGTGGACCTGGCGACGAAGGAACACCATCCCCTGGCCAAGGTCAGCAAGGATGTCGGGGCCGCCGCCGTCCTGATCGCCGCCCTGACCGCCGCTCTCATCGGGATATTGGTTCTCGGCCCACCGCTGGTCTCCCGGCTGAACGGCCTGTTTGGCGCAGTTTGATATAATCTCCCAAACAAACACACCTAAAAAGGAATGGTGACCTAACATGGCTTTGTCCTTTCAATTTGGCACAGTAGGCTCTCCCACCTCAACCCCCAAAAAACCGGGCGGCTCGGTCGGCGCAGTCATCCAGACCCGCGAACTCGGTCTGGGCGCGCTGGAACTCGGTTGGGTGCGCTCGGTGCGGGTCAGCGAATCGACCTGCGCCGATATCCGCACCACGGCTGAAGAGCATGATGTGCTCCTGAGCGTGCACGCCCCATATTACATCAACCTGAACGCCGATGAAGAGGAATGGCCAAAATCCCGCCAACGTCTGATGGACGCCGCCCACTACGGCAACCTGGCCGGCGCTACCGAGATCATCTTCCACCCCGGCTCTTACTTCGGCAAGCCGCCCGAAGATGTCCGCCCGATCGCCATCAAACGGCTGGAAGGCTGTCTGGCCGAACTTCGCAAGTCCGACAACCAGGTCACCCTCCGCCCGGAAACGATGGGCAAAGCGGCCATGCTCGGCTCGCTGGAAGACACCCTGGCAATGAGCCAGGCCCTGGACGGCGTGCAGCCCTGCCTGGATTTTGCCCATCTGCACGCCCGCACTGGCGACGGTACCATGAACACCTACGACGAATGGTGCCAGGCGCTGGAAAAATACGCCAAAACCCTGGGCGAAGACAGCCTCAAGGACCTCTCCTGCCACCTGAGCGGGATCGAATATTCCGATAAGGGTGAGAAAAACCACCTTCCGCTGCAGGAATCGGACTTCGACCTGCAAGCCTTGTTCCATGCCCTGCACAAATTTGAATGCGGCGGCCGTTTGCTGTGTGAAAGTCCGGTCATGGAAGAAGATGCTTTGCTGTTCCAGCGCACCTGGATGGAGATCAGCGGCCAGGATGAGTGACGCCCAAACCTTTGCCCGCCTGCAAACCGAAATGCGGGCCTGCAGCGTTTGCCAGCAGCAGGGATATTGGGTTCAGCCGCCGGCCGTGACACAGGGGGTGCACACTGCCCGGATGATGACCATCGGGCAAGCCCCGGGCATCACCGAGGTTGAGGTCGGTCGGCCCTTCAATGCCGGCAGCGGCAAGCGGCTGTTCGAGTGGCTGGCCCAGGCCGGGATCGAGGAGGACTGGTTCCGGACGACGCAGTACATGACCTCTGTGACCAAATGTTACCCCGGCCGGCAGCCCTCCGGCAGCGGCGATCGGGTGCCAAGCCGCGCCGAACAAAAGCTCTGCCGCCCCTTCCTCAACCGGGAACTGGCCCTCGTGCAGCCGGAAGTTATCATCCCGATCGGCCGGCTGGCGATCTCGCTGTTCTTCGACAGCAGCCAGAAACTGGACGAGATCATCGGACGCGAGAAGCAGATCGAGTCCGGCGCGTGGGTGATCCCGCTGCCGCATTCTTCAGGAGCCTCACGCTGGCACCAGAGCGCCGACAACCGGGCGCTCATCGAGCAAGCCATTGACCTGATCGCCGGACATAACCGGCGGCTGTTTTCACCCTCAGGAGGCTGAGATGTTCCCATCGGATATCGACCGTGTGATCCCGCGCAAGCGTGGCAACCTGATCGCCCAGGCATTGCGGGCGGTCTTCTTCCTGGCGATGGTCGCGTTCGCCGGATATTTTTTCTTTGCCAGCGAATTATCCGAGATTGTAGAGTCGCTGACCGTGTTCCTGTCGGTACCGTTGATCGCCGTGCTGGTGGCCGTTCCCCTGGCGATGGTGATCTATGAAAACTGGGACCAGCAGCGTAAATGGAAAGCCCTGGCCGAGGAGATGGGCTGGCAGGTGCAGCAAAAGCACCGCTTTGCAACCCCGACCCTGCAGGGCACGCACCGCGGGCACAAGGTGACGATCACCGAGGTCACCAATCAGCGCGGCCGCAGCCGTGAGTATTACACGCAATACGTTGTCCAGCTGAACACACCGGTTAAGGACAATTTCCAGATCGAGCGGCGCAATCTGATGCACATGAACCGCTACAAGACCGGAGATGAAGGCTTCGACCGCCGCCATTCGACCCAGGCCAGCTCAACCAAGCTCATTGAGCAGATACTTGGGGTACGGCGTTTGCGGCAGGGGTTGATCGAACTGGGCGAGAACGCCCGTTCGAAGGCCTTGGTGCTCAAGGGCAATACCCTGGGCTATGTGGAGGGCGGCAAGACCAGCGATATGGATTACTTGCGGGCTGCCACCGGGCTGCTCTCCGAACTCGCCACAAACGTCGAGCGTATCGAGCAGATGGATTATTTCAGTTGATCTGACCCTCAAGCAGGACTAATGGGGCATTCAAGAAATTTCCACCGGGGGTAATACGCGAGATGTGGGATGATTCAATAACCGTATCGATTGGGAGATATTTTCGTCTAATGGATGATACGGTGGATTACTCGGATACTGAGCTGCTCAACCTTGGCCAGCAATTTGACCAACAGGCACTTGCTGAAATCTATGATCGTTACAGCGATCCACTCTATCGCTATGCCTATCGTCTGACCGGTTCGGAGCAAATGGCAGAAGATTGTGTGAGTGAAACATTTTCCCGGTATCTGAATGCGCTGGAGAAAAAGAAAGGCCCCAGAGACCTTCTTAGACCATACCTGTACCGGATCGCACACAACTGGATCATGGATCAGTTCAGAAAGAACAAATCGGAAATCAGCATTGAAGCGACAACACAGCCGTTTGTTGCGCGTGATCAGCACGTTGATGATGCGGTAAGCGAAAAGGAACAGGCAGAACTATTGCGGCAGCATGTCGAGCGGTTGTCGCCAGACCAGAGGCACGTGATCGTGCTGAAATATCTGGAACAGATGGACAATGCAGAGATCGCCAGGATTATTGGCAGAAATGTGGGCAGTGTGAAAGCGCTGCACAGCCGGGCGCTCAACAACCTGAGAGATTGGATCGGCTGAGGCTTTCGAGATGATGACCGAGAAAAAACAACCCGAAGAGATCATTGAAATGCTGGACTTGCTGCGAGATGTTCCGAAACGAGATGCAAGTCGCCGCGCCGCAGGGAAAGCCCAGTTTTTGGCCCAGGTAAAAAGGATCTCTGAAAAGACCGTGTCGATTTCATGGTTCGCCCGTCTTATGAATGTAAGCCGAAGTTCGATACCGAATTACAGGCTAAGCACATTAACAATTGGATTGATTCTGGCCATGTTGTTACTCACGTTTTCCACTACCTCATTCGCCCGCCAGGCCCAACCAGACCAATTCCTTTACCCCCTCAAGCTCTGGCTGGAAGATCAAAGAGTTGGCATCACCTCCCAAACTGCAGACATCATTGAGCTGCGCTTGGATTACGCCGAAGAACGCCTGAGGGAGATGGAACAAACCAATTTAAATCTATCAAACCCTGCCCTCCAAAACAGTATTTCGAACTTCATGTACAATCTGGCTGAGGCTGCCCGATTGATTGCCGAAGATCCAGCACACGAACCCTTACTTGAACGTTTGAATTCGCTGCAATCCCGATTTGATGAACTTATCAGTCGCCTGCAGGAAGACCAGGAGGATAAGGCCAAAACCTCTGATGACAAGTCGAATCAGTTTGACGATGAAAACATAGACGACGACCGCGAAGAGGAAAATGAACCTGACGAAGACCTGGATGATGACAATGAAGGCCTGAATGACCGGCGGGATGACGATGAGGTGGAATCGGACGATACCGATGATGAAGAGGACATAACAGATGATAAGGATAGCGCCTTTGAAGATCCAGATGACAGCGATGACTCCAACGATCCGGATGATGGTAATGATTAACCGCCTTCAACCGGGAACAAATATTTATTTCCGTTCGCTGATCGTTCAACTATTGTAAGGAGATGCTCATGAAAAATTTCAAACTTTTTACCCTGATTCTAGCAGTAACCATTTTGGCCCTGACTGCCACAGCCTGCGATGCCGCCACCCTTGAGCAACTGCAGGCTGCCGGCCTCACCCCGAATGATGACAGCGTTGATACCCCTGAGAGCCAATCCACCTCCCGAGACGGGAGCAGCGGTAACGAATTGAAGGCTATCATCACCGATGTGACCGCCACTACGATCACTTTTGGCGGCGTGACCTATACCGTTGACACCGCCGAAGACCTGACAGCACTGCTGGTACCTGGCCAGGGCTATGAGATCGAATTCAATCTCAACCCGGATGGGTCGATCACCCTGCTGCGATTTGATCTGGATGACAGCCTTTTTGATGGTGACGACGACGGTGATGTCGAGGTCAAAGTGCTGGTGACCGAGGTGACAGCCAACACTCTCACGTTTGACGGCGTGACCTACACCATCAATACAACCGAAGATCTCACCACGCTATTCACCGCCGGCCTTGGCTACGAGATCGAATACATCCAGAATGCGGATGGCACCATCACCCTGCTGGACTTCCACTTCGAGGACGATCTGTCAGATGACGATGGTGATGACATGAATGACGACGACATGGATGACGATGACATGGATGACGACAATGACAATAACGGGATCAACTCGGACAATATTGATGATGACAATAACCTGAACAACAACGACAATAACAACAACGACAATAACAACAATAACAATAACAACAACGACGATAACAACAACTAGTTCACAGTCTGAGACACATCAAAACACAAGCCCTCCGGTCATGGAGGGTTTGTTGTTTAATCCGTAAGAATAGTTTTGCGATACTTCTCCGCGAACAACGCCGGCTGTCCGCCGGTGTGCCAGAACAGCACCGTATCACTCTTTTTGAAAAAGCCCTTCCTCACCAGGTCGATCAGGCCGGCCGCCGCTCTGCCGGTATACACCGGGTCCACCAACAGCCCTTCATGCCGCGCAAACAGGTGTATAGCCTCCCGCTCGGGTTCGCCCATCACGGCATAGCCGCCGCCGAGGTAGTCATCGTTGACCAGTATTTCCGATTTAGTAATATTTATTGCATTATTTAGCAATATTGTAGTATCTTTTGCTAATTCTGTAACCATTGCCCCGAACTTACCAGCCTCCTCGTCCACGCTGATCCCCAATACCAGCCCCTGATACCCGAACAACCGCTTCCCGGCCGCCAGCCCAGCCTGTGTCCCGCCGGATGAGGTCGCGAACACGATCCAGTCCGGCTGCACGCCCTGCCCTAACATCTCCCGGATGGCATAGGCGTACGCCGCCGCGCCTACCGGGCTGCTCCCGCCGTACGGGATCAGGAACGGCGACCTGCCGTCCGCCTCGGCTTCCAGATAGGTCTGGTTGAGCATCTCGCCGCGCTCGTCCAGACTGGTCCACACCAGTTCGGCCCCCAGCAGCACATCCAGGTAAGTATTCGCCTCCGGCATTTCCGGCGGCTCGCCAGAGAGCACCAGAATACAGTCCATCCCGGCTTTGCGGGCGGATGCGGCGGTTTGCCGGCAGTGATTGGACTGGATCGCCCCGGCGGTGATCAGCGTCCGGGCGCTGTGGCCCTGCGCCTCCGCCACCAAGTATTCCAGCTTGCGGGTCTTGTTGCCGCCAAAGGCCAGCCCGGTCAGGTCGTCGCGCTTGACCAGCAAGCGCGGCCCGCCCAGCGCGGCGGATAAACGCGGCATCTCATCCACCGGAGTCGGCAGGTGCGTCAGCGTCACTTTCGGCAGTTCTTTCATCTTATCCTCCCCGGGCCAACCCCTCGCGGGTGCGGGCCCTACCCCGGGCGCGCAGCACATCCATAATGCGCGGCCACACCCGGGCATACAATTGGAACACCAGCGGGCGCAGCGGTTTATCCCACGCGCCGATCGTGCGCAGCACCCAGCCGCCAAAACCGTCCTTGAAACGGTACACGCCCCATATACTATCTTCCTCGCTGAATTCGTCTGGCGCACCCCACATGTCGTAGGTACGGCAGCCCTGCGCCTTGCCGGTTCGCATCGCCTCCCACTGCAGCAGGTAGGTCGGCATCAGGTTGCGGTGCGCCTCGGTGGACATCCCATGCAGGTACCAGCACCGCCCGCCGAAGGCAAACAGCATCAACCCGGCGACCGGCTCGCCCTCCACTTCAGCCACCAGCGGGGTCAGCATGCCGCCCTCGGCAAAGGTCTGCCACACCGCCTGGTAATATTCTTGCCCGCGGATAGCAAAACCGTCCCGGACCGCGGTCTCGGCATACATGCGGTACAGCCGCTCAAAGTCAGCCGGGCTGCCCTGACGGACGGTCACCCCGCGGCGGCCTGCCAGCCGGACGTTGTAACGGGTTTTGGATTTCATAGCCGCCAGCAGGTCATCTTCGCTCTGCGTCAGGTCCACCAGCACGGTATTACGGAACTGGACCTGCTCATCCGAGAAATGCCAGCCACGCCCGGTCAGTTCCTGTGTCAGGGTTTGCCCGATCAAGCCCTCCTGCGCATCCGGATCACCGGGCACACCAGTCCCTACCGGTACATCGGGATCGATCTTGAGCAGGAAGGCGGACCTCTGACGAGCAAAGGATTCCAGGTCAGAGATCACCCGGACGCGCAGACCGGCATCAGACCAGTCGCGCAGTAACGGCCCTTTGGGCGTGTAGTGCATCCGCAGCCGGGCCGCCATCCCGCCCAGGTTGATGGTCCGCTCCAGGATCAGGGCAGCCGCAGCGATCTCACCATCCACTTCCCAGGTGCGGGTGAAAGGCTTCCAGCCGAACTGGGCTTTGACCTGTCCCCATTCCCAGGTTTGTAATAAGTGCGTCTGGGGGAAGGCGGCCACGATCCGGTTCCAGCTGCGGGCGTCCATGGTCATCTGGCACGCTCCCGCTGCCAGTCGGCCAGGGCGCGGGCATGCCCGGCACCGCAGAGATCTTCTGGCAGATCGCCGGGGACGTAATACCCGCTGGCAGTCGATTCGCCATTCAATGTCAGCAGCCCGCCGGTGACAATGCCACTGAAGACCAGCAGCAGCCCATTACCGCGCAAGTCGTCATCGTAAAAGTACTGACCGAACAGCCGCCCGGCCTGCACAATCAGGCCGGTTTCTTCGCGGGCCTCACGCTCGGCGGCTCGTTCGGGGGATTCATCCACCTCGACATACCCGGCCGGCAGGTTCCAACTGCCCTGCCAGGGTCGGCTGGCGCGCTGCAATAGCAATACACCGCCGTCGTGCTCAATCAGGGCAGCCGCCGCGACCTTCAAATGAGGATAATGCACCCAACCGCAGGCCGGGCAGACCTGGCGCGGGCGTCCGTCCAGGTACTGAGATTCCAGGCGTGTGCCGCATTGCAGGCAGTATTTTGCCTCCATCACTCGCCACCCCGGCGGGCCATCATCGTCCGGTACGCCAGATATAGTCCCGGGCGATAGACCCGGTCCCAGGCCCCCGCTGCCCGGCGGACCTCTCCGCCGAAGCCGCGCTTGAAGCGGTACACCCCCCACAGCCCGTCCTCCTGCTCCATGAACCCGGCTTCCAGCATGTCTTCATCGGCATCCGGCACCCCCCACAGATCGTAACTGGTACAGCCGCGCGCCTTCGCCCAGCGGATCGCCTCCCACTGGATCAGGTAAGCCGGCATCCGGTTGCGCTCCCGGTTGCTAGAAGCACCATACAGGTACCAGGCCCGCTTGCCTGCAGCAAAGACCATCAGGCCGGCCAGCGGCTGGTCCTGATAATAGGCGATCAGCAGTTCGCACAGCCCGGCAGGATGGAACAACTCATATGCCCGCCGGTAATAGTCTGGTGTGTGGACCCCAAAATCATCCCGCTCGCCAGTCACCGCCATCATCCGGGTGAAGGTTTCTAGATCATGCGAGGGGCGGACGACTACCTCCTTGCGCTCGGCCAGGCGGATGTTATAACGGGTCTTCTGCTTCATCGCCGCCAGGATCTCATCCTCATCGCCGCTGATATCCAGGACCACGGTGCGCGGCGGCTGCAGGCTGTGAGCGCTGGGACGGAACCCGGCTGCCCGCAGTTGTTCAGTTTGGAGATAATCCTCCCCCCACGCATCCGGTTCGACCTTGAGGAACACTGCCCGACGTTGCCGGCAGAGTGCATCCAGTTCCGGCCATAAGACCGTCCAATCTTCTCCAAGCGGACCTTTTGGGATGTATCCCAGGGAAAAACCCAGCGGCAGCTGCCGGAACAGGACCAGAGCACCGCTGCCCCCTGCCGTCAACTGGACAGGCTGCCAGCCAAAAAATGCCTTCAACGCGCCCCACTGACCGTGCTGCAGCAGGTGCGCCTCAGAGAAGCGCTTAATCCATTGCTGCCATTCTGCTGGTTCCAAAACAGGCATACTTGTTAATCCGATCTTGATTGGGGTTAGATCAATGCGGTCAGGTCTGGCGAAGGTGTCTCGCGGATGCGGGCGCCAGGGACGACCTCATCCAGTAATTCTATCAGCCGGTCGACCTCACCTGCCTCGGCCAGCACCACCAAGCGGCGAATGACATCGTCCAGTTCATCCATCTCCAGAACTTCGATCCGGTCTAACCGGGAGATTTCAGGATGGTCGGTGGGGAGTTGATCGACGCCCTCATCCCACAGCACCTCACTGATCTTCTCGCCAGGGCGCAGGCCGGTAAATACGATCTCAATATCCTGCCCGGGTTCCAGCCCGGAAAGACGGATCAGATCGCGGGCCAGGTCGAGGATCTTTACCGGTTCGCCCATATTGAGCAGGAACACCTCGCCGCCCAGCCCGAGCGCAAAAGCCTGCAGCACCAGATAGACGGCCTCCGGAATCGTCATGAAGTAACGTTCCACCTCTGGGTCACGCACTGTTACCGGCCCGCCGGCAGCGATCTGGCGGCGGAAGAGCGGGACCACGCTGCCGCGGCTGCCCAACACGTTGCCGAACCGGACCACCGAAAAATGGCGGTTATGCCGGCTGGCAGCCTGCAGCACGATCATCTCGGCCAGCCGCTTGGTAGCGCCCATGATACTGGTCGGGCAGACCGCCTTATCGGTCGAGATCATCACCAGATGCTCGATGCCAAACTCGAGAGCAATCTCGACCACGTTACGGGTGCCAACCACATTGTTGGTGACTGCTTCCTCAGCATTCCGCTCCATCAGGGAGACATGCTTATGGGCAGCGGCATGGAAAATGACCTCAGGCTGGTAACGCTCAAAGATCTTTCTTAGCCGATGCCGGTCGCGCACATCGGCGATCAGCGGGTGCTTGTCCAGGGAGGGGAAACTTTCCTCCAGTTCAAGCGCGATCTCAAAGATGCTGTTTTCGCCATGCCCGACCAGCACGAGACTGGCTGGCTGCCACCGGGCGATCTGGCGGCACAATTCACTGGCGATCGACCCGCCGGCCCCGGTGACCAGAACCCGGCGGCCCTTGAGCAGTTTATCCACGCGCTCCTGATTGATCTGGGCATGCTCTCGGCGCAGCAGGTCGGTAATATCGACCTCACGCAGCCGGCTGACATTGACGGTCCCTCCGATCAGTTCGTAGATCCCCGGCATCGTGCGGAAAGCCACTTGTTTCGCCTGACAGACTTCTGCCACACGCCGCACCACCCGCCCTGGCGCGCTGGGAATGGCAATGATCACTTCACTGATCAAGATCTCGTCCAGTGTTTGAGCCAGATCGTTCAGTGTCCCGACCACCGGCACGCCGTGGATGGTGACACCCTGTTTCTGGGGATCGTCATCAAGAAAAGCCACCGGGCTGAGCGCCAGCTGCGGGTTTTTGTGCATCTCGCGCACCACCAGCGCGCCGGCATCCCCAGCCCCGACCACCAGGACCTGCCCTTCGGCGGATTTACCGCGGCGGCTGAACATCTCTTCAGAGAGGATGCGCGGCAGGAATCGCACCCCGCCGACCAACAGTAGGGAGAGCAGCCAGTCTATCACCGGTATCGACCGGGCGAAGTACACAAACGCGCCCAGCGCCCGCAACAAGTACATCAACCCGGCAACCGCCGCCGAGGCCGTAGTCACTGCCAGGGTGATCGTGACCAGTTCCCGCACGCTGGCATACACCCAGAAACGCTGGTAAAGCCCAAAACGGCGGTAGATCAGCGGTTTGATGATCAGGGCAGCAACCAGCATCACCAGCATGGTGAACAGATAATCAACAAACACCTGGACGACATTAAGGAGCAATAGGAAGCTGAGCAAAACGGAAAGCAGGATCAAACCCAGATCGAAAATAAAGATGGCGCGATTGCGGAAGAAAAAATGGTCTTTCATCAGGATTACCTGCGCTTACCTTCCCCGGAAACCGAGCACGGATGCGACAGTTCGCAGCAGGATGCCGATATCCATCAGGAGTGAGCGATGTTTGATATAGTACAGGTCGTATTCCAGCTTGATCTTAGTCTCTTCGATGTTGCTGGCATAGGACAAGTGGTTCTGGGCCCAGCCGGTGATACCTGGTTTGGCCAGCAGGCGCGCCCGGTAGAACGGGATGTGTTGCTGAAAATGGTCCACCAGGCGGGGCAGTTCAGGCCGAGGACCAACCAGGCTCATCTCACCCCGCAGCACATTCAGGAACTGCAGCGTCTCATCCAGGTGGGATTTCCGCAGCAGCCGTCCGAACGGCGTGACCCGTTGATCGGATTCCTGGGTCATCGAAGAGATCGACCCGCCTTCGTCGATCACATACATGCTGCGGAACTTCAGGATCGTGAACGGGACCCCGCCTTTGCCCGCCCGCACCTGGGTGAAAACGATTGGCCGGCCAGTCTCGAGCAGGATCCCAACCGCGATCAACGGATAGAGCAGCGCCATCATTACGATCCCGACAGCGCCGCCAATCAGATCCAGTAACCGGCTTGTCAGAGCATAGAAGGCGCTGATCCGGCTTTCATCTACAAAGGAACGCAGGATCCAATCCGCTTCCAGGAAATCGATCGGGACGCGTTCAAGCATCTCTTCGTAAGCCACCGGCATCCGGGTGATTTCAATCCCCCGCTCCTGTGCCTCCAGCAAGATCTGAAAGGTCGCTGGCAGCATCCGGCCGGTGATCGCCACGATAAACTCGGTCACATCGTTGCTCTCGGCCAGGACCAATAGCTGGCTGCATGAACCGAGAACTCTTTGCCCCTCGATCACCAGGTCTTGTTTTTCGGGGTCATCGTCAACCAGCCCGATCACCCGGTAGGGGGGATTGGTGCTTTTGATTACCTGAATGATCGCTTTACCCGATTCCCCTGCCCCAACCACAAGTACATTGTGGATAAAGCGTGTACCGGTGAATACCCAGATATAGAGCAATCGCCACAGCAGCGTCAGTACCACTGCTGAAGCCAGGAAAGCCGCCACACCACGACGGGGAAGAGACTGATCGGAAGCAAAGTAGACTACCAGATAGATCACCGCGCCGATCAGCGCGGCTGTGGAAATAGAGCGAATCGTCCTGCGGCTGTCGGAGGTGGTTCGGCTGTCATAACTATCTATCGGGAGAATGACCCAGAAGACCGGCAGCCAGTAAAACCAGGCTTGCAGCCGGGATTGGATGAAGTCCATGATCATTTGGGGCTGCACCTGCGCATTGGCCCACACATAGACTGCAATCGCAAACGCAACCCAGGCAACGACCAGGTCCCCGAGAATGATCAAAAAGCGCCGCTCCCCAGGCCGCAGTTTCCAATTAGATTGGATCCGTTTTCGCATCAGAGATCAGGTCTTCCTTACCCGTCAGACTTTCGAACCAGAATATGGCGCACAAGACCAAACAAAAAAGCACCTCCCCAGGTAAAGTGCATCACCAGGATGGCCAGGGGGACGCCAAACAATAATCCAGGCTGATTGGCCTGAAGCGCCAGGTCGATCCCGCTGAGCAGTAAAGCCATCGCATAGACCCCCAGGATCACGCCGAGCAGCCAGAGGGCAGGCGGAAACCAGAGAGAGAGCAGACTAAGCCCGATCACGCCAAGCACAAACAGCGGCGGCATTGCTTGCCGCCAGCGTAAACTTTTCGGGTATCGCTTCAGCATGGCCACTTTCCAGAAACCATACCGGGCATACTGCCGAGCGAGCTGCCCCAGGTTCGAACGGGAGTAGTATTGTACCTGAATATTCGGGTCCAACCATAATTTCCCGCCAGACAACCGGATGCGGGTGTTGAGCTCATAATCCTCATTCGTAAGCAGGGTCTCGTCAAAGCCGCCGATTTGCTGGATGTACTCGCGGCGGAAAGCCCCAAAAGGAACGGTATCCACTTCCCCCGGCGTATCGGCATAGCGGTATTTGGCATCTCCAACCGCCAGCGGGTGAGCAGCAGCGGCGGCGATCGACCGGGCGATCCAGGAATTATTGGAGGGGACGATCTTCCACACACCCCCAACATTGTCGCCCAGATGCTGTTCCAGGCCTGAAACGCTGCGGGCGACGTATTCCGGATGCGGGACCGAGTGTGCATCCAGCCGGATGACAAACTCTCCCCTGGCCTCCTGAATGCCGAGGTTCAACGCTGCCGGGATGATCCGCTTCGGGTTTGGCACCACCCGAACCTGCAGATTGCCGTTGCCCTGACTAAATTCCGCGACCGTTTCAAGGGTTCGATCAACAGATATGCCATCCAGGATCAAGATCTCCATCTGGCTGATTGGAAAAGTCTGGCGCGCCAGCGCTTGCAGTAATCCCCCAATAGTCTTCTCTTCGTTATAGCATGGGACGATGACCGTCACCCGAGGCGTGTTATCCATTGCTGTTATTATAATTAAACAGTGGTGTTCTGTCACCCACTGTATCTGGGGCCGTTCAATGCTGCCCGACAGCATCCCGGCAGTTTTTGGCGTGGATCAGATCCGTCTTGACAAATTGGGTCCAGACAAGTATACTTTATTAAATTTTGTTTTGCCTAAATTATTAATTAGTAATGGAGAATTTTGTGATGAAAAGAACAACCCCCTTCACCTTTTGGCTGCTTGCAGCCGCCCTGCTTCTGGTAGCCTGTAGTGGATCTCAAACCGGGACACAACCTCCAGCCGATGGAAACCCGGCCGGGTCCGGAATCTATGCCGATGACGTCTTCATGATCGTCGGGACAACCACCCAGGCTTATGATCTCCTCACTATCCTGACCGATGGTGTTGAGGGGATCGAGATCATTCCCTTGATGGGCGCAGGGATCGATCCGCACCTTTACCAGCCGACAGAGTCGGATATCGCCGCCATGAATGAAGCCGACATGGTTGTGTATAGTGGTTTATTCCTGGAAGGCCAGTTCGATACCGTCTTCGAAGCGCTGCGCGAGCAGGGCGTGGTGATCTATGCGATGAGCAAACCGGTCAAAGAAGGTGGCTTCACTATCGGCGGCTTTGATCTCTCTGAAGAGCTGGTCGACGTGGATGACCCGCACTTCTGGTTCGATCCCCGCAACTGGGAATTGACGATCACCGATCTGGCCGAGACCCTGTCCGAGGTTGACCCGGACCATGCTGGGATCTACACCGCCAACGGCGAGGTCTATACCTCCCAGATGGAGCTCCTGTTTGACTGGGCCAATCAGAGCATGCGGTCGGTGGATGAAGGCCAGCGATATCTGGTGACCTCACATGATGCTTTCCAGTATTTCGGGGCAGCCTTTGGCTGGGAGATGACCGCCATTCAGGGCCTGAGCACGGAAGATGAAGCCGGGGTCGGTGATATCCAGGGCGTGGTGGACTTTATCCTCCAGAACCAGATCCCGGTGGTGTTTGTCGAGAGCAGCATCCCGCCAGACACGATCGAAGCTGTGATCGAGGCGGTCAGGGCAGCCGGCGGTGAGGTCCGGATCGGGCTGCGCGAGATGTATTCCGACGCCATGGGTGAACCCGGCACTTTCGGGGGCACTTATATTGGGATGCTGGCGGAAAATGTGTACACTGTGCTGCAATCGTATGACTGTGCCGGCGCGGCAGCCACGATTGCCGACTGGCCGGTAGAGCTCAGCCCTCAGCCGCCAGCAGATCTCCTGACAGCAGACTGTGGCAGCTGATCTGGCTGCATGCTGACGTTTACAGATCCTGATCATCCGCTTTAAAGGAGAGCCATCACATGAAATCAAAACCCGAGACCAGCGAAAATGGCGAAACCCCCGACGCTCTGGTGATCGATGACCTGACAGTGGCGTACAACGGTAAACCGGCTATCTGGGATGTCGATTTGCGCATCCCGGAAGGCGTCCTGACTGCGATCGTCGGGCCCAACGGCGCGGGAAAAAGCACCCTGATCAAAGCAGCCTTACAGTTGATCCCGCGGGCAGCCGGTACGGTGCGGTTTTTCGGCCTGCCATACGAGAAAGCCCGCAGTTTTGTCGGCTATGTACCGCAGCGGGGCAGTGTCGACTGGGACTTTCCCACTTCCGTGATCGATGTCGTCACAATGGGCCTGTATGGCCAGTTGGGCTGGATCCGCCGCCCAGGCGGCAAGGAACACGAAATCGCCATGTACGCACTGGAACAGGTCGGCCTGGAGGACTTTGCCAACCGGCAGATCAGCCAGCTTTCCGGCGGGCAGCAGCAGCGCACATTCCTTGCCCGGGCACTTGTCCAGGATGCCCAGATCTACTTCATGGACGAACCGTTCGCTGCAGTGGACGCGGTCACAGAACGCGCCATCATAGCCATCATGCGCGAGCTGCGAGACCGCGGCAAAACGGTGCTGGTGGTACACCATGATCTGCAAACGATCGAGGAATACTTCGACTGGGTCACGCTGCTGAATGTCGAAGTGGTTGCCAGCGGGCCTGTCGAGACCACCTTCACATCCGAAAAACTGCGCCAGACCTACGGCGGCCGGGTTTCCTACCTCTACGAAGACAAAGTGAAGAAAACCGCGGAGGCCGGCTGATGCTACCAGGATTCTCACCTGAAGACCGGCGTGTCTGGCTGCTGATCGGTGCCATCACCCTGATCACGCTGCTGTTCCTCCCCTACAGCCAGTTCGTTCTAGGGGTGCGCTACGATTACACCTTGCGGACGGTGGCGATTGGCGGTTCGCTGCTGGGGATCATCAGCGGTGTCCTCGGCTGTTTTGCCGTGCTGCGTCAGCAAAGCCTGATGGGAGACGCCCTCTCCCATGCCGCTCTGCCCGGCGTGGCGATTGCCTTCCTGTTAGCCGGGCGCGAATTGGGATTCCTCCTGATCGGGGCCGGTGTGGCCTCCTGGCTCGGCGTTCAATTCATCCGCCTGCTGACAGACACTACCAGGATCAAGCAGGATACCGCCATGGGGATCGTCCTGGCCTCCTGGTTCGCTGCTGGGATTGCCCTGCTGGCGTATATCCAGGCCCGTCCGGACGCCAGCCAGGCCGGCCTGGACACCTTCATTTTTGGCCAGGCCGCCGCCATCGTGGAAAAAGATGTCCGGCTGATCGCTGGCATTGGCCTGGCAACCATGTTCCTGTTGGTCCTCTTCTGGAAAGAGTTCAAACTGATCACCTTCGACGCCGAATTTGCCGGCGCAAACGGGTTTCGGGTCAACCTGTTCAGCACACTGCTCTCCACCCTGATCGTCGTGGCGATCGTGCTCGGTCTTCAGCTGGCTGGCGTGATCATGATGGTCGGGATGCTGATCGCCCCAGGGATCGCCGCCAGGCAGTGGACCAACAAGCTCACCCAGATGGTGACCCTGGCGGCCATTTTTGGCGGGTTCTCCGGAGGCGTCGGTGCCATCATCAGTGCGCTCGATACCGACCTCCCGACCGGGCCGATGATCATCGTAGTCGCTTTCCTGCTGGTGGTGATCTCGATCAGTATTGCCCCACAGCGTGGATTGATCTGGCAATTGCTGCGCCAGCGCCAGGATCAGAAACGGTTTGCAGCCCAAATGGTGCTGGATGACCTATTCCACTATGCCTATGACCACGACTCGCTCAGCACAGTTGTACCGGAGTCGTTCCTGAAGGGAATGCGCGGCTCGGCGGTCAAACAGGGCTTGCAACAGCTGGTAAACAAAGACCAGGTGCAGCCTGTCAATGGCGGCTGGCAGCTGACCGAGGCAGGCCGCCAGGCTGCAGCCGATAACGCTACCAACACCCTGATGTGGGACCTCTACCGCCAATACAATCAAACCCTGGACCTACCTTTAATCGCAGAAGACCGGCAGCGTGATATCCGTGAGCTGCTCCCCGAGACGGCAATCCACAAGCTGGAAAAGATCCTGCAGGAGGAACTGGCCTGATGTTCGAGATCGAAGGTTTATTCATCAAGTTCTTGCTCAACTTTTTCTCCAATCTGGAGATCAATACCTTCCTGCGTTCCCCGCAGAACACAGCCACGATCATTGGCGGCCTGATCGCGATCTCAGGCGCGCTGCTGGGCACCTTCCTGCTGCTGCGCGGTATGTCGTTGACCAGCGATGCGATCAGCCATACGGTGCTGCTCGGGATCGTGGTCGCGTTCATGGTGCTGACCCAATTGCTCGGCCAGGAACCAGACCTCTCTTCTCCCTGGCTGATCATCGGTGCTGCGGCTGCCGGGGTCGCCACCGTCGTCCTGACGGAAGCGATCTACCGATCCGGCTTGGTCAAACAGGATGCCGCCCTGGGATTGGCCTTCCCGCTGATGTTCGCAATTGCCGTCATTCTGGTCTCCCGCTTTGTACAGGATGTCCATATGGATGAGGATGCCGTCATGATCGGCGAGATCGGAGTCGCCTGGGCGGACACGAACAGCCACTGCCTGGAGAACTGCGAGGCCGTTACCATCACCCCAGACTCGCCTGAGGCGGAGTTCTCCCGTCAGTGCACCAACTGCCGCGAACTGGGCATCGGCCCGCGCGATGAGGGTGCGGTGTTCTCCGAACAATGTTCGAACTGTGGGGAATATTCGCCCGCCCAAGCCTGGCAAGCCGGGTTACTCGAAACCGAACCGCTGCTGATCTTCTGGCCAAAGTCGATCACGGTCATGACGCTGATCACACTGCTGACATTGGCCTTCGTTCTCGTATTCTTCAAAGAACTGAAGTTATCAACCTTCGATCCCGCTCTGGCAGCCGCACTCGGATTCCGGCCGGGTGTGCTGCATTATGCCCTGATGGTCACGATCAGCCTGGTGGCAGTCGGAGCCTTCGAAGCCGTCGGCTCGATCCTGGTGATCGCCTTCTTCATCATCCCCCCGGCGGCAGCCTACATCCTGACGGACAATCTCTCCCGGATGCTGGTGATCAGTTCGCTGATCGGGGCGGCCGGAGCCTATTTTGGCTACGACCTGGCGCGCGGCAGCGTTCTAGGCTTGTTCCAGGTGGATGCGGTCCTGCGCGGCTTGAACCGGGCTTTTGACCTCAAACTGGCGGAAACCTGGAACTCCTCAATATCGGCGTCTATGGTCTTGATGATGTTCTTGTTCTTCTTTGCTGCCTGGGTCCTCTCCCCGAAATATGGGCTGCTTTCCACCTGGCTGCGGCGGCAGAACCAGGAGAAAAACTTCGATATCCAGGTGATCCTGGCACACATCTTCAACCACGAGGGAACTGATAAGGAGCGGGAGGAACTGGCTGTCGGAACGCTTTACCATCACTTCCGCTGGCCGGCCAGTACGACCCGGCGGATGATCGACCAATTGCTGTCCAACGATTTGATCTACATCAAAGACGGCATCGTCCGCCTGACCTCAGATGGGAAAGAACGGGTCGAGGTATTTCGCGAGACCCAACTGGCGCGCGAAACGGTCATCCAGTAGCTACCAGGGAGATCATTTAACTGCCGGCATCTGCAGGGTGGGATCATCAGACCGCGCGATTGGAAGCGTGACCTGGAACAGGCTGCCCTCCCCGACCCGGCTTTCCACCGTGATCTGTCCATCGTGGGCTTCCACGATCTGGTGAGCGATCGCCAACCCCAACCCCGCGCCGTGTGCCGGTCCACCTTTGCGGGCTTTATCCAGCTGGTAGAACCGCTCAAAGATCCGCTCGAGTTCATCCTCCGGGATCCCTCTGCCGGTATCCCGGATCGATACCCGCACTTGCCCCTGGCCAACTTCAGCCGAAAGCCAGACTTTACCGCCCGCCGGCGTGTGCTTGATGGCATTCTCCACCAAATTATTGAAGACCTGTGAAAGCCGGTCGCCATCGCCGATCACCGCCGGCAGGCTGCCGATCTGGTCCACCAGGGAGACCTCAGCCTGGACGGATTGCGGCGTCAGGCGGGCAATGACAGCCTGCAGCAAGTGATCGATCTCGACCGGTTCCCGGCGCAAATCGGCCGTACCGGCATCCAGCCGGGCCAGATCGAGCAAGTCCAGCACCAGGCGGTGCATCCGGCTGGCCTCGTCATAGATCACCTGGGCGGCCCGTTCCTGATCCACTGGGGTGCGGGCGGTCCCATCGAGGATCGCCTGGGCAAATCCCTGGATCGAGGTCAGGGGCGTCTTAAGCTCATGCGAAACATTGGCCACAAAATCTCGCTGGGACTGCTGGCTGGTAAACACCTTGGTGGCCATATCATTGAAAGCCTCACCCAGCACGCGTACCTCGCGCGGTCCTTCCGGGTGGACGAACGTCTTCCGGCCAGCCGCCAATTGGCGGGCTGCGGTAGATATTTCCTGCAGTGGGGAGGCAACCGAATTACTCAACAGAAAAGCCATGATCACCGATAACACCAACGCCACTATCCCGGATTGCGCCAGCGCACGCAGCAGGTCCAGGCTGATCGGCGAGTTAAACACATCCCGCAATGGCTGGCGCGGTTCCATGATCAACAGGACCATCCCGTTTGGCAGCGGGCGGCCGGTGTACAACCACAGGCGGCCATCCGTATCGTTGATCGTGAAGACATCGCGCAGTGGGTCTTTAGGGATAACGTTGAAATCAGGAAATCCAGGATATTCCTCAGCCCCTGAATCTGCCAGCACCCTGCCCTGCCGCGAGAGCACCAGGATGCGGTACCCGGTCCGCTCGGCGATCAGGTCCACCGCCGACCGGTATCCTTCCGGACGCCCCAGATCGATCTCGGGATTCGGCAGCACCCGGACAGCCGTATTACGCAGCTCGACCCGCACGGCCAGGTTGTTCCGCGCTACCACCAGCAGCAGTGTGACCGCCGAAACCAGCAGGATGACGACCGTCAGGACGACAAAGCCAAGGAATAATCGGGATCGCAGCGAACCTGACATCAGACGACCAGTTTGTACCCCACCCCGGTCACCGTTTCAATCTTGACCGTGCTGTCAGCTATCTTTTTGCGCAGGTGGGCGACATGCACATCCACCGTCCGGGTCTGGCCGAGATAGTCATATCCCCAGGCCAGTTTCAAAAGCTGCTCGCGCGTCAGCACCATCCGCTTGTGCTCGACAAAAGCCATCAGCAGGTCAAATTCCTGGGTGCGCAGTTCAACGATCTCCCCGCCAACCCGCACCTCCCGGCTGGCCGGGTCGATCGACAGGTCACCCAGATGAGCCGCAGCCTGAGAACCATCGGAAAAAGTCCGGTTGACCCGCCGCAGCATCGCTTTGACCCTGGCCACCAGCTCGCGCGGGTTGAAGGGCTTGGTCATATAATCGTCTGCCCCCAATTCCAGGCCGACGATCTTATCGATGTCCTCATCCCTGGCGGTCAGCATCAGGATCAGGACTCCCTGACCACCAGCGCGCAACTGCCGGCAGACCTCGAAACCATCCAGCTCGGGCAGCATCACATCCAGCACGACCAGGGCCGGGTTGTTACGTTCCACCGCTTCCAGCGCAGACCGGCCATCGGCGACCGACAGGGTCTTGTACCCCTCCTGATCAAGATATAGGCTTACAAGCTGGGTGATGCTCGGTTCGTCATCGACCAGCAGGATCAACTCGCCAGACATCAATCCTTACTTTTTGGGACGGACGGCGATCGCCTCGATCTCTACCAGCGCGTCAATCGGTAACCCGAGCACCGCGATGGCCGAGCGGGCCGGCGGATTCTTGGGAAAGAACTCGCCATACACCTCGTTAATCGCGCCGTAATCAGCCATATCACGCATGAAGACCGTGCACTTGATCACGTCTTTCATCCCGCAGCCAGCCGCCTCAAGCACAGCCTGGACGTTGAGCATCACCTGGCGGGTCTGGGCAGCCACCCCGCCCTCAACCAGCTTGCCGGTGGTGGGGTCCAACCCGACCTGGCCCGATGTGAACACCAGCCGCCCGGATCGAATACCCGGCGAGTACGGCGCCAGGGGCTTGGCTCCGCCAGTGGGGATGATAACTTCTTTTTTGCGTTTGCTCATTGGGATCTCCCTTACATGGTTTCTGAAATTGTACGCCTAATCATCAGGCCGGTCAAACCCAGACGTGTTTAATGCATGTAAAATCGCGTGTGGATCAGTCAGTTGGTGTGACCTGCTCGACCCATCGTCGGACGGCCGCCGAACTGCTCAGCCGAACGAATCGGATCCGCTCGTTCTCGGGCGCAGCCGACAACTCGGTATAGGTCCGGCGCCGTCTCCGGAAGGTCTGCAATGTGTACAACAGCAGCGAATCTCGGGAGAAAAATAACTGCCGGAACGACTCGCGGTTACCAGCCCACAACACCTCCCCTGAGATCGCCCGCCTCAGACTGCGGGCCAGCAGCCGGTACAGCACCACCAGCAGCGGCAGATCGAGCCAGACCACCACCTGCACCTGCTGCCATATAATGTCCCGCACCTTGCTGTAATTGCCATCCACGACCCAGGCATCGCCAGACAGGGCCTCTACAACGGCCTGCCGAAACTCATCCAAAGGGGTTTGCTGCCAATTCTCCCGCCAATGCAGGCTGTCCAGTTCGACATGGGGCAAGCCCAGCAGGACGGACAGGTGCGCTCCCAGCGCAGTCTTGCCCGAACCAGCCGGGCCGATGATCTGGATCCGATTCATTCGGCTGATTTTACCGCCCGGTCAGTTATCCTCTTCCAGCAGGATCTCATCGGGATAGATTTCAGGGACAAAGGTCTGATCGGTGATCGGCGGCCGGACGTATACCGAAGTATCCGGCAGCGGCGGAAATTCCAACGGTGGTTCGACCACATCCTGATAGGGGATTATGTTCAACAGGTGAGCGATACAGTTCAGGCGGGCGTGACGTTTGACATCGCCATTGACCACATACCACGGCGCATGTTTGGTATCCGTGACCGCGAACATGCGGTCCTTGGCTTTGGAGAAATCCACCCAACGGCGGCGGGACTCGAGGTCCATCTCGCTCAGTTTCCAGCGGCGGGCCGGGTCCGTGTTGCGGGCCAGGAAGCGGCGTTCCTGCTCCTCATCGCTAACCGAGAACCAGTATTTGATCAGGGTAATGCCGGAGCGGATCAGCATGCGTTCGAACTCCGGGCAGGTACGGAGGAATTCTTCGTACTGCTCCTGGGTGCAAAAGCCCATCACCGGCTCGACGATCGCCCGGTTGTACCACGAGCGGTCGAACAGCACCATCTCGCCGCCGGCCGGCAGATGAGCGACATAGCGCTGGAACCACCACTGGGTCTTCTCGCGGTCGTTTGGCGTCCCCAGCGCGACCACGCGCGCCACGCGGGGATTGAGCCGGGCGGTGATCCGTTTGATCGTGCCGCCCTTACCGGCAGCATCCCGGCCCTCGAAGATAATGACCACCTTTTTCTTCTCACGGCGGATCCACTCGTGCATCTTGACGAGTTCCATCTGCAGCCGTTCCAGTTCTTTCACGTACTGCTTGCGGCTGATCTTTTCGACCGGTTCGTTGTCGCCGCCGTTGCTGTGCGTCAGATCAAAATCGACCATACTGCCCGCTCCTTTCACACGTTTCTATTACTATACAGGATTTTTAGCCGGGAACAAAACGGCCCTATCTCTGTTACGAAAAAAGTCTTAGTGTAAATGCAGGTTTTAACGACTCAACTGTCAATCCAGTGGATGGAAACCGGTCAGCTGGTCTGGTCAGCGGTCAGGACTATTTAGCGAGCATAAACCACGACTTGCCAAAATGGCGTCTGTTGATAGAAAATTCGTCTGAGTCCAGCTCTGCTAGTTCTTGCTTCAACCACTTTCGTTGAATGAACAAACGAACGAAACGGGCTTCCCCGCAGCCGATAGAAGATATTCCCGATTCCCACCACGATCTTGGCCCACCAGACATCACGCGGATAGACCAGACCATAATATTTGCCAGCTCGTTCAGCCGAAAGGTCGACCAACTTTTCCACCTCATCATAGCAGCAGATCACACGATCCAGCGTAACGATATCAGCAGGGAAAATCTCCTGAGCCATCTCGACAAAGTTTCCATGCGAGTAGCTGATCCGATCTGAAAATCCCCGACGTTCCGCTTCTTCTTTGGACACATTGAGATACGCCGTTGAAGCCTCCACACTGGTGACATACCGGACGCCACCTTCAGCCAGAGCATATTGGATCATCCCAACGCCACCGCCAATATCAAGCAGTCTCAGCCCATCCACGCCTCTTTCCAGCAGCGCGTCCGTCAAAATTCGGGTGGTCTTGTCGGGACCTTTACGTCGATATCTGGAGAGTTCTTTTTGGACATAATACTGGCTGAATGATTCCTCGATCCCCTCGCATTGGCAACTCACCATGACTCGACTCCAGATTTCTTAATTGTCACTGTCTTTCTAACTCACCGATCCTAACTGCCGGCAGAGGACTTCCACCGGGAGACCTGCTCCGGGAGTTTCTCATCTCCGATCGCCCGGCAAATTTCCCGCATACGTGGTTGAGCGCCCCGCCATTCCAGGTCTTCAAACGTTTCTATCAGCGGTACATCGTCGCGCAGCGTGGTCAACTGCCGGTAGAAGATCGCCGTCTCCCGCTCGGGGTTCAGGTTCTCGGCCAGTCGTTTCGCCCCCCGGACATTCACTTCCCACGTTTCGTAGTCTTCAGGGATATTCTCGATATGCTTGTACCGCGCCAGCACAACCGTGCTCGATTTCGCGCCCCAAGCCGGAATGCCGGGAATCCCATCGGCCGAATCGCCCACCAGCGCCAGCCAATCGGGGATCGATCCCGGGCCAACGCCATATTTCTCGATCACGCCGGCCTCATCGGTCACGATCTCGCGCCGTCGGTCCCAGGATACGACTTTTGACCCGGAAACCAGCTGCATCAGATCCTTATCCGGCGAGCACAGCACAATTTGATCCACCTTTGTCTCACTCATGAAGCGTGAGACAGCGGTCGCCAGGGCATCGTCGGCCTCGAATTCATCCATCGGCCAGATCACGATCCCCAGTGCAGAAACGGCTTCTTCGGCCAGGGAGAATTGTGCCAGCAGATCAGGATCGACGCCTTCACCCGTTTTATACCCGGGGAACAGATCGTTGCGGAATGACTCGATCGGATGGTCGAATGCACAGGCGAGGTGGGTGACATCCGGATCCGAGAGCAACAGGAGAAGCGTCCGCAGCAGTCCGACCGTCGCGCCGACCTCCCGTCCATCCGGAGACTTCCTGGGAGGCGCTCCAAAATGGTGCCGGAAAAGTTCGTAAGTACCGTCAACCAGGTAGATCTTCATGCCAACCATTCTAACACGCCATTCTGATGACAAAAATGGCCGGAGCATCTGCTCCGGCCTCGGCGATGTGACCAACGAATCCCCAACTAAACGACGATATTGACCAGCTTGCCGCCCACCACGATCACTTTGCGGGGCGTTTTGCCCTCCAGGAACTTCTGGACGGTTTCAGAGGCCAGCGCGGCCGCCTGAGCGGCTTCGTCGCTGATGCCTACCGGGACGGTGATCTTGTCGCGCAGTTTGCCGTTAACCTGCACAACCAGCTCGATCTCATCCTCACGGGTAGCTTCTTCGTCCACCTGAGGCCAGGGCTGGTGGTGGATGGAGTACGGTTTGCCCAGCCGGGCCCACAGTTCTTCGGCCATGTGCGGTGCCACCGGGGCCATCATCCGCAGGTAGACATCGACAGCCTCCTCCCAGGCCCGAGAGCCGTACGCGCCCTGCTCACGGGCTTTGTACATCTCATTCATCAGTTCCATCAACGCCGCCACGATAGTGTTGAACTCAAAGGTCTCAAAGTCATCGGTGACCGCCTGCAGGGTCTGGTGCAGCTTCCGCCGCAGCGCGCTCGCCACCTCCGGGTCAAGGCGACCAGCCGCTTTTGCAGGCTCGGTGAAGGCTGTCCACACCCGACGCAGCCAGCGGGCTGATCCTTCGATCCCCTGGCTGTCCCACGGGCCGCCCAGGTCCCAGCGGGCGAAGAACATCAGGTACGCCCGGACGGTATCCGCGCCGTACTTCTTCACCAGCGCATCGGGCGGGACGGTATTGCCGCGGCTCTTGGACATCTTTTCGTAGTCCTCGCCCAGCACCACACCCTGGTTGCGCAACTGCAGCATCGGCTCGTGCCCTTCCGTAATGCCCATATCCCGCAGGGCTTTGTGGAAGAAGCGGGTGTAGATCAGATGCATGGTGGCATGCTCGATCCCGCCGGTGTAGGTATCCACCGGCATCCAGTAGTCGTACTCTGCCGGGTCAAAGGGACCTTCGTGGTAATCCGGGCTCAAGTAGCGCAGGTGATACCAGGAAGAGCACATGAAGGTGTCCATCGTATCGGTATCACGCTCGGCCGATTTACCGCACACCGGGCAGGTCGTGTGTCTCCAGGTGGGGTGCAGTTTCAGCGGGCTTTCCCCGGTCGGCCGCCACTCGACATCATCCGGCAGCAGCACCGGCAGTTCGTCTTCCGACACCGGGTTAATGCCACACTCCGGGCAGTGGACCATCGGGATTGGCGCGCCCCAGTAGCGCTGGCGGGAGATCAGCCAGTCGCGCAAGCGGTAGTTAACCGCACCTCGGCCGACGCCTTTCTTTTCGATATAAGCGATCGCCTTCTGCAGCGATTGATCCGCCGGGGTGCTGGTCAGCTCTCCGGAGTTCACCATCGTGCCATAGGCCGGCACAGACTCGGGCATCGTCTCGCCGTTCAAAGGTTCCATCTCGTCCGGCTGGATCACCACCCGCACCTCCAGCCCGAACTTGCGGGCAAACTCGAAGTCTCGCTGGTCGTGCGCCGGGACAGCCATGATCGCACCCGTGCCGTAAGACATCAGCACGTAGTCGGCGATCCACACCGGGATGCGCTCGCCATTGACCGGGTTGATGGCATATCCGCCGGTAAACACACCGGTCTTCTCTCGGTCAGCGGCTTCGCGGTCGATGTCGCTCTGGCGAGAGGCCTGCTCCTGATAGTCATGTACTTCGGCATGCCTTTCCGGAATGGTCAGTTTTTCCACCAGCGGATGTTCCGGAGCCAGCACCATAAAGGTAGCGCCCCACAGCGTATCCGGCCGGGTGGTGAAGACCTCCAGCGGGTCGCCGTCCTCGGTCTTGAAGATCACACTGGCACCCTCGGAGCGATGGATCCAGTTGGTCTGCAGGGTCTGGACGCGTTCGGGCCAGTCGATGCCGTCGAAATTGAGCAGTTCTTCGGCATATTTGGTGGTGGTGAAGAACCACTGCTCCAGCTGTTTCTTGATCACCGGGGTCTTGCAGCGCTCACACACCCGGTCGTCCCCGATCACCTGCTCGCGGGCCAGGGTGGTATTGCAGTTCGGGCACCAGTCGACAGCCGAATCCTTGCGGTAGGCCATCCCGTTCTTGAACAGCTTGATGAACAACCATTGGGTCCAGCGGTAGTACTCCGGATCGGAGGAGACGGCTTCCCGTCGCCAGTCGAACATGGCGCCCATGCTGCGCAGTTGGGTGCGCATCCGGTCGATATTGGCGTAGGTCCACTTTTTGGGATGGATGTTGCGCTGGATGGCAGCATTCTCCGCCGGCAGACCAAAAGAGTCGAAGCCGATCGGGAACATCACGTTGAAGCCCTTCATGCGCATGTAACGCGCCCGGGCATCTGAGGGGGTCATGGCGAACCAGTGCCCCATATGCAGATCGCCGGACGGATACGGCAGCATCGTCAGGGCGTAGTGCTTCTTTTGCTTATGGTCGATATCCGCATGGTAGATGCCATCCTGCTCCCACTTTTTCTGCCAGCGGGGTTCGATCTCATTCGGGTTATATCGGTTATCTTGTTGGCTCATCTCTCGTTTCCTCTTATTTTCACATTACGGCTGAACCTGGTGGAGGCGTTCCAGCCAGGCCGCCCGAAATTGATTTCATGAAATTGGGTCTCTTACGGAAATCCTGGAAGCAAAAGAGGGAGGCGCGCGAGAAGGCAGCGCACACTCCTGACGCGGGATTGGATCTTTTCATTTTTCATCGCGAACCTCCTTCCAACATAGTTATGTAGTTCTGAGTTTGATAGTTGGCGAGGTTTCCCATTAGCTGGCACAGCAGCGTATCCATAATTATTGCCAAACCGGTAACCATCTAACCAGCAAACTATCCAACTATTAAACAAAAAATCCTTCCATCCATGGGACGAAAGGGATTCCGCGGTACCACCCAGTTTGCCAGAACAGCTTGTTCCGGCCACTCTTAACGCCTTATCGGGCGTACCCGCCTCAGGTTGTGCGCCCCCCAGCATTGGCCTGAGAAATCTGCCCCATCCGGGACAGGCAGGCGAGTTCAGCCTGTTTGACCTTGCGATCATCGTGCTCTGCGGGCACTCTGTCGGGCTTCCACCGGGTGATCCCGACTCGCTGGCAGATGGCTTACTACTCCTGCTAATTCTTTATTCAGTTGTCAGTGGACCTGAAGGGATTCGAACCCTTGACCTTCTCAATGCCATTGAGACGCGCTCCCAACTGCGCCACAGGCCCAATTGCCATTCTTCGTTTGTGCTCCAGCCACCAGTGGACCTGGCGGGATTCGAACCCGCGACCTCATCAGTGCGATTGATGCGCGCTCCCAACTGCGCTACAGGCCCGGGTCTTGGCAGATGAAGATTCTACCTGAGGCCAACTTGAATGTCAAGTCAAGGTCTGATTAGTTTCCAAGACTCGGATCGATCCGCCAAACCAGCAGCACCCCGGTTGGGCTGACAGACGCCGATTCCAATTGGGCCCGCTGGTCCTGCTGGACGGAATCGGCCAGTCGTTGCGCCAGCACCTGGTTGATGGATTCAAAGAAGCTGTCATCAAGCTCGTTGCCGCTGACCACCACATTCGTGATCCTGGCCGACAGTTTCCCGTTCTCTGCGCCCAGTTCCACATGGAAGGACACATCTCTGGCTGTGATCCCCTGGTATTCGACCGAATCGGCCTGCATGAAGATATGCCCGTCCCGCAGTTCCATTTGCAGATTGACGAAGCTGGACATCTCGTCCATATTGTCAATCACTGCCCGGATCATCTCCAGCGTCAGGTTGGTCTCGACCCGGAAAGTGCCGTCTTCATTGCGCGAAAAATCAAACATCCCGCAAGCCAGCAGGATCGCAGCCATCATCCCGATCAGGAAAATTCTCTTTGCTTTGTTCATCTCTTTACCTCCAGCAATGAATAATCAGACCAATTCTACCTGAAATCGTGGCAGAATATTCATCTTCGTGTGTATAATCATCCCGTTCAACTCCGCGACGTTCAGGGAAAGGTATCGCCGATGGACCAGAGTTCAACCACACTCCCGAAACAGTTCAAAAACCTGATGGGCATGGGCTCGGCTGTCCAGGTCTTCCCGCCCAAAGTGCTGCCGGCTGTCAATATCATCTTTGCCGTCCTGTTCCTGCTTGGCGGCGGCGGCGCAATCGCCTATGCCCTGCTGATCCTCCTGCAGCGCTGGGGCCGCTACTACCCACCAGTGATCCTGCAAGCCATGGCGCCCTGGCTGATCGGCGGACTGCTCGGGATTGTACTGGCCGCCCTGCTGATGTGGAACCTGTATACCGCCCGCAAAAAGGGCATTGCTGTCTTCACCCACGGCTTCGCCTACTCCGACCGCAAAGGCGTACAAACCTGGCGTTGGGACCAACTTCAGGATGAGACCGCAAATGTCACCCGCCATTACACCAATGGGATCTATACCGGCACGACCCATGTGTACACTCTGGTAAAATTAAATGGCGAAAAACTGGTGGTCAACGATTCAATCAAGGAGGTGGAATCCTTCTACACCTTGCTGCAGAACAACACCCTGCAGCACCGTTATCAGCGCCTGGCCGATGCCTACAACCGGGGTGAGCCGGCCATCTTTGGTCCAGTCACCATCAGTAAAACCGGCGGCCTCCAGATCGGTAAAAAGACCTACCCATGGGACGAGATCGAACAGGTTGGGATCAACAAAGGGGTCCTGTCCGTCAAGAAGAAAGGCGGAGGCTGGTTTAGCGGTGCATCGGCCACAGCCGGTTCGATCCCCAACCTGCATGTGCTACTCTCGATCATTAACCAGATCGTTGGACTGAACGCCGGATAACCCATTAACGATTGCATCCAGGCTGCTCAGGAGAAAAAAATGAATATCAGATGGAAAATGGCATGCTTTGGTATGGTCTTACTATCGGCCTTGCTGGCATGCAGCCTGCCCACCGGCGTCACGCCGGCCACAGCAACCCCCACCCTGCCCGACGACCCGACCCCATCCAGCCCGACAGCCACCAATACCCAAACCTCCACCGAGCCGGCTGACCCGACCGCCACAACCGAGCCAACCGCATCCGACTGCACGGCGGACTCGGAATTCGTTGCCGATGTCACCATCCCGGATGGCACCCTGGTTGCGCCAGGGACGACGGTCACCAAGACCTGGCGCATCGAGAACGACGGCACCTGCACCTGGACGAGCGGATACGTGTGGGAACAGCTTAATTTTGGCGAGGGTGAACTGAATGCTGCTGCCCGGACCACCGCCCTGACCAGGGATGTGGCTCCCGGTGAAACCTACGAGATCTCTGTTGCCTTGACCATGGATCCCGGCGCAGAGGTCGGAAGCCGGCAGATTGCCCGCTTCCAGCTGCGCAACCCCGGCGGAACACTCTTCGGGACCCATCCCTTTGCGCTTGTTTTCGCCGCTCCCGGAGGCGGTACATGCCCGGTTGGCAATGCCGACCAACTCACCTTCATCAACGTAGCCGAGCAATTCTGTTTTCTTTATCCGGATGATTACAATGCCTACATCGGCGTGACCGGAACTACCGTGGTGGCCGCCCCACCCTCCCCTGGTGTGACTGAGGAGATTCTGCCCTCAGTCAGCATCTCCAACGAGGGCAGCACCGGCGGACAGAACCTGAACAACTGGTCGAATGCGATGGTGAATGCCTGGAAAGTGCCCGGTACAACCCCAACCGTCACCGAGGTCCAGGTGAATGGGATCAATGCCCGCTATACCGATGAATTACCGGGGCAGGTCGGCAACCGGATCGTCTTCCTCGTGCACGATGGCGATGGCTATGTCTTCACCGTATTGCCGGTGGACGATGCCTTCCCGGCTAAAAAGACCGCCGCGCTCGCCCTGTGGGAGCTGGTCCGGACGTCGTTTACCTTCTTCGGCCCGTAAGAGTTACCTACCCTGAGACCGCACCAGTTCCACGCCCAGGGACACCAACTCGTCGACCTGCGCCCGGTCAAGGGAATTCAATACGGAGACATACACCCCCAGCGGTGAGAACAGCACCGTCAACTGGTGGAACTGGCGCGAGCGGCGTTCCAGGGCATAACGGTCTGCCCAGCCAACCAGCGGCATCACCGTCCACGGATTCAGCAGCCGACGAGCCTGGACTGGATCGCTGGTGTGCACAAAAAACGCCTCCACCAGCCGGCGGTCAATATCCTCAATTGTTTTGGCCTGATCCAGCCCTGGCGTGTAGTAAGCATTGAAACCGTACATCTTGAGCGATTGTTTGAACAGTAGGTTGCCGGCCAGGTTCATCAGGCCGCTTTGCTTGCCCTGCCCTTCCATCCGCTGGGCGAGAAATACGAAAAAGTCTGGCGTATCAAAATCGGTTGAACTCCAACGGTAAACCTGCGATCCTTCACCAACACCGCCAAAGTGGTGCATGGTCAAAGTCCAGCGGATGCCATCGGTCTCGTGTTCGCCGGGAGTGATCCCAGTTTGGGCTTCCAAATCCTCCACAGCCGCCTGCTGGAATACCTGTCCGAGCGCCTGAGCGGCAGACATCGGTATTCCCACTTCGGCTTCGATCCCGACCGCCTGACGGATAGCCTCCGCCTGTTTTTCCTTCCCCCGCCTCCCGCTGGAATAAGCGGTCCGCAGCGCCACGTCCTTGCCATCCTGCAGGCGCAGCGCCACCCGAAAGGTTGGCCCGCTGTCACTACCGGAACTTTCCTGTACCTCCACCCGAGAGATCTGGCTGGCAGGGATCTCCTGCCGCCTCAAACCAGTCAAGCCGAGTTTCTCGATCACCACGGTGCGGCTGGAACGGTCATAACGGACCGTCACGAGTGGCACAAAAACAACGACCAGCGCTCCAATCAGGATGAAAATGCCTGCCATCAGCCAGGGCGCAGCGTGAAAGAAAATCAAAAAGACGCCGGTCCCGAAAAATCCTGCACCAAAGATCCATAGGATATATGGAATATCCTGAACGATGACCTCTTTGTCATCCATGCCTGCCTCCATATTGTCTGTTAAACTTGCGGCTGCATCTCTTTGAAGACTTCCGACAGCCAGGATGTGACAGCCGGCCCGGCCACCATCGGGACCACCAGGCCCCAGCACAGCCCGACCGACCACTTTTTGGCAGTATTGGTATCCATCCTCCACCTCCCCAATTCTCGCTTGCTTCCAGTATACACAAAAACCAACCGTCGCCGCGAATTTCGGTATAACCAGTGCCGCACACGGTTATAATTAAAGTCACCAATCTTTGAAAACGACAGCCAGGAGGCCCAATTGCACACCACTTCCGAATTCCTGATCGAGCGCCAGAAAAAACTATCCGCCGTGATGCAAACATCTGGGCTGGATGCCATCGCCCTCAACCCGGGCCCGAGCCTGACATATCTGACCGGTCTGCACTTCCACCTCAGCGAGAGGCCGGTGGTCGGTCTGTTCTCTCCCAGCCTGCCGCCGCGGCTGGTGCTGCCGGAGCTGGAAGCCGCCAAACTCGCCGGCCTGGCATACGACCTGGATGCTTTCACCTATGGCGAAGACCCGCAATCCTGGCCCCAGCGTTTCGCCGCGGCCCTTGCCGGGACCGGCTGTGACCGCATCGGGATGGAGGATGGCAGCATGCGATTGCTCGAATACCGCTTGCTGCAGCAAGCCCTGCCTTCGGCCAGCCTGATCGACGCCTCTGCAACCATCGCCTCGCTGCGGATGTTCAAGGATGAAATCGAGATCGCCGCGATGCAAAAGGCCGCCGAGGTCGCCGAGACCGCCCTGCAGGCGCTCCTGCCGCAGGTCCGGATCGGGATGAGCGAACTGGAAATTTCCGGACGGCTGCTGATCGAGATCCTGCGCGCTGGCAGCCTGGGCGAACTCCCCTTCCAGCCGATCGTCTCCACTGGGCCAAACGGAGCCAACCCGCACGCCACCCCCTCCAGCCGTCCGCTACAAAATGGCGATCTGCTGGTGATCGACTTTGGCGCCAGCCACCAGGGCTATTTTTCAGACATTACCCGCACCTTCGCGGTCGGCAGTTTCTCCAAAGATCAAAAAGCGGTCTATGACACCGTCCTGGCGGCCAACCAGGCCGCCCATACCCTTGCCAGGCAGGGGATTTCGTGCAGTTCGGTCGATCAGGCGGCCAGGGATGTGATCGAGCAGGCCGGGTTTGGGGAATACTTCATCCACCGCACCGGTCACGGGCTTGGTATGCAGGGCCACGAACCGCCCTACATCCGGGCGGGCAACCCGATGCTGCTCGAGACCGGGATGACCTTTACCATCGAGCCGGGCATCTATCTGCCGGAGCAGTTCGGGGTCCGGATCGAAGACGATGTGGTCGTCACCCCGGATGGACTGCACAGCCTGACCACCTTTCCGCGCGAACTGCAGGTGATCGGGAGGTAAGACATGAATAAACGATTGATCCTGGATCGGGCAGAACCGTTTTTCTTTCCCGGCGGACCGGTTGGCTGCCTGCTGGTGCACGGCTTTACCGGCACACCCTTCGAGATGCGCAGCCTGGGCCAGTTCCTGCACGCGGAAGGTTACACCGTGCTCGGCGTGCGGCTCTCCGGGCATGCCACCAGCCTGGAGGATATGATCCGGATGCGTTATTGGGACTGGCTGGCCTCAGTCGAGGACGGTTATCACATGCTCTCCGGCCACTGCGAGAAAATCTTTGTGATGGGCTTGTCGATGGGCGGGGTGCTCTCGCTGACCCAGGCAGCCCGGCTGCCGTTTCAGGGCGTGGTGGCGATGTCCACACCTTACCAATTCCCGGTGGAATGGGCCCGCCGGACACCCTGGCTGGTGCGCCTGGTCAGCCCGATCTTCCGCACCCAGGCCAAGCGCCGCGGCAAGTGGTTCAACCCCGAACTGGATGGCGACCACATCAGTTACGAACGCAACCCCACCCGACCCGGCTACGAACTCATCCAGCTGCTGAAAGAGATGCGCGCCGCCCTCCCCGAGATCACGATCCCGGCCCTGGTGATCCACTCGCGGGATGACGACTATGTACTGGAGCACAACGCCCAGCCGCTCTTTGACCATATCGGCAGCCCGGACAAGCAGCTGGTGTGGGTCGACCGCGCCAGCCATGTCATCACCCGGGACGGCGATACCAGCCGGATCTTTCAGCCGATCCTGGCATTTCTCAGATCGCACAGTTAAAGGAGACCAGCCATGCTCGAAACGCTCTACCAATCCAGTATTGACCTGACCTTGTGGTTGCAATCCCTGGGCGGCTGGTTGACGCCAGTGATGCAGTTGTTCACATTCTTTGGTAACGAGGAGTTTTATCTCTTCGTCATGCCGCTGTTCATCTGGGTGATCGACTACCGGCTTGGCTTCAGGCTGGGCGTGATGCTGCTCCTGACCTCCGGGATCAACAACCTGGCCAAGATGCTCTTCCGGATGCCGCGCCCGTACTGGGTCGAGCCCTCCCTGGGCGGGATCACCGAACCGGCCGGCGGCTATGGTTTGCCTTCAGGGCATGCCCAAAACTCGCTCTCCATCTTTGGCTTGCTGGCCGCGCAGGTCCGCCGCCGCTGGGTGACTGCCGTGGTGGTCTTCACCGTGTTGATGATCGGGTTGTCCCGCATCTATTTCGGCGAGCACTTCGCCCTGGACGTGGCTGCCGGCTGGATCCTGGCCGGGCTGGTGCTGGCGGTCTTCCTGGCGCTGGAGCCGCGAGTGACCGGCTGGTTTCACGACAGGTCTTTTGCCGCAAAGTCAGGCGCGTTGTTGGGGGTATCCCTGGTGATGATCCTGCTGGCGGCCCTCGTGATCGCCATTCCCGCCGATTACCAGGTCCCGGCGGAGTGGGTGGCCAACGCCGCCCAGGCCTATCCGGAGACCCCGATCGAACCCCTCAAGCTCAGCGACATGATCACCAGCGCGGCCACCTTGTTCGGCGTTGGTGTCGGCTATTTTTGGATCACCGGTAAGGGCGGTTTCCGCGCCGATCAAGGACCCTGGTGGCAGCGGTTGGCTCGGTTCGTGATCGGCCTGGCCGGAGTGGCGCTGTTGTGGATCGGGCTGGGCGAAGTTTTCCCGGACGGCGAGCACCTGCTCAGCTGGACGCTGCGCTTCATTCGCTATGGCCTGGTCGGGTTGTGGATCGCCGGGATCTCACCCTGGCTGTTCATCCGCTTCCGGCTTGGGGAGCGTATGACGGCCGGCTGACTTCGAAACCACCGCCATGACCGTCCATCGATTCCATCAGACTTCCCTCACCCCGCGCTAAACCGATCAATCCATTAGTGCGAACGCCCCTCACCATTTTTCATGAAGAGGGACAGGCAATCGCATCGCGATTGGCGGGGTGAGGGATCTTTCCGCCTGTTTTACTTCCTACGCCATCCGCCAACGGCCCACCGGCCCATACCCAAACGGCTTTGCCGCCGCAGGTACCGCCAGGTCATGACTGACCACCGGCCCGACTCTGCCGACATCCTCCTCCACCATCTCGGAGTCCCACGCCAACCCGCCTTGCTCCCCTTCCTGATCAGACCCGCCCCCCCCCTTGCTGGTATAACCATATATCGAAGTCTGGGTCCGGCTGAGCAGGATATCATTCAGTTCGATCGTGGCCTGATTGGCAGCCGCATCGGTCACCACCGCCCGCAGGTTGATGCTCTGCTGGGAGATGCCCACCGTCTGCCAGAATACCGACCAGCCGTCCGCACTGCTGTTATCGGTCCCCAGCACATGCCATGAGCCACTGTAGAACGCCTGGAACTGCACCGACTGGATACTGCCGGCGGTCGAACTGGCCGTCACGCTAAGCGTATCGCGCGGGATCATCACCTGACCGCCTGCTGCAGGGGTGAGAAAACTGCCCGAGACCGGGCTGACAACCGCGCCGCGGTAATTGGCCACATTGTAGGCGGTCTCGTTAAGGGTCCGGGCATTGTTAGCAAGCGTCAGCCCGGTTGGATAGCCGTTGTAGGTCAGGTTCGGGTTCGACCAGCGGTTGATGCGGGAACAATTGATGCACCCGGCGGAATATGCCATTACGGTATAGAACTCGTAATCCAACTGGTACCCATAGGAATAACTATCCCAGCAATACGGCCTTGTGTCCGGATGGGTGTTATCGTAATCATGGCAGGCGCCCATATTGTGGCCCATCTCGTGCTGGGTGGTGTATGAACTGGAACCGGAGCAGTTGCGGTGCACAATCGAAAAACCGTACTCAGTCGCCCAGTCATCTCCCGCAAGGAATCCCAGCCCGCAGTAAATGTATGGCAGGTCGGTGATCATGAATACCAGGTCTGCCCCGTACAGGTCGCGGTACGCCCGGGCATCAGCCAGATAGTTAGCCCCCGCCGGATCGCTGCCATAACTGCCATCCTGTAACCGGTACAGCGCATATTGCCAGCGTGAGGTTTCCTGGGTCAGTCCGCTGATGGTCGGGACACTGGCATACTCGTTATAACTGACCAGTTCCATCCCGACCAAACGGACGCGCTGGACCACTCCGCTGGCGCTGTACCCGGCGTTGGTGGACTCGATCGACTGCAGTATGCGGGTTTCGATTGCCCCCACGCCGCCCAGCTGATCCCGCGCGCCGGCAGTGTACACCGCCAGCACATCGATCGTCTCCCCCGTATCGGCCGCGGGCAGCGTCTGGTCTCCCGCAGAGAGGTCAAACGACTCGCCGCCCGCGTCCGGCGCAACTGCCGGCAGCGATTCCGGATACAACTCAGGATCGACCTCCGCCAGCGTGTGCCCCTGGCCGTGGTAGCGGACCTCGAAGCTGCGGTTCCCGATCTGCAGGTAGCCTTGCAGGATCCCCTCCCGCGAAACTATCACCATTTCACTGTACTCCGGACTGTCCACCACGCCGATCAGGCTGAGCGTGCCGTTCCCCAGGTCCCGGACGCTGGTCAGGTGGACAACAAAACTGGCATCATCGAAGAAGTTCAGGATGAACGCTGGTTGGCTGGCCTGCGAGCCGGAACGCGCCAGCGCCTGGATCAGGCCGAAATCAACCGAAGCCTCCCGCGCCCGGATCACTTCCGGGGTCTGCGCTGCCGCGCTGCGGGGCTGCACCGCGCTCCCCTCCGAGAACAGGTCCGGCAGTTCCTCTTGCCTGGCCGGCGCACCGGCAGCCGGGGTGATAGACATCACCGACAACAAGATCAGCAAAATAAGTACAAAAAAAGTTCTGGATTTTCGATCCATTAACAGATTCCTGGATGCAGGCGCATGGTTGCCAAGGTTGAAAGTTGCCTCATCCTGTCCAATTATACCCACCCTGGGTTATAAAAGAAGCCCCCAGATGAATATGGGGGCTTACAGTTCGTTTAGGTGCAGGAGCAGGAAAGACTAATCTTCCTCCTTCTCCTTATCGCGGGCGGCCACAATTTCCTGCTGCAGATGCGCCGGGACCCGGTCGTAATGGTCCTCTTCCATCGTAAACACCCCGCGCCCGCCGGTCATCGACCGCAGGTCGGTCGTGTAGCGCATCATCTCGGAGAGCGGGACATGGGCATTGACAACCGAGCGGCCTTTTTCCGTATCCATCCCCTGGACGCGTGCTCGGCGGGTGTTCAGATCGCCCAGCACATCGCCCATATACTCCTCGGGGACCACGATCCGGACGAGCATGATCGGCTCGTTAAGCACTGCGCCGGCGGCTTGGACCGCTTTCTTGAAAGCCTCTCGGCCGGCGATCTCGAACGCCACCGGCTTGGAATCCACCGGGTGTTCCTTGCCGTCGGTCACAGCCACTCGAACATTGTTGACCGGGAACCCGGCGATCACGCCTGTTTCCATCACACTGCGAACGCCTTTTTCGATCGCCGGCATATAGTTCTGGGAAACCGCCCCGCCGAACACCTCATTGACAAATTCAAAGTTGGCATCGGCCAGCGGTTCCACCCGCATGAAGACCTCGCCAAATTGACCCGCGCCGCCGGATTGTTTCTTATGGCGATGCTGGGCTTCCCCCGCCTTGGTGATCGTCTCACGGTATGGCACTTTGGGGAGATCAATGCTCAGGCCGGTCTGGAATTTCGATTCCGCCTTGCGAATGGCGACATCGATATGCTGATCGCCCATCCCCTGCAGAATGCTCTGGCGGGTGGATGGCTCGTTGTACCAGGAGAGGGTCATATCCTCTTCACAGATCCGGGTCAGGGTCTGGCCCATCTTGCTGGCGTCAGCCTGGGTCTTGGGAGAAACAGCCACCCGGTACAGCGCGGTGGGGTACTCGCCCTGGGCAACGGTGATCTGGTTGGTTTTTTCCGCCAGGGTTTCACCGGTGCCGGTCTCACCGAGCTTCAGCACGACGCCAATATCGCCGGCGTGCAGGTGCTTGATCGGGGTGTGTTCCTTGCCCATCGGGATGCTCAGGTTGCCCATCCGCTCTTCTTCATCCTTTTGGATATTCCACAACCGGGCATCGCTCTGCAGCACGCCGGAGAATAACTTCAGGTAGGTGATCTTGCCGACAAACGGGTCGGCGGTCGTCTTCCAGACATAGGCTGCGATCGGGCCGCTGTCCATCGGCTTGAGTTCGATCTCGCCCTTGGGAGACTGTCCGGTTTCGGTCGGAGCGTCGGACGGAGAGGGCATCAGCGAGACCAGCAGGTCCATCAATTGGGTCAGGCCGACCTTGGTATCGATATCCGTGATCAGGACGGGGGCAAACTCGTTCTGCTGCAATACACTGCGCAAGCCTTTCTCGATCTCGGCCGAGGTCAGTTCGCCGCCTTCCAGATACTTGTTGAACAGTTCATCATCCCCTTCCGCTGCAGCCTCGACCAATTCAATCCGGGCTTCCTCAGCTGCGTCTGCCAGCTCAGCCGGGATATCGACCGGTGCCCCGCCGCCTTTGGGATACGCCTTCATGTCCAGCAGGTTGACCAATCCCTGGAAGTCCTCTTTCTCTCCCCACGGCAGATGCAGTTTGACCAGGCGGGGACCATCACCAATATTGTCCATTGAACGCAATGCCTGGTCAAAGTCGGCAGTATCGCGCAGCATCCGGTTGATGACGACGAACCGGGGGCGGTTGAATTGACCGGCATACGACCAGGCCAGTTCGGTGCCGACCTCAGCGCCGGAGACGGCATCCACCAGCACCACCGCACCCTCACACACGCGCATGGCCGAGATCACCTCACCGACAAAGTCCGGGTAACCGGGGGTATCGAGCACATTGATCTTGTGCTCCTTGTGTTCCAGCGGGATCACGGCCGTGGAGAGCGAAAGCTCGCGGCGATGTTCCTCTTCATCGAAGTCTGAGATGGTTGTGCCATCCGTGACCGAACCCATGCGGTTGATCACACCCTTTGCGACCAGGAGCGCCTCAACCAGGGTTGTCTTGCCCGCGCCGCTGTGAGAGACCAGGGCAATGTTGCGGAGATTGTCTGTGGTGTATTCTTTCATTGTGTGGGACCTTCCTTTTTGCCAGGATTTATAACTTCGCGAAAATTAGTACAATGCAGAACTGTATTTTAATTGAAAGCCTGCCAATCGTCAAAGCCTCGATTGCCCGACCGGCCAGCTGCATAATATTATAAGAGGAAAAAAGCGAATCTCAAAGGGGGATTGTGCTTGCCAGTCGTGCTGGCTTGTATCGAAGCAGCGGCCGGATTAAAAAAGGTAGGCTGCCAGCTTTCCCCTTCGGCTGGCAGCCCCGGAATGACTCTTTATCGAACTTTGTCCCCGGAGCGGCCAAAATCTTACATCCCTGCCGCATCAATTCCCGGTTTCGGATGTTGTATAATGTGGAGACCACTTCCCCTAGGGGGGAGCACAAACTCCTGTCTGAGCGGTGTGATGGAGAAATTGAAGGGCACAATACTCGAGAGCATTGAGGAATTCCTGGCCGAGATCAAAAACCAGGCCGCCCCTTCTGTCAACCTGCCGCAATTCAGACTGATGCTGGAGGCCAACCATGCCCGCGGCCGGATCCAGTTGTTTACCTCCGGTGACCCGGAAAGAGTGCGCGCCTACCTCACCACCATCCTGGCAAATTACATCCAGCATTCGAAGTATGTCTACCAGGTGCAGACGTCGAAGGAGGAGGCTGTTTGGCTGGAGCTGTATCGCAAGATCAATTTTTGGGCCTATTCCCTGCTGCTGCGGTACAACTGGACTCCCGGGGCAGGCACCAGTGAAACTGCCCAGGAACTGGCCCAACAGGCCGCCATCGTCGTGATGACTGCCCACTTCCCTTACGATACCGAATTTGATTCCTGGGCCCGGGTGATCACCAGCAACGTGGTCATGAAGTTCTTTCGGAAAGGCAAAAATCCTGCCAATCCGTCTAACACCAGCGATCTCGATGAGCTTGCCCCCCGATTGGTGGATCCCGATGGTCAGGATGAGGAGGAGCTTTCCGGACTGCGGATGGACTTGCTGGATGCCATCGAACAGCTCAGCGATAACCGCCGCGAGGTGATCATGCTGACCTATTTTTCAGGGCTGAATGGCAGCCAGATCGCCAATAAAATGGATAAATCCGAAGGCGCGGTCTATGCACTGCGCCACCACGCCCTTGCGGAATTAAGTAAGATTTTGGGTACCTACAGAGATAACTATGAATAAGAACTCTAATCAAAAGAATCCATCTGGCCCGGGCAGTGGGGATATGAATGAACTTCGCCGAACAATATCGAGGTCAAAAACATTGCAGCAAGCCGCAGATGCATTGCTGCGGGACATTGCCCGGACGATGGGCAGTCTGAAGGGAGATGAAATGCTCTCCGCTATGATCGATCAGGTCCGTCAGGGCGCTGATCTGGAAAAGGACTTCCCGGCGTTCCATCAATTACTGGAAAGCGAATCCGAACTCAAGCGCGCCTTTGAAGAACTCCTGGCTCAGTTCGAGGCCGACGACCCACCCTTGCCCGGCTTTGTCCCACCCACCCAGGCTGATCTGGGTTTCCTGCGGCACAGCCAGCAGGTCGAACCGGCTGCCGGTAGGTCTGTCACCGAATGGAGGATCATTCTCCAACGCGGCCTGGAAGAATTACAGCAACTATTCTCACCGCCATCCCTGGCCTACCGGGATGCGCTTTCAGGTCTCGAGGAGCGTTGGTTCACCTTGCTGCGCGACGAGGTCAGCATCGATGAAGCCCGCCTTGCCATCGTCCTGGATGCCAGCATCTCCGAGCAGACCGCTGAAAGCCTGGAACTACTCCTCCAGATCGCGGTTATCAGCATTGATCCGGATACTGAATTACCCGGTGAATTATCCGCCGGGTTATCCTGGGGCGGCTACCAGCACACCCTGCCCGTCCGGGTCAACAGGCAGAACAAACTGCCCGCGGCCGCCTTCTCTCAGGTGCTGACCCCGAACTACGAGAGTATCGCCGCCGGCCTGACCCTGACCCTTTCGCCGCCAGACGCCTGATCGTATGGACCGCCAGACCCTGTTGGACGCGCTGACCCGCATCGGACAACACCAACCAGGGGGACATGACGATGCCAGTCTTTTCCGGGACCTGCCTGGGCTGTCTACCCAGGTGCCCGACCTGTTTGCCGAAATCCAAAACCTCAGCCTTTCCCATCCCCAGTCCGCGCTGTCTGCCGCGCTCGGGCTGGAAGCCGCCCTGCGGTCTCTACAAGCCTTGCCGCTTCTCCAGGGCCAATCTGCCTGGTTGGCTGGCTGGGCGGCCAACTACTACGCCGATACCCTTACCGCCCAGGCCGCCCTCGACCGGGCTGAAGCGGTCTTCCACCGGCTCGATTCGGTGGAAGGCTGGCTGGCGGCCGTCGCCTGGCAGCGCAATGCCCTTCCCTGGACCCGGCCAGATTTCAATCAGGCTGCGTCCGAACTGCAGGCAGCCCTGGCCGGTTTGGAGCGCACTGGGATGGCCCAGTTCATCTTGCCTTGCCGGCTCGCTTTGATCGACGCGCTGCTGCGGATCAAAGCCCTGGTGCCAGCCCAGGAGCAGCTTGAGACCGCCCGGCGCGAAGCCCAGGATCCGCTCGAGAAAAGCCGCCTTCGCCTGCTCACCGCCAGCCTGCACCGCCGCCAAATGAAACCAGACCTGGCCCTCGCCAGCCTGGACGGACTGGCGGAAGATCTTCGTCAACGTTCCGCACCGGTCGAGGCTGCCCAGGTCGAGTATCAGTCCGGGATGACCTGGTTCCTGATGGGTTCCGATTATGCCACCGCCACCCGCTGCTTTGAACTGGCTCTGGAGAGCTTTGTTCAGCACAGGATCGAACTGTGGGAAGCGGCCTGCTGCAGTATGCTCGGCCAGATCGAACTGATCCTCGGCAATCCCGGCCTGTCAGAAGAGTGGTTCGCCCGCGCCCGGCCGATCTACGGCCGCTACGGTGTGCTTGGGATGCAAGCCGACACTTACAACGATTCTGGCCAGCTCGCCATTCGCACTGGCGACCCCCACCGCGCCATCGAGCTGTTCACCGCCGCCAATAATCTGTACCGCCAGTTGGGGCTGCACCTATCGATGGTCACAGCCGAAACCAACCTCGCGGATGCCTTAGCCCGGCTGGGCCGCTTCCAGGAGGCGTTGCAGATCCTGGAAAAGGCCGCTGAAGTGCTCAAGTCCTACGACAGCCCTTTCAGGCTGGCCACGGTCGAATACTATCAGGGCTTGATCTGGTTGTCGCTCCACCAGCCCGAAACGGCGCTGGACCACTTCAAAACTGCCGAAGCGCTCCATTTCGAGGTTGAACAACCGGAATGGGCCGCCTGGCTCCGGGTAAAACAGGCCGAGGTGCTGATCGCCACCGGTGAACTGGACGAAGCCTCACAATTGCTGGATCAGGCAGCCGAGGTCTTCAGCGACAAACCCCGGCGCGGGCTGGTGCACAGATTGCATGCGGTGACCGCGCTCAAACAGGGTAACCCTGTCGCCGCAGCCCGGTCTAATCATCTGGCGGCAGATCTGTTTTCCGCTGCTGGACTGGAATTCGAACTGGCCGCCAGTAAGCTAGTTGGCGGCCAGATCCATCTGCAAGCCGGAGAAACCTACCAGGCCCGGATCTGCTACCAGCAAGCCCTGGAGATCAACCACGAACTGATCCCTGAGATCAGCTGGCAGGCTCGCACCGGTCTGGGTGAATGTGCACAGGCAGACGGGGATCCGGCCACGGCTTTTGTCCATTACCGCACAGCCTGCCAGACCCTCTACCAGACCCGGCAAAGCCTGTATCAACCCGCCCTGTCCGCCAGCCTGGTTTCGGCCAGCCTGGCATTGGTAGACCGGGCTGTGCGGCTCTCGTTACACCATGGCACACCGGCGGACAGCCTGGCGCTGATCGACGGCATCAAGGCTACCGCGCTCAACCGCCAGCTTGCTAACCCGCTGCGGCCAACCAAGGCAGGTTCCGAACGTCTGGACGAGATGCGTCAGGAGATCAATTACCTGCAAGCCGAACTGCGGTCTGCTATCAGCGGGGCTGTCTGGGAAATGGGCCAGGCCGAGACCCTGGCATTGCGGCACAGGCTGCTGTCTGCCGCTGAGAGCTATGCCTGGGAATCGGACCGGGCGGCACGCCAGATACAGCCCGGCGCCGAATCCGCAGCTGCCTTCAACCTCGAAACCTTCCGCCGGCATGCCGGGCAAGCCTGCCCGCAAGGCTGGGCGGCGCTGGCCTATTATCTCTCTGACGATGACCTGATCCTCCTGGTCATTTCGCCGGACCGTTTTGAGGTCCGCCAGGTGCTGCTCTCACCTGTTGAGCGCTTGGCGCTGGATGCCTGTGTGCGGCGGACCGCCCAGGATTCTGACTTCGCCATCCTCGGCCGCACCCTGCTCCCGGAAGACCTGCTTGCCGGCCTGTCGCCGGAGAACACGCTGCTGATCTCGCCCCACGGCAGCCTGCACCACCTCCCCTGGGCCGCGTTGCAGGCTGGCCGCGCCAACAAACCTTTGGTGGCACGCTGTATCCCGTTGATCGTGCCCTCGCTGCACACATTCTTGCTCCTGTCTGACCGTCAGCTTGAGCCGGAGTGCAGAACAGGGCTGGCAGCCGGCATCAGCCAGCACCGCCGCTATCCCGCCCTGCCACAGGTGCAGGCAGAACTGAACCACCTGAAAGCCCGCCTCCCGGCCGGATCGGTCGTGCTGCTGGAAGAAAAAGCCGACTGGCCAGCGATCCAGGCTGCGGTTGGCAGCCGCCAATTCGGCTTGCTGCACCTGGCCACCCATATTTTGCACGACAGCCGCAGCGGGAGGTTGAGCCGGATAGCCCTGCTGGAGAACGATATCTGGCTGGACGAACTGGCCGGATTGTCGCCGCTGCCCGGCGTGGTGGTCCTCTCGGCTTGCAGCGGTATGCACAGCCTGGTGCTGGATGGAGACGAACAGGTCGGCTTTCCGGCCACCTGCCTGGCCTCCGGCGCCCGGACGGTGATCGGCAGCCAGCGTCCGATCCTCGACCAGCACGCTGGGGAGATCATGATCGCATTTTATGATCACTATTTATCCGGCAGCCCGCCGGGCAGAGCGCTGGCCCTGGCGCTGCGGACGGCCATCAGATCAGGGATCCCACCGTTGGTCTTTGGGGCTGTCCAATGCTGGGGAACAGGTTAAAAGTCAAGAGGGCGGGATAGCGGTATCCCACCCTCCTGAAGATCAGGGCTTTCTAGCCGGGTCCGCCTCCCCCGCCGGAACAACCCTGACATGCCACCGGGAGGACTGGTTGAAGGACTATCGAACCGGGGTAGTGCCCAAACGATTGGGCCAGATCGATACCAACTTCAACCGGGATCCCGGCCAACCCCAACAGTGCAGATACCAGTACCAACACCGACAGGGCCACACGGAGAGCCATTTGTAGTGTCATCGCGTTTCTCCTTTCTGGAGGCAACGCTTCATGGGACGTCCCGCCGAAGGATCGGCGTCTCGGAGACACTCCACGCCCGTCCGTAAGTAAATGTGCTCGTTAGTAGTTATCCCGTTGTCGGGGTCAAATCATGCAAAACTCCCCCCCGATCAGATCACGCCCGGATCTTAGGTCTGCTCGCCCGGCCCATCTGGTAGAATCAAGACCATGCTCAACCTGATCCGAAAATTCAGCAGCAGATTGTTCTTCAACCTGTTCTATCTGCAGTCCCCGCCCTGGGATACCGGTGTCTCTCCCCCCGAATTGATGGATTTTATACAGACACACCCGCCCGGACGCGCCCTGGACCTCGGCTGCGGCACCGGGACGAATGTGCTAACCCTGGCACAGCACGGCTGGCAGGCCTCCGGGGTCGATTTCGTGCCGCGGGCCATCCGGGCAGCCCGGCGCAAACTGCGCCATGCCGGGGTAGAGGCGGTGGTCAAGGTCGGAGATGTCAGCAGCCCGGCCAGCTTCAGCGGCCGCTACGACCTGATCCTGGACATCGGCTGTTACCATTCTCTCTCCCCTGCCCAGCGCAATTCCTACCGCCAAATGGTCAGCCGTCATCTGGCGGCCGGGGGCAGCTATCTGCTCTATGGCTTCCTCTCCGAGGATGGCAGCAAGATCGGTCCGGAGGATGTGGCGGCTTTTGAAAGCCTGTTGGACCTTTACCGGAGAGAGAACGGAGAGGACAACAACCGGGCCGTATCAGCCTGGTTCTGGTTCCGTCCCAGGACAGGAGCGGCATGAAATTCCTGTTCCTGTTCATGGATGGGGTCGGCCTTGGCCCATATCACCCGGAGACCAACCCGCTGGCCGCCGCCCCGATGCCGAACCTGATGGCTCTGCTGGATGGCCGCCGCCTGGTGCGCGCCAGCGCCCCGCTGGAGACCCGGCGCGCCTCACTGCTTGCGCTGGATGCTGTCATGGGCTTGCCGGGCATGCCGCAGTCGGCCACCGGTCAGGCCAGCCTGCTGACCGGCAAGGACGTCCCCAGCCTGGTCGGCGAGCACTATGGCCCCAAACCAAACCAGGCTTTGCGGGACCTGCTGACCGCCGGCAGCCTGTTCAGCGCGCTGGCGCAGGCGGGTTACCAGGCCAAACTGCTGAATGCCTATCCGCAGCGTTATTTCGAAGGGATCGATTCGGGAAAAAGGTTGTATTCCGCCATTCCGCACGCCGTGGTCAGCGCCGGGATTCCCCTGAACGGAGAAGATGAACTGTACGCCGGAGAAGCGCTCTCTGCCGATTTCACCGGAGAGGGTTGGCGCACCCACCTGGAGAAAAAAGATGCCCCGGTGTATTCCACCACCGAGGCGGGCCGGCGTCTTGCCCGGATTGCTTCGCAATCCGATCTGGCCTTCTTTGAATATTGGCCGAGCGATTACGCCGGCCACCGTCAGGACCGTGAGGACGCGCAGCGGCTGCTGACCCAGTTTGACGAAGTGCTGGGCGGGTTGCTGGATACCTGGGATGACCAAGAAGGACTGATCCTGATCACCTCCGACCACGGCAATCTGGAAGCGCTGGATACCCGGCGGCACACCGAGAATCCCGTCCCCGGACTAGTGATCGGGGCAGAATCACTGCGGCAGCAGTTCACCCGCCAGCTGCACAGCCTGGCAGATGTCGCCCCGGCAATCCTGCAGTTTTACCCCGGCGCTTCGATCAGATATTAGTCCTTCACGAAGAGAAATCCCCCTACTCAAACGCTTGCGCACAGGAACGCAAAAAAAAGCAGCGGGTGTGCGCTATACACACCCGCTGCTAGATTTATGTCCGTTTGTTATTGGCAGACAGATTCCAGTTCGGAAAATACATCGGGGGGGATCTCAGGGAACTGCTCGCGGATCAGATCGGCCAGCCGCAGCGCATTGGAGCAGTCCTCCATTTCCACATACAACCACGCCAGTTCCTGCAGCAAGGCCAGGTCGTTCGCTCTGACTCCCAATCGTTCGGCTTCCTGCAGCATTTTCCCCATCAGCCCAGCATCTTCTTCCAGATAGTACAGCACCGCCGCCAGGCCGTACGCCGTCCAGCCAGATTGCTCGCCATTCTCCCAGGCACTTTGATAAAGTTCACGGGCCTTTTGATAGGCCTGTAAACCTTTGTCTACATTGCCGTCCAGGAAATACAGATTGCCAAGGGTATGCCACAACGCGCCAACCCGATGCACTGCGCTCAACTGCTCAAGGATCTGGATCCCCTTCGGGATTTGTCCGGCCTGGACCGCGCTGAATTCCAGTTCAAGGTAAGCCATGGTATTGTCCGGATAACGCTGCACAGTGCGTTCAAAGGTGAACAACGCCTGATCCCATTTACCGAGTTCAAGATAGAAATACCCTAGTGTCAGGTACGAATCCGGCGGAGCATCCTGGTTGACCTCCAAGCCCATTTCCAGCGTTTGAACCGCCTGGTCGATCTCGCCTTTCTGGTAGAAGGTCTCCACAGTGCGCGACATAAAGAAATCCCATACCAGCGGATGACGCCGTTCCACCTGGCGGAATAGGAGCCGGGCTTCTTCCACTTTTCCTTCTGCCATTAGATCGGAGATCACACCGAGTTCCTGTTGAACATCCTCTGCATCCCCTGCTGGCAGTGCGGTTGGCTCTTCCAGGTTGACTTCTCCTGTCAGGAGCAGCTCCTGTTCCCCGCCGTTATTTTCGCCAAACATCCTGCCGATGGCGGCCAGTCCAAGCAGTGAACACACCAGGAACAACACCCCCGCGCCTAAAAATACCGGCCAGCTGCGTTTCTTCTTCCGGGCTGGCTGAGCCGGCGCGCTCCCGGATCCGGTGGCAGCCGGCGGCGTGGCAGATGTGGGCAGCGGGGCGAGCGGAATTGCCGGGGGAATGGTATCCTCATCGGCCAACCCGGCTTCGATCTCGGCGACGCCCAATAGGTTGGTTTCCGGCTGGTCAACGGGCAGTGAGCGGATATCGGTTACCGCTTTCATCTCCGCGGCGGACCAATCCGGATGAGAGACCGCCACCCTCTCCAGCGCTTCCACCATCGCCTGTGCGTTCTGGAAACGGTCTTCCGGGTTTTTCGCCAGGGCCTTCAGGATGATGCGCTGAAGTTCTTCGGGAACCGCCGGGTTCTTGTCGCGCGGGATCGGCAGCGGATCGACAATGTGCTTCACCACCACCGCCATTGGGGTTTCGGCTCGGTAGGGCACCTCGCCAACAGTCATCTCATACAGCATAATGCCGAGCGAATAAATATCTGTGCGGTGGTCGACCCGCTCGCCCCGCCCCTGTTCCGGAGACATGTAGGCCGGGGTCCCAACCGTCATGCCAGACTGGGTCAGCATGCTGCCGCCGACCATGTGCGCCAGGCCGAAGTCGGTCAGCAGCGCCCAGTCTGGTTTGGGCAGCAGGATGTTGGAGGGTTTAATATCTCGGTGCACGATCCCGCGCTCGTGGGCGTGCTCCAGCGCGCTGGCGATCTGGCGGACGAGGTTATAGATCTCTTTCAGAGTGATCGGTTTGGTCAGGCGTTCCTTCAGCGTCCCAGCGTTGACATATTCCATCACAATATAAGCCAGCCCGTCCTGCTCTCCGGCCTCAAGGACCATCAGGATATTCGGATGGCGCAGATTGGCGATCGCTTTGGCCTCACGTTTGAATCGCTGCAGGAAGGAGTCATCCTGCTCGGCGTAATACGGGGGCAGGACCTTGATCGCGACATCGCGTTCCAATGAGGGCTGGTAAGCCCGGAATACCGTTGCCATCCCGCCCTTGCCGATCTGCTCGATGATCTGGTAGTCGCCCAGTTGGCGGCCTTTGAGATCTTCCATACATACTCCTCTAATGCATTGCTGACACAGCACAGCCTGCCAAAATGTCCGGGCAGCCTGGGTCCAGACAGCCACACCGAACCATTATAACTTTACACCAGCACAGGTGCTGCCGCGATAAGGTTCCATTTCAAATCCGGGCAAAGAACCTGACCGGCGGCTTGCCCGCCAATTTCACAGTCTATACGCTTCAGCACGGAAATGGTTGCAGATGGCTTGACAGTCAGTTCAAATTATTGTATAGTTTGTTTAGTAATAACTAAACATTCTATATATACAAAAGGGACTTGTCTCGTGACCGGATCAAATTTGGAAAACGCCCGCCAGCACTTCATCCAGGGGATGAGCCAGATCAGCAGTTTCTGGGGTTTCCCCAAGGCCATGGGAGCGATCTACGGCGCCATCTACCTCTCCCCCGACCCGATCTCGCTAGACGAACTGGTCGAGCAGGTCGGGGTCAGCAAGGGAGCGGTCTCAACCAACGTCCGCCAGCTGGAGCGGATGAACATGGTCCACCGCCACCTGCATATCGGCGACCGCAAGGACTATTACCTGGCGGAAACCGACTTCTGGCAGATCATTCGCTCGATCCTGCGCCAGCGGCAGGAACAGGAATTCGACCGAGCCCTCGGGACGGTCACAGAGAGCCTGGCGTTGGTGGACGCAGACGGAGAGGATCCTGAGCGGAGCGAGTTCTACCGGCAGCGGATGAAAGCCATGCAGTCCTTCTTCAGATCCTTCGACGGCCTGGTCTCCGCCGTGCTGGCACTGGAAGGGCTGATGTCCCTCTCCACCCTCAGGAATGCGCTGGAGCAATCCAGATCCAGCAAGACCAAATAACCGTTTACCAATGGAGGTTTCCATGTCTCAGACCCAACTTTTCATTACCGGGATTGCCCTCTCGCTCGCACTTGGCATTGCGGTGTCGGTCTACCTGCGCCGCCCGCTCCACCGGCTGTTGGTCGAGATCTGCGGCACCGAAGAGCGCGCCGCCTTCTGGACCCAGCTGACCACGCTCAGTTACCTGCTGATGGCCGCGGCCACCGGGTTGAGCTACCGCCCGGACAACTTCCTGCCGGATTATTACTATCTCAGCGGCCATCTCGGCCGTACCCTGGTTGGATTGCTGGTCACCACAGCCTTTGTTTCCCTGACCATGTCCGGGTTTATCCGCCGGCAGGAACGGCTCACCCTGCACGCAGCGCGTGGGCAGTGAGATGGACAATTGCAAGATCGTCATTACCGGCGCTTTCAGTTACACCGGCAGGTACACCGCCCGAAAACTGCTGGACCAGGGCCATACCATCCGCACCTTAACCGGCAACCCTGACCGCTCTGACCCCTTCAACGGCAAGGTCCTGGCGCTGCCCTTCAACTTTGATAATCCCGCCGCGCTGACCAAAAGCCTGGAAGGCGTCGACACACTGATCAATACCTATTGGGTCCGTTTCGACCGCGGAGAGACCACCTTCCTGCGGGCGGTCTCCAATATCCGCACGCTCTTCCGGGCTGCCAAACAAGCCGGCGTTGGGCGGGTGGTGCATATCTCGATCACCAACCCGGATCCGCAGTCCACCCTCCCCTACTTCTGGGGCAAAGCCATTCAGGAGGAAGACCTGGCCGCCAGTGGACTCCCGTACAGCATCCTGCGGCCGACCGTCATTTTTGGGCAGGAGGATATCTTGATCAACAATATTGCCTGGTGCCTGCGCCGCTTCCCGGTCATGCCGATCCCCGGCGATGGCGAATACCGCCTGCAGCCGATCTTTGTCGGGGACCTGGCTCGACTGGCCGCCGAGCAAGCCGTGGCGGAAGGCAGCCGCACGATCGAAGCCATCGGACCGGAAACCTACACCTTCAAAGGGCTGGTTGCCATGATCCGCTCAAAGATCGGCAGCCGCTCCCTGATCGTACCCAGCCCGCCTGCTTTGGCCTACCGGTTATCGAAATGGGTTGGTAAATTGGTCGGGGATGTCGTGCTGACCCCGGAAGAGGTCATTGGGCTGATGGAAGAAACCCTGTATGTGGATGCGCCCCCGGCCGGGGATACCCGACTGAGCGAGTGGGTGACGGCCAATGCCGACCACCTCGGCCGGCGATACGCCCACGAGATCAAGCGGCACTACAAAAACGGGTCTGAAGCGCCCCTCTAGGGGCAGACATCGGCCGGTTCGAACTCCGGATTGGCGTAGCCGAAGGCGGCTGAGCCCAACGGTGTAAGCACTAAAGCCTCGTTGGACGAAGCATATTCCCGGGCAGAAGTGCAGCCGCCCTCCAACCCCAGTTCTTCGCTGTCCGTCAGGAAAGCCTCAGCCATCTGCACATAGCCTGCCTGTGCGGAACTGCTGTACTGCTCCTTAAGTTCGTCAAACACCGCCATCGCTGCCGGCCGGTCCCCCAGGAAGAGATATGCCACGACCTGCTTGTAATAGGCATACGCGGCTAAAGTATTGTACTCATCCTCCGGATGTGCCCATTCCAGCAGGCTTTCGCTTTCGATCACATCCTGGAACAGCAATCGGGCGATCTCATATTCTCCCCGGTCGATGGCGGCTTCGGCATCGTGCAAAGCATGGATCCGGAAAGGTGAAGCGGCCAGGGTCTGGCTGGTCAGTTTCCAGATTCCATCCGCCGTGTCAAATTCCCAGATATTGATCGTATCCCGCTGCGGGCCGGCACCCACCGAAGCGATCGCGGTGCCGGTTACTTCCAGGCTGTAAATGCCGTCATGGTTAAAGTCGGTCATCTTGACTTCCGGGTACGGATAGTCCAGTGTGCTACCCTCCAGCCTGGGTTGATACTCCTCCCCATCCCACTGCAAGATCTGCACGCCCTGGAAGCAGGTGTGTGCGCCGCAGGTCGTACTGCTGTAGACCACCTCCCGCAGCCTGTCAGCATTGATATCCTGGATGTGCAGCAGTCGGGGCGCATGCGAACCAGTCTCCGAAACGACCACATGTGCGAGGACATACTGGCCATCGACACAGTTCAGGATCAGCATCGCGCCTTCTGGCGGCAGCTGCGGGTTGTAAACCGTCGCCACCATTTCGCGCACGCCGTCGCCGTTCAGGTCTTCTGCCCAGACCGGCTGTTCCTCCGGCCCCCATCCATTGATGATCAGCGTAACTGCCAACTCTTCTGACGAAGCCCCCGCGTTGAGATAATCCAGGATCACCTGGGGGAAGGATTCATAGTCACTGAAGGCCAGGTCAGGATGATCGGATGGCGGGACGCATACCGCGCTGGTGGTGGCCGGGATCACCGGCGTGGGTTCCCCCGGCTGTTCGGTGTCCATCGGCGCTTCCTCAGGATCTTCAGTGGAGGCCAGATCTTCTCCTGGTTCCGGACTGTTTTCTGCCGGAGCAATCGGCTCAGGCGATGGGGTATTCGGTGGCATCAGGCTGTCACAACCGGAAAGGAGTGCGGCCAGGAGCAGGATCAAAAGGATTGATTTTTTCATTAGCATTTTCCCTGATTTTGAAATTGGAACTATCCCGATTATACTAGTTAGAGAAGGACATGACCACTTCAAACCTGATCTACCTGCCGCAGCGAGAAGAAGGTCCGCCGGCGGTACTCGCACAGTTCCTGCCGCGCCTGCCGTATGGCGTGGCGTCAGACTGGCTTGCCAACACCTTACCGCAGCGCGGCCAATGGATCGTCGACCCCTTTGGGGCCAGCCCCCAGCTGGCGCTGGATGCTGCCCGGGCCGGTTACCGCGTGCTGCTGATCTCCAACAACCCGATCACCCGGTTCGTGCTCGATCTGCTCGCCAACCCGCCTTCCAGCCAGGCCATGCAGGCCGCCCTGGCCGACCTGGCCACCGCCAAACGCGGTCAGGACAGGATGGAACAGCATATCCGGGATCTGTACACCACCACCTGCAGCCACTGCAGCGCCCAGGTCGATGCGCAGTATTTCCTGTGGACCAGCGAAACGCTCCTGCCCTACGCCCGGGTGTACGCCTGCCCCAACTGCCATCAGGCCGGTGAATTCCCGGTCACAGACGAGGATCTTCACAAAGCCAATCGCTTCAGCCATAACCCGCAGCAGCAGGCCCGCGCCTTGCAGCGGGTCGCTTCCAGAGATGACCCCAACCGCTTCCATGCCGAAGAAGCCCTGGATGCTCACCTGCCGCGCGCCATTTACGCCCTGATCACGATGATCAATAAACTGGACGGGATCGACCTGGAAGCCCAGGAAACCAAATACCTGCAGGCCTTGCTGCTGGCAGCCTGCGATAAAGGCAACAACCTGTGGCGGATCCCCTCGGAATACACCCGGCCGCGCCAGTTGATCACCCCGCCGCGCTTCATCGAACACAACCTGTGGCTGGCGCTGGAAGATGCGGTCGGGATCTGGGCCAGTGGCGAGGAACCGGTCCCATTAACGGATTGGCCGGAAAGCCCGCCGGAGTCTGGCGGGATCTGCCTCTACCAGGGCTCGCTGAAAGCGCTGGCCAGCCGGCTCGATACCATTCCGGTCGGTGCGGTGATCTCCGCGCTGCCGCGTCCCAACCAGGCTTTCTGGACGCTTTCCGCGCTGTGGGCCGGCTGGCTGTGGGGTCGGGATGCGATCGGCCCATTCGCCAGAGTGCTGCAGCGCCGCCGTTATGACTGGGGCTGGCATACCGCCGCCTTGACCCGCACATTGCACCAGCTTGCCAGGATCCTGCCAGCCCGCACACCGTTCTTTGGGATGGTGACCGAAAACGAGGCTGGATTCGATGCGGCCGCGCTGGCCGCCGCCGATCTGTGCGGCTTTGTGCTGGAGGGGATCACGCTGCGGCAGAAGGAAAGGCAGACCCAGCTGGTCTGGCGGAAGGCGGAAAAGCTGCCGGAAAGCGGACAGGGATCAGCCCAGGCAGCCGCCAGCCAGGCAGTCGAGGCCTTGATCGCAGCGCGCGGCGAACCGACGCCGTACCTGCACCTGCAAGCGGCTGCCCTGTATGCCCTCAGCCAGAAGAACTTGATGAAAGCGCCGGGTGAACCTGCGGAGAAAAGCCCAGCCAGCCAGGCAGCCGGCACTTACACCCATATCCGCCAGTTGATGGTTGACCTGCTGGCCCCGACCGGCCGCTTGGTACGCTACCAGGGCGGCAAAAGTTCGATCGAGATCGGGAAATGGTGGCCTAAAAACCCGGCCGGTGGGACACCAGCCCTGGCGGACCAGGTCGAAACGGCCATCGTTCAGCAATTGCAGAATGCTGGCGAGACCGGCTACTTTGAACTCGACAGCCTGTTGTGTGCCCAGTTCCCCGGCCTGCTGACCCCCGACCAGCCGCTGGTCTCCACGATCCTGACTTCCTATGCCGAAAAACGGGGGGATGGCCGGTATTTTCTGAAGGAGAACGACAGCACCGCCAAACGGCGCACGGACATTGCCGAGATCGCTGGGCTGTTGGTGGAGCTCGGCCAGCGGATGGGATACCAGGTCCGGCAGGGAAATGAGATCGTCTGGCAGCAGGCGCAGGGCAGAACCGACCTGGTATTCTACCTGATCGCTTCGGCCAACCTCGGGCGGATCCTGGATGGTGCCAAACATCCGCCCGAACAAGGCATCATCGTGCTGCCCGGCGGCCGGGCGGAGGTGGTGCTATTCAAGCGGGAGCGCGACCCGCGCCTGGACCAACGCTTGAAAGATGGGTGGCGATTCCTGAAATACCGCCATGTGCGCCGGATGGCCGCCAGTAGTACCCTAAGCCCGGACAACATGGCCAGTTATCTGACCCTGGACCCGCTCACTCAAGACGCTACTCAGATACCCTTGTTCTGATCGAGTATCTTCGTTGCTTTTCCACAAAATATTGTTATAATATTCACAACATCTTACATTAACGTTGTATCTTTCGCTGCAATCCTTACGGGTGGTTTTGACTAAAATAAGGAGAAGAAAATAATGAGGTCAATCCCGAAGAAAGCCATATCGATCCTCGCTTTGATTCTGCTTGCCTGCCTGACGTTCGCAACCAGCGTCAATGCTGCCACATTGTGCGTGGAACCCAGCGGCGCAGGCGGCTGCTACACCACCATCCAGGCTGCCATCAATGCCGCCAGTGATGGCGACACGATCAGCGTTTTGGCCGGTAACTACGCCGAAAACGTGGTGATTGACCGGGCCGTGACCCTGTCGGGCGCAGGAACTGCTAGCGCATTCATCCAACCAGCCACCGGGCCAGCCATTGCCCTGCGCTCACCATCCGGAACATTGACTGGTGTAACGATCAGTGGGTTTTACCTTAAAGGCAGCAATGGGATTCTGATCGATAAAAACTGGTGGGGCGGGGTTGAGGCACTCTCTATCCAGGATCTGACGATCAGCAACGTTTATCTCTTTAACAATACTGCTCATGGATTGATCATCAATAATGGCGCTGTTGTCAACGGCCTCGAGATTGATCTATCCTATTTTTCTGGTAACACTCAAACTGGTATCTCGATCTCAAACAGTGCCACCAAAGTTTCAAATGTACAGATCAGCCGCTCCCTGATCACCAATAACAAACAGGTTGGTCTATATCTGCTCGGCCCGGAAATCAATAACCTAACATTGAATGTTGTATCAATCGGCTCCAATGGTTATGAAGGCATTCTGATCGACAACGCCGCCAAGATCACTGATTTGGTTTTACAAAGCACCAATATTTATGGTAGCGGTTCGATCACCGCCAGTCGCGGGATCGGGCTAGGAATCAGTTTAAGTGGCACTGCGGTGGATGGTTTGCAGATTATCGACAGCAATATAAATAGCAACAATTACCACGGTATGTATATCGACAGGGCTGCACTCAGCACCTTCTCCATCCTGAACTCCTCCATCCGCGACAATGCATGGGAAGGCATCCATATCCGGGGCAGCGCCAACCTGACCAATTTTACATTTGCTGGTGGCGAGATAATCACCAATAGCGGCTTTGGTTTCCTGGTACGACCGGGGACTGGCGGAACGCCTATTATCACCAACCTGGTCATTGATGATGTTGAGATCTCAGACAACAAGAACTCAGGCCTAGCCCTGATCGGCACATTGAACGGGTCAAATATCATCCGCAACAGCAGCTTTGGCAATAATGCTTGGGAAGACTTGGATATCGGCGTCGGCTGGATTGGCACAACCACGATCAACGACAGTCTGCTGGTCAGCGGCAACACATTTTACGGTACCACCTCCTGGACCGGTGCCTATGTTGATGCGGCTGTCAGCGGAGTGGCAAATCTATTCATCACCCAAAACTGCTTTAACCGCACCGGTTGGGGATTGTTCAACTCGAATGTCGGACAGGTAAATGCCGTGTATAACTGGTGGAATTCGGTTGACGGCCCCAACACCACCGGCACGCTGGTTGGCGGACCGGTAACCTTTACACCGTGGAGTACATCTAGCGGGGTGTGCAGTTCTCCGGTGATCCTTTACGATCTGATCACCGAGCCAGCAGATGGCGCTGTACTGGCCAGTGGTCCAACCCAGATCACGATCGAATTCAACAAAGATGTCATCAGCGATGGATCTTTAGATGCAGCGGATAATGTCGTCAATTACCTGCTGGTCGAAGCAGGCGCCAACGGTACTTTTGACACCATCGAGTGCGCCGGTGGCCTGATTGCGGATGACACCCAATTGAGTGTAGACAACGCCGCCTATGACAACAACGGCCTCGCCGGGCCATACGTTTCCACCCTCGACATCAACGGCGGAATCCCGCTACCTGCTGGCGATTACCGCTTGTATGTATGTGGCAGCACCTCGATTCTCGACCTGGCCAACAACCCGCTGAACAATGGCATTGACATGGATCTGAATTTTACTGTATTGCCAGTGGCAGCCTCCTCCACTCTGCCAGCCACCGGCTTCCCGCAGGGCCTCGTGACTGCCCTCCCGGCTCAGTCGGATGAGAAAGCCTACGAAGCCTCGGAGATGATCCTTGAGATCCCGGCGCTTGATGTCGAAGCCGCAATTGTCGGTGTTCCGCAATCCGCTGAGGGCTGGGACACCACCTGGCTCGGCCAGAATGCCGGCTACCTGTACGGCTCCGCCTTCCCCACTTGGGCGGGCAACACCGTCATCACCGGCCACGTCTGGGATAACAACAACCATCCAGGACCCTTCGCCAACCTGAAAAATCTAAAATACGGCGACCAGATCGAGATCCTTGCCTTTGGTCAGATCTATACCTATGAGGTGCGCGATAGTAACCTGGTCAGTATCCGGAACACCGCAAAGGTTTTCCAACATGAAGACTATGACTGGCTGACCCTGATGACCTGCGAGTTCTACAACCCGCTCACCCAGAACTATATGTTCCGCCGGGTGGTGCGTGCTGTACTCATAGAGGTCACCCAGCAATAAGCAGTGATACCCCACTATCCAAAAGCGTCCTGTTTGACAGGACGCTTTTTTTCTTCTCTTATTTCGATTGCGGTTAGTTTTCGCGGATTTGCAGCACCAGATCATGCGGATACTCAGCCACGACCTCGATCCGCCCGTCGGGATGGATGAAGACGGTATCCTCGATCCTCACACCCATGCCTGATCCCGGATAATACAAACCAGGCTCGATCGTGACCACCACACCAGGTTTCAGCATCACTTCGGGTGGGCGGGCAAATGGCGGCTCATGGATATCCAGACCCAGGCCGTGACCGATGGAATGTACATACCCCTCCTCGATCAGTGGGTCCTGGCGGATAGTGGCATGTCCCTGCTCCTCAAACAATTCACACGTGCGTTCCTGCAAGGCAGAGAACGACATCCCGGCTTCGATCTCTTCGTTCATTAGGCGGTCGAACACCTGGCGGACATCGTCGTACAGTTTTTGATCCTTTTCCGGGGCAAAGCCCAGACACCAGGTGCGGGTGAAATCATAATGATAACCGCCGCCCGGCTGCTGCAGGAAGATATCGAACACGATCGTCTTCCCGAGCGCCAGCACATCCTCCGGGTTGCCGGTACTGTGCGGCACGCCGGCATCGCGGCCGATCGCAAAAATGACCCCGTGCGGGTTCTCCACCCCGCGCTCGATCGCCCACAGATCGATCTTGCGCTTGACCTCCCCGATCGTCAGAGGCTGGCCGTCATCTTTGACCAGCACCCCATCCCGCACCTTGTGGGACTGCAGAAAAGCCGCGGTTTTGCCGACGATCTCAACCGTGATCGCGCCCATCTGGCGGATTTGCTCAAGTTCCTGCTCGTCTTTGGTCTCGCGGGCCTGCAGCAGCACCGGGTCTTTCATCTCGCCGACGATCTCGATCTCCGGCATCAATGCCTGCAGGGCCTTGAAGACCTCATAGCTGCGGGCCGCATCCTGCAGACCGTAGATCGACACCCGCCCGGCGGTCAGGCCGAGATCGGTGAACATCTTCTGGTAGCGCAGGGCTGTCGCCTGGGCATGGTCATTGCCTGCCTGCTTCAATAGATCCTGATAGCGGTACTCGGCCAGGTTGCGGGTCTGCAGACCGGTCCGGGCGGCTTCCTCGCGTTCCATCGGGTTGCAAAACAGCACTGGCTCCTGCCCGCGCAGCTTGACCAGATCGCCATAACCTACATGTACATTGCCGGTGAAGTAGAACATGGCCGGGTTGCGGGTGGCCGGGCCGCTGACCAGCAGCGCATCCAGGTTGGCGGATTCCATCAAAGCATCAAGGTCTTGTTTCATGGGTCTGTTCCTGTATAGGTGAGTTAAGTGAATGGATTATACCTTAGCCAGCGGGAGAGAAACCAGGATGAAATCACAGATACACCCAGATAAACACAGATAGAGACAACTACTTCTTAGGGTCTGTCGGCCGAACAATCAGAGGAAATAACCAGCGGGGGTGGATCATGAAATATTTAAAAGGAAAACTCAAGAAATTTGGCAACATTCTCCCCCATCCGTGTCCATCTGTGGTTAGATCAGGGTTTTCTTACACCAGGGCGTTCTGCAGTTCAACCAGCAGCGCGCCCTCCTGTTGTATCAACACGGTGCGTGGGTCCAGCAGCACCCGGTCGTCCTCCACCCGGGCGATCACCGGCGGATGTGACCGGCGCAGCAGCGCCAGAAATTGGTCGGGGTTTTTGATCTCTAACGCAACCAGCCAGGTCGGCAGACGCTCCCCGGGCAGCGACCCACCGCCGACCGCCGATTCGCCCTGCACCAGCGTCCCGGTTTTCAGCACCCGCATCCAATGGCGGGCGCGCTCCTCGATCAGGTCGAGGTCCATCGATATCATTTGCCAGATCGGGATCTTCTTCTCAGCCTCACCTTTGAGATAATGCAACAAGGTCGCTGCCAGACCGGCCAGAGCCAATTTGTCCGCCCGCACCGCCCGGGCGATCGGGTGCTGGCGCATCTTGTCGATCAGATCCTTGCGCCCAACGATCACGCCGCCCTGCGGGCCGCCCAGAAGTTTATCGCCGGAGAAACAAACCACATTCGCTCCTGCAGCCAGCGATTCCATCACCGTCATTTCATGCGCCAGGCCGTATTGCGCGGTATCCAGCAGCGCTCCGGAGCCGAGGTCGTCCACCAGCGGGATATCCGCCTGATGTGCGACCTTCACGATCTCCTCCAGCGTCGGCTCGGAAGTAAATCCGACCAGCTGAAAATTCGAACGGTGCGCTCGCAGCACCAGCTTGATCGGCAGTTCCTCGATCGCCTGCTGGTAATCCCGCAGGTGCACCCGGTTGGTGGTCCCGATCTCCTCAAGGATCGCCCCGGACTGCGCCATCACCTCCGGGATGCGAAATCCGCCGCCGATCTCGATCAACTGCGTGCGCGAGACCAGGGTGCGCCGTTTGTTGGAGAGCGCCGCCAGGATCAGCATCAGGGCCGAAGCGCAGTTATTCACCACCAGACCGGCCTCTGCCCCAGTCACCCGCACCAGCAAGTCCTCTGCGTGCAGATAGCGCGAGCTGCGCTTGCCACTCTCCAGGTCAAATTCCAGGGTGGAATACCCTTGGGCGGCCTTCTGGATTGCGCTAATCGTCTCCGCACTGAGGGGGGAACGGCCGAGATTGGTATGCAGGATCACCCCGGTGGCATTGATCACCGGTTCCAGGGTCGGGCGGGTCCATGCTTGCAGCAGCAGTTGAACATCCTGCAGGATGATCTCCGGCAGCGGGATGGTGCTGCCCTCTCTGCCGACTTTGCGGCGGACATCCCCAGTCACCTCCCGGATGGCAGCCACCACCAGGTCGTGGCCGTAGTCGTTTTCCAGCTGGGCACCGTCCACCGTCCGCAGCAGGGCATCCACCGAGGGTAATTTTTTCAGGGCGGACTTGCTCTTGGGATCAGGCATCTAAACGGACTCCATCATCTCAGCCAAGGTCACGGCTTGCGCCAGAAACTGCGCTCGCGCAGCCGCAGGATAATCTCAAGCACGCTAATCCCGACCAACACCAGGACAGCCAGCCCGATATTGACCACTTGCCCGAAGCTCATCCACACCATTAGGGCGACATACACGCCAGCCCACATCGACTGCCGGACGATCACCCGCTGCTCGGGCGGCGGCTGGGACGGAAATCGCTGGTACAGGTACACCACGGCCGGCATCGCCAGCCCGGTGAAGCCAACTACCACCATAAAGAAAAACAACCAGCGCGGCCAAATGGTCGGCTGGGTAATGTTGACGAGCAGGAACAGCCCGCCCCACCCCATAACCAGCAGGATGACGATCAGAGGCAGGTAGGCCCTTACATTCGGGGATTGCGGCATGCCAGTGTCCATTTTTTCTCCAAAAGTGCTGTGGCTGTCATTATAAACCAATTCCCCCCGCCAGACTGCGTCCCGATGGTACCGTTCAGCGCGGGCTAAACCAACCACAGTAACAACAGATCATTGAGATTGGTGCGAGTCGGCTCGGTCATCAGGCAATCGCCCAGCGCGGCGAAGAAAGGGTGGGAATCATTGCGCGTCAGATGGTCTGCCGGGTCCAGCCCCAGATCGGCCGCGCGTGCCAGAGTCTCGCCGGTGACCACCGCCCCGGCCGCCTCGGTTGGGCCGTCACCACCATCCGTCGCCAGGGAGACCAGAACCGCCCCCTCCACGCCATCCAGAAGCGGCACCGCCGCCAGGGCAAGTTCCTGGTTCCGTCCCCCGATCCCATCACCGGTGACCGTGACCGTCGTCTCGCCGCCCGCCAGCCATAAATGCGGCCTTTCTGCTCCACTCTCCGCATAACCGCGCAGCAGCCGGCCATACCGCTCTCCAGCCAGCCGCGCCTCCCCCTGCAGCGGTTCGGGCAGCCATTCGGCTGTGATCCCCAAATGCCGGGCTGCCGCCAGCGCACCCTCGCCGGCCATGCGGTTGTTCCCGATCAGCAGGTTATCCACCACGGTTGGGGCGAAGGGCGGCGGCGGGCGGCGCAGCGCCGTCCGGATACCGTCCGGCAGTCCTTCATCTAGGCTATAGCGGGCCAATATCTCGACCGCGTCGGGACGCGGGACGGTGGACAGCACGGTCGGCCCGGATGCGATCCACTCGAGCGGGTCGCCGATCACATCCGAGAGGACCAGCCCGGCCACCGCTGCCGGAGCAGCCGCCCGGACCAGCCCACCGCCCTTGACCTCGTCCAACCAGACCCGCACGGCATTGATCTCGCCAATCTCCGCACCGCTACGCAGTAAGGCCGCCGTCAACGACTGCAGATCGGATAATGGCACCCCCGGCGCAGGCGCGCTCAGCAGCGCCGAGCCGCCGCCCGAGATCAAGGCGATCACCAGGTCCTCTGGCTGGGTGCGGGAAAGCAGCGCCAGCATCTCCGCGGTGGCCGCCAATCCCCGGTCGTCCGGCACCGGATGCGAGGCGGGCCGCACCTGGACCGGACCGATCACCTCTTCATCCCCGTAGCCATCCTTGACAATCAACAGCCCACCGCTGACGCGCTCGCCCAGCCGGTCGACCACCGCCTCGGCCATCGGGACAACCGCCTTGCCGGCCCCGACCACCCAGATCCGGCCAAGCCGCCGCAGCGGATAGGTGCTGCTGCCGATGTGCAGTTGGTCTCCGTGCACTACAAGATGGCGGCAGATCGCCTGGTACGGGTCGGCGGCATCCAGAGCCGCTTCCAGCACGCGCAGGATCATCTCACCCTCAGGGTGGCAGCCCAGACTGGTCGTTTTCAGGTTAAAATCACTCACACACCAATTCTACTCCAGGAGGATCGGGCTATCTAACGAGATATTCATCTAATAATCGGGCAAGTTTGGTTATAATTTTTTCCGACACCAGGGGAATCCAGGCGGGAATCCCCGGATCCAACACCCACCAACCTTACGGGAGGCACACATGACCACCATGCGATACCGGCTGCTGGGACAAAGCGGTCTGCGCGTTTCGGAACTGGCCTTGGGAACCATGACCTTTGGCGAGGACTGGGGCTGGGGCGCCAGTCGATCAGAATCCAAAAAGATGTTTGACATGTTCGCCGAATCCGGCGGCAACTTCATCGACACAGCCATCAACTACACCAATGGTACCAGTGAGAAATTTGTCGGCGACTTCATCCAGTCCGACCGGGACTATTTCGTGGTTGCCACCAAATACAGCCTGCGGGACAACAATGCCAGCAAACTCGATCCAAACATCGGCGGCAATCAGCGCAAGAACATGATCCGAGCCGTCGAAACCAGCCTGAAAAACATGGGGACCGACTATATCGACCTGTATTATCTGCACATGTGGGACTTCACTACCCCGGTCGAAGAGGTCATGCGCGCCTTTGACGACCTGGTCCGTGACGGAAAGGTTCGTTATATCGGGATTTCCGACACCCCGGCCTGGGTGATCTCAAAGGCCAACATGCTGGCCGAACTGCGCGGCTGGTCACGCTTTGTTGCCACCCAGTTCCCCTACAGCCTGGCAGGCCGAGACGCCGAACGGGAGATCATTCCCATGGCCCGCTCGGAAGACATCGCCATGACCGTCTGGGGCATCCTGGGCGGCGGCGTGCTGACCGGCAAGTACCGGGATGAGAACGCCACCACCCGCTACGACCAGGCCAGTGAGGAACGCATGAAGTTAGCCGACGGGATCGTGGCATTGGCCAAAGAGTCCGGCGTGACCCCCTCCCAACTGGCGATCAACTGGGTCCGGCAGCGGCCGGGCAGCGGCGCCCCGATCATCCCGATCCTGGGGGCGCGCACCCTGGCGCAACTGGAGGACAACCTCGGCGCGCTGGACTTCTCTCTATCGGATTCGCAGGTTACCGAGCTGGATGCACTCGGTCCGGTCAAGCTCGGCTTCCCCTATGATTTTCTGACCAGCAGCGGCGTGCGCGAACTCCTGTTCGGTGAGACCTTCGAACTGACCGACAACCACCGCGAAATCCTCTGGAAGTAGGCACGAAAACAGGCCGGGCATCGATTCGACTGCCCGGCCTGTTGTTCCACCTTTGGATCAAGCCTCGTCGGTCAGGCAGGTTAATGTTTCGATCACGCCCGGGATCGGCTGGATGACATTCGCCAGCAGCGAACCGAGTTCATCGAGGTTCTCGACATGCACCTTGGCGACTGCATCATACGGGCCAAAGGTCATGCTGGCCTCCAGCACTTTTTCGGACCGTTTGAGGTTCTTGACCACCTCTCTCACCCGCCCCATGGTTACGTTGATCAGTACATACGCTTTCATCAAATCCTCCTATTCCTCGCGGTTCCGCAAGAAGATCGACCAGTAGATCGCCGAGACTAAAACGCCTCCGCCCAGAATGTTTCCGATCGTCACCGGCAGCAGATTATTGAGCAGGAAATTGCCCCAGGTTAGCGCAGCCAGGTCCAGGCCTGTCGATGCGGCGAACCCGGGATCGAACATCTTGATCAGGATGGCGAAGGGGATAAAGTACATATTGGCGATACTGTGCTCAAAGCCAGCCGCCACAAAAGCCGTGATCGGGAAGATCACCGCCATGATCTTGTCCATCACACTGCGGGCGCTGAAGGTCAGCCAGACCGCCAGGCACACCAGCACGTTGCACAGCGTGCCGAGCGCGATCGCCTGGCCAAACCCCAGTTCGACTTTGCCCAGTGCAATCTTTAGGGCTGTCTCGCCGACCGCCCCGCCACCAAAGGTATACTGTTGGCTGAAGAACACCAGCACCGCCGTCCCCAGCGACCCGACGAAATTGGCGGCATACACGATCACCCAGTTGCGCAACAGCGCCCCGGTGGAGACCTTTTTACTGGCCCATGCCATCACGATCAGGTTGTTGCCGGTGAACAGCTCCGCCCCAGCGATCACCACCAGGATCAGGCCCAGACAGAAGACCAGCCCGGTCAGTAGTTTCGCCACCCCAAACGGCAAAGCCGATGAGCCGGCTGCGGTGGTGGTGGCGAAAATCGCGCCAAATGAGATGAACGCGCCGGCCAGGATCCCGAGGGCAAAGGTCTTGAGGACCGCGTTTTCCGCCTTGCGCACACCCAGGTATTCCGCCCGTACCGCCATCTCCGCTGGCAGCAATGCATCGATTCGTATCTCGTTCATACCTTCTCCTAATAGTAATTAGTGATAATTTTCACAAAACCGCTTTATGATACTACAGCTTACCGTCCAGGGCAAGCAAAGCAGGATTAACCGGTGATGAGGATTTATGCTCTATAACACAAAAGCCAGACGAGGGTTGTCAGCGCGGCTGCCACAGGCTGCCAGACTTACACCGGATTTCATCGACAACTACCACCCGTGCGTCATGAGGGATCATCCAGATTCTGATACAAATCTAACAAATCCCTTGACATGATAAAATTTCGGTAGTAAGATCACACCCGGCTTCGCAAAAAGCCGAAATTTTTGAAAGGAGACCTATGCGTAACATGGCAAGCTACACAAGCACAATCAACTTCACCATCCGCATCCGCATTTCGCCCGCCGGATTCGCTGGTGTTGCCGTGTCGCATTGCGTCTGTTGACCGTTTGACCCTATCAGGTTAAACCACGGCCACGGGCGCAGCGACAAAGCCCGTGGCTGTTTTTATTCTCGCAATCGGAGTACGCCAACTCCGCTTACGGCCACGGGAAAACCGCCCCGCTGGCCGTTTTGTTTTTCCAGGCCGGGGCAAGGAGAAGAACGCAGAACCGACTCAGTCTGCAAAGGAGAACAGAAATGACGACAAATGCAATCATCGTGAATAAAGTGACCAAGCGTTTCGGCAAGAGCACACCCGCCCTGTGGCGTAAACTGCGCCCCGGCAAGAACGGCAGCGGCAAACCCGAGGCCTCCGGCCCGGTGCTGGCTCTCGACAGTGTGTCCTTCCAGGTCAAGCAAGGTGAGATCTTCGGCGTGCTCGGTCCGAACGGCTCCGGCAAATCGACCCTGATCCGCCTGATGGCCACCTTGCTGCTAGCCGATGAAGGGAACGTCACCGTCCACGGGCTGGACCCGGCCGTGACCCCACTGGCGGTCCAGCAGCTCATCAACCGGGTTTCGGTCGAAGCCAGCTTCTTCAAGAAGCTCTCGCCGATGGAAAACCTGATCTATGGCGCCCGGCTGTACGGCATGGGCGGCAAAGAGATCCGGCGGCGAGTGGTCGAGATCCTCACCCGGCTCGGGCTTGAAAAGCGCAGCATCTACAACCCGATGGAAGAGATGTCCCGCGGCATGCAGCAGAAAGTTGCCATCGCCCGGGCGTTGCTCTCCCGGCCGAAGATCCTGCTGCTCGACGAGCCGACCACCGGCCTCGACCCAGTCTCCAAACGGGAAGTGCAGGCGGTCGTGCAGGAACTGAAAGAGCGGGATGGCACCACCATCCTGCTGACCACGCACGACATGAACGAGGCCGAGATCCTCTGCGACCGGGTGGCGATCATCCACAAGGGCAAACTGATCGCCCTGGATACGCCCGAAGCCCTCAAGGACCTGGTCCCTCGGCTGAACGGTCACAAACCGAGCCTGGAAGATGTCTTCATCCACCTGACCGGCGACAAGCTGAAGGAAGAAGAGAAAGAAGACATCGAAGCCGCCCAATCAATGGTCCGGGCGCTGACACAAGAACATCAGGAACCAGCCGATCAGATCGAGCCGGCCCTGCTGGAACAGGAAAAGGAGTAAAGATTATGACGACAGCCATACAAAACATACAGGCGACCTATGCGTTCATGGAGCGCAATGCCAACCTGGTCAAGCGCTATTGGGCCTGGGAACTGGTCTGGATGACCTACTCGATCGCCAACAGCCTGTCGGTCAGCTTCATCGGCCTGGGCATGGAGGCGCTCTCAGGTCAGGAAGCCAATATCGATGGCCGCTTCCTGGTACTTTACCTGGTCATCGGCACCCTCGTGTGGCGCTACCTGACCACAGTGTTCTACTGGATCACAGAAGTGATCTCGATCGAACGCTGGGAGGGCACGATCGAATACACCCTGATGGCCCCGGTGCGCCGGGTGGTGCACATGGCCGGACAAACCATCTTTGCAGTTTTCTACGGTTTGTTCTTCACAGGTGTGATCATGGGTGTGACAGTGCTGATCTTCGACCTTGACCTCTCTCAGGCCAATGTCCTGGGTGGGCTGGTCATGCTGGTGGCGGGAAGCTTCTCGTTCATTGGCATCAGCATCATGGTCTCGGTCCTGCCACTGCTCTTCCCCGAGCGCGGCGCCCAGATGACGCATATCGTGATCGCCGTCTTGTTGTTGGTCTCCGGGGTGTACTACCCCATCGAAGTTCTACCGAAGTGGCTTCAAGTCGTCGGCGTGGCCAGCCCGGCCACATACGTGCTCGATGGTGTGCGCCTTGCCCTCCTGGAGGGGACACCGACTTTGTCCCTCTGGCCGCAGATCTGGCCAGTCATCCTGATGGGCGCAGCGCTGATCCCGGCAGGCCTGTGGGTTTTCAACCTTGCGGAACGGTACGCCAAGCGTGCCGGAAAGCTGGCACGTAACGGATAACCGGTCCGGATACAAGGTTGCCTCCCGCAATGACCCCTTCACCCTTTCCCGCCGCTCTGCCGGTCCGGGAAAGACAAGCCGAGGAGGCAGACATGTTTCGCCAGTTGTTTAACCTGATCCAGCGTTCCCGGGCGGAAACCCCGGAACCAGGACATTACCAAATGAAAAGTACGACCGCACTGGACTGGCAGCCGCTGGATGTCTCCCGGCTGAACCTGACCAGCGAGCGGCTGCGGCAGATCGAGGCCACCCTGGCCGAGAAAACCCGCGCCGAGTTTGCGGCCGTCACGCGTGAGCTGAACGGCACTCAGTCGCCCAGCTCGAAGGAAAACACCAGCTCAAACTAGGGAGCGAGGAGGATGGTTCATCCTCCTCGCTTCCAGCAAAAAAGGACGAGAAATGAGTATTCAGACAGAAACCATAATGATTATCAATGTCCCCGCGATCGACGGACTCACCTTCCGCGGCTTTCGCGGAGAAGAGGACTACCCTGTCATGGCCGCCATTATCAATGCTGCCAACCTGGCCGATGGGGAAAATAATGTTGTTAAGGCGGAAGAGATCGCCGTCAACTATGCCCACCTCCAGCGCTCGAATACCGCCACCGATATGGTCTTCATCGAAGTGGACGGCCAGCCGGTCGGTTATGGCCGCTGCATGTGGGATCAGGATGCCGAAGGCGATTATCTCTACTCCTTCTTCCTGCACATGGTGCCGAAATGGCGCGGCAAAGGGATTGGCCGGCCGGTGATCGCCCACTTCCTGAGCCGCCTGGCGGAGATCTCCGCCGAGCACCCTGCCGATGCGCCTAAGTACTACCAGTCCTGGGCCGGCAATCACCAGGTGTGGTACCTCGGACTCCTCAAGTCCTCCGGGATGGTCCCGGTCCGCTGGGGGTTTGAGATGGTCCGCCCGTGCAGCCAGCCGGTACAGATCACCGCGCTGCCGGCCGGGCTCGAAGTCCAACCGGTGGACGAGCGCCACTACCGCGCCATCTGGGAAGCCGATGTGGAAGCCTTCCGCGACCACTGGGGGTTTGTCGAACCCACCGAGGAAGACTATCTGGCCTGGATCGAACAGCCTGAGATCGACCCCAGTCTGTGGAAGGTCGCCTTCGATGGCGACGAGGTCGTCGGGATGGTGCGTAACTACATCAACAAAGACGAAAACCTTAACCGCGGTATCCAGCGCGGCTACACGGAGAACATCAGCGTCCGCCGGCCTTGGCGCCGTCAGGGCGTCGCCCGCGCCCTCCTCACCGAGAGCATCCAGATGTTCATTGACATGGGTATGGACGAGACCGCCCTGGGCGTGGATACCGAGAACCCCAGCGGTGCGCTTGATCTATACCTCAACGTCGGCTACATGGAAATCAAGCGCGGCGCGACCTACCGTAAACCAATTACAGGAGATCAGAAATGAAAACGATCAACCGACCCGAGATCAATCTGGGGCCTGCTGCTGCCAGCGAAGGGTTGACCTTCCGCTACTACCAGGGCAAAGCAGACCACCCCGGCCTGGTCGAACTGAACAACAGCGTCTACGAATTCGCAGAGATTGACGAACGCGACACGCTGACCAACTTCGACATCTGGTTCAGCAATCTGAAGAACTGCGACCCGTATCAGGATATGGTGATAGCCGAAGCCAACGGCAAAATGGCTGCGAGTATCCGGGTGATGTGGAACGAAGAACAGGACGGCAAGTTTGTCTATACCGTCAGCAACTACATCCATCCGGATTGGCTGGAAACGCCGCTGCCCGACAGCATGCACGCCTGGGGTGAACAGCGCGTCCGCCAGATCAGCGCCAGCCATCGAGCCGACGCTCCCCGCTTCTTTGAAGCCTGGGCCAGCGAGACCGAAACGGCCTTCATCCGGATGCTGAAAGGAAGGGACTACTTTGAAGAACGTTATTTCTTCGAGATGGTGCGCGACCTGACCCAGCCGATCCCCCCGGCGGAACTGCCCGAAGGCGTAGTATTTCGCCCGGTGACCGATGAGCACTACCGCAAAATCTTCGACGGGATGGATGAAGCCTTCCGCGACCACTGGGGCCACTCCGAGGGGACCGAAGAGGACTACCAGCGCTTCCTCCACCGGATCAAGGAAATGGACGGTTACAACCCAGACTGGTGGGTCGTGGCCTGGGATGGCGAAGAATTCGCCGGGATCGTGATGAACAAGATCTTCGCGGAAGAAAATCAGCTCCTCGGCCTCCAGCGCGGCTGGACCGACCCGATCTGCGTCCGGCGGCCGTGGCGTAAGCGCGGCGTCGCCACTGCCATGATCAATCGCAGTATGCAGGTGCTGAAAGAAAACGGCATGGCCCAAGCTGCCCTGGGCGTTGACACCATCAACCCCAGCGGCGCGCTCCGTCTGTACCAGAACTGCGGCTACGTCAGCAAGCAGAAGCACATCACTTTCCGCAAGGAATTTCAGATCTGACAAACAGGCTGGCCGTGAGGGGGACGGCCAGCCTGTCACACAAAGGACATGAACATGCCACCACAACTTCCAGCGGGATTCACCAGCCGCCCGCCCACCCAGGATGACCTGCCGCTGGCCGCAGATCTGTTCAATGCCTGCTCACGCCAGATGATCGGCGCCGAAGAGTTCAACCCGTCCGATATCCAGACCGAATGGACCACGCCCGGCCTGAACGCCGAGACCGACCAGCACCTGGTATTCTCACCCGATGGGCGTCTGGCCGGGTACGTCGAAGTCTGGACCCTCGGTGAGACCCCGGTCTATCCGTCGGTCTGGGGCCGCGTCCACCCGGATTTTGAAGGTCTCGGGATCGGTTCTGCGCTGTTGGCCTGGGCCGAAGCCCGCGCCCGTCAGGTCCTCGAGCAGGTGCCCGCCGATGCCCGCGTGGCCTTCCGCTGCGGGACGATCGATACGCATACACCTTCCAACCAGCTGTTGCAGGACTTCGACATGTCGCTGATCCGGCACAGTTATCAGATGCGCATTGCGATGGACGCCGCTCCGCCTGAACCGATCTGGCCGCAAGGCATCCAGGTCCGAAACTACCAGGATGGAGATATCAAAGCCGTTTATGAAGCCGACGACGAAGCCTTTCAGGACCATTTCGGATATGTGCCCGAGGACCCGGAAGCCAGCCTGGCGCGCTTCAGCCACTTTTTCCTGGAAGATGAAGGCTTCGACCCGGACCTGTGGTTTTTGGCGATGGACGGCAATCAGGTCGCCGCTGTCTGCCTGTGCCGCACACACAGCTGGGAAGATCCAACCATGGGCTGGGTTTCCTCGCTGGGCGTCCGGCGGCCATGGCGCAAACAAGGACTGGGATTGGCGTTGCTCCAGCATGCCTTTGGGGTATACTGGCGGCGCGGTTTAAAATCCGTCGGCCTGGGCGTGGATGGGCTCAACCTGACCGGCGCGCTGCGCCTGTATGAACGGGCGGGGATGCACGCCTATCGAACCTATCACCGTTATGAAAAGGAGATCCGTCCCGGCCGGGAACTCTCTACCACCTAGCCGCGCAAGCTCCGGACAGACATGAAAGGGCTATACACATGACGATCGAATTGATCCTGTGGGATATTGGCGGGGTGCTGGAACGCACCGAAGACCACGCGCCACGCCTGGCCCTGGCTGACCGTCTGGGCTGGGAAGTATCTGACCTAAGCCGGCTGTTCTTTGGCCACAGCGATCAATACAGCATCCAGTTGGGGTACATCAGCATGGAAGAGCATTTTGCCCAACTCGCCCAGGCCCTCGCCCGGCCGGTGGATCAGATCCCGGCCCTGTGGGAAGCCTTCTTTGCCGGCGACCGGCTCGATCTGGGGCTGGTCTCTGCCATCCGGGTGCTTGCCCAGGACCATATCACTGGGGTGATCAGCAATTACACCCCGCAGCTCCGAGAAAAGATTGAAAACACCTGGCGGATCGGCGATGCGTTCGACCACCTGGTGATCTCCAGCGAAGTGGGCGTGATGAAACCGGATCCCGAGATTTACCGCATTGCGCTGGAAACAGCCGGTGTGGCCGCCGACCGGGCGGTGTTCCTGGATGATTATTTGGAAAATGTGGCCGGTGCCCGTCAGGTGGGGATGCACGCGATCCACTTCGTTACACCCGAGCAGGCCCTCCCTGAACTGGATGCCCTTCTCGGCAACTAAAAAGAGAAAAGAGATGAAAGTGTTCCGATCAATACAGACTTCATTGAAAGAAATAGGCAGCTACGACCGTTCGATCAAACTGTTCCTGACGATCCCGCTGCTTTTCGGCATGTACTTCTCTATCAAGGCCTTGTTCTTCAACTTTTACATCCTGGCCTTGGGGTTCGACAAAGGCTTTCTCGGCCTGGCCAACGGGATGACGCCGGCGGCCACACTGATCCTGGCCTTCCCCCTTGGCATCCTGACCGACCGGATCGGGCGCAAGCGCTCGGTCTTCCTCGGGATGGTTGTCCTGACGGTCAGTTTCATCGCCTTTCTATTCGTCCGCAGCGAAGTGCTGATCCTGACCACCCTGCTGATCTCCGGGATTGGCGAGACGCTGTACTTCATCGCTGCCACCCCGCTGCTCACCCGTCTGTCGGACAGCAAAAACCGCGTGATGGTCTTCAGCCTGTGGGCCGCCCTGTTCACCTTTTCGGGCGTGGTTGGCAGTTTTGTCGGCGGGCAACTGCCGCTGTGGTTCCAGGCCGCCTTTGGCATCCTGCCGGAGACCTACGGCAGTTATCGCGGCATCCTGCTGAGCTGCGCCATTCTGCTGATCCTGACCCTGATCCCGGTCAGCCTGATCCCCAGCGGCAGCGGTGAAGCCCGGAAGGTTGCCGGTGTCGAGCGTGTCCGTGGTCAAGTTTTTCAAGATTTACAACATATTTTACGAAAAAAGGTCGTGTGGCAATTATTTTTACCAAATCTGGCGATCGGACTCGGCGCAGCCCTGATGGTCCCTTACCTCAACCTGTTCCTGCGGGAGAGCTTCAATACCTCGGACCAGACCCTGGGTGTCCTCTTCAGTATCTCTGCCCTCGTCACCGGGCTCGGTACATTGTTCAGCCCCTGGCTGGCCCGCCGCCTCGGATCCCGGATCACCGCCCTGGTCGTGGCCCAGGGCACCAGCCTGGCCTTCCTCCTGATGCTCGGATTTTCGCCCTGGCTGTGCCTGGCAGTCATCGGATTCTGGGGCCGCAATGCGCTGATGAACATGGCCCAGCCGCTGTACAACACCTTCTCGATGGAACAGGTGGCCGAGACTGAACAAGGCACCCTCAACAGCATGCTCACCCTCAGCTGGAACATCGGCTGGGCGATCATGCCGGTCGTCTCCGGACTAGTCCAGGAAACCTATGGTTTCTCCCCGATCTTCATCACCACCGGAGTGCTGTACGCCATCTCAACGATCATGATCTGGACTTTCTTCAAGGACAGCGAGCAGACCAGCGCCCAGTTGGCGACGGCCTGAGGGAGCACGCATGAAAACCGAAATCCGCACGATCTTGCGCGATATCCAGGCAGCCGCCCGTATCGGTCACACCGAATCGATCTGGGCCGCCCTGGAAGGGCTTAGCAGCCTGCCCCAGGTTGCCGGCAACCACCCGATGAATGAGAACTTTTTACGGCAGGTGATCCTGCCAGTCGGACGGGCCGTAGCCGGCGCGCGCCAGAAATCCGCGCTCTCTCCTCTTACCACCCATGGCAGCGCTGCCATCCGGGCAGTGGCAGCCGCAGCCCTCACCGAGCAATACCTGAACAGGACCAATGGTGCTACCCTGCGCGACCTTAATTCGCTCGCCCAGGACCCGCGCAAGGATGTGCGCACCGCCATCCTGCTGACGATCTCGGAAGCCAGCCTGCCACCAGACCCCGCCATCCAGGACCGCATCAACGCACTCTACACCGGCTGGCAGGATTCCTCTTCCCCTCGTGTTCAGTCATTGGCCTATCAGATGCTGCCCAGCCTGCCCCCGGAAGAGATGCTGGCCAGATTGAGCGAGATTTCGCCTTCTCAGGTCAACCTGAATTCAGAGGTCACAAAAGCCCTGGCATCTATCCTGAGCCTGCTGGCAGCCAGGGATCACACCCAGGCGGTACTCAACCTCCTCCAGTCCTGGGCAGCAGATCCGAAGCCGGAAATCGGCCTGATCTGCCGCACACTCTCATCACCCTGGGCTGTCCGTCACGCCGCGGCCGTACTGCAGGTCCTGGAGACGATCGCAGCCGTAGCCGGATCAAAGAAAAGATTGCGCAAAGCGCTGCTCAACCTGTACCAATCGGGCGCGGAACGTGAAGTCACCGAAACCCTCGCTGCCTGGCGTAGTTCGGACGATCCCAACCTGCGCTCTGCGGGCGAGGACGCGCACCAACTGATTCTAACTAAGGAAAATAGCCATGACACCAACCAGGATCAATGAAACACTTGCTGATGGGCTCATGCTGCGGACTGCCACCAGGGACGATACGGAAGCCCTGGCGAAGTTCAACGGCACCATCCATGCCGACGAAGGCGAAGATTTTGTCGAGCACATCTCCCATTGGACGCGCGACCTGCTGAATGGGGAACATCCCACCTGCGGGCCGGACGACGTACTGCTGGTGGAGGACCCGGCCGCTGGCAAGGTAGTCTCCACGATGTGCTATATCGGCCAAACCTGGGCCTATGATTGGATCGAGTTCTCAGTCGGTCGCCCCGAACTGGTCGGCACGCTGGAAGAATACCGGCGGCGCGGCCTGGTGCGGCGCATGTTTGGGATCGTTCATCAGTGGGGTGAGGAACGCGGCCACAGGCTGCAGTTCATCACCGGGATCCCATGGTATTACCGCCAATTCGGCTACGAAATGGCCGTCAACCTCGATGGCCGGCGGCAGGGATATCTGCCCAACATCCCGGAACTCAAGGAGAAAGAAGAAGAGCCGTACCGTTTCCGGCCGGTAACCGCCGCAGACATCCCCTTCATCGACCGGGTGTATCAAGCCAGCACGCGCCGCAGCCTGCTCTCCTGCGCCCGCACCCGGGAAATTTGGGAATACGACCTGAACGTGCGCAATCCCCGGTCCAGCTACAGCCTGGATCGTTATCTGATCGAAACGCCGGAAGGTGATCCTGTCGGCTACATTTTCACCGTTCCGATCCTGTACGACAACAGGGTCTACATTAAATGGTTTGAAGTGGCTGAAGGCCACTCCTGGTTTGATGTCGCCCAATCTGTCCTGCGTAAGATCAAAATGATCGGGGAGGGCTACGCGGCGCGTGACACCACCGAAGAGAAACCGCAGGAAATGAAAGGATTCTCCTTCGACCTAAGCGGTGACCACCCGGTCTATCAGGTCATCCCCAACCGGATTCCGCGCAAGATCGATCCATACGCCTACTTCATCCGGGTGGCTGACCTGCCCGGCTTTCTGATGCATATCGCGCCAGTACTGGAGGATCGGCTGGCCGCTTCCTATATGTGCGGCCATACCGGGGAACTGAAACTGGACTTCTACCGGGATGGGGTCACGCTGGCCTTCGAGAAGGGTAAACTCAAGTCTGCCGAACCCTGGCCGCAGCCGGACCGGGAGCAGGCCTCGGCTCACTTCCCGAACCTGACCTTCATCCAGCTGCTGTTTGGCTACCGGGATGTACAACAACTGGAAGATGCCTACGCCGACCTTTACTATCAGAAGGAAGAAGCAAAATACCTGCTGGCTGCGCTGTTTCCTTATAAGCCTTCCCACGTAATGGATTTTGGCTAAGTAACCGGCGGCTTTGCAGCCTCCAGTTGCGAGGAGGAGAATGAAACCCGAAGGAATTAATCACAGACCACGCCTGTTCAGCCCGGTGATGGTGTGGTTCCTGATCACGATGATCCTGGCCAATACCGCCTCGCGCATGGTCTTCATCCTTCTGCCGCTCTACATGCGGGACGAACTGGGCGCATCGATCAGCGAAGTTGGGCTGGTCTTCACCCTCGCCAATATCCTGCCGCTGTTGCTGCAGATCTTTGGCGGCTGGCTGTCCGATACCATCGGCCGCCTGCGGACGATCGCCATCGGTGCCGTCATCGCCACGTTTGGCTACATTGGCTTTGCGATTGCCCCCAGCTGGCACTGGATCATCCTGGCGCTGCTGCTGGAATACGTATCCGGCTCATTGGTCGGGCCTAGTTTTGGCGCGTTCATCGCCGACCAATCCACGGAAGACAACCGTACCCGGCTGTTCGGGATCGTCAGCAGCATTTATCATGTGGTGGGCATCATCGGCCCATTATTGGGCGGATATATTGCCTTCAACTACGGCTATCAACCCCTGTTAACGCTCGGAGCCATCGGATATGGGCTGGCGGCGGTCCTGCGTATCTGGATGGCAACCACACCACGCTTCCGCGGGAAACCGATCGCCGATAGCCACCAACTCCTGACCTTCGATGGATTCCGCCGCTCGATCGGTATCATGGCCGGGATGGTGTTCGGTGGCGGGATCCTGACCTGGATCTTTCTCACCGACGGGGTCCGGGATATCAGCTTCAACATGATCAACCAGCTTGAACCGCTCTACCTGGCAGACATCGGCAGACTGAATGAGCAGCAAATCGGGAGCTTGTCCTCGATCTTCAATCTCGCTCTGGCGCTCCTGATGGCTCCGGCCGGCTGGCTGGCCTCCAGGATCGGAGAACGGTTATCGATCGCAGCCGGGTTCCTGGTGCAGTTCATCGGTCTTGTTGTCTTCCTGTTGTCCGCCCGGTTTACCGGGTTTGCCGCAGCCTGGTTCATCCTGGGATTGGGGTTTGCGCTCGTCGGCCCTTCGTATGACTCTTTGATCTCCAAAGCCGTCCCCGAAGCCAACCGCGGCCTGGCCTACGGGTTGTTCTGGACCAGCATCAGTCTGGTTGCCTTGCCCGCGCCTTACCTTGGCGCCTTGCTCTGGGACAGATTCTCTCCCAGAACACCTTTCATCATCACCACGATCATTGTCCTGGTCTCCATCCTCCCGGTGTGGACCAAATTCAAGGTCACAGGACCGGCCAAAGCGGAACCGCTGGCTGCCGGGTAGAGAAGTAGCAATGGAACCTAAAACGATCAATAAACAACCCCTGATCACCCCGGTGCTGGCCTGGTTCATGGTCGCCATGGTGCTGGCCAACACCGCCGGCTCGATGCAGGGCATGCTCCTGCCGCTTTATATTGCCAACCTGGGCGCCAGCATCACACAGGTGGGCCTGGTCTTCACCCTGTCAAACATCGTCCCGCTGGTGCTGCAGGTCTTTGGCGGATGGTTCTCCGATAACTATGGCCGCCTGCGGGCGGTCGCGATCGGCAGCATCGGCGGTGTCCTCGGTCACCTGATCCTGCCCTACGCCACTCATTGGGGGTGGGTCCTCCTCGGCTTGAGCGTCGGCTCGATCGCCCGGTCGATGGTCGGGCCAAGCTTCAGCGCCTTTATCGCCGAGCAGAGCAGCGAAGAGAACCGCGGCCGGGTTTACGGCATTACCGATACGATGTTTATGATCATCCAGGTGGTCGGGCCGCCGCTGGGAGGGCTGTTGGTCAGCCGCTTCGATTTCCGGCTGATGCTGCTGGTCTCGGCATTTTTATATACCCTGGCCGCTCTCCTGCGGGTGCGGATGGCCCGCACTGCCGGCCGGCAGGAGAGAGAAACCAGCCAGGAACTCACCTGGCGATCCCTCAAGAGCAGTGTGACGATCATGTTCGGGATGCTGGTCTCGGGCGGCCTGATCACCTGGGTGTTCATCACCGATGGCGTGCGCGATACCGCCTTCCATATCTCGGAGACGCTCTTCCCGTTATATCTGGAAGGTGCTGGGGGCTTATCTGCTTCTGAGATCGGCTGGTTGGGTTCTCTCTTTGGCCTGTCCATGATGGCCACCACCATCCCGGCCGGCTGGCTTTCGGACAAACTCGGCGAACGCGTATTGATCATCGCTGGTTTCATCATCGACGCCGGGGCAGTTTTCCTGTTCTCTTACTGGGCACATGACTTTATCAGTTTCGCCGCCGTTTGGTCAATGTTCGGACTGGGTGTCGGGCTGCAATCCCCGGCGTACAACTCACTGGTCTCCAAGGCGGTCCCCGAGAATATGCGCGGGATGGCCTTCGGTCTGTTCTGGACCAGCCTGGGGCTGATCTCGCTGCCAGCGCCTTATATCGGGGCCGCGTTGTGGGAGCGCTTCACGCCGCAGGTACCATTCACGATCACCGCAGTGATGGCGTTACTGGCCGTTATCCCGGTATTCCTCAAGTTCAAACTGCCGGAGAAAAAAGTGGAGGAGTCGTCTTCCTAAGTGATCACTATCGGAGATCAAGCCCCCTGAGAAGCAAGATCAGAGGTTTATCCCCCCAGGAAAATCCGGCTAAGGTTTCTTCCCTCGCGCTGGCAGTTTCTCTGCTGCCAGGGACCGGAACACATTCAGTTGCTGGTCGGTAAAAGCCCTTTTGGGGATCAGGTCGTACGCGTTCCGGTTTGTCCGATTGCGCAGCAGGAAATAATCCTTACCCTCGACCAGTTCCATCACATTTTCCCATTTGATAATATGCTCACCGGATTTATGTCTTGCCGCCAGATTGACATCATCGATGACCATCTTGATCGGAGAAATTAAATGTTCATGCCGGGCAGCATTTTGGCCCATCAGATACGGCCTCAAAATGAAGGTGCTGATCACCAAATAGGGAAGCAGAAGTACCGCCAGCACCGTGAATACGCTGTCAAACCCAGAGGTCAGGATCGAAGACAGTCCAATCACTGCCAGCATGGCAGCAATCGCCAACGTGATCCGGGTGATCAGTTGCCGGGCATAAAACAGCCGCATACTTCTCGCGTAGTCTTGTTTGCTCAGTTGATATTCGATCTTGATCGGTGAGTCCATTTAGCCACCTGTCATTTCACTGGGAAGTGTCCTGGGGAATTATATCCGAAATAGGCCACCCATGATACGATTACACGTATGCCTGTCACCCTGGGCGTGATCGCCGATACCCACATCCCCGACCGGGCAAGAACCCTCCCTCTGGCCGTGCTGGACCTGTTCGCGCAGCGTCAGGTCAACGCCATCCTGCATGCCGGCGACCTGAGTACCAGCCGGGTACTGCGCCAGTTGTCCGAGATCGCCCCGGTGCACGCCATCCGCGGCAATACCGACCTGTTACTGACCGGCCGCCTGCCCTGGGTCATTCGGCTGGAATATGAGGGTGTTTCGATCGGTATGGCGCACGGTCATGGCAGCTGGCTGCGCTACGTCCCCGATAAACTGCACTACTGGTTGCACGGCCCGAAGAAATTCAGCTATTACGAGCAAACCGCCCGCGGCCAGGCGATGGGATTGGATGTGCTGGTCTGCGGCCACACCCACGTCCCGGCCAATTACCGGGCGGACGGACAGCTGGTCTTCAACCCTGGTTCGCCCACCGTCCCCAACCGTTTCGTGCCTGGGCTGCCGCCCAGCGTCGGCTTGCTGCACATGCAGGATGGTAACGTCAGTGGGGAAATTGTGTTTATATAATGAATGCTGGATATTTCCGCTATAATTGATCAACACCCCACCAGAGGAGAATGAAATGAACAAACCACGCATCAAACTGATCATGAATCCGAACGCCGATATGGGGAATGCCTGGCGCTATGCTGCCGATCTGAGGCATCTGTTCGAAAGCTCAGCCGATGCCGACTGGGCTGGTACGGTCTACCCGACACACGCGGAGAAACTGGCAAAACAGGCCGCGGAAGAAGGCTATGATATTGTGGTAGCCATGGGAGGAGACGGCACTGTCCATGAGGTGATCAATGGTTTGATGCAGGTCCCGCCCGAGAAAAGGCCGGTGTTTGGCGTTATCCCGCTTGGCTCTGGCAACGACTTTTGTGCCAATGTCGGTAACAGCCGCGACCCGGATGAGGCGGCCCGGGCCATCATCGGTGGGCACACCCAGAAGGTCGACCTCGCCATCGTGGAAGATGAGACCGGGAGGCGCGAGTTTTGGAGCAACACGATAAATATCGGTTTCGGCGGCTCGGTCACGATCTTTTTCCGCCAGATGCCGTACTTCCGCGGCTTTACCCGCTATCTGGCTTCAGTGCTCCGGGTGATCTTTTCCAATTACATCATCATGAAGACCCGTTTCAAGACCGAAGAGAAAGAATGGGAAGATGAAACCATCATGATCGCGGTCAACAATGGCCCGCGCGAAGGCGGCGGGTTCCATACCGGGCCGCACGCCATCATGGATGACGGCCTGCTCAACTTCACCATTGCCAAGAAGGTCTCCCGGCTGAAGATGCTGCTATTGCTGGTACCCTTCATGAACGGGACGCAGGAGAGCGACAAAGCGGTCTATATGGGCACCTTCAAAACCCTGGAGATCGATTCCGATAAGCCGCTTTACCTGCATGCGGATGGGGAAATGTTCGCCGGTTTTAACCACGATGTGCACCACCTTAAGATCGAGGTGCTTCCCCAGGCGTTGGATGTGATCGTACCCGAAACCACCGACTGAACCACGACCGCAAGCGGCCGGGAGGGAAGATGCCCACGCTGCTTCACAGCCTGCAAAAACACGATCTCGGCCATCTGCAGATCATCGCAGATGGTTGGGATCTCGCCCTCTCCGCACCGGATGCCCGTCAGGCTCGCAAACGCCTGGCCGGGCACATGTCCGGCAGCCCTGCCCGGCTGCGTGAACTAATCGGGGACCTCGGGCCGGAGGAGCAGTCTGCCCTGGCAGCGCTGGCCGGCCATGGTGGGCAGCTGACCTGGCACAATTTCACCCAGAATCATGGCGAAGTGCGCCAGATGGGGGCTAACCGCCGCGACCGGGAACAACCACATCTCCATCCGGTCTCGGCCGCCGAGCGCCTGTGGTACCTGGGTGTGATCGGCCGTGATTTCCTCAACTCGCCTGACGGGCTGGTCGAATTTGCTTACATCCCCGAGGACCTGCTCGCCATCCTGCCTGATTTTCTCACGGCTGCCCCCCCATCCACTCCTCTCAGCCGTCCGGCTGCCTCTACCGAGACCGTATATTCCTACCCGATCACAGACCAGATCCTGAATCACTCTGCCACGCTGCTGGCTGCGTTACGGCTTGGGCATCCGGAATGGGCTGACCGGCAAATTGACGATCTGACCGGGCCGCGGCCGCTGGACATCTCCTTCCTCAAATCACTGCTGGCCGCGGCCAGCCTGCTGGACGAGCAATCCAAGCCATTTTCCGAACCGGTGCGGGCTTTCCTCGAGGCGCCGCGGGGAGAAGCACTGGCCCAATTGGCTGCCGCCTGGCTGGAGAGCGACACGCACGACGACCTGGCCCTGATCCCGCACATGAGCGTCGAGGGAGAACAGCCGCGCCAGTTCCGGACGATGCGCCAGGCCGCCCTCTCCATCCTGCGGACGCTGCCCCCCGGTCAGTGGTGGAGCCTACCAGCGCTGATCGCCACGGTCAAACGCCAGCGGCCAGACTTCCTGCGGCCGGGCGGTGATTTTGATTCCTGGTACATCAAGGACCTGCGGTCCGACCAATACTTGCGCGGCCTGGACCACTGGGACGAGGTCGAAGGCGAGTACCTCAATTACATCGTGACCGGTCCGCTGCACTGGCTGGGCTTTCTCGAACTGGCCGCCCCCCACCGGGATTCCCCGGTACAGGTTTTCCGTTTCTCACCGTGGCTGGATGCACTGCTGTCCGGGCAAACCCCGTCACTCCCCTGGAAAGAAGACCAGGAGGTCAGACTTGATTCTCACGGCCTCCTGCTGGTACCACGCCTGGCGCCACGGTCAGTGCGCTATCTGCTGGCCCGTTTCTGCGAATGGGGTCCACTCAAAAGAGATTACTATACCTACAGCATCACGCCATCCTCCCTGGCGCGAGCCGTCCAGGACGGATTGCCGGTCAGGCACCTGACCGGCTTGTTGCAGCGTTATGGCGCCAAGCCGCTGCCCCCGAACACACTTAAGGCCATCCAGCGGTGGGAAGAACACCGCAGCCAGATCACATTTAAACACACCGTCGTCCTGAAGGTCAACCACCCGGAACTGCTGGAAGTTTTGCTCAATTCTCCGGCCAAACGCTTCCTGGGTGCGCCGCTTGGCCCGACCACTATCAGCATGCAACCCGGCGCACTGAACAAAGTGCGCGAGATCCTGGTCGGGATGGGTTACCTCAGCGACCTGGACGACGATCTGGCATAGCCGCCAGCATGGATCTGAAATCTCCCCTGCCTAAAGGCAGGGGGTGCCTGAGTTCACAACGCCGTTTCCGGGTCGGTGACTTGCCCGGATCTTAACACTGCTCCCATCAGGTTTTCGGGGCGACCCATTCTGCCGCTGGCACCCAACGGGGGTCGGCTGACTGCCGGACCACTCACGGGTTCAATCTG
>JAGVCA010000037.1 GCA_020059485.1 Anaerolineales bacterium
CTGATCGCGGAAGTGCACCCATTGGGCCGGATAGCGGATCCCTTCCCCGCTTTCCTGGTAGGTGGTGATGCGCTGTTCCAGGGCGGCGTTGTACAGCCGGCGCGCTTGCCAGAACAGGCTGTCGAGGGCGGCGGTTTGCGCTCTGTTGGGACGCATACGGTACTTGTAGGTCCGGATCATTCAGCTGTGTCGCTCCTGTACAGTTGCCCTGGTTCGCAGATGCGCACACTGCTGGTGAAGAACCCGGAAGGTGTACCCCTGGAATTGGTTCGCAAGCTGCTGTGGCGCTGTGGTTGGATCGGCAGCCACAAACAGGGGAACGTGATCAGGCATGCTCTCCAGGGCCTCAATGTCCACTTCCAGTTGGCCTGCCTTTTCACCGAGCAGTGCTTTCAAACGCACAGCCACATTCCCCACAAGAATCTTACGCCTATATTTCGGACACCAAACGAAATGAGTTTTGAGCGAAAACAGATTGCCAGCGTTTGTTTTGTATTGAGTGCCCGCCATAGAACAATTGTACTACAAATTTATCGAAACGACATTTTTCAACCACAATCAGGGAGTGGCTCCCGCCACTTCCAAATTCCCCTGTCGCCTAAGGACGACAGTCCCCTATGGAGATTTTTATGGAAAATAAAAAACCGCTCTGGATTGCCGTTGTGGGTCTGACCCTGGCGTTGGTTTTTATCCCACTGGCGATTTTCTTGCCACGGGAGAACGAGCAGACGATTGACCCGTGGGCCAACGTCCCTGAACGCTCCCCGCAGACCGACCACACTTACCTGATGTCCGAACCCTTCGAGGATGGCTATGCGGTCACCCGGGCTTGCCTGGAATGCCATCCGAATGCTGCCAAGGAGATGATGGCAACCGTTCACTGGACCTGGGAAAGCAAACCTTATGATCTCCCGGGAAGAGATGAGCCGGTAACCGTTGGGAAAAAGAACCAGATCAACAATTTCTGCATCGGCATTCAAGGCAACTGGCAGAAATGCGTCAGCTGCCATGCCGGCTATGGCTGGGAAGACGAGACCTTTTTCGAAACCGCTACGGAGGAGAATGTCGATTGCCTGGTGTGCCACGCCGGTGTTGGTACCTACGCCAAAGGTGATTACGCTTTGCCACTGGAAGGTATCGACCTGCTGGCAGCCGCCCAAAGTGTGGGTACCCCCACCCGCCAGAACTGCGGCTCCTGCCATTTCAATGGCGGCGGCGGCAATGCCGTCAAACATGGAGACCTGGATGAATCGCTCTACTGGCCATCGGCCAGCATCGATGTCCATATGGGCGAGCACAATTTCCAGTGCATCGACTGTCACCAAACCACCGACCACAACATCAAGGGACGCTCAATCTCGGTCAGCCTGGATGATGAGAACCAGGTGTACTGCACCGATTGCCACGGCGATGATCTTCATGAGGATCAGCGGCTGAATGCCCACCTGGATACGGTTGCCTGTCAGACCTGCCATATCCCCTATTATGGGCTGGAAGACGCCACCAAGATGGTCTGGAACTGGGAAGAAGCCGGTCAGGACATCGGCGACGATCCGCACACCTATCTCAAGATTAAAGGCAGTTTCGTCTATTCTGGAGACGTCCAGCCGCAGTATTTCTGGTACAACGGCGTAGCCGACCGCTACCTGCTCGGCGACCCACTGGCTGAACAGGGACCAACCGCGATCAACTACCCGCAAGGCAGCATCACCGATCCTGCCGCCAAGATCATGCCGTTCAAAGTCCACGAGGCCCGCCAGATCTATGACACCATTAACAACTACCTCATCCAACCCAAAACTGTCGGCGAAGGCGGTTACTGGACCGAGTTTGACTGGCAATTGGCTGCCGAACTCGGTTCGGAGATCACCGGTCTGCCCTTCAGCGGAACCTACGGCTTCACCGACACGATCATGTTCTGGCCGACCACTCACATGGTCCAACCGATCAGCCAGGCCCTGCAGTGCACCGACTGCCACAGTCCCGAAGGCCGCCTCGATTGGGCTGCTCTCGGCTACCCCGGCGACCCGATTGAGTGGGGCAGCCGGTTCGATCACCAGGACTAGGAAACGCGCACCATGAACCTGATCGCTAAAACCTCCTCCCGCCGCATTCCCATTGGCCTGATCCTGGCCGGGCTGGCATTGTTGATCGTCTCGATCGGTCTGACTTTTCAGACCGGCACGGCCGCAGCGCAATCACCGCTCCATCCCACTTTCCCGTTCCTCGATCAGGAAGGAGAAAATGTACTGGCGTCAGGCCGCCCAGTATCGACCATGCAGACCTGCGGCCAGTGCCACGATACCGCCTTTATCGCCAGCCACAGCTTCCATGCCGACGCCGGTTACACAGGAATGACCACTCCCGGCGATACCAGTACCGGCCGTCCCTGGGACACCAGTGAAGGCCTGTACGGCAAATGGAACCCGATCACTTACCGCTTGCTCTCCCCTGCTGGCGACGAAGACCCCGACCTGACAGCGCGCACCTGGCTGCAGACGATTGGCCTGCGGCATACCGGCGGCGGCCCGGCGGAAGAACTTGGTGTGGAGATGAACTGCTTCCTCTGCCATCTATCAAACCCGGACAACGAGGCCCGCACCGCCGCCCTGCAGCAAGGAGACTATGTTTGGGCGAATACCGCCACCCTGCTTTCCAGCGGGATCGTCACAGAACAAGCCGGAGAGTATCTCTGGAATCAGGATGCTTTTGACGAGGCCGGCGACCTGCTCCCGGCTTTTCTCTCTATTCAGGACCCGGATAATCAGAACTGCGGTCAATGCCACGGCACCGTTCACGACGAGCCGCAGCCCCTGGTACTGACCGGGTGTGAGCAGACCGGTTGGGAAACCACAACCACCGGGATGGTCTTCTCCGCCCAGCGGATTTCCGACTCCGGCATGAACCTGGATAACAAAGCCGCTCTGACCCGCTCCTGGGATGTCCACATGGAGCGTCTGGTGGAATGCACCGATTGCCATTTCTCGCTCAACAACCCGGTCTATGTCCAGGGAAGCGGGGTGGATTCGCTTGATAACCTGGAATTTGACCCCCGCCGGCTGGAGATTGGAGAATATCTCTACCGGCCGGTCCACGAGTTCGCCCGCGGCCAGAGTGCACAAAGCAGCCTGGCCCCTGAATTTCGTGATTCTCTCCGCCGCTGCGAATCCTGCCATAATACCGAAGCCACCCACGACTGGCTGCCATATGCCAGCCAGCACCTGGATGCGATCCACTGCGAGACCTGCCATATCCCGGCCATGTACAGCCCAGCCATCCAGCAGGTCGATTGGACGGTAGTCGAGCTGGATGCATTTGCACGCACTACCTGCCGCGGCATTGAAGGCGAAACCGGCACGATCGCCGATATGGTAACAGGCTTCTCACCTGCCTTGCTGCTGCGTGAAAACCTCGATGGCAGTATCAAGCTGGCTCCCTACAACCTGATCAGCGCCTGGTACTGGGTTGCCGGAGACCCTGGCCGTCCGGTCAGCCAGGAATTGCTGGCGGAGGCTTTCCTTCAGGGCGACGGCTATCACGCAGATGTGATCGCCCTCCTGGACGGAAACAATGATGGTGTGCTCTCCAGTGAGGAGTTGGCGCTGGATACCGAAGAGAAAGCCGCCGCTATTGCAGCCCGGCTGTCAGCATTGGGTCTGGTAAACCCTCGCATCCAGGCCGAGATCCAACCCTACAGCATCAACCACAATGTGGCCGGGTCCGAGTGGGCCCTGCGCGACTGCACCACCTGCCACACCGAAGATTCACGACTAACTGCGGATGTCCAACTGGCAGCCTATGTCCCTGGTGGTGTACTGCCAGAATTTCTCCCTGGTAACAATGCCCTGACAAATGGCGAACTACTCGTCGATGAGACCGGGGCGCTGGTCTTTCAGTCCGATCTCAGCGAAGAGGGTGTCTACATTTTTGGCCACAACAACGTCGGCTGGATCGACTGGCTGGGTGGATTGATGGTGCTCGGCGTATTGGCCGGCGTCACTGTTCACGGCGGCTTGCGAGCCTGGACCGCCCGCCGGCGCAGCAAACACGAAACCCGGATCGAGAAGATCTACATGTACAGTTTCTACGAGCGGGTTTGGCATTGGCTGCAGACATTGACGATCCTGATCCTGGCCTTCACCGGCCTGGTGATCCACAAGCCGGAATCCTTTGGGATCTTCAACTTCAATGGAGTCGTCCTGGTGCACAACATTATGGCCGCCCTGTTGGTCGCCAATGCCGCCCTGGCATTGTTCCACAACCTGGTCAGCGGCGATATCAAACGTTTCCTGCCCGAGCCGCGCGGCTTCTTCAACCAATCTTTCGAACAGGCCCGTTACTATATCTCCGGTATCTTCAAAGGCGAACCCCACCCCTTTGAAAGGACCCGCCAGTCGCGTCTCAACCCACTGCAGAAAGTGACCTACTTCGGGATCCTGAACGTCTTGCTCCCCTTGCAGGTTATCACGGGAATCCTGATGTGGGGCGTGCAGCGCTGGCCGCAGGTCGCCGGGACGCTTGGCGGGCTGCCGTTTCTGGCTCCCTTCCATACCCTGATCTCGTGGAGCTTTGTCGCTTTCATCATTGCACACGTTTACCTGACCACCACCGGCCATACCCCCATAACCGGGATCAAATCCATGATCGTCGGTTGGGATGAGGTGGAAGTCCACCCATCCGAAACCGAGACAACGGAGGAAAATTGAAATGACTACATCCGCAGCGATTAAAAAGAAACTACAGCGCGAAACCAAACCCTTCGCCCATCCATATGTGGCTGGCGTTCTGCTGGGCCTGGTGTTGTTCGGCTCGTTCTTCCTGACAGGGAACGGGCTGGGCGCATCCGGCGGACTGAACCGGTTCATCGTCTTCTTCGAGGACCTGATCGTCCCGGACCACGTCAATACCACCCCCTACTTGCTGGAGATGGCAGGCGGCGATAAGAATCCGCTGGATAACTGGATCGTGCTGGTCACAACCGGAGTGGTGCTGGGCGGGTTTGTCTCCGGTTGGCGCAATGGCCGGCTGAAGTTCGAAACCAACAAGGGACCCAACATCAGCAACCGCACCCGCTGGCTGTTCGCCTTCCTCGGCGGCGGCTTCATGGGCTTTGGCGCTCGTCTGGCCCGCGGCTGTACCTCCGGGCAGGCTCTGTCTGGCGGCGCAGTGCTCTCGGCTGGCAGTTGGGCCTTTATGTTCGCCGTCTTTGGCGGGGCGTATGCTCTGGCCTATTTCGTGCGCAAGTTGTGGAATTAGGAGGAACCGATGGCACCTTTCCCGATTGATCTCATTTCCACCTTTGGTAAGTTCAGCGCCTATCTGATCTTCCTCCTGATCGGCTTTCTGTTTGGCTATGTCCTGGAAATGGCCGGGTTTGCCAAATCCGACAAGCTGGCAGCCCAGTTCTACTTCAAGGATCTGACCGTCCTCAAGGTTATGTTTACGGCCATCGTGGTCGCCATGGCCGGGATCTTCCTCTCTTCGGCTGTCGGCTTGCTGGATTACAACCTGGTGTGGGTCAACCCCACCTATCTGTGGCCCGGTATCGTCGGCGGGCTGATCATGGGCGTCGGCTTTATCCTGGGCGGCTTTTGCCCGGGCACATCACTGACGGCCGTCGCCACCGGTAAGATCGATGGCATTTTCTTCGTGCTCGGTGTGATCTTCGGCATCTTCACTTTTGGCGAGTCCGTCAGCCTGTTTGAGGGTTTCTTCAACTCCTCCTACTACGGACGGTTGACCCTGATGGATTGGCTCAATCTGCCCACCGGAGTGGTCGTGCTGATTGTCATGCTGATGGCTTTGTTTATGTTCTGGGGCGGCGAGCAGTTGGAACGCATCTTTGGCGGTAGAAGCCTGACAAAAGAACCTAAACTGCGTTATGCTGGCGCAGGGGTACTGGTACTGCTGGCAATCGCTGTCCTGGTCATCGGCCAGCCGACAATTGAAGAAAGATGGGAGATCCTGTCGGTTGAGCGCGGCCCGCTGCTGGAGGATGCCCGCGCTTATCAGATCCACCCGGGCGAACTGCTCGGTTTGGTCCACAATGACGACATCAAACTCTTCATGTTCGACCTGCGCTCGGAGAGCGATTTCAACCTGTTCCACATTCAGGATGCCGAGAATGCCACCCTGCTCGATCTGGAAACCCGCGTCGGCACCTTGCGCCTGGAACCCTCCAACACGGTGTTCGTGGTGATGAGTAACAATGAGGAACTCTCCACCGCGGCCTGGAAGCTACTGGTAACCGAGCGACTGCACAACGTCTACATCCTCGAGGGCGGGATCAACTACTGGCTGGATGTATTCGACAGCGCAGGTACCCATCAAGCCCAGCTTGTGCTCCGACCCGGTGAGGATATGGTGCACTTCTTCAATGCTGCCCTGGGCGCCAGTCATCCGGCCGCCGCGCCTGATCCGGACCTGCTGGAAGATCTCGAATTTGAGCCCAAGGTGAAGCTGGAACTAAAACTGGGGCCGACCGGCGGCGGCTGCGGCTAAACCCTCAAACAATAATGCACAAGAGGCCGGGAATTCCCGGCCTCTTGTCTTTAGGTCATCCTGATTGCCTAGTCAAAGGACAGGCAGGTGGCATAGACATTCATCAATCGGGTAACGCCTGAATTATTCCAGGCATACGATTCCCAGGTCTCGAAATCGTCCGGCGAAGTGTTATACACCTCCAGCCCATCCTGCAATGCATAACCGCCACCAGTCGCCAGGTCTCCTGACGGACAAGTTGCAGTCTGACCGTCCGTCGCTCCAGCCGAGATATTTATTCCCTGAAAGACCTGGCTGCTGCTGACCGTCCGGGTGGTGCTCAAACACAGGGCATAGGCATTCAGCTGTTGTGCGGACCCAGACGAATTGCGGGCGTACGCCTGCCAGCCATTGCCCGACTTCGTGCTGTTGTACACTTTCAGGGTCTGATCGCTCTTGGAGGCATACCCACCGCCGACCACTGTCGTCCCACCGGGGCAGGAGGCGTCTGCCTTGTCGACACCGCCAGCCGGCACCATCACGGTCGCCAGGACTTGCTGCACAGAGGCATCGGCAATCCCACTGGCGCATACGGCGTACGCATTCAGGGTTTTGCTGCTGCCAGTCTTGTTCGAAGCATAAGCCTGCCAGCCATTGCCATTCTTCAATTGGGTGTACACATACACGCCTTTGTTAGTGGCAAAACCGCCGCTCATCAGGACACTCCCCCCAGGGCAGGA
>JAGVCA010000048.1 GCA_020059485.1 Anaerolineales bacterium
CGTTGTCCTGGTTGTGGACTGGTATTGGACCGGGATGTGAATGCTGCCCGGAATGTGTTGGCAAGTGCATTCGACTCGCTCGGACGGAGCGATCAAGACGGAACGTGGGCGGCTGCGCCGGGCGTGTCTTGAGAAGCTGTCGCCTTCAAGCGACAGAGTCGTCACAGGTCCTTTCCAATGTGATCAAATTGGCGCGGTGCGTCAATTGGTTGTTAAGAATATTCAGAAAGATGTTCAGGGCATCGATTAACTGCGGCTCGGCCAGGGAGTAATAGACTGTATGTCCTTCCCGGCGGGTGGCGACCAGTTCTTTTTCGCGCAGGACTTTGAGATGCCGGGAGGTGGCAGAAGAACTCAACCCAAGCTGCCTGGCGAGGGATTTGACGTTCCGTGGACCGCCCGCCAGTTGATAAACGATCTGGACCCGATTGGGGTCGGCAACCGCGGTGCAGAACTCGGCTTGCAGTGTAGTGATCTCGGTAGAAAGGACATCCATCATTATAGTATTAGCCTATTCGTTAATGCGAATATATCATTTGTGATAATTGTAACATGATGAAAATATCCGTAAAGTTACAGAATGTCCTGAGTATTTCGGGACATTTGTCATGTCGCGGAATTATCCGTGAAAAGAAAACAAGGGCATCCGGAGATGCCCTTGTGTAGAGAACAAGAGGCGGTCAGTCGGCTGCAGCGGCATCGTGCCCAGGCCCGTGAAGGTGATCCTCACCTTTAAAGGGCAGGAACCTGGCTGCCAGGCTGAATGCGATCAGCCAGTACGAGATCACACCGATGGCGACCTGCCACTCGGTTTGGGTCGGGGAGTAGTTGTTCAGGATGACCGTCGGAGTGAACGGATCGTAAGTGATCTGTGCGATCAGGCCGGAGAGGTTGTAGTTCCAGCGGGTCAGGATCGTGCACACGATTGGCATCAAGGCAAACAGAGCCAGCACCCGGATGCTCTTGATGCGCTTGGCGCTGATTAGCACAATCCCGGGGATGACGGCAAACAGGATCTGCCCGATCCAAAAGGAAGTTGCATACGGGGCGACCTTGTTAAGCAGTTCGGTCTGCAGGGCGACTTCGAGATCGAAGCTGTAGTAGTTGGTGACTGCCCAGTCCCAGATGCGAATGTAGATGCACAGCAATGTGGCATAACCGGCGATCTGGGCAAGTTCGCGCAATACTTTGTCCTGGACCAGCCCTGGCCGCATGACCCGGAAGACGATGATGCTGGTGACAAACAGCAAGCAGGTACCACCCGCCACCGCTGAAACGACAAAGATGATCGGAGCAGATTGGCTGAACCACAGGCCGCGTCCCGAGAGCACACCGTAGGTCGCGCCAAGTGAGGCCTGGTGGAGCAGTGATAGCGTCAGGCCAACCACAGCGAGGAACGGCCCGGCTTTGTGCAGCCATCCAGAAAGTTTCTGCAGGAAATCCGTGGCGAGTTGCAGGAACTTAGACTTTTCAAGTATTGGGTGAGAATGAAAGAGGGGATGCTCAAGGACGATCGGAAGCAGTTCGGCCAACAGCACGCTCAGGTAGAGTACCACGCACATGGTGATCTCCCACAACAGGGAGTGCGGCTGCCAATAAACGATCGGGTGCCAGAAGCGGAACGGTTGGCCGAGATCGAAAAGCAGCACCATGCCGGCGGTGGAATAACCGAGGAACCCAAGCAGTACGGCCAGCATGCCGATGCGCTTGAAGCGTTCGATCCGCAGCAGATAGACGATCACGCCGAAGACAAACGCGCTGCCTCCCAGAGCAATGGCGGAGAGGTCGATGGCGATCCATAGACCCCAGGCAACCTGGTTGGACAGCCCGGTGACCGAGAGGCCATCCCGGAGAACGGTGATCATGCCCTCTACCCCGATCAGGAAGCCGACCAGGAGGAAGACAACCCACAGCGGGAAGATATTGAACTTGCGCTGCCCAATCGTGATGGTGGGAACTTGGATGCTGTTTTCCATTGGTCTAACCTCCCTTGGCCCGGGGCGGGATATAGAGCACGGCAGGTTCGGTGCTGAGTTCATCGCGCAGCCGGATGGGGTTGTCGCTGACCGCCAGTTTGCGGTTGGCCGGGCTTTCCGGGTCGTTCAGGTCGCCAAAGACGCGCGAGCCGGTGGGGCAAGCCACGATGCAGGCTGGCGTGGCGGCGGCATCCACGCCCGGAACTAGGCCGCGTTCCAGGCCATAGTCGATCCGGTGGGAGCAAAAATGACATTTTTCCATCACGCCGCGGTCACGCGGGGGCAGTTCCGGCGTACCGAACAGCGGTACGGTCGGGCTGTCCTCGGAGAAATCTTTCCAGTTGAAGACCCGGACATCATACGGGCAGGCGATCATGCAGTAACGGCAGCCGATGCACAGATCGTAATCCATGGCAATGATGCCGTCATCCCGGATGTAGGTGGCCTCGACCGGGCAGACATGGACACAGGGCGGGCTACCGCACTGCATACATGGGCGAGAGAGGAAATACTCATCGCCATTTTCGGTCGTCTCCGTGGTGACGATGTTGTAGCGCATCTCGTCGGTCAGGTTGTTGACCGCCTGGCAAGCGTAGGTGCAGTAGTTACAGCCAATGCACAGGTCGATGTCGATGATCATTCCCCAGCGGTGCTTGCCTTCCGGATTGTCACTTGCACCCCGATCAGACTTAGGGGCTTTGGTGACCTGCCGCAGGGCGGCTGTCCCTAAGGCGGTACCGCTCAACAGGAGGAAATCCCGGCGCGACAGTTTGCCGTTGTCCTGCGATTGGTCTGGTATGTTGGTTTTTTCAGACATTTTTAATTCTCCAGGTTGCCTGGTTGGTGCGGATCAAACATCAGAGGCTGGGGGTTCTTCATCAGTCTCCGGTGTATCACCGTTCCCGCCTTTGCGGCTGAACACGATTGTCAGGCCGACACCGAGTACCAGAGCGCCAAAGAAAGCGGCCCAGACGGGGATGTTGATGCCCACCCGCTCAGGTTCTTCGACCACCACTTCTTCCACCGGGAGCGGGGAAGTAGTGTCGCTGCCGGTGATGATCGCGTTGGCGCTGTGGATCGATTCCTGATGACATTCCAGACAGGTATCGGAGCCGATCTTCCAGGTGTGGCCGGTATTGAATTCCGTGTTCATATGGCATTCGTTGCAGACCAACCCGGCAGCTGTGTGGGTGGAGTGAGCGATCTGCTCGGTGTTATCTGGGTGGCAGGTCTGGCAGGAGATCACGAACCCGCCGATGGTCATCTGGTCCTGCGAGTGGGGGTTGTGGCAGGTGACGCAGGTGACGTTGTACTCACTGTGGACACTCTCTTCCCAGTCGCGGTATTCGTTGATGTGACAGGCGCCGCAGATCTCAGCGGCCTTGGACATCGTGAAGGCTACCTGCGGGTGCGGACCGTCTTCTTCAAGATGGTGGCAGGAAACACAGCCAACCGAGTTATCCATGTGGGAACTCGTGCCCCACAGTTCATGTTCGGTGACATGGCAGGCTTTGCAGGCATCCGGGTCGGTCGGGGTAGAGGGAAGCGGCTCGACGAAGCTGGTTTCAGGCGGGAAGTTGGTCAGTTTGGTGACCTCCGCCTCTGAATAACCGAGGGCAACGAAATCGAGCCGGCTGCCTTCGCCTGTGTGACAGTCCTGGCAAGCCAGCGCCTGGGAGGCGGGTGCAACCATATGGGTGATCGGCCAGTACATCTGGGAATCGACAAAGCCGAAATTGCCGCTGTAGGGCAGGCCGGCGTATTCCATCCCGGAGGTGATGGCCGCGTTCCAGTCAAAGGTCTTCCAGTAGGCAGCCTCGTCCTGGCCGAAAAGATGCGGGATGGCCAGGATGTTGTTGCCTGAATCGTAAGGTTGTTTGGCAGTGAAATTTTTAACCGGGTAGAGCCTGGCGTTCGGGTCGTCTTTGTCACCGAGGAAGGTGTTAATGGCGACTACGCCAGAGGGATCAATCACCTCACCGGGCAGGCTGTAAGAGACATTGCCGTTGTACCAGGTGTATTGCGGCACAACATTGGTCTCGAAGGTGAAAGCGCCTTTCTTGCTGTCATAGATCACCCAGCCGTTATCATCGGCGTCGGTATACGGTTTTTCTGCCGAGTTCAATTGCCCGGCCACCGACCAATCCCAGGTCATCTTGGTGGGCAGACCGCCGCGCGCAAATTCGGGGATATGGCAAGTCTGGCAGGCAACTTTGTCGCTGTGATTGTTGAGCGAATCAAGGTCGTGGGGTGTGGTGGTGTGGCAATCTTCGCAGCCCTGCCAGTCGCCCTCGGCGCTGGCATACCTGCTGCCGGCGATCTGGTGTCCTTCGGTCATGTGGCAGGCGGTGCAGTTGAAGTCTGCGCCGTCAGCGGACATATGGACATCGAGTTCATACGGCGGATCGATCAGCGTGGTGTCCAGGTCGCCGTGTTTGACGTAATCGCCGCCGCCGCCGTAGAAGTGGCAGGAGCCGCAGGTCTCGCGGGAAGTCCGGCCGATGTTCTGGGCGACGTTGGCCAGGTCGGGCGGGGAGAAGATCTTACCGCTGCCGACAGGAAATTCGGTCTCAGAGGCTGCGGGATAGCCGGCGCCGGTGGGGAACTTTTCGTAGGTGCCGGTGGTGTCGTGGCAGACCAGACAATCGATATTCTCCTCCTCAGAGAAATCGAATGTATTGTCTTCCCAGCCGTAACCGATATGGCAGCTGGTGCAGCGCGGTTCGTTGGACTGAATGCTGATACAGAAGTTGTTGATCAGGTTTTTCTTGCCCAGCACCTGGCCGGTTTGTTCGTTGGTCAGCTCCCAGGTCCAGTGAACGGTGTTCATGATCTCGGGGGCGACGTCGGTATGGCAGGAGAGACAGGCTCTCGTGACCGCCTGGGGAGTCTCGAATGGCCCTTGCAGCGCGCCGAAGGTGCTGTGATCGATGACCGGGTCTTGCGGGTTGGGTCCAGGTTCGGGCGTGTTGTCCTGTGCGCTGACGGTCATTACCCCGGTTAACCCAATGGCAACAATCATCAGGGTCAGCCCAAGAATGATAAAGAGCCAATTCGCGTTTGGTTTTCTGGAATGGTGCATGTGCATCTCTCCTTGGATCAAAATAAAAACTGATGCTTGTGTATTATCTAAACTTATAAAAGCAGACAGGTTTTATAAGTTTTGTGAAAATTGTAGCATGGGGAGGTGTTCTTATAAGGAGAGAATGTACCTATATTTATAGGGACAAATGTCCCGAATGGATTTAATGGGAATTTTGGATAAAAACGAGGGGTTTGGCGGATCCGGGCTTGAACCTGATGGAATCGTTCAGGTTCTGGCGTCAGTCGGTCGGATCAGTCAGGACCGCGAGCCGCGCGCCAGTTAGATTAACCAGGTCGGCAGGTGCCAGTTCGAGGTTCAGTCCGCGCTGCCCGCCGGAGACCAGGATGGTGGCATACTTCTCGGCGGCGCGGTCAAGCAGGATCTGGAACCCTTTGTTGATCAACGCCAGGGGGGAGATGCCACCGGTCTGGAGCCCTGTGAGGGATTCGGCCTGGTCGTGTGAGGCGACCTTGAGTTTTTTCTCGCCGAGGACGGCGGCCGCCAGTTTCAGGACGAGTTCGCGGTCTCCTGGGATGACCGCCAGGACCGGTTTGCCCGGCCCGGTGCGGACCGCTACGATGGACTTGAAGATCTGGCCGGCCGGCAGGTGCAGAAAATCGGCTACCTCCTGCGCGCTGAGTTTTTCATCCGGCAGGGGATGGGCGGCGTAATTCACTTTTTTCGCGTCCAGCATCCGGGTGACGTTATTTGTGACCGTCAATCAGCCCTCCTGATCGGGAGAACAACAGTGAAGACCGCCCCTCCCTCAGAGTGGTTGGCGGCGGTGATCAATCCGCCATGGGCCTGGGCCAACCGCTGGGCGATCGTCAATCCCAGGCCGGTGCCGCCTTGCTGGCGGTCGCGGGAGTGGTCCGCACGGTAAAAACGTTCGAAGATGTGGGGAAGCGCTTCCTGTGCGATACCCGGGCCTGTGTCATGGACCGTTATTTGCTGCTGGTCCGCATTGCAGGTCAGTGCTACTGTGATCTGACCGCCCGGAGGGGTATGCCTAAGGCTGTTGCTTAGCAGATTGGTGATCACCTGGGAGATGCGCTGCGGATCCGCCATTAATGGCGGGCAGTCGGCCGGGAGGCTGGTCTCAAGGGTGAGTTGGCGTGCCTCCATATTGGGCCGGAACGCCTCGACATTCTGCTGGATCAGGCTCGAAAGTGTACATGACTCAAGGCGCAGGGTCAGTGAGTTCTCATCCGCCAATGCCAGCGTCCGCAGGTCTTCGACAAGTTGGCTGAGCAGTTGGTTTTGATGGATGACCGGTCCGAGGTTTTCGAGCGTGAGGGGATAGATACCATCCTGGATAGCCTCCAGATTGGCACGCTGGACAGCCAAGGGGGTACGCAGTTCATGGGCGATATCGGCAGTAAGGGCCTGGCGCAGCTGTTGAGAGTGTTGCAATCGGCTTGCCATCTGGTTGAAAGCGCCGGCCAGCTGACCGATCTCGTCCCGACTCTCGATCTTGGAGCGGACTGCGAGATTATCTTCTGCAAAGGCTGAGACGGTATCTGTCAGGCTGCGGACCGGACGCATCAGGACGTAAGCGAATAGAATGGCCAGCCCCAGCGAAAGACCGCCGGTCAGCAAAGCCGTCAGCAGCAGCGAGCGGTTAATGCTCGCGCTTAATTCGGCTTGTACGACCTCACCCAGGTCTATCACCCGGCTGTCGGGGATGAGATACCCGACGGTCTGGTTCTGGCTTACGACCGGGAGGGCGGATTCCAGAATATTGGGCGACAGAAGCGTGTCTGGTTCAAACGATTCTGAAAAGATCACGACTCCGGCAGCATCCGTTAAAGTAAGTTCTCCGAGCATGCTCAAGCCCATCAGACCAGTACTGCCCTGCGGTGTCCCCTGTTGTGCTCCCTGGCCCTGACCTTGCGGTCCTCCATGGCCCATGCCCCCTGGACTGCCGGTCATCCCGCTTTGCATACCATCGGCGAGAACATCCGCGACCCCGTCCCAACTCCCATTGGTGCCGTAATAATCGGCCAGATGGTCAGCGAGGCGGTCCGCGCCTGCAAACCCGCCGCTTCGGGCGAACGATGCCAGGGTGGACCTGGTTTGAGTTCCAACCACAGTCCCCAGGATCACGAGGGCGATCAGGGCGATCAGGAGAAAGGCAAGGAATAATTTGATCCGCATGGGTCAATCCCCGGCAAACTTATAGCCAACGCCGAAAACCGTCAGAATGTAGCGCGGCTGTTTGGGATCTGGTTCGATCTTGCTGCGAAGATTTTTGATGTGGGCATCGATGGTGCGTTCATAGCCTTCATAAGCGCTGCCATCCTGGGTTTGTTCCAGCAGCTGCAGCCGGGAAAAAACCCGGCCAGGTGCGCTTGCCAGGGCAGTCAGCAGTTGGAACTCGGTTGGTGTCAGGTCAAACGAGGTGCCATTCTGAATGACGGAATGATTCTCGGGATTGATCTCAAACCCGGCAGACCGAATGATGGCGGTACCGCGCTGGACTGAACCGGTGGCGCGGCGCAGGACGGTCCGCACCCGGGCGACCACTTCTCTTGGAGAATAGGGTTTGGAGATGTAATCGTCTGCACCAAGCTCCAATCCGATCAACCGGTCGGTTTCTTCTACCCGGGCGGTGACCATGATGATCGGCGTATCGTCCTGGCGGCGGATCGTCCTGGCGACGTCCAGGCCGTCCATACCAGGCAGGTTAAGATCGAGGATCACCAGGTCGGGATGGGTGGACCGCCAGGTCTCCAGGCCGGTATCGCCGCGATAGGAGCTGTGGACCTCAAATCCAGCCTGTTCCAGGTAAGATCTGAGGACTTTCACCAGTTCGGCTTCGTCTTCAATGATCAGGATGCGCTGCATAGCTAAATTATAGTCCAGAAGGTTGGCCTGCCTGGCAAAAGAGGCGTATGTTCCCATACGCCTCTCTTTTCAAGGTTGTGTTTGATCCTAGCTGCCGGGTTGGGTGGTTTCATTCAGATGCGGGCAACCGCCGCCAAACCCACCGCCATTGCCTTTACCCGGTCCCCCGAATTGGCGGAAACCGCCCCCACCACCGGGCATGCCGCCGTGCATTCCGGGACCAAAACCGCTCTCCATCCGATCTTTCATGAAGGTGTATTGATCCTCCGTCAGCGTACCGTCGGCATAGGCCAGGTCCAACGCATCAAGGCGGGCTTGCAGGAATAGATCTCTGATCTCCGCTTGCTCGAAACCGAGGTCTGCGGCGATCTCGTAAAAGCTTTCGCCTGCTGCAATGCGGGCCTCGAAGGTTTCTTCGGAAATACCCAGTGCACTGGCCAGTCCGGTGTGCATGTAATCCGACATCCAACCTGAACCTTGTTCGGCTTGTTCACCCTCCCCGCAGAACGGGCAGAACGGAGTAGGGGGATCCTCAGTCTGGGCCATGACGACCCCGAGGGTTAGCACCCCGAGCACGGCAAGAATGCCACCAATCATCAATAAACGTTTCATATCTTTCTCCTTTTGGATATTTAATTATTTTCATTGTAGGATATAGCTATGAAGAAGTTGTGAAGAAGGTTTGTGGAAATATTGATGACAAGGAAGATTGTGTAAATAATCACAATAAGGAGTATGTTGGTAAGATTTACCTATGTCGGTATTTGGATGGGGGGGGATATAATAATTTCAGTCTTGAGGAGGTATTTTGGCCAAGTTAGCGTTCGAAGAAGTTTCCCGTTATAAGGCGCTTGCTGGGGGCAGGGTAGTGCCAGATCCGTACCGCTGTGTGCAGTGTGGTATCTGCTCGTATAACTGTCCGATTGGGATAGATGTGCGGCGGTTTGCGTGGCTTGGCAAGCCGGTTGTCGACCGACACTGTCTTACCTGTGGCGAGTGCATTGCCAGATGTCCCCGCGGCGTCCTGCGCTTTGAAGGCGCTGAACTTCCAGTCAGGGAGACATAATGCGGTATGCCATATTGGGGATGGGCGCAGCTGGGATTGCTGCTGCCGAAGCGATCAGGGCTCACGACTCTGGCGGAGAGATAGTTTGCATCAGTTTTGAGTCAGATGGATATTATTCCCGACCAGGTTTGGCCTACTATTTGAGCAAGGAGATGGGGAAACGCTCGCTCTACCCAATGAGCGACAGGGACTTTTCTGACAGGCAGATCAAGAAATACCACAACCTGGCTGTCCGGTTGGATACAGTGAATAATGAGATCCTGCTCTCGGATGGAAAACGCTTACGCTATGACAAGGCCTTGTTGGCCCTGGGTGCAGAAGCCGTGGTGCCTGACTTGGAGGGTGTCAACCTAAAGGGAGTCGTTTACCTGGACTCCATGGCGCGGACGCGGGAGATGATTGATCTGGCACGCAGGCATAAGCGAGCGGTGGTTGTGGGGGGTGGGATCACCGCGCTTGAGTTGGCAGAGGGATTGGCAGCGCGCCGCGTACGAGTAGATTATTTTTTACGCGGTGACCGGTATTGGAATCGGGTATTGGATGAAATGGAATCCGGGCTCATCATACAGCGGTTGAAGCATGAGGGCGTCCAAGTCCACTTCAACACCGAGGTTGGTGAGATTGTGGGAAAACGCGGGCAGGTCAACGCAGTTCGGACCACAGATGGGCGCTTATTTAAAACCAATCTGGTAGGTTTGGCGATTGGGGTGCGGCCCCGACTGGATTTGGCCAGGGTTAGTGGGCTAACGGTCAACCGCGGTGTCATCGTCGATGAGTTCCTACAAACCAGTGCGCCACAGGTATGGGCTGCAGGTGATGTCGCTGAGGTTGTGGATCCCGACAGCGGCCGCGGTGTGGTGGATAGTTTGTGGCCGGTAGCCCGTCAGCAGGGCAGAGTAGCGGGGCTGAATATGGCTGGGATCCGAACTGAATACCACCGCCGCAGCCCATTAAACGTCACACGGCTGGCAGGGCTGACCACCACGATCATCGGCCAGGTAGGCACAGAGTCGAATAACGGAGATGACCTGACCATCGTGCGCGGAGAGAGCGAGACCTGGCAACGGACTCCGGAGGCGGTGATCTGTCAGAATGTGGAGGATATTAACCGGGTCAGAGTGATGGTGGCACAGAACAAGTTGGTCGGTGCGGTCGTGATGGGCGATCAGGCCCTTTCCCGACCTTTGGATGACCTGATCTCCAATGAGGCTAATATCGCACCCATCCGGGATCGATTGACTGCTCCTGGGGCAGATATTAGTAAGATCATTCGTCCTTTCTGGGAGAATTGGAGGAGGAATAATGCGGATCAAGAACCTTGAACTATGGGCAGCCTTTGGAACAATGATCGTTCTGGGGGCAGGTTATGGGATATGGTCTTCTCAAAATGGGCTGCCAAAATCCAGCGGGTTGGCGGGTCATCTGATCGGAGTGGTTGGGTTTTTACTGATGCTGATGACTGAGATCCTGTATTCCGTGCGGAAAAGTTCACCGAATGCCCGCTGGGGGAAACTACAGCACTGGCTGGCGTTCCATGTTTACACCGGTCTGGTTGGGCCATTTTTGGTTTTGCTTCACACTGCCTGGCGCTTCAATGGGATTGCCGGGATCTTGACTTTGCTGATGGTCATCATTGTTTTAAGCGGTTTTGTCGGGCGGTTCTTTTACACCCAAATCCCGCGGGATGAAGACGGCCAGTTGCTGCCAGATGAACTCGTACCGGAACAACAGGAGCAGCAAATACGCGGAGCAGCCCGAACAGCCAAAGCGCGCCGCTTACTGGCGGTCTGGCATGCGTTCCATGTCCCGTTTGGGGTGGTGATGTTTACGATTGCCTTTATTCACATCGGGGCGGCGTTGTATTACGCCACCCTGGTGCGGTGAGGAGGAGGCGATGAAACGGAGAAATCTAGGCTGCCTGACCAGTGGCGGGATGATCGCGCTGGTCATCTCGTTGGTCTTTGCTGGCGCGAGTTATGCCATTGGCGGGGGTAAAATGTTCAGCCCGGGAGAACTAAAGGCTGATTCGTCAGCCAATTCCCTAGGAGCGATTGCTTCTCACGCCGAACTTGAAAAAGAATGTGCTGCCTGTCATCCGGCTTTCTGGGATGCAGACACAATGACCGACCTGTGTCTGGATTGCCACGTCGATATCCAGGATTCGATGAGCGATTCAACCTCGCTGCATGGCGCAGTGATGTCAAAATTCTCAACCATCAACTGTCGGGAATGCCATAATGAACACAACGGGCCGGAAGGCGAGATTACTGAAAGATTGTCGGAGGATTTCCCGCACGAACTGGTTGGGTTTGCGCTGACCGGACATCAACAATTGGATTGGGACCAGGATGTCACTTGTCTCGACTGCCATCAGGCTGGATACACCGTGGTGGAAAATATCTTATGCCGGAACTGCCATGAGCAGGTGGACAGCGATGTCACAGGTACGCATATTGATCTTTTTGGAACTGACTGCATGGACTGCCACGATGGTATTGATACCTACGGCAAAGACTTTGATCATAATGCCCATCCCTTCCCGCTGGTTGGCAACCATATCCCGCTGAGCTGCGTCGAATGCCACCAGGATGCCAGCAGCCTGGACGAACTGCAAAACACACCGCAGGATTGCCGGGAGTGTCACGAGGACCGCGATGACCATGAAGGCACTCTGGGTGACAATTGCGCGGTCTGCCACACGCCTGATGGATGGGAGTTCGGGGTCTTTGACCATTCTCAAACTGGTTTTGACCTGATCGGCGGGCATGCCGAGATCGACTGTGAGGATTGTCATGTTGATGCCACTTACCAGGGGGCAGACCCGGCCTGTATTGCCTGTCACGCGGAGGACGATGAGCATCAGGGAACATTCGGAACAGAATGCCAGGCCTGTCATAACCCGGTTAGCTGGCTGGATGTGACCTTTGATCATCAGGGACCGTTAGCGGCCGACTGCTTTGCCTGTCACACCAATGATAAGCCCGTGGACCATTATCCCGGAATCTGCTCGGCTTGCCACACCACCTTTGCCTGGCTGCCAGCCACGTTCGACCACCAGGTGGCGGGCGCATCGGATTGCCTGAGCTGCCATACCAAGGATAAACCGGGAGAACACTTCGGCGGGCAATGTTCGGCCTGTCACAACACCAGCGGTTGGCTGCCGGCTTCCTTCAATCACGTCGCTGCAGGAGCTACAGATTGCCTTGCCTGCCATACTGGGCAGCGTCCGGCGAACCACTTCGGTGGGCAATGTTCCATGTGTCACAGTACCAGCGCCTGGAAGCCGGCCAGTTTCAAGCATACCTTCCCAATGAACCACGGCGGGGCAAATGAAAAGTGCGCGACTTGCCACCCGAGCGGGAGTTACCCTAACTACACGTGCTATGGCTGCCATGAACATACTCCCGCCAACATCAACAACGAACATGAAGGTATTGCCAATGTGAACAACTGTGTCGCCTGCCACTGGGATGGCGACAAGCATGATGATGGCGGTGAAGACAGCGGCGGAAATGATGGGGGCAACAACGAGAACAACGAAAACAACAATTGAATTTGGCTGATCCGAGAAGCAACGAGGCGGCTCTGAAGAGCCGCCTCGTTTTTTAAAAGTGAAAATTCCGTTCTGGTTCGGTGCGCAGGGTTATTCTTTTTGCCCGGCCAGCACTTTGATCCGTTCCCAGGGTTTCAGGGATTCGTCCTCGGCCAGGATCGTGCGCAGTTCGTAGATCTGGTCGCGCAGCAGGGCGGCCTGCTCAAACTCGAGATCGGCAGCAGCTTGCTTCATGCGGGATTCGAGCGCTTCGATCATCTTCTCCAGTTCGCGTTTGGGCACCGGGCCGGGCTGGCCGGCATCGTAGCCCGCTGCCGACTCCGCCACCGCGCTGACAGCGACCCGGTCGGTCAGGTCGCGGATCGCTTTGATGATGCTGACCGGCTCAATGCCGCGTTCGAGGTTGTAGGCGATCTGCTTGTCGCGGCGGCGGTCGGTTTCTTCGAGTGCGCCTTGCATCGCTTCCGTGACCTTGTCGGCATACATGATCACCCGGCCCTCCACATGACGGGCGGCGCGGCCGATGGTTTGGATCAGGGCGGTTTGCGAGCGCAGGAAGCCCTGCTTGTCGGCGTCCAGGATCGCGACCAGAGAGACCTCCGGCAGATCGAGGCCTTCTCGCAGCAGATTGATCCCGACCACGACATCGAAGATGCCCCGGCGCAGGTCGCGCAGGATGCCGATGCGTTCAAGGGTGTCGACCTCGGAGTGCAGGTAATGAACCTTGATGCCCATCTCCAGCAGGTAGTCGGCCAGGTCTTCGGCCATCCGCTTGGTGAGCGTGGTGACCAGTGTGCGCTGTCCGACCTCGATGCGGGACCGGATCTCGCCGATCAGGTTATCGATCTGACCTTCGATCGGCCGGACTTCGACCTGGGGGTCCACCAGCCCAGTCGGGCGGATGACCTGATCAACCACCTGGGCGGCGCGTTCAAGTTCGTACGGGCCGGGCGTGGCAGAGGTGTAGATCACCTGGCCGATGTATTCCTCAAACTCGCTAAAGGTGAGCGGCCGGTTGTCCATGGCGGATGGCAGGCGGAAACCGTACTCGACCAGCACGGACTTTCGGGCCTGGTCGCCGTTGTACATACCGCGGATCTGTGGGATGGTCATGTGCGATTCGTCGATGAACAGCAGGAAGTTTGGCGAGAAGTAGTCCAGCAATGTCCAGGGATGGGTGCCGGGGGGCCGGCCATCCAGGTGGCGGGAGTAGTTCTCGACCCCGGCGCACGAGCCGGTCTCACGCAGGATCTCGAGGTCGTAACGGGTGCGCTGCTCCAGCCGCTGGGCTTCGAGCAGCATCTCGTTCTGCTTGAAGTATGCCAGTCGCTCGTCAAGTTCGGCCTGAATCGTCTGAAGCGCCTCCAGCAGCTTGACCTCTTCAGTAATGAAATGCTTGGCCGGGTAGATCGAAACGCTGTCCAGTTCTTCCTTGATCTCGCCGGTGAGCATGTTCATCTCGACGATCCGCTCGACCTCATCGCCAAAGAATGTGATCCGGTAGCCGAGTTTGTCCTGGTAGGCTGGGACCAAATCTAGGGTGTCGCCGCGCACCCGGAAGGCGCCGGAAGCCAGGTCGATGTCGTTGCGCTGGTAGTGGATTTCGATCAGGCGGCGGAGCAGGAAATTGCGCCGGATGGCCTCGCCGACCTTGAGATTGACGACGACCTTACCATAGGCTTCCGGATTGCCGAGGCCATAGATGCACGAGACCGAGGCGACGATGATGACATCCTTGCGGGAAAGCAGCGAGGTGGTGGCGGCCAGGCGCAGGCGTTCGATCTCCTCGTTGATGTCGGTCTCTTTTTCGATGTACAGGTCGCGGCGCGGGACGTACGCCTCTGGCTGGTAGTAGTCGTAGTACGAGGTGAAGTATTCGACGGCGTTGTCGGGGAAGAATTCCTTGAACTCGGCGTACAGCTGGGCGACGAGGGTCTTGTTGTGGGCGATCACCAGGGCAGGGCGCTGGGTCTGGGCGATGATGTTGGCCATCGAGAAGGTCTTGCCGGTGCCGGTAGCGCCGAGCAGGACCTGGTGCTGGTAGCCCTGTTCGAGGCCGGCGACGAGCTTGTCGATCGCCTCGGGCTGGTCACCGGTGGGTTTGAACGGAGAGTGTAAGTTAAATTGTTTCATGTGTTTATTATTGTAAGATATATTGCAAATAAATTGTGTCTTGCGTACCGAGTCACAGAGCGATAGGGATCCTGGACTCATATTTTATGCAAGAATACGACAGAATTGACTCGCTGACAATTATAGAACAAATGTTAGAGTTCGGGAAGGGGATTTGTGCCGGTTAAAAAGTACTTCGCCCAACGATTTCGTTGGGCGAAGGTTCTCAGTGTGGTTGTTCCAGGCTGTTAGTTCGTCGGGTTGGGCGGGAAAGTGCCCGGGTCGGCGTAGAAGTCCTTTGGGTCGGCATTCTGGGCAGTCTGGCCGGCAGTCACCTGCACCTCGACCAGCGAGTGGTCATTGCACTCCACGCTCAGACCGCACAACACGGCCATCGAGTAACCACCGCCTTGCTCATCCGTCCCAGGATAAGCCACCACTGTGTACGTGCCGGGCGGCAGGTTTTCTATCGTGTAGGTGGTCTGGTTCTGCTGGGTCTGGACGTAGTAATACTGCTGGGTATTGATATTGGTCGCTACGACGGTCATCGCCGGAATGAAGGAGGACGGGTACCCGAGATTACCGGAGATGGCGCCGACCAGCTGGCTGGCATCCACGTCGGGCGGGTAGGGCACGTCCCCGGGGCTGCCGTACCAGTCACAGACTTCGATGCCAGAAGTGGTTTGGTCGGTCATGATCTCGAACTGGATCAAGGAGTGGTCGTTACATGCCACGCTCAGGCCGCACGGCACCGACTGGGAATACGAGCCGCCGTAACTGAAGTCTGGCAGCCAGGCATACGCCACATAAGTGCCGGGGGGCAGCGGAAGTTCCATCGGCGGCTGGTTCTGCACCGTCGGAACGGTGGTGACCTCCTGGGAATTGACGTTCTCCAGGTACAGGTTCATCGGCGGGATCATCTCGCTGGGGTAGCACAGGCTGACCGCGGCGATCCCGGTCTGGAATGGGTCTTCCGGGTCTGCCGGTTCCTCGTCGACCGGAGGCAGGTCATTGCCGCTGGCTTCCAGGGTCTGTGCAACCGTAGTGGCGATCGCACCGGCCTCAACGCCAGCTGCCTGAAGCGTTTCATAGATGGTGGTGGCGAGAGCTTCCGGGTCACCAAGCCCTTGCGGCAGCCCGCAAGCCAGCCCGACCAGGATCAAGGTTACCAGAATTAGGGTCCATCGTTTCATTTTATTTCTTCTCCTTAGAGTAATACTTAAATTTTGACAATCCTCATCAAAATTATACTCTAAAGGATGTAGATCGGATTGCTGAAGATCCAGCCGCGGCGCTTGCCTTTGAAATGTAAATAAGCCTCGACCCGGTACACACCGGACGCATCTACCTTGTGAACCAGCGCATTGCGTTTCTGGGAGGTACGGATGGCCTCGCCGTTGTGGATCAACCGGCACTCGGCTGCACGGGGCAGCCCAATCTGGAGGGTGATCGACTGATCGGGATCGACCCGGTCACCCATGGTGTAGGTCCGGTCCTCGGCATGGGCATTGAAATGAAATCCATGTGTCGGGGCGGGCAGGTCATAGCCGATGAAGGCATGCCCGGCGGCCAAAGCCGTGAAGATCGCTTTCTTGTCTTTGGCGAGTATGCCGGTCAGAGGTTGGTCGAGCAACAGGTGGGTATTGACCGCCTGGAAGTGTTTCTCGTATGGGAACAAGGTGGCCTTGATCGGGCCGAGCGAACCGGGCAGGGCGTGCGCGTCCGAGCCGCCGACAGCTACCACCGGCTGGCCGGTGGCCAGCAACTTGTCCCACAGTTTGAGCGTTTCCGGGAACGGGCCGTGAGCGACCTGATCAAAATTCAATGAGTAACGGATCGCCGGTAAATAACCGGTTAGGTGGGATTTGAATTCGGTCATGGCGTTCCACAACTCGATGCCGGTGTAACCGCGCACATCCCAACTGACCCAGGACAGATCGTCCTGGTTGAACTTTGGCGCAGGCGGGTCAACCGGATGCGCCAGGAAGCACAGGCCGCCGGATTTGCGTACCTGGTCGATCAGCTGCTGGGGATCCGAGGCATAGGCGGCCATTTCACGCTCTGCGCCAAAGACCAGCAGGTGGTTCTTCTGCGGATCGCGGACCTGGTTATGGACTTCCTCACCGATCATCACCACCAGCCGGCGTCCATCCCGCTCGTGGACCTGTTCCAGCCCCTGCACCCATATGTTGTGGTCGGTGACGATGATCGCGTCCAGCCCGGCTTTGAATGCGGCGTCGATCAGCTCCTGGTGGGTACCATGCCCGTCTGAGTAGACCGTGTGCATATGGAGGTTTATGGTGATCTCGTGCATGGTGATGGTCCTTTCTTTCAGGCTGCTCCTCCATCTGTTTGACAAAACACCTTCTCAAACGGTATAATCCGCCTGCTTAAGTGAATGCTGAAGGAGCGTGCATGGAAACATTTTTGGATATTGCCCTGATTATAACGTCGATCGCCCTGATCGCCAGTGTGGTCTTGCAAAGCAAGGGCGGCGGCCTGGGCGGATTGGTCGGCACCGACACCGGTGGCGTGTTCTCGGCCCGGCGCGGGTTGGAGAAGACTCTATTCAATGCCACCATTGTACTGAGTGTGGTGTTCTTCTTGCTGGCCATCGTCAGCGGTGCTATCACCAACTGAAAAACCGATTTGAACCGGACCTCAGAAGGGCTGCCCCGGCAAGGCTGCGGGCACCCTTTTGTGTTATCAGGGTCCGGTAACTCCATGTTGAAAATATCCTCAAGCGCGGTAAGATAGTGGTATGAAAAACCTACGTTGGCAGATCATTATTGCCGTCATCGCCCTGGCAGCGGTGGCCGTGCTGCTTATCAGTCAGTCTCAGGTTGGCGAGACCATCACCCAGATCATTGAGCCGGCTGCGGCTGGTGGCGTGTACGTCGAGGGATTGGTCGGGCAGCCGCTGCGTTTCAATCCCCTGCTGGATACCTATAACCAGGTCGATCAGGATGTCGACCGGCTGATCTTCAGCCGGTTGATCCGCTTTGACAGTTGGGGCAATCCCCAGCCCGAACTGGCCGAATCGTTTGGCGTCTCGGTGACCGGGGAGATCTACAACGTGCAGCTGCGCGAGGATGCCCGCTGGCACGACGGCATGCCGGTGACGACTGCTGATGTTCTCTTTACCATCGAGCTGATGCGCAACGGCGGGATGCCGCTGCCGGAAGATGTCCGGACGCTGTGGAACTCGGTTGAGGTGGTGGCGTTCGACGCACTGCATCTGCAGTTCAGGCTGTCCAGCCCGTTTGCGCCATTCATGGATTACCTGTCGTTTGGCATCCTGCCGCGGCACCTGCTGGAAGGCAAACCCCCGGAGGAGATCATCAACGATCCGTATAACCTGCTGCCGATCGGGTCTGGCCCGTACCAGGTGGCAGACCTGGAAAGCGAGAACGGCCAGATCACTGGTGTGGTGCTGGAAGCCTTTGAGGATTATTACTTGGGCGCGCCGCTGATCCGTGAGGTGGTATTTCGCTATTTTGATTCCAGCGCTGAAGCCCTGGCCGCTTACCAGGCCGGTGAGATCCTGGGGATCGGCTCGGTCTCCGACGATGTATTGGACGAGGTGCTGGCGGAACCGAATCTGAATATCTACTCGGTGCGGATCCCTGAAATGACGTTGATCCTGTTCAACCTGGGCGATACCGCGCCGGTGTTCTTCAAGGATGTTGATGTCCGCACAGCCCTGATGGCCGGCTTGAACCGCAGCTGGATGATCGATCAGGCGATGGACGGCCAGGCGGTGATCGCCAACTCCCCGATCATGATGGGATCTTGGGCCTACTTTGCTGAGGGGATCACCTATGAGTACAGCACCGAAGAAGCCACGAACTTACTGCGCAGCGCCGGCTACGGACTGCCGGTGGAGGGCGACCTGGTGCGGGTCAAGGACGGCCAGCCGTTGGCCTTTGACCTGATCTATGCTGATGAGCCCCGACACGCCGAACTGGCGGCATTGATCCAGGAATACTGGGCCGAGATCGGGGTGCAGGTTAACCTGGTGGCGGTGCCGGCGGATGCACTGGTGCGCGATTACCTGGAGCCGCGCGCTTACCAAGCCGCGCTGGTCGATCTTTCGATGTTCAATTCACCGGACCCGGACCCGTATCCGTTTTGGCACCAGGCATCGATCAGCGGCGGGCAGAACTATTCGCAGTGGGACGACCGTCGGGCGAGTGAATATATGGAGCGCGCCCGCGTGACCCCAAACCATGACGAGCGCACCCGTCTGTACCGCAATTTCCAGATCCATTTTTCGCGCGAACTTCCGGCCCTGCCGCTGTTCTACCATATCTATAATTACCCGATCGACCAGCAAGTGCGCGGGGTACAGCTTGGCCCGCTGTATGACCCGGCAGACCGCTTCGACAGCATCTATTTGTGGTCGCTGGAAACCCGGACGCCAGTTGAAGAAGTGCCTGAGGCCAGAGAGCCGTAGGTCAGGCTTCATTTCAGAATGCAATAACCCCGCAGCCAGCGGGGTTATTTTTTTGCTCGGCTTGGGAGGGCTGCATCACTCAAGGTTTAATTTCAGACAAAATAGATCCAATTTTGGCCAATGTGCGTATCTTTTTCGTAACTCACTACTGATAGGAGAAAAAGAATGAGAACGAAAAGGATGTATTTGATCGTGATGATGCTGACCTTGTCACTGGTCCTGGCTGCCTGTGGCGGCAAAACGGCTGTCACGCCCAGCCTGTCCGTATCCGACCAGGATGCGAGCGACGGCATGGTAGTCGTGGACTCTGCCACATCCGCCCAGGCTGGCTGGATGGTGATCCATGCCGATGGCGGCGGCTCACCTGGCCCGGTGATCGGGTACAGCGCAGTCGCCGAGGGTGAGAATAGCAACATTTCTGTCGCGATTGACCTCGAGGCGGCTACCGAAACGCTGTTTGCCATGCTGCATATCGATGCCGGCACCGCCAGCGTCTATGAGTTTCCCGGCGCAGACGAACCTGCCATGGCGGACGGTTCTGTCGTTGTGCAACCCTTCACAGTGACACTGCCGGAAACCGGTATGGATGAGATGGACGATGGCATAATGACCAATTCCCTGTCGGTATCCGACCAGGATGCCAGCGACGGCACCGTTTTAGTGGATTCGGCTACCTCAGCCCAAGCCGGCTGGATGGTGATCCATGCTGATGGCGGCGGCTCACCTGGCCCCGTGATCGGGTACAGCGCAGTCGCCGAGGGTGAGAATAGCAACGTAGCCGTCGATATCGATCTGGAGGCTGCCACCGAAACTTTGTTTGCCATGCTGCACATTGATGCCGGCACCGCCGGGACGTATGAGTTCCCCGGCGCGGACGAACCTGCCATGTCTGACGGTTCGGTCGTTGTCCAGGCGTTCACCGTCACTCTGCCGGAGTCCGGTATGGACGAAGAGATGGAAGACGATGAGATGATGGGGGAAGAGGTTGCTACGACAATCATGGACAGCAGCTATGAACCCGCTGAGATCACCGTTTCGGTTGGGACCACTGTCGTCTGGACGATGAATGCCAATCTGCCTCATACGGTAACCGCTGATGACGGCAGTTTTGACAGCGGGACCCTGGGCAATGGCGAGAGCTTTTCCTTCACCTTTGAGCAATCCGGCGAGTTCCCGTACTACTGCGCGTTCCATGGCGGACCAGGCGGTGCAGGCATGTCCGGGACGGTCATCGTAGAGGAATAACCGCCGTTATCCAAACAACCACAAAGGTCCGGCGATTGCCGGACCTTTTCACTTAATCTGGTTATGCTACTTTGAACCAAGGACCTTTTCGCCCGTCGGGCCGGGGCTGCCGCCGAACGGTTCGATGGTGATCCCGAAAGTGTCATAGCTGACCAGGGGATCGTGACTGTAAACCTTGATCGTTCCATACCCACTCTCAGCCACGGTGAACACCGCGCCGGTAGCGCGCTGATCCCCGCGGACCAGCCACAACTGGTACTGCTGGTCTGCCGGCAGTGGGGCCAGATCGGATACCACCAGCGTGCCGTACTGCCCGTCCGGACTGATGACGATCAACCCCGAGGCCTGGTGCATCGCCCCGGTACCGAATAGACGAATGGTCGAAAAATCCTCCCCTGTGGCGGGACGCATCTGGTTCCACATCAACAGATTGCTGACCAACAGCACCACGATCAATCCCAGGCTGATAAAGGAGAAGGCTGGTTTCCAGCCGGTCAGTCGCCGCCAGAAACCAATTTTTGGCAAGCCGCCTGCGTGGTTCTCAGGCTGAACCTTCCGGATGATCCGCTCCCGCATCCCGGCCGGCGGCTGCGCATCCGGCGCGCCATAACCCAGGTGCCCGACGATATCCAGCATGGCATCGAATTCCCGCTGACAGGTGGGACAGCCGGCCAGATGCTGCTGCAGACTGCCGGTTTGATCGGGTTCCAGGATGCCAAGAGCCAGGGCCGGGATTTGATCGCGTAGTTCCTGATGGTCCTTCATGGTTGGCCTCATCCTCGTGCAATAGGGATTGGATAATAATTGTACGACCGCGGACGCCGGATGGATCTATTTTTCATCGATCAACAAGCCGCGTAGTTTTTGCATCCCCAGCCGCACCCGGGTTTTGATCGTCCCGAGCGGTTCGCCGCTTTCTGCCGCGATCTCGCTGTGGGACATTTCCCGGAAGTAAGCCATTGCCAGCGCCTCGCGCTGCTCTTCAGGCAGCATGGATAGCGCTTCCCGGACCCGGTTACGGGTCAAATTAAGTTCGGTCAGTTCTTCGGGGGTGGTCTGTTCGGAATTGTGACCATCGAGCACATCCGCCCAGGACATTTTCTGGCTGGCGCGGCTTTGTTTGCGGGCCAGATCGATCGACAGGTTGCGGGTGATGACGCCTAACCAGGTGGAGAGACTGGCCCGGGTCGGGTCGTACCGCTCGATCTTCCGCCAGACGCGCAGGAAGACTTCCTGGGTAATATCTTCTGCCAGGGCTCGACTTTCCAGAATGCCGTAGGCGATGCTGTAGATCAGGTTGACGTACCGGTCGTAGAAGGCGTGGAAGGCCTGTGTATCCGCGTTCTGGATCAGGCCGACCAGGGCTTTGTCATCCAGTCGAGAGTCGTTCACACGATACCTTTTGAATTGGTTTTACTATCGATGCCCACTTTGATGTCAGGGGATTATACCGTAAGGAAAATCGGAAGTGGTGGGTGGCGCATACCTCACCCAAAGGCCGTAGCCGTCCACTCCTCAATCGAATGGATCGTTAATGCGCGGGCTGAGGGTTGTTTTGCTGTCAAAACATGTTTGACATGTCAGGGAATGTAGAGGATTGGGTGGCGGTCTGGGAAAATGGCCCTGAAGCCGCTCATAGTTTTAATGGAGCGCTCTGATCAGCGATTGGATCGAATTGGGGTTAATGAAGTTTGTGAGGTAGAGGTTGTCCGCGATCTGTTTCCAGCACCAGTATCACTTTTGCCGGTTCAGGTCCAAGATTTCGCCAGCAATGTGGTTGGCTGGCTTTGAACAGCAGCCTGTCGCCAGGTTCCAGGACAAAGCACTCATCACCGATCAGATATTCCAGACTGCCTTCCAGACAGTGGACAAATTCCTCGCCTGGATGAAAAATCGGCTCAGAACAATTGTCGGAGTTTGGTGCAACTATCATGATGAATGGTTCCAGTTGCTGTTTGGGCAACCCGCGCCCAAGGCTTTCGATCGTGATCCCGTTACTTTTCAGTTGGATTGAGTCACCTGCTTTTACGAAGACTGCATATTGGTGGATCTCCTGTCGAAAAAAGTCCGTGATCGGCACGCCCAATGCAGAAGCAAGCTGGTGCAATGACGCGACGGTGGGCGAGTTTTCACCACGCTCAATCTTGCTAATCGCATTCACGGACAAGCCGCTTAGTTCGGACAGATCACGTAAGGATAATTCCTGGTTATTTCTGAAAACCCGGATCATTAGGCCCACATCGGGCACTCTGATTAACGACATGCTGCCTCCTGGGTGAATCAGTAACTATAATCCATATATATACTACTTTAGTTGACAATTGTCAACAAAAGTAGTAGGATAAAAATGAAAGCGAAGAACAGACAGGAGCAATAGATGCAGTATGTTTTTGGACCAGTTCCATCCCGCAGGCTGGGCAGATCCCTCGGGATTGATACCATCCCGCTGAAGACCTGCAACTGGAATTGTGTTTACTGTCAATTGGGGCGTTCGAGGCCAATGACCAACCAGCGGAAGGATTATATCCCGCTGAGTGAGATCCTCTCGGATGTAGAACGAGCTTTGAGTACAATTCCCCGGAAGGAAATTGATTGGATCACTTTTGTTGGATCGGGAGAGCCCACCCTCCACGCCGGGATCGGATGGTTGATCAGACAAGTCAAGCGGAAAACTGAAATCCCGGTGGCTGTGATCACGAACGGTTCGCTTCTGTTTGTTAAATCAGTGCGCAAAGATTTGCTGGAGGCAGATGCGGTCCTGCCGAGTCTTGATGCAGGCACGGCCGCTCTCTACATGAGAATCAACCGGCCGCATCCTGATATAGCCTTCGACCGCTACGTGGCTGGATTGATTGAATTCCGAAATGAGTATCGAGGACGATATTGGCTGGAGGTCATGCTGGTCCAGGGTCTGAATGACAGTGTCGAGGCGCTGGAGCAGATCGAAGCCCTCGTTGAGAAAATTAACCCCGATCAGGTGCATATCAACTTGCCTACACGTCCGCCTGCGGAAAAGTGGGTGCAACCGACAGACCAGGAAGGGATTATGCGAGCCAGTTTGATCTTGGGCGAAGTGGCGCATGTCATTCAACCGAATGAAGGCAGTTTTGTTCTGGAGTGCGGGGGAAACTACGTTGAGGCACTCATCGGGATCATTACGCGGCATCCGATGAGTGAGGACCAACTTTTACATTCGCTTGAATTATTGCCGGAAGTGAAGCGCGCTCAAATCATCCAATCACTCAGCAGCAGTAAAAAAGTCCAAATAATTGAAAGGTATGGACAAAGCTTCTGGTGCGCTTCTCCTGCGGTCTTCCCCGATTCAAGAAAGGAAGATAATTAAGCGCCGTAAACCGAATGGGATCAAAAGATTGGAGTAATTCAAGATGAAAATTGCTATTTCTTCGACTATTGGCAAGATCAATGAACCGATCAGTGAGCGCTTTGGCCGTTGCAAATACTTTCTGATCTTTGACTCAGAGTGTCGCAAATGGGATACGAAACGCAACCCAGCTGAATCAGCACGAGGTGGGGCCGGCAGCCAGGTGGTCCAATTTCTTTGTGATAATGGCGTGCGGGCTGTGATCAGTGGGCAATTTGGCCCCAATGCATATACTGCCTTGGCGGCCGCAGGTATGCAGGCTTATCGGGCAAGCAGTGGAACGCCCGAGGAATTGGTCGAGCGGCTGTTGGAAGGTGAGTTACAACAGGTTGATGTAGGATCTGGCTCAGAAAGACATTATTGATGGTGATTGCAGTCGCGAGTGGAAAAGGCGGTACCGGAAAAACTACGATAGCCGTCAGTTTGGCGAAAACACTGGCCGGGCTTGGCGTTCGGTTGTCTTTTCTGGATTGTGATGTTGAAGCGCCAGACGCAGATATCTACTTGAAACCTTCACCAGAGCAAAGAAAATCAGTTGAGATCCTGATCCCGGAAGTGGATCCCTCGCGGTGCTCTGGTTGTGGCCGATGTGCTGAAGTGTGTCAGTACAATGCGATCGTGGTTTTTGGCAACCACCCGCTTGTCCTTCCCCAATTGTGTCATGGCTGTGGAAGCTGCAGCTTGACATGTCCCGAAAGGGCGATCTCAGAAATCCCACGGCCGATTGGTTTTTTAGAGCGCGGCACAACCTCGGATGGGATTGATTTTTCCCGCGGTGTGCTCTCGATCGGAGAACCCCTGGCGGTTCCAGTCATCTCACACTTGAAACAATGGCACGACCATGCCGAAGAGGAGGTTGTCATCATTGATGCCCCGCCGGGAACGTCCTGCCCGGTGGTTGAATCAGTGCGCGGGGCTGGTTTTGTCATCCTGGTGACGGAACCTACGCCGTTTGGATTGCACGATTTGAGGTTGACGGTAAGGTTAACCGAGGAACTCAAGATTCCAAGAGGTGTGATCATCAATCGGGATGGGATCGGGAACGACGAGGTTGACCGCTATTGCCTGGCGAACGACCTACCTATCTTGATGCGGATACCTTTTGAGAGGGAAATTGGGGCAGGGATCGCTCAGGGGAAGTCCTTGGTGGAGATCGATCCGTCGTATATAGATCGGTTTCTGGCATTGTATAATCGATTGGAAGTACTGGCAGCTTCGAACGGAAAGGTGGGCGGATGAGCCAACTGGTGATCCTGAGCGGCAAGGGAGGCACCGGCAAGACCAGCGTGGCGGCCTCATTTGCCCACCTGGCGGCATGCAGTGGTGATCCAATTCGTTCAGTATTAGTGGACGCTGATGTGGATGCCGCTAACCTGGAGCTCGTACTCGCTCCGGAGATCCTGGAGACTCATAAGTTTTACGGGGGTCAACTAGCCGTGATTGATCCGCAGGTATGTATGGGCTGCGGGACTTGCCAGCAGGTATGCCGATTTGACGCGGTGGATGAGATCGATGGAATTTATCAGATAGATCCAATCGCCTGTGAAGGCTGTGCGGCTTGCTTCTACCAATGCCCTGAAGAAGCCATTCGCCTGGAGTTGCAGCTGGCTGGGACATGGCAATACTCGCAGAGCCGATACGGGCCATTGTTCCATGCTGCACTGCGCCCAGCTCAGGAGAACTCGGGGAAACTGGTTGCTCTGGTGAAGGAGAGGGCGATCCAACTGGCCAATACCGAGCAATTCGAATTGATCCTGATAGATGGCCCGCCGGGGATTGGATGTCCGGTGATCTCGGCCGTATCCGGGGTGACGCTGGCGCTGATTGTCGTTGAGCCGACAGCCGCGGGCATTCATGACATGCATAGGATACTGGAGACGACTCGCCATTTTGAGATACCTGCGATCGTGTGTGTCAACAAGGCCGATCTTAATCTGGACGGAACTGCCTTGATCCGGGAATATTGCCAGGAGAAGGGGATCGAGGTAATCGGAGAGATACCGTTTGACGAATCGGTAACTGAGGCAATGGTGTCCGGAGAACCGGTTACGGCGTATCGGCCGAATGCGCCTGCCAGCCTGGCTTTGATCGCTTTGTGGGCTCAGGTTGTAAGTGCCTTGAGGAGAACCATCAAGATCAATTGTGTCTAGATAAACAGCAGAGGATTATTTGCCGACTTAAATTTTGGATGCATATTAACTCAACTAAAAAAAGGAAGACAAAAATGCGTATAGCAATATCTGCAGAAACCAAAAATGGATTAGAAAGCCTTGTCGCCCAGCATTTCGGGCGCTGTCCTTATTTTGCGATCATCGATTTGACCGGAACTGAGATCCAGTCGGTTGATCTGGTTGAAAATCCATATTTCCACAGCCACCAGGTTGGTGAGGTGCCAGATTTCATCCACAAACAAAAAGCCGATGTGATGTTGAGCGGAGGGATGGGCGGCCGGGCTTTGCAATTTTTCAAACAATTTGGCATCGATGTCGCCACCGGAGCGGAAGGAACAGTCCGCGACACACTGGCGAATTTCATTTCCGGTAATTTAAGCGGTGCCGCTCCGTGTGCGGAGAGTGTCGAGCATGGGCATGGCACAGGCAAGGAATGATCGACCCAATTTGATCGACGGAATCCTGTCTGTCTTACCAGACGGGGAGTGTCTGCAGGTTTGCATCGGCATGCATTGGACTGCGGTGGTGCTGGATGTGGCGGGCGAACGCCGCTGCGGGCTGGCATCATCACTGAACGGAAATCACGACCATGGCGAGCCAGATGTCCTCTGGGCCGGTTCACTGGAGACGATGAGCGGACTGGCGCTGGCTGGTTTGATCCGAGATGAGCGATTGGCAATGGCCAGTGTCGGCGCGGCGGCGATCAATGCTTTGTTGCCCCGGAACCAGGATCAGTGGGAAACGATTAACGCAGAAGAAGTGATCGCCCGTCATGGAGAGGGGAAGACCGTGGTCCTCGTTGGGCATTTTCCATTCATCTCACGCTTGCGGAGCCAGGTGGGAGAATTGATTGTGCTGGAACAACGTCCGCAACCGGGGGATGTCCATGCGAATTTGGCCGGAGAGGTGATCCCAAAAGCAGGCGTGGTTGCGATCACCGGCACGACATTGATCAATCATACCCTGACAGAATTGTTATCGCTCTGTTCACCGGAGGCGACCGTGATCTTGCTTGGCCCGAGCGCGTTCCTTAGCCCGGTGATGTTTGAGTATGGGATCGATCTGTTGTGTGGTTCGGTCGTGACGGATATTGAGGCGGTGATCAAGACGATTATGCAAGGCGGAAATTTCCGCCAGGTTCATCTTGCGGGTGTGAAGTTGGTGTCAATGTCCAGGCTGGAGTGGACCCCAAAAGGTTAGATTCAATCCATATCAATCAAAGAGACGCATTGAGGATCAATTCTGTTGAGCTATCTATCCGGATGCGCGGGGTAATTTTTGTGCAGTGATAACTCCTCACCCAAAGGCCGTAGCCGCCCACTCCTCCATGTTTCATGGAAAGGGGCGCTCGCGCCGCGAGATGGATGGTTTTGAAGCGGGGTGATGGTTGTTCGAGTGGAAGTCAGCCGCTCTGTGTACCCCTACTGCCCGTAGATCCCGACATAGATATCGTACAACTCGTAGATCGAGCGGATGTAGTTGCGCGTCTCGGTAAAGCGGATCACCTCAACAAACAGGTCCGGGTCGCCATTGGCCAGCGAGCGCCAGGAAGAGGCGTTGCCGGCTCCGCCGTTGTAGGCGGCCAGGGCCGCAAACAGGTCGCCGTCGAAGAAATCGCGCTGCCGGTCCAGGTATGAGACGCCGAAGGGCACGCTGACCACCGGCCGGTACAGGTCGTCGGCGGTGTAGCTCGGCGGCCAGTTCAGCGTCCGGGCGATTTCCTCGCCGGTCGATGGGATTACCTGCATCAGGCCGCGCGCCCCGGCGGTCGAGGTCACAAAGCCCTCGAACAGGCTCTCCTGCCGCATCACACTGTAGATGAACAGCGGGTGGAAGCCGTATTCCTCGGCCTCGGGCAGAACGATCTCCCGGAAGTAGGTCCCAAAGCGCAGGTAGTTGAAATACACCGGGGCGGTCAGGGTGCCGGCGTCATCCAGGCCGGCCAGGTCGAGCACCCGGCGGGCGGCGATCACCCCGGAGCGGTACATCCCGATCTCGATCAGGTACTCGGCCAGGCGGAAGGTCTTGCCCGGGTCGTCCTGAACGGCCAGCCGGTAGGATTCAAACTCCCGCCGGGCAGCCTCGTACTGGCCCAGCCGCCACAGTTCGGCCCCGCGCACCATGCGCGGGTCTGAGAACAGGGTCGCAGGGTCGGTCAGGTCCTCATCGGCGGGTAGGCTGAAGGTCGTGCGGACCCACTCGACCGCCTGGCTGCGGGCGGCCGGCAGATCGACGTTCAGGCTGTAGGCGGCTGGGGGCGAAAAGGCCGGCAGTCCGGCCAGCAGGTCGGCGGCGCGCTCGCTGTAATAGCCGGTCGGGTCGCTGGTGCTGGCCTGCAGCCAGGCATCCGAGGCTGCCTGGGTCTGACCCTTTTGCTGGTAGGCTTTGCCGATCCAGAAATAGGCGGCGGCGGTTTGGTCTGGGCTGGTGGTCACCCCCAGGGCGGACTGCCAGGTGCTGATGGCAATGTCGTACTCTCCCAGGCGGTAGCGGGCGATACCAGCCTGGAACAGGCCATCGAAGGCCCAGGTGGAGGTCGAGAACTGCGTGCCGATCCGCTCCCACAGGGTGGCGGCGGTGGCCAGGTCGAAGTCGCGCTCGGCGGCACGGGCGGCGTAGAACAGGTATTCGGGCGATTTTTCATGCAGCGGCGAACGGTCAACGAATTCGAGGTAGGTCTCGATGGCGTTCTCGGGCCGATTCAGAAAGACGGACTGCGTATAGGCAATCTCATCAAAGGCTTCGACCCAGAAGCGTTCGTTGATATGCTCGTCGATCAGCGCTTGCCAGGCGTCGATGGCTTGCTGATATTCGCCCAGATTGAGGTACGCCAGTCCGAGGTAGTAGTGGGCGGCGGATTCGTGCTGGTCGGGGTTGGCGTTCAGGTAGCGGACCAGGGCATCGACTGCCAGTCCGTACTGCTTAACGAAGTAGTTGATCAGGCCGCGGTCGAAGTCGCTGACGGTTTGGCCGGCATCCAGCAGCGAAACCAGTGCCAGGTAGGCATCATACGAGACCGGGTAGGATGTCACGATCTCCTGATAGATCGGATAAGCCTCCTGGGAAGCGCCCTGGGTGATCAGGATCTCCGCCATCTGGCGGCGGGCTTCGGCCTTCTGGAAGTCGTTGGACGTGCGGTTGAAGACGTCCTCATAGGTCACATAGGCAGTTTGCAGGTCGCCCAACGCCAGGTAGGCGCTCCCGATCCGCAGATTGAGATACAGCGTGTCGCTGAGGGCGGGGGACTGGATCGCCAGCAGGTAGGCATCAATGGCCGGTTGGTAGTTCTGGGCGGCGGTCAGATTGTCGCCGATCCGCTCGTAAATGGCGGCATCGATCAGTCCGGGCCGCAGTTGCTGGTAACGCAGGAAGGCATCGGCGGCCTCCGCCGGGCGGTCGAGGATCTCGAAGATCTCACCCTGCACGAAATACAGGTCGGCCAGGCTGTTGGTGCCGGGGTAGGCGGCAATCGCGTTGTTGACAGTGTCCAGGGCGGCCTGGGTCTGCCCGGTGCGCAGGTAGGTGCGGCCAAGCCCGAGCATGGCGGCGGCCTTGACCTCGTTCTCGGCAGTCTGGTCCAACGCCTGGGCGTATTCGTTCAGGGCCAGGTCCCAGTCACCGATGAAGTAAGCCTGGTCGCCGCTGGTGATGCGGGCGCCGGGCTCGGGTGTGGTGATCGGAGGTGGCGTCGGGGTGATGGTTGGTGCCGCCGCGACCTCCGTTGTGGGGGTAAAGGTCGGCAGGGCGGGATTGAAGATCCGGTCAACGCGGCAGGCCAGGGAGGCTGCCAGCAATACAGCGAGCAGGAGGAGCAGGGTATATTTTTTCATCATGGGCACTATAACGGATGTGGATTGAGGCGTCAAGCAGGCCATTTGGGCCTGTTGGCGAATTGGCTTGCTCCTTGCACCGTTTCAGAGTATCCTAGAATCGCAGCCGGGAGGTTCTCCGGCAGCGTTCACAGGAGAGACTGCACAGGATCGTCATGACGAGAAAGATGCGAGAAACAGCCCAGATCACCTACCGGATCCACGACCTGGAGGAATCCGACTGTCCGCGCGAGCGGCTGGCGACCAAAGGCGCCGGGGCGCTCTCAACCGCTGAGTTGATCGCCATTCTGCAGCGGGTGGGGGTCGAAGGCGAGAATGCGGTTGAGGTCGGCCAACGGCTGCTGAACAAGTATGGCGGGCTGCACCGGGCGCCGTATGACGAACTGGTGCTGGAATATGGCATCGGTTCGGCCAAAGCCTCTTCCCTCAAAGCCGCGTTGGAACTCGGTTACCGCTGGAGCCAGGAAGGCCCGGCAGAACCGGTCACGATCGGCCGGCCGGATGACGTCTATGACTATGTGCGCTATGAAATGAGCGGACTGGAGAAGGAACAGATGTGGGTGCTGCTGCTGAATACCCGTAACCACGTCATTCATGTCGATAAACTGACCTCCGGCTCGGTGAATTCCTCAGTGGTGCGAGTGGCGGAGGTCTTCACCCAGGCGATCCGGCGCAATGCCACCAGCATTATTCTGGTCCACAACCATCCCAGCGGCGACCCGACACCCAGCCCGGAAGATGTGGCCATCACCCGCAAGATCGTTGAAGCTGGCCAGGCGCTGGAGATCGAAGTTCAAGACCATGTGATCGTTGGACGGGCGGGGTTCCGCTCACTGCGAACGCTCGGTCTCGGGTTCAACGGATAAGGCTGCCATGGCGCGCGGGCATTTGATCTTACTCCCCAGAGCTGATTACTACAAATGGGTGCGGGCGGCGCAGCAGTACGCCCTGCATTTTGGGGTTGGGATCACGCCCGACCCGGCCAAAGCGGCGGACCAGCAGGTGGTGACCGTGGTTGCACCGCCAGGTGGTTACCCAAACGAAGGTGATATCCACCAGTGGATCAAGAAACGCTACCCGCAGCTGCTGGTGGACCTGGTGTATGTCGATACCCAGGAGAAGCTGCGACAGGTGCTGGAAGAGCGCATTCGTGCCGGGCGCGCTTACCAGGAGAGCCGAGAGGTCAAATCCGGCGAAGAGCAGGTGGCGCGTTTCCCGCAGGATCGGCTGTATCTGTTCTGGCCGACCGATTATGGCGAGGTCCTGCAGCCGTTTGGGGCCAACCCGGAACTGTACTCCCAATATGGACTGCCTGGTCATGAAGGCCTGGATATCCGCGCCCCGCACGGGGCGAATGTTTATGCCTGTGCGGAGGGCGAGGTCTATCTGGTGGAAGACGGCCGGCTGGGACATAACTACGGCTGCCAGGTGCGTATTCGGCATGCCGGCGGGTATAAAACCATTTACGCCCACCTGGAGCGGGCGTTGGTGCAGGTTGGTGAGCAGGTCAAAGCCCGGCAGTTGATCGGGCGGGCAGATTCCAGCGGGAACTCTAGCGGCAATCACCTGCACCTGACGTTGAAGAAGACCGGCGTGACGGACGGCGGCGAGAGCGATTATCCGCTGGATATCATCGATCCGACCCCCTTCCTGGTGTACCCGCAAATGGAGGACGAGGTCATGGCCGTGATGGGGATCACCAGGCCTGAGCGGTCGGTCCGGTACCCCTGGACAAGAGACAATTTGGCCGGGATCAATCTCCGGGTGGGCGGCAGCATGCAGGAAAGCGATTTCTCTACCCTGGAACGGGCGGGATTTGATGCCGTCAAGGTCTACGCGCACACTTCCGAGAGCGTCCTGCGCAGACTGCGGGCGATCAATCCAGATATGTTCATTATGGCCCGCATGGCGCGCCAATTCGACGGGCAGGTACTCAGCGGTCGGGCATGGGCTCAGTTGATGATGCCAGATCTGTCACGGCTGATCGATCAGGGTGTGCAATATTTCGAGCTGCACCAATCCCCAAACCTGCAGCAGAATGGCTGGCGGCTGGTGTGGGACTCGGGGGAAGGATTTGGCGAGTGGTGGCTGGCGGTGGTCGAGGATATCAAAGGCCGGTTCCCGCAGGCCAGAGTCGGTTTCCCGGGGGTTTCTCCCGGTGGTCAGATCCCTGGACAGCGGTTGGATGCCGAGGTTTTTCTGGAGGGGGCAGATCGGGCTATGGCGCAGGCAGACTGGCTCGGGGTGAACTGTTACTGGCACAGCGAAGGTGAGATGCATGCGATCGAAAAAGGCCGGTATTACGTTCGGACGCGGGAGCGTTATCCGGACAAACTGCTGTTCATCACTGAGTTTGGGAATACGAATCCGCTGACCAACCCGGAAGTCAAGGGGCGCGAGTATCTCAAATATCTGGAAACGGTGCGGGAGACCCCCGGGGTCGGGGCCGCCTTTGCGATGGTGCTCTCAGCCGCGCGCGGGTATCAGGGGATGACCTGGCGGTCGGAGTCGGGAAAGATCAGTCCGATCGTGGATGTGTTTACGCGGAAAAATGTCCAGTCCCGGGGGAATCTAGACCGTCCAGCGCACCTGGAAGTCTGAAAATTCGCCGGTGGCGGCGAGCCATTCGATTTGAAGATCATCAACATGTGAAGGGCCGGGGCCGGTGCGGAGGTCGCGCAGGAAAGCCTCCAACTGCGGGCGAGTGCCTTCGGCCACGGTCTCCACGGTACCCTGGATGCGATTGCGGACCCAGCCAGTCAGTCCATGCCGGGCTGCGGCGCTGGCGGTGAAAGCGCGGAATCCGACCCCCTGAACGCGTCCATGGACAGCGACATGGACTCTTTCTCTTTTTGATTCTGAGGTACTCATCATACGGTTCCCCGATCAGACCGCCGCAGGTTGACCAATACCACGGCAAGAGGGGCAGCCAGGATGACGAGCAGCAAGGCGATCCAGGGCAGGGCGGCGGTGAAACTGCGCGGGACTAAGGCGTTATTGAACGTTGCCCGATACCAGACAGACTCAAGCTCAGTCATTGGAACGCCAAGGGCGCTTTCCACGCCTGCACTGCAGCTCTGACCTGCCAGATAGGCATTCAGGACAGCTTGCAGGCCGATCTTGCCAAAACGGTCGTGCAGGTAGCGCACAAAGGACTCGGATTGGGCGTAAGCCAGACCAGCCGTCCCGGTCTCGGCTGGGAAGGATTCGCAAAGCTGTTCCAGAGGGAAGATCTCACCTGTGGCGTGGGCTGATTGCAATAGTTCCCAGTATTCAGGTGGTGTGAACTCTTCGGCTAGGGAGGCCAGTCCCTCGGCATACCACATCGGCAGGCTGCCAATCTCCTCCTGCATGTATTGCTCCAGCCGCAGATGGGTGATCTCGTGAGGGATGATGCGCCGGGCATCGAGCTGCTGGTCGAAACCTGCCGGCAGGGCGACGAGGATGGTTGATCCGCCCTGGATGGCATGGCCTGAAACCCAGTTGCGGTCGGTCAGGCCAAGCGCGCGATTGAGATCGTCATTGGTTGGGTAAATGTACAGATCGAAATTGGGTGGGAAGGGCAGATCAATATACTGGTCCAGCCCGGTACGGGCGCTGGCCACAATATCGAGGATGCTTTGACCAAAGGCGAGGTCGCCTTCCTGCCAGTAGACGAAATAATTGTCGCCCAGATCGAGGGTTTGCCAGTCAAAACGGTTGTCGGTATATTGGAATTCCTCTTTATCGCTTTCCAGGCGGCTGCCCCCAGTGAGTTCGATCGTGAACCAGTATTCGATCGTGGTGAAAGCCGGGATGCGGTCCTGAGGTTTGAGTGTGTATTCAGCCTGGAGGTGGCCGTTTGGCTGAATACTGGCCGGGATGACCGTGCTGGCCGAGGCATTGCCAGGTCGGAAGGTCAGGTTGGCGGACTGAACCTGTACATCGCTCTCGATCTCAGCAGAAAAAATGATCGACTGGCCAAACTGATGGGCTACCGTGAGACGGCTGATCGGTGTGTCCGTTTGGGCCGAGACGGTCGATGTGAAGGCCGCTGCAGCCAGAAATACCCAGACGAGTAAGGGGATCCGCCGCACGGACATGGTTTATCCGGCTCCCAGGTAGGCCAGCAGCGGTGTGAGGGTCAGCGGGCTGAGGATGGTCGTGGCCGTGACTATCGTGGAGACCAGGGCCGGCGCGACCTCAAACTCGGTTGCCAGGATGGTGGTCATCACGGCGGTCGGCATGGAGGCCTCCGTCACACCTGCCTGGAGAGCTGGCCCTTCCAGATGAAAAGGAATGCTGAGACCGAGGGCGATCAGTGGAGCGACCGCGAGCCGCATCCCGATTGCCAGGGCCAAAGGGCCGCGGTTTTCCTTCAACCGGGCCTGGCCAAGCTGCATTCCCAACAATAACAGCATGGCGGGAATGGCTGCCCCGGCCAGCTGTTCAACAGACCGGGCAATCGGTATGGGGAGCTGCCAGCCGGTACGGTTGAAGACGATAGCCAGGATCAGGGCATACAGGGTCGGGAATTTGAGCAGATTGAGCAGACCCTCTTTTATTGAAGCCTGGCCCATCGACGCGACAGCAACGCCGATCGTGTACACCATGATACTGGAACTGACAAAGTAAATGCTGGCCAGCGCCAGGGCTTGATCACCAAAGGCAAACTGGTTCAGGGACATGCCAAAGTTGCCGGCATTGGTGAGGAACGCAGTCAGGACCACTGCGATGATCATTTCCCGCCGAAAACCAAAGAGTTTGGCGAGCAGGTAAGCCAGCAGACCGGTGGTCAGGTTGGCGGCAAAAGAGAACAGGGTGATTTGCAGGATGGCGCTGGTCTCCAGTTCGCTGCTGGAGATGATCACGAACACCAGGGCCGGGCTGAAAAGGTAAAAGGTAATGCGAGAGACGGTTTTAGGATCGAGTGCAATCGTCCGGGAGGTCAGAAAGCCGAGTCCGGCAGTGATCAGAATGGGCAGCAAGTTGGCACTGAACAGCGGCAGCAGTTTTGACATGGTTAGGCTTCCGGATCTAGGTCTTCATCTTCGTCGAACAGGTCAGGGTCCGGTTCGTCCATTTCGAGGAGACGGAAATCGAAGCCCATCTCGTTATAGTCCAAATTCTCTAGGGCTTCTTCCAGGAATTCCGCCTCATCTTCTTCGATCGTATTGCGGGCTAGTGCTTCAATGGCGGCACGGGCATCCAGACCACCGATCTCTGACAGTGCCCAGATGGCCGCCTTGCGGACCTCGGTTTCCGGATCATCGATCAGTTGGAGCAGGTGGCTGACGGCAGGCTGTGCGGCCAGCAGTCCAGCAGCCTGCACGGCTTCCAGGCGAATCGGGAGTGAATCGTGATTGAGATCGGCAATGATCTGCGGCAGCCATTGGTCGTTGGCGGTGCGTCCGGCTGCGATCAAACCACTGATATGCCAGTCCTCTTTTTCCTGTGCCAGTGCGCTTTCGATCAAGGCGTCCAGTTGGGGCAGATTGCTAAATCCGAGTGATTCGAGCGCCCCCTGGCGGATATCCTCCGGTTGGCTGGATTCAGTTACGACAATCAGGCGGCGGGTGATCTGCTGAAATAGGCCAGGATCGAGATCACCGACCTCACCAAGATAGACAAACTTGCCCAGGCCGCGGGCTGCCTGGGCGCGCACCTCGGCCGCATCATCGGATACCAGCATCCGCAGCAATTGACGGGCGACAGCCGAGGATTCACTTTCCCATAGACCGCGCACGGCCACTCGCCGGGCATGCGGGCTGTCCTCTTTCAGGCCGAGTTGAAAAACCTGGTCAAAATCCAGATGTGTGGTCTTGTCGGCCAGGATCTCAAGATCTTCCAATAAGCGCTGCCGGCGGAGCGGGTCTACCTGAGGCCAAGTATCGGCCAGTTGTTCCAGATCCAGCCCCTCCAGTCCGGAAAATCGGTACAAGAAACGGGGTGGGAAGGTGATGGCATCATCCAGCAAGGCATCGATAACCTCGTTAAAATCGATGGACTTTGCTTCGGGATCACTCAAGTCCTCGTCTTCGAAGTCCATACCATCCAGATCAAAATCGTCTTGTGCCATTGGGTCTCCGCTCCAGGATCAAGGTGTGGGCGTCAGCGCGTCCAGGTTGATCGATGGGTTGATGAAATCGTTCACGTTGACATACACCATCAGGGCCAGGACCAGCGCCAGGCTGACCATGTTGAGCACGTAATACAGCCGGATCGGGACGCGCTTGCCGGTGAACAGCTCCGGCAGAGCCAGCAGGATCTTGCCGCCATCGAAGATCGGCACCGGCAGCAAGTTGATCAAACCAAGCGAGAAGGAGATCGAAGCCAAGAACCAGACCGTATTGGTCCCGGCGGTAACGCTGGTGGTGGAAGCGTCCAGGTCTTGGGCCACCGTGAAACCATCCAGCATACCTTTCAGGCCAACCAGCCGGAACGGCAGGTTGGCGATCTGCTGAACCTGAAATACCAGCAGGGCGACACTTTCGCGAACGGCTCCAAAGAGGGTCAGCGGTTCAAACAACCCGACACCGATCGGGCCTTCCACCAATGGATCGTACTCCAGGCGAGGGGTGAGAGTGACCGTGTCATACTCACCGGCGCGCATGTATGTAAATTCTGTTTCCTGGCCTTTATTCCGGTCGATCAGCGCCTGCAGTTCCTCTGCGGTGGTTACCTCGATCCCATTCACGGCGACGATCTGGTCTTCAGGCATCAGCCCGGCCGCTGCGGCAGGTGATTCGGGATCAACGCCAACGATCAGGATGTGATCAATATTTTTTCCGATCTGGAAATAAGCAAAGGAAAGCATCAGAACGGCAGCCGTCAGGTTGACGGCAGATCCGGCCAGCAAAACAACGATTCGTCGCCAAGGCGCAGCAGCCATCAACTCGTCCGGGATCTCTTCATCGCCGGGGCGTTCCTTGGCGCGGACAAACCCGCCAACCGGGAGCATATTGAGGGTAAATTCTGTACCCCCTGCCCGGAAGAGGGTCACCAGGCGGGGGGGGAAGCCGATCCCGAATTCCTGGATCGGAATACGGACCAGCTTTGCGGCCAGGTAATGCCCAAGTTCATGAATCAGGATGAGGAACCCGAGCGCCAGGATAAAGTACAACGTTGTCAGCATATCAATCTCCAGGTGTGATTACCAGTAAGTTTTACGACGATCAAGGCCTAACATGAGGATTATAACGGTTTCTGCAACGGTGTACAGCCTCGGGGGTCTGTGCAGCAGGTATTTTGATAGGGAATCTACATTCAGGCTGGACTGCGTACCAAACGGGCCGGGCCGCCGGGCTGGGCGGTCAGGACATCGATTACCCCCGGGATTTTACGCAGGTCAGCCTCCACCCTCTCGGCGCTGCCAGCCTCGCAGATCACATGGATATTCGGACCCGCATCGATGGTGTAACACACCGGTGTCCCGAGGGCTCGCCAGCGCTGCACGGCGTGCATCACAGCCATGGTGGCCGGCAGCCAGTACAGCAGTGCAGGGGTAGAGGTTTGCATGACAGCATGCATCAAATTCGAGTCGGCTTCCACGATGGCGGCAAAGGCCTCAAAGTCGCGGGCCAGCAGAGCGCGGCGGCAAATCTCAATGCGGCGGGGTGTATCCTCCACCCGGGCTGCCTGTAACGGGCTGGTATCGGCCAGACTGTGCCCGCTGGTGGATCCGGTGACCTTATGCTCTCGGCTGACAATCGCAACGCAGTCCACCAGTTCCCAGTGATCGGGGGGAGCGATGGAGAAGGCGTAAGAGGAGAGATGGGTTGTGCCTGGTTTCCATTCCACAAATCCCCCGGGCACAGAACGGCAGGCTGAACCTGATCCGGTGCGCGCGAGCATCGAGAGCTCCTGCTCGGAGAGGGTCAGTCCAGCGGCAGCGGCAGCGGCCAAGGCCAGCGCGGAGAAAGCCGAAGCTGAGGAGGCGATCCCGGACCCGGTCGGGAAATTGTTTTCGCTGACAACTTCTGCCGAAAGATCGATCGAAGCCATCCGGCGAACGCGCTCAAGCAGATCAGACACGCGCGACAGTTGCGCCCCGATCAGGGTCCGGCCGTTCAGATTGAGGGTGTCAGAACGTAGGTCGGGGGTGAAATGTACGGTGGTGTGAGTGACCAGCCTATCCAGATTCATGGAGATGGAGCCATTTGCCGGCAGCCGCAGCTGGGGATTGCTGTTGCCCCAATATTTGATGAATGCGATGTTGGCACAACTGACTGCGGTTGCTTTCCCGATTGACATCATTCAGACACCACCTTTCTCAAAACCAAGCGCTAGTGTACCACGCAGCACCGGCTGGTCAATGATGCGTCTATGACGAAACATCAGCCGGTTTGTGGGTCTGAACTGACCCGCCGAGGATGACCGTTATCAAGTACAATACACCCCGGATTGCAGGATCGTCGGCAATCGCAGCAGTGATCTTATCCACACTCGTACTAATTTCATAATGGAGGGAGCATGACTACAGAAACTGTGTTGGTCAACGACAAGCGAGAGATCTTTGGCTGGGCAATGTACGACTGGGCAAACTCTGCCTTCAGCACCACGGTTGGCACCGTATTCCTGGGTCCGTATGTAGCCAGCCTGGCCCGGATTGCCGCTGAGGCAGCCGGGACAGCCAATGTTACCCTGCTGGGTATTCAGATCGCGCCGGATTCATTTCTGCCGTATTGTATTTCCTTCTCGGTTGGTTTGCAGGTACTGTTTCTGCCGATCCTGGGAGCGATCGCCGATTATTCCAACCTGCGGAAACCGATGATGCGGCTGTTCGCCACTATCGGCGCAATGGCGACGATCCTGATGTTTTTGGTGGCGGGCGACCTGTGGTGGTTGGGCGGTTTGCTGTTCATCCTCGCCAACCTGTCTTTTGGGGCGGCAATCGTGTTCTACAATGCTTACCTGCCGGATATTGCCAGCGAAGACCAGCGCGACCGGGTTTCCTCCTACGGCTGGGCGATGGGTTACCTGGGTGGCGGCCTGCTGCTGGCGTTGAACCTGGCTTTCTTTTTATTTAGCGATACGCTTGGTGTACCGACTGACCTGGCCGTCCGGATTAATTTGGCCTCTGCAGGTATCTGGTGGTTGGGATTTTCCTTTATTACCTGGGGCAGACTGCGCGCCCGGCGGGCTTCCAGAGAACTCCCGCCGAAAGAAACCTATATCAGTATTGGTTTCAAACAGCTCCGGAAGACATTGGGCGAGATCCGAAATTTTCCTGAAACCCTGAAATTTCTGCTGGCGTATTTCCTCTACAATGACGGCATCCAGACTGTGATCGCGGTCTCGGCCACCTTTGCTGCCGCGCCGTTGATCCAGGGCGGGTTGGAACTCGGTCAGGATACGCTGACTGCGGTGATCCTGATGATCCAGTTCGTGGCTTTTGGCGGCGCGCTGCTGTGGGGCCGGCTGGCCACATGGATCGGGGCCAAGCAATCTGTGATCGTCAGCCTCGTGATCTGGTCTGGCGTGGTGATCTATGCCTATGGCGGGCTGCAAAGTGATAATGTGACACTCGAATTTATCGTGTTGGGCATTTTCATTGCCCTGGTGATGGGCGGTTCCCAGGCGATCAGCCGCAGTTTGTTTGCCCAGATGATCCCGAAGGGCAAGGAAGCCGAGTATTATTCCTTCTACGAGGTCAGCGAGCGGGGGACTTCTTGGATCGGGCCGCTGGTGTTTGGCCTGGCCAACCAGGTCTTTGGCAGTCTGCGCTATGGCATCCTGTCGCTGATCTTCTTCTTCGTGGTCGGGTTGATCGTGCTGCCATTTGTGAATGTGGACAAGGCGATCGCGGATGTGAAGGCGCACGATGCAGCCAAAGCGATCAATTAAGTAGCGGATCAGTAAAATATCACCCCTATTTGATGATGCAAGAGGTGGTATCCGGCTTAACAAAGCAGTATCGGCTGCGGAAGGTGCAAACGCCAGGCCAATCGGTTATAATTGAGAAAATCACGCCCTCAAAGGAAAAGATATGGACGTCAAAGACACACTGAAATCGATCGAACTTTTCAACGGTCTGACCGAGGAGCAGTTCGAGATGATGTTGCCAAACGCCGAAGTCGTGAGTGTGCCGAAAGACCAAAACCTGTTCGCCGTCGGACAGGAGGCCAGCGACATCTACGTATTGTTGGAGGGTAAGCTCAGCATCCAGGTCAAACTCAGTTCACGGCCGGAAACGGTCGGGATCGTGGTGCTGCAGAACCGGGGTCAGCTGGTCGGCTGGTCCGGCCTGATGGGCAGTTCACACTATACGGCAGCTGGGATGTGCCTGGAAGCGAGCAAATTGCTTAGAGTGAACGGTAAAGCCTTGATGGAGGTCCTGGAGTCAAACCCGTGCACCGGTTTCCTGGTGATGCGGGAGATCTCCAAAGTGATCAGCAACCGGATCAGGAATCTGCAAAGCGTGGTGCTCAAAACCATCTGAGGTAAAAATACGAGAGCGGCCAGATGGCCGCTCTCGCTGATTCTAGGACTTTTCTCTATTCCACGATCACGATATCACTGGCGCTGCGGCCAAATACCTCGGGGGAATACATCTCTTCGGCTTTGGCGGGCGGCACAACAAAAGTGCCGGGGATCGTGGCGCGGGTTTCGTAAGTGTATTCGTACACGCCATCCCACAGCAGTGTGGTGAAGGCCTCCACCCGGTCGTCGCGCAGGTTCTGGTGTTCGTACCACGGCCACCACCACCACCAGTAGTTGGATTCGCGCGGGGTAGCGTCTGGCGGGACGGTCTCCGAGACCGCCAGGGCGGGATTAATGACCTCCAGACCGGCGGGCAGATGGTCAACCAGAGCGACATGATAGCGGCGGTTATCAGCTACCATCGTTACCCGGACACGGACACGCGCCCCGGCCTTGATGTGCCAGACGCCATCCTCATCCTGGTAGACATCCTCGGGATCGTCCACAGCTTCATATTCCCGCTGAACAACAAACCCCATATCGAGAGCATCCAGCTTGAGATCGACCGGGGCGTAGCGCAAGCCGAGGCGGTAGTACAGGCGGCCCTGGCCATCCTTCTGCAGGATGATGTCCTGGTCTTCTCCTTCTGTAAAGGAATCGAGCAGAAAGCCCATCGGGATGTCGAGTTGGTAGCTGTCGGTGTTGTAGCCCACAAAGGTGCTCGAGCCGACGTAATCCTCTCCCAACCACATGCGGGCGACGAAGTTCGGTTCAACATTCTCGAAGGTGTTGAAGTACTTGTTCAGGGCCAGCAGGACGAAGACATTCTCCTGGGTGTTGCCCCAATGACCTTTGGTGCGGTGCGCCAGTAACCCGGTAACCAGTTTCGGGATCAGGTCGCTTTCGGGGTTGTCGGAGATCAAGGCATCCAGCAGAACAGCATCGGTACGGCGGTTGCTGTGCAGCAGCACGTAGGCATCGTCGCCGTAACCGGTGGTGAAGTTGGCGGCGCCGGCTGTCTCGACCACCTGGTTGTTGACATGGCGGCGGATGCGTTCAAGCTGCACGTCGTAGCCCTCGTAACGGGTCAGTACCTGCCAGATCCAGGCCAGGCCTTCCAGAGAGATCTCTTCGACGCCGGCGTCGTCCAGCAAGGCATTCGCTTTGACCGGATCGGGGTCGTCCATCAGCAAGCGGACGTACAGCGCATAAGCCGAGATGGTCTGTTTGATCTCCTCGCTGTACCAGGAGGGGTAGAATTCCTCGATATACTGCAGGTAACCGAGCGTGTTGATCCACATTTCATCCGGCACCTCATACCCCATCTGACGGGCTTGCTGCAAGGCGTACGCGACGTGGACGGTGTTGAACGGGATCGACTCCTGGCCGCGCCGCCAGTACGGGAAGCCGCCATCCCAGTTTTGTAGTTTGGCCAATTCGGCGATGTCCCGGTTGACGGCTTCATCCAGGTCTTCCGGCGAGGGCAAGCCCTCGGCCTCGAAGGCTTCCAGCACATCTCGCAGGGCGGCAATCGCCAGGATGCGGGAAGCGAGCTGCTCCGAGCAAGTGTAGGGATAGGAGACCAGGTACAGCACGGCATCGGTCAGCGCCTGCAGGGCGGTGGAGGAGGTGGTGATCTCCAGGCCGCCGTAGATCGGGATGACGCCGGCCGGAGCAGCCAATGGCTGCAGCACAGCCCCTTCATCCACTACGCCATAGGTGGCAAAGGCTTCTGTGGTGGCTGGCGTGTACACCGGTAGAGAAATCTGAGCGGCATCGACAAACTCTCCGGAGACGGCGGCAAACTGCATCCGAGCGGTGCCGGCGGTGTCTGTCGTCCCGGGAAAGCGGACTTCGACCCGGTCGTTGGCCGGGACGGTCACCTGGAAGCCAGGCAGATCGCCAAGCGCCAGGTTGGCAGCCTGCGCAACGACCTCAACTGTCAGGTCTTCGTCGGTCTGGTTCTGCAGGACCACCGGCATCTCAAACTGGTCGCCAAAGTTCAGGAACCGTGAGGTGGAGGGGCGGAGCATCAGCGGCAGGCGGGCGGTCAGGCTGGTCTCGCCGGTGCCGAACTGTTTGCCGCCATTGTCCACCGCCACCACCATGATCCGGTAGCGGGTGAGGTTATCCGGCAGGCTAACCCGGATTGAGGCGGTGCCATCAGCTCCGGTGACTACCTCAGGGGCGAACAGGGCTAAGGGGTTGAAATCTGTCCGCAGTTGGATTGGCGGCTGAGGGCTGCCAGCGCCATCCCCGGCGTCCAGATCCGCACCGCCGAAGCCCGGTTCCGCGGCAGGGGCTTCCATTTCCATCATCGCTTCTTCGGCAACATCATCCATAACGGTTTGGGTCGCCAGGGCGCGGGTGGCGGCATCTTTGGTCTCGCTGGCCAGGATTTCGGGATCTACCAGGACAATGCTGCTGCGGCTGTAACTGGAGGATAGCCCGGAGGACCGCAGGTAGTAGAAGACTGACAGCGGATCGACCAGCTGGTATCCGGTCAATGACAGAATGGCTTCATCGACAACCACCACGGCCAGTTCAGCATCCGGGACAGGCTGTCCGTCCGCATCGCGCAGGGTAATATCGAGCATGGTCGATTCTCCGGGCGCAAGGGCGGTCTGCCGAGGTGTGACTTCCATCTCCAGGGTGCGGCCGAGCGGCGGGATGTTCAGGGTCAGGACGCCGGCAGCAAAGGCAGGCCGCAGGGGGGCGTCTTCGACCACCTGACCGAGTTCGTCAGTGCGCGGGGTCGCCCCGACCAGATCGACCTGGATGTTCAGATTGGGGTAGTGGGTTTCGGTGATCGGGATCAGCAAGGTGGTGCTGGATTCCTCAATCGTGAAGCGTTCGGTGTACAGGATGCCGTTGCGCGTTACTGTCAGCAGGCCTTCAGCCGGGCTGAAGGGGGACTGGACCAGGATGCGGGCGGTATCGCCCGGCTGGTAGTTTTCCTTGTCAGGGATCAAGTTGGCTTGTTCCTGTTCGACCCGGCGGGCAGGCGGCAGTTCGCCGCCGCTGACCCAGCGGTCCATCTGGGTTTGATTCTCGCGGCCGAGGTCATCCGTGACGGTGGCGGTCAACTGGTACTTGCCGCCGAGCGGGGTTTCAAAGATGCAGCGGACCGGTTCGGCCTCGGAGGTTACCAGGCATTCCTGGATCTCCACCGGCACTTCCTGCCATTGGCCTTGCTGGAACTTCCATTCCATCCGGGCAGCCTGAACGGTGATTGGCCGGTCAGGAACCGCGGTGCCATCCAGATCGGTGACGATCAGATCGAGCTGGATCGGTGTGCCGCGGTCGACGTAGTAGTTTTCAGTCCGCATGCCGACATACAGGTCGGCGGGATGGACCAGCAGACTGGTGCTGCCAGCCCAGGTCTGGCGGTTGACATCCTGCACGGCGGCTTCAGCGGTGACCGAATACGGTCTCGGTTCGCCGCTGTTTTGGAAGGTCATCTGCAGGTAGTGGTTGCCGGTCGCGTCTGTGAGGCCGGCGAAGGACTGGTAAGCATAGCTTTCTTCAAAGTTGGGCCAATAGAAGTCTGATTCGTAAAGGCTAAAGTTGTGCCACCACGGGACCCAGAATCCAAAGGTGAACCCGGGCCAGTTGGGTGGGGTGTAGTTGGTCGGAGTGTGGGTCACAAACCAGTTGGTCTCGGCATTCGGCAGCGGCCCGCCGGCATAGTACGCGGCTTCGACCGCAACAACCGCTTCACTATCGACGAAGTACGGACCGGTGGTCTCGTTGCGGGCGATGACCTCAAACTCGGGGCGGCGGAATTCCTGGATCTGGAAGCTATGATAGTGCGTGCTACCGCTGATCCCGCTGAGGCTGCCGCTGGCGGTGAGGTAGATATTGGCGTACCCGAGATTGACGTTCTCAGGGATCGTGAAATTGAAATCGAAGCCACCGAGAGCATTGACTTCGGTGGTGCCGCTGGTGATCTCATTACCGAGCGGGTCGCTGATCGAGTAGTTTACGCTCTCGACGCGTTCACCGGCCAATTCGACATCGCCTTCCGGCTCGTTATTGATCACGCGCATCCAGCCTTTGACGTGAACTTCTTCGGCCGGGCGATACATGGCGCGGTCGTCGAAGACATACCACACCAGATCGGTGCTGAGGGCATACGGCCGCCATTCGTCCGAACCCCAGATGTAGGTCGAACGGGGCAGCAAGGCGGTATCTTCACCCTGGGTTGCTACCAGGTATTGGACATTGCCGCGTAATGGAAGCCGGGCAACGCCGTCATCCCCGGTGGTGCCTTCCAGGATGGGGGTGTTGGCTGATATCGAGACACCTGAGAGCGGCTGGCCGTCCTGCAGGGCTGTAGTCCAGATGACCAGTTCATCGTTATCGGCGAAAGCATCCAATCCGATCTGGGTGATCTGCACCCACACATTGACCTGCTCCCAATAGCGGTCTTCCTCAAAAAAGCCCTTCGGTGGGCGAACCTTGACGAAGAAGTGGCCGTACTGGCCGTCCGTAACCCGGCTGAGGTCGATGGGGACTTCTGTCAGGGTATTGTCTGCGGCCTCCACCTGGACGCGTTCGTCGAGGACCAGCGTGCCGGGAGGAGAGACCGGCTGGTCGGTGCGGTAGTAGTCCTGGACATAGGTCAGAAAGTCTTCCCAATCTGAAGGTTCGACCGCATAGATCTGAACATCCAGGCTGGTGTAGTTAATCGTGTAGAGGGAGAGGACCGGTTTGGTGGAGGATGGGTCGAGCGTGACGAAGGATTGCTCGGGACCAAACAGCACCGGTTCGGCTTTACCGATCTTGTAGGTCAGCTTTTCTTCGCGGCCCAGTTGTTGCCCAAAGATGTCGGTGATGGCGCTTTCAACCGTAACGCGGTATGTGGTGTTGCCAGCAGTTGCGCCGCGGATGGTCAGGGTATTGCCGCTGATCGAAACGTTGGCACCTGGTAGGGCAGGATCAATGGTGATCATGTCCCCTGTGTACAGGTCGGCATCCAACGGGTTGTTGAACTGGATATACAGCGGGGAGAGCGGGTAGCACAGGTCGTTATCAGAATACCACGAGCAGCCATGACTAACGATATCCAGCGGCGGGTAGGTAAAAAAGTTTATAAATTGCGGGAAGAAGGTCGTGAGTGGGCCTTCAGCGGAAGGCATCCCGGCATCGATTTTGATGGTAACGTCGGCATCACGCGGCAGAGGTTCATCGGCCTGCAAGACCAGCCAGCGGCCTTCGGGAGTGGATTCGATCAGGTTGGGGATGGTCTCATCCTCAGCGTAATCGGCTGGTTCAACGAGCGATAGGTCGACTTCTTTGCCATCAGCAGTGGCGGTGATGAAGGGCAGGACAGCAGCGGAGTCGATGCGCTGATCGAAAGCTAAAAAGATGAACGGTTCCAGACCCTGCGGGCCGGATGTGGGCCAGGAATTGGTCAGGGAGGGCGGCGGGGTGCGGAACTGCCAGGTGACGGTCTCGGCCAGTGCCTCGCCGGTGAGCGATAAGGTGCCAGACGGAATTGTGACCGTGTACTCGGTGGCCATCGGCAGGCGGTCGATCAGGTCGGAATCAAAGTTAAACCGCAGTGTGCGGGTGCCGACCCAGGTCCAGGTACCGGGGATCTCGGGTGATATCTGGACAGGGATTTCAATCTCAGCCAGCTGGGCTAAGGTGGCAAGCGGGACCATTGGCTGATTGAAGGTGATATTGATGGTCGGGGCGATCGGGACATCCCCTTCCGGGGCGAAACGGAGCACTTCCAGTGGGCCATACTCGACTTCACCAGGAGAAAGCTCTTCCGGGTCGACCGGGAAGGGCTGGTCGATGATCTGGCCAGGGCGCGGCGGTGGGATCGGATCGCCAGGCAAATTAAAATCGACCTGGTCGCTGACTTCCGCTTGCAGGGCAGGCAGGCGAGCCAGAATGGTTTCGATCTGTTCTGCAGTCAGTGGTGTGGTAACCGCCTGGGGAATTGGTTCCGGGTGGTCCTCCTGGGCGGAACCATCGGTGAGGATGATGGTGAAAGGCTGGTCACCTTCGTCCTCGCCGCCGCCAATGCCGTCATCAACATCCACACTTGTGACGGTGCCATCTCCGGGGTCGGAAACGAGCGGGGGATTGGCGTCCGGTCCCCCTGATCCGCCCGGTGTGCGCAGGATGAAGAAATAGACCGCAAGCGCGGCAAGCGCCAGCAACACTATGCCGGCTAGGATGAACAGCAGTCCGCTACGATTGTTAGCTGGTTCCATGAGCATTCTCCTCACGATAGTGATGGTTATCAGGCAGTAGGTATGCATAGGACGGATAGAGCAGGGGAATAGTTCCCGCTTGCTTGTATTATAGATCAGGTTCGCTGCAGGGTTGGTTGACAGGCGGAGTGATTACGGTATAATCACGTTTGCTTAATTAACGGCCCCATAGCTCAATTTGGCAGAGCAAGCGACTCTTAATCGTTAGGTTCCAGGTTCGAGTCCTGGTGGGGTCACCAATTTACTCTCGCAGTAGCCCTGGATATCCCCATTTTCAGGGTTTTTTGTTTGCGCCTGGTGAACATGCACTAATTGAGCCAGCAGTGATTAAACAACAAGTGAATAATATTCCAGATGCGGGACACTTTCGCTGTTTCTCAACCAATTCATTGACAATCAAAGATACAGATGTTAAGATTGTGGCGTATCATCTGCCATAATACACTTGAGGTGTCATAACTGTGAACCAAGACCGCCGGATCCGCCGGACGCAAAAATTGCTAGGTGAGGCATTAATCACCGAGGCGCTGGAAAAAGGCTATAAGAATATCACTATCCAGGATGTCACAAAACGGGCTGATGTCGGTTACCGTACCTATTTTCGTCATTATACCGGTCTGGATGAATTGCTGGTAAGTGTCGCCCAGGATCGATTAGATCAATTTTACGAAATCCTTGACCTGCCCCTTCCCGGTGAATTGAAGGAGGATCCGGTGGAGTTTTTTTATAAGGTTGGGAACACACTCTTCCAGCACATCGCGGAAAATCTCGATGTTTTTCGGTTCTTGTTGTTGGATGACAGCTTGCATTTTGTGCTGGATCCGTTGATGGGCCGGGCCTGTCAAAAAGCCGAGATCTTATTGTCTGAACTCTCCCAGGAAAATATTCCTGCCGGTGTAGCAGCGAACCATATCGTCTCCTCAACTATCTCCCTGATGCGCTGGTGGCTGGAAAATGATCTGGGCCATTCCCCGCAAAAAATGGGTGATATTTTTACTGATTTGATCATCAAACCAACCTGGCTGGTGATGACTTTGGAAGACCAAAGGTATGGATAGAAAACCGTTAACCCCAAAAATTCAAAGCCTGATTTCCGAAAAGAAACTGGAATCCTGACCCTAATGGCAGATCGAAACTCTCCTTTTATTGAACTACGCGGGGTGGTAAAGGATTACCATTCCAAGGCAGGTGCGTTCCAGGCCTTGAAAGGGATTGATCTAGATATCTATCCCGGTGAATTCTTGGGGGTGGTCGGAAAATCGGGGGCTGGAAAATCAACGTTGCTCAATATGTTAACCGGGGTAGATAAATTGACTGCTGGGGAGGTCCGGGTGTACACCAACGGATCAAGTATCAACCTCGCGAATCTCAGCGAAAATGAACTGGCACTTTGGCGGGGACGGACGATGGGGGTTGTCTACCAGTCCTTTCAACTTCTTCCCATGCTCAACCTGGTCCAGAATGTGATGATGGCCATGGATATGAGTGGGTTATATCATCCTCGTAAAAGTAAAGAGCGTGCCCTGGAACTGCTCGATCTGGTTGAACTTGAGGCACATGCCTTCAAATATCCTTCTCAGATATCCGGTGGTCAACAGCAGCGGGTGGCAATCGCCCGTGCCCTTGCCAACGATCCGCCTCTGATAGTAGCCGATGAACCGACCGGCAGTTTGGATTCTGTCACTGCGGACCATATTTTTAATCTTTTCCAAAGATTCCTTCAATCTGACCGGACGATCGTAATGGTTACCCATGATCAAGGACTGATGCCCAGATTTTCACGTTATGTCAATATCGTCGATGGAGAGTTGGTGGAGAATGGGAGAGAATTGTGATGGTCCCTGAACACACACAACCTGTTCCCGGTGATTCCCCTGTCATCATAGAGATGCAGAATTTGGTAAAAACATTTATCAGCTCTGCGGGAGAATTTACCGCCTTGCAGGGCATCAACCTCAACTTGCAGGAAGGTGAATTTGTTGCTGTGATCGGCAAGTCTGGCAGCGGAAAATCTACCTTGCTGAACATGCTGACTGGGATCGATCATCCCACCAGCGGTCAAGTCCTCGTACGTGGGGTAGACGTCTATGCCATGAGTGAAAGCAAACGATCCTTATGGCGGGGTCGGAATCTGGGGATTGTCTTTCAGTTTTTCCAATTATTGCCGATGCTCAATCTGCTTGAAAATGTCATGCTCCCCATGGATTATGTCGGGATGTATGATATCGACCAGAGACCCAAAAAGGCGATGGAGCTATTGGCCCTGGTTGGGTTGGAAGAGCATGCCCAGAAACTGCCTGCAGCGGTTTCTCGAGGACAGCAGCAGAGTGCGGCGATTGCTCGCGCCCTGGCCACTGATGCGCCTATTCTGGTGGCAGATGAGCCTACAGGCAACCTGGATTCTCAGTCTGCCAGCAAGATTATCGATCTTTTTGAAATGCTTTCCAGGCAGGGGAAGACCATCGTCATGGTCACCCATGATCCCTCTATGACCGAGAGGACTTCGAGGACGGTCTTCATCTCCGATGGAGAATTGGTCAATGAGACCATTGCTCAGACGTTGCCTTTACTCACCCATTCGGTGATGAAGGAACTGAGCAAACGGGTCAAACGTCTTTATTTTCAACCTGGAGCGGTCATTCTGGAGCAAAAAAAGTCTGTCGGATTTTTTTACATGATCGAGAAGGGTAAGGTGGATATTGTTCTTAAAGAGCGTCGCAGTAATGATGTGGTGATTTCAACTTTGATGGACAATGACTTCTTTGGTGAGATTGAATTGCTGAAGGGTGGCAAGTCGATTGCCAGTGTGCGAGCTTCTTTGGAGAGACCAGTGGACCTGCTGGCCATCTCTCGGGAGGATTTTTTATGGTTGATGGAACAATCTCCCCTCACAGAGAAAGCAATCAGCACAATGGTACAAGAAAGGCTTGAGGAAAGAAAACAGACCGATCGCCGAAAAAACAGATGGAAACTTTTTGGATAGTTCCTCTCACCCCAATCCTTCTCTTTGGTCGAGATTATTGAGCCGATCATGGGATGATGATGGTGAGTTTCTTAACAGGAGAAAAAAATGCGCCCCCGCTGGCGAAAAGTGCTCTCAGACCTAATCGATAATAAAGCCCGAACCATCCTGGTGGTCTTTTCAATTGCGGTTGGTGTTTTTGCGATTGGTGTGATCGCTGGGACTTATGTGATCATCTCGGAAGATATGGGTGTGAGTTACTCGGCAAACAATCCATCCAATATTGAGATCCGGATGGATGATTTTGATCAGGATCTGCTGAATACCATCAGGAAATTTGACGGGATAAAAGGAGCCGAAGCGCGTCGAGTATTTACCATTCGTCTGCGTCCCCTGGGTGAAACCAAGTGGACATCGGTAGACGTGATCGCCATTGAAGATTTCCAAGAGAATGAGATCAATCTGCTTGAGCCTGTCAGTGGTGCGACAGAACCGGGGAAGAACGAGATCCTGCTTGAGCGAGATGTGCTGGATGAACTTGAGGTTTCTTCAGGCGAGTATCTGGAAGTTCAACTCCGGGATGACACCATCAAAGAGATCATGGTGGCAGGAATTGTTCGGGATTCTTCCACCGGCGCGATTGATTTTCTCTCTCCTCCACTGGCCTATATCACAACCGATTCTTTAAAATTCTTTGATCAGCCAAAAGATTACAACCGTCTTTTTGCCACTGTTGAAGTCGGCCAGGATGACGATGAGCAGATCCGCTCGGTGTTGGCTGATCTATCAGAGAAGATAGAAAAAAACAACTATACCATCGGACGCACCTTCATCTCGAAAACCCACGAGCATCCGCTTGAACCCACCATCAATGCGGTGCTTGGGATCCTGATGGCACTTGGTGTCTTGATCGTATTCCTTTCCAGCGCGTTGATTGCGAATACCCTCAATGCCCTGCTCAATCAGCACCTGCGACATATCGGTGTCATGAAACTGATCGGAGGCCGGGATCAAATCATTTTTCGCATGTATCTGGTATTGCTGCTTGCTTTTGGCTTTTTGGCGCTCCTGATCGCGATCCCGGCCGGGGGTCAGGGCGCGTATGCATTGGCAGAATATATTGCCGATCAGATGGGTTTTTCTCTTCTGGGCTATCGGATTGTGCCACTCTCTCTCATCATTCAGGTAGCGGTGGGTATCCTGGTTCCTCTCGTCGCAGGATTCATTCCTGTCATCAAAGGATCAAAAGTTACTGTCCAGGAAGCGCTCGATGGCGATCAGGCCTCTGCTGCGGATGATGACGATTCTGCTGATCGAGAGGGGGGATCCCGATTCGAACGGTTTCAGGTTAGGTCTGTCCAGGTGCTGGCTGACCGCGGCATCCGGATTCCCCGCCAGATGCTGATTTCTCTCCGTAATACTTTCAGGCAGCGGGGGCGTTTATTATTAACCCTGATCACTCTCACCATGGGTGGGGCAATTTTCATCTCGGTTTTTAATGTCAGGGTCACCCTGCATGATTATGTTGAAGACATCGGGAATTATTTCCTGGCGGATGTCACCCTTGATTTTGAACGGCCATACAGGCTGGAAGAAATCAAACAATATGCGCATCAGGACCCGCGTGTGACCGCGGTCGAAGGATGGTCTTACGCCAGTGCAGAGATTCTATTTCCTGATGGCAACACGGCTGAAAATATCAGTATCTTAGCACCGCCGGCTGACAGCAACTTGGTTTCACCTTTGATGGTGGATGGACACTGGATTCAGCCCGGTGATATAAAAAAACTGACGATCAGTGAGGGAATCTACGATTATTATCCCGATCTAAAAGCCGGAGATATGATCCCGTTAAAAATAAACGGGAAAGAAGAATATTGGGAAGTTGTGGGTGTATTTAAGTTCATTGGACTGGAAGGGGTGCTCGGTTATGCGCCATATGAATATATTTCCCGCGAACAAAATCTGGCCAATCGCTCCTTCTCTTACCGGATCGTCACGGAAAAGCATGACCGAGTCTATCAGCAGGTGATGGCAAAAGAACTGGACGCTTATTTTCGGGATCAGGGTTTCCACGTGCAAGAAGCTACACCGGGACTTTCAACCATGGATAGTGCCTCGGAAAGCCTGGATATCCTGATTGCCTTCCTGTTAATTATGGCCCTGTTGACAGCAACTGTCGGCTCAATGGGACTGGCTGGCACGATGAGTATGAACGTGATGGATCGGACCCGGGAAATCGGTATCATGCGGGCGATTGGGGCCACCGATAGAGAAATTATTCGCATGGTGATCGGAGAAGGGATGCTGATTGGGTTACTCTCCTTTGGATTAGGAATGATCCTCGCAGTTCCCTTTACCTACCTACTTTCCGCGATTGTCAGTAATGCTGTCTTTGCTACACCCATTGCGGTCGTTTTTACACCGATGGGGTACTACATCTGGTTGGGGCTGGTGATCATCTTGTCCTCCCTGGCCAGCGTTCTACCTGCCCGCAATGCGGCGAGGCTGACCATTCGCGAGGTTTTGGCCTATGAATAAATCAGGTTGGCCTGCATTTTGATTGCCATATAAAAAGGAGATGGACATGAAAACCAAAATTACGAAAATATTTTTGTTATTGTGCCTCATATTTGCGTTCACATTGAGCGCTTGTGCGGAGAGGGAGGGGGATCCCCTGCCGACGCCGGTGGAAAGTGTAAGTCTGGATACCGTGATCGCGGAAGGCTATCTGGTTCCAGCCCAATCTAGCTGGCTCAACTTTGCAGCCCAGGGCCGGGTCGAAGAAATTTTGGTTGTGGAAGGTGAACAAGTTGCCAAGGATCAGGTCTTGATCCGCCTGGCTGGCCACGAGCAAGCAGTCGCTTCCCTGTCAGCCGCAGAATTTGAATTGGCACGCGCTCAGCAAGATCTTGATGCCTTCATGCGTACGACGGACCTGGGAACTGCAAATGCCTGGCAGGTTTACCTGGATGCCCAGTTGCTGCGAGCGGAAGCCGAACGCAGGTGGGAAAATCTGGACCTTGATACCCTGGAAGACGAGATAGAGGATGCCCAGGTTGAGGTACTCGACCGCAAAGAGGATCTGGATGATGCGCAGGAAGAATGGGATAAATACAAAGATGTTGATGAGGATAATGTATCCAGACAAAACGCTGAAGATGATTTGGAAGCAGCCCAGGAAGATTATAACGAAGCGCAGCGCAATTTGGAGGAAGCCCGCCGAGAGATAGACACTGTTCGGGCCGCTTTCGATGCCGCCCTGGCGGCAGAAGCCGAAGCCAGGCGAGAGTATCAGATGTGGCTGGATGAAGGTGTTGATCATGATCAGCAAGCCCTCCTGGAACTCCGAGTCTCAGCTGCTGAGGGTGGTCTGGCGGCGTCCCAGTATGCTTTGGAAAACTACGAATTAACGGCACCTTTTGCCGGCACGGTAACTGATATTAACCTGGAGATCGGTCAGTTCATTGGTCCAGAGGCTATGGCAGTACAAATAGCTGATCTAAGTGAGTTCAAGATCGAGACCAGTGACCTGACAGAGCTCGAAGTGATCAAAATCAGTGAAGGGCAAGTGGTGGAAATTGTTCCCGATGCCCTGCCAAACATTCGGATAACAGGGATCGTGGATCAAATCGGGCAGTCATTTCGGACCCAAGCTGGCGATATCATATACAAAGTCACCATCAAATTGGATGAGATCGACCCAAATTTGCGATGGGGAATGACCGTGGAGATCACTTTCATCCCAGAGTAAAGGGAGCAGGATGACTTGTTTCTCTGGGGTGCCCGGAAGGTTTTTATCAAGTGAGATCATTTGGGATTAATTTCTCTGAATTTCATAAGAAGATCGGAGGATGGAGCAGTTCATGCCAAGCCCGATTGGATCAAATCGCCTGCCAGTATTGATGTAATCTGGTGAATATGATAATATCCTGCATTATGAACTACCACAGTGTGTCTTGCCGCCATCATCATCACGCCAAAATGCAACCGGCCATCCCCCCGGGCAAGACTGCTTTAACTGGACAGTAACCAAACTGACTCACCAATGCAAAGCGAACGCTCCCCGGAAGGGGGGCGTTTTTTATCTTAAAGGAGTTTCGATGAACGACAACACTCGCAAGATCAGGATCGCACTTCCCAGCAAGGGATTGCTTGCCGACGGCAGCCGACAATTACTATCCGATGTCGGATTGCCTGTTTACAACCCAAACCCCCGGCAGTATATTGCCGGGATCCAGTTTCTGCCTGAGGTTGAGGTTATCTTCCAGCGTCCGGGTGACATTGTGATCAGCGTGCGGGATGGTAGCGTTGATTTTGGGATCACCGGAAGCGATATTTTTCTTGAGAAACGCGATACCAATCACAAGATTTTGGCGCTCCACAGCAATTTGGGGTTTGGGAAATGTACCCTCAACGTGATCGTGCCGGATCAGTGGCAAAACATTGATACTATGCTCGATCTAAAAAAATACCAGGTGGAATTACAAAGACCACTCAAGATCGCCACCAAATTTCCCAATCTCGCCAGAGGTTACTTTCAGACAATCTCCAAGATCCCTGTCGATCTGATCCAGGCCGAGGGCACCTTGGAGATAGCGCCAACGATTGGGTATGCCGATCTGATCGTTGATCTTGTTTCGACAGGCACGACGTTGCGTGACAATCGTTTGAAAAAAATCTTTGATGGGAAAATCCTGGATGCTGAGGCCTGCCTGATCGCAAACCGGGAGAGGCTTGCTTCGAATGCGCAAACACTGAAAACTGCCACATTCCTGCTAGAGATCATCGGTGCCCATCTCCGCGGGAAGAAAAATGTGGCTGTATTTGCCAATATCAGAGCGAACAGTGAGGATGAGATCTCCGAAAAACTCTCCAGCCATGAGGTCATTGGTGGTTTGCAAGGACCGACCATCTCGCGGGTAATGTCTCGCAGCCAGGAAAAGTTCTTTGCCATCCATATCGTGGTCAAGAAGGAGCAACTGCATCAAGCCATTGCCGAACTTCGGGATATTGGCGGCAGCGGTGTGGTTGTGTCTCCGGTGAATTTTATTTTTGAAGAACAACCGAATGAAATCCTGAACATGATGCAAGCATTGGAGGAAAAAAATGAAGATCTATGAAGTCGAAGAAGCCCGAAAAACCATTCTGAAGAGAAAGGCACTGCACAGAATGGAATACTCCCCCATCCTGGTCCAGAAGACCGAAGAGTACTTTGGGGAAGGGATCACACCGCCCCAAGCAGTGGCAATCATTTTGCAATCTGTGGAGGAACAAGGGGATCAAGGCATTCGCAAATGGTCACAGGTCCTCGATGGCTACGATGGGACCGAGTTTGTCATCCCGAAAGAAGAACTCAAGCGCGCCTGGAAACAGATGGATCGAGAGATCCAGGCTGCGATAGAGGCAGCTGCTGGCCGGATTCGTACTTTTCATCAGATGCAGCCCGCGGCTAGTTGGACCACAAATGAGCTGGGAGGCATATTGGGACAAAGGATTACACCAATAGAATCCGTTGGGGTGTATGTGCCCGGAGGTACTGCTCCGCTTCCATCATCATTGCTGATGAGTGTGATCCCTGCTCAGGTAGCCGGGGTCAGCAAGATCTATACTGCCACGCCCCCTCAACCTGAAGCCGCGATCCTGGCGGCCGCTTATTATTGTGGTGTCGAAGCGGTATATCAGATCGGCGGCGCACAAGCGATCGCGGCGTTGGCCTTTGGGACCGAAAGCATTCCAAAGGTGGACAAAATTGTTGGGGCTGGCAACCTCTTTGTGACACTAGCCAAACAACAATTATTTGGTGTTGTTGGACTAGATGGTCTGGCAGGACCTACCGAGACGTTGGTGATTGCGGATCGCTTCGCAAACCCGGTCTGGGTGGCCACAGACCTGTTGGCTCAGGCGGAGCACGATGTCCAGGCCAGCGCCATCCTGCTGACCACCGACTCTGATTTGGCTGGACAGGTATCTGAGGAAGTCCAGCTTCAGCTGTCAATCCTTTCCCGTCGGGATACCATCACGGCCTCAATCCAGAACGCAGGCGGGATTGTGCTGGTTGACTCGCTGGAACAGGCCGCCGAACTTGCTAATGACTATGCCCCCGAGCACCTGTGCCTATCCGTAAATGATCCTGAAGGGTTAATGTCGAAGATCAACAATGCCGGCGGTTTCTTTTTAGGTGAACATTCTTTCGAGGTTTTAGGTGACTATATCGCCGGTCCCAGCCATGTCATGCCCACTGGTGGAACGGCTCGTTTCGCTTCTCCGCTGAATGTTCTTGACTTCGTAAAAATATCAAGTGTGATCGGACTGGAGCAGGCAGGGGCCGCCGCTCTGAGTAAAACAGCGGCAATCCTCGCTGAGCTTGAAAATCTGACTGCGCATGCCGCCGCCGCCAGGGCGAGGTTGGAAACGAAATGACAACTTCATTCCGATTCATTCGCAAGCATATCTTGGATCTGCCGCCATACCAGCCGGTTTATCCCCTGGATGTGCTGTCTGAAGAACTGCGCATTCCTGTCCGGAATCTGACAAAACTGGATGCCAATGAGAACCCGTACGGGCCATTGCCTGAAGTGAAAGAAGCCCTGTCACAAATTGATACCTTACACATTTACCCTGATCCGGAAAGCCGGGGAATCAGGCGTCTTCTGGCCAACTATCATAAGCTTCGGGAAGACAGCATTGTGATTGCAGCCGGTGCGGATGAAATGATTGACCTGATCATGCGTATCGTTCTGGATCCTGGCGACAAGATCGTTAATTGCCCACCGACCTTCGGCATGTATGCATTTGATGGTCTGTTGAACCAGGCTGAGATTCTGATTGTCCCCCGGAATCCGGATTTTTCACTGGATATTGATCTTTTGACCGAAGTCGTGAAAGCACATCAGCCAAAGTTGCTATTCCTCGCAAATCCGAACAATCCGGATGGCGGGATGATCTCAGCCGGTGATTTTGAGAAGATTACCGACTTCCGCTTTTGGTTGTGGTCGATGAGGCATACATTCAATTTGCGGACCGTGGAGGATCTCTTGTCTCTCGGGTTGTTGATTATCCGAACCTGATTGTGTTACAGACCTTCTCCAAATGGGCTGGTCTGGCTGGTCTGAGGATCGGCTTTGGCGTTTTCCCAAATGATTTGGCGGCGATTATGGTGAAGGCTAAACAACCTTACAATGTTTCTGTAGCAGCGGAGACAGCCGCAATCATCACAATGGAGAATCATTCACTCGCTCAGGAGAGGATTGACAGGATCGTTGAATCGCGCGCCTGGTTGACGGAGGAACTATCCCGAATCCCGGGACTTTTGCCATATCCTTCGCAGGCCAACTTTATTCTCTGCAAAGTGATTGACGGGTTGGCACGACAGATTTGGGCTGAGTTACGTAAGCAGGGGATTCTGATCCGCTATTTTGATAAACTGGGACTCTCAGATCATATCCGGATCAGCATCGGTACAGAAAATCAAAACCAAAAATTGCTATCAGCACTGAAAGAAATGAGGATGCAATGAGAATTGCAAATATTGAGCGAAAGACAAAAGAAACTGAGATCGCGATTGAGATCAATCTGGATGGTACTGGTGACTATCAGATCAATACTGGGATCGGTTTCTTTGATCATATGCTAACCCAGATAGCTGTGCACGGTCTGTGCGATTTGAAGATCAAGGCAGTCGGCGATTTGCAGATTGATCCTCACCACACGGTGGAAGACTGCGGGTTGGTGATTGGCAGTGCCTTTGGAAAAGCCCTGGGCGATAAAGCCGGTATCGAGCGGGCAGCATCTGCTTTCTATCCAATGGATGATGCGCTTGCCCAGGCTGTTGTGGATTTCTCCGGCCGGCCTTATTCGGTGATCAAGGTCAATTGGTCAGCGCCTACAGTCGGTGGTTTGGACACGACTTTGGTTGAACATTTTTTTCAGTCATTTTCGGTTGGCAGTGGATCCAATCTGCATCTGCAAGTACATTATGGCAAAGACAATCACCATATTGCCGAAGCGATGTTCAAAGCCTTTGCGCGGGCAGCCATGGCAGCAACACGGATTGATCCCCGGCGTTCAGGGAAAATACCCAGTTCAAAGGGAGTTATATGATGATCGCGGTGGTCAATTACGGGCTGGGTAATCTCCATTCTGTCCAAAAGGCAATCAATTTTGTCGGCGGGAATGCTGAAGTGACAGATGATCCTGACACCATTCGCAGGGCAAGCAAGGTCGTGCTGCCGGGGGTTGGGGCGTTCGCAGACGGCATGGAAGGTTTGGCTTCACGTGGTTTAGGGAGTGTATTAAGGGATGTGGTCGATGCTGATATTCCTGTGTTGGGGATCTGTCTGGGGATGCAATTGCTGTTTGAGGAAGGTCAGGAGCAAGGCATTCACCAAGGGTTGGGTTTTTTGCGCGGGAAAGTGGTGGCATTCCAATCTTCGGGTATCAAGATCCCTCAGATCGGATGGAACCAACTTGAGTTCTCAAGGGGTTCTGAGCTGATGGGGGATGTCATAGATGGCAGTTATGTTTATTTCAACCATGGATACTACTGTATCCCGGCAGACCGGGACGAGATCATCGCGATGACAGACTACGGCGGCAACTACGCCTCCGCTGTTCAACGGGGTAATATCTTTGGGGTCCAGTTCCACCCGGAGAAAAGTCAGAGGATCGGCTTAAAAATCATGAAAAACTTTGTGGAGTTATAAGGTGAGGAATTTTACGATCTATCCTGCGATTGACCTGCGCATGGGCCAGGTTGTCAGGCTGAGTCAGGGGAAGAGCAATCAACAAACCATCTACAGTGATTCTCCCGATGAGGTCGCGAATGGTTTTATTCAGGGAGGGGCGGAGTGGCTGCATGTGGTCAATCTGGACGGGGCTTTTGGGGAACCGTTCAACAACAATCAAAAAGCAATACAAGATATTGTGGGTGTGGGAAGTGCCCGGGTTAAGATTCAGTTAGGCGGTGGCTTGCGAATGATCGACCAAATTGCCGCAGCAATCGACCTTGGTGTTTCCCGGATCGTGCTTGGGACCGCCATCATCGAGGAGCCGGTATTTGGTGAGAAGGTGCTCCGGATATTTGGAGGTGAGCGGATCGCGCTTGGTTTTGATGCGCTCGGGCAAAAATTGATGAGCCGCGGATGGAAAATTGCTTCTGACTCGGATATGGTCTCGTTGGCACAGCGGTTCGCCGATGCAGGTGCGAAAACGCTGATTTACACCAATGTTCTCAAAGATGGTATGCAAACTGGCGTGGATTGGGAAACTGCCATGCATCTCTCAGACCAGACCGGTATGGATGTGATCGCATCCGGAGGGACCAGCAGTTTGAAGGATATCGAGACTGTTCGCAATGCCGGTCTGGCTGGAGTGATCATCGGCCGGGCGTTGTATGAGGGGAACTTTTCGCTGAAGGACGCAATCAATGTTCGCTAAACGGATCGTGCCTTGCCTGGATGTCAAAGATGGCCGTGTGGTCAAAGGGATCAATTTTCTCAACCTGAGAGATGCGGGTGACCCGGTTGAACAAGCCACACTCTACGATGAAATGGGGGCGGATGAGCTGGTGTTCCTGGATATCTCAGCGACACCACAAGGACACCAAACCACGCTGAAAACTGTGCAGGCAATCGCCGAGCGAGTTTTTCTGCCTCTGACAGTTGGCGGCGGCATTCGAGAAGTTGATGACATTCGGAAGACCTTGATGGCTGGAGCCGATAAGGTGAGCATTAACTCGGCGGCTGTCAGGAACCCAGATCTGCTCACCGAGAGCGCGAAACGGTTTGGCAACCAGTGTATTGTCCTGGCTATTGATGCCAAACCTACTGACCTGGGATGGGAAGTGTTTATCAATGGCGGCAGAATCGCTACCGGGATCGATGCCGTGGAATGGGCAAAACGAGGGGTCGCAGCCGGGGCGGGCGAGATCCTGCTGACTAGTATGGACCGGGATGGGACCCGCAGCGGATTTGACCTAGAATTGACCGGGTTAATATCTTCGGCTGTCAATGTGCCAGTGATAGCCAGTGGTGGAGCAGGCAGCATGATGGATTTTTTGGATGTTTTTGTCCACACCCAGGCTGAAGCAGCATTGGCTGCGACATTGTTCCATGACGCGGTTATTACGATCGAAGACTTGAAAGAGTTTTTGGCCAATCAGCAGATTCCAATTCGCCCTATCCATCAGATCGGGAGTTGATGTATGCTAGATCTTAAATTCGACGAAAATGGTTTATTGACCGGGATTGCCCAGGACTTGGAGAGCGGTCAGGTGTTGATGGTTGCAATGATGAACGCGGATGCTGTGCGGCTGACATTGGAGACAGGCTTGGCCCACTTCTGGTCTCGCAGCCGGCAGACATTATGGCTCAAAGGCGAAACTTCCGGTAACCGATTGGAGATTCAGAAAATAATGGTCGACTGTGATGGCGATTCCCTGTTATTGCTCGTTATCCCCCGTGGACCGGCCTGCCATACCGGAGCGCAAAGTTGTTTTTTCACTGAACTGGAGATGAAAGATGCTGAATGAATTGTATCGGATCATCAGGGATCGATCCATTCATCCGAAAACCGGATCCTACACCAACCAGCTATTACAGCAAGGGTATCAACGGATCGCCCAAAAAGTTGGTGAAGAGGCTGTTGAGGTCATTATTGCTGTCGGAAATCAGGGTCGGCAGCGGATCATTGAAGAGGTGGCAGACCTTTATTATCATTTGCTGGTCTTGCTGGTGGACCAGGGGATAGAGCTTCAAGAGATTGAGACCGAACTCGAAAAACGACATAGTGGGAAGGCTTGAATGGAAATCCTGATATTTGATATGGATGGCGTACTGCTTGAGCCAATTGGCTATCACCAGGCACTGAAAAAAACAGTTCAACTGGCTGGCAGTCATCTTGGGCTTGATGACGTGAACTTGACGCAGGATCAGATCCATAGATTTGAATCTGTCGGCATCAGCAGCGAATGGCATTCCAGCGCGCTCTGTATGGCTTTCCTGAAGATCCAATTGTTATCCGGGGTTGTCAGTCCTGCCCTGTACCTGGAGGAAATGTTTGCGAACCTGCAGCGTCAGCCAATTGAGAAGCCACCGATAGAACGCGGGCTGTCAGCGATCGAGTTGCTGTGCTTTCGATCAGGCGTTGATCCTCAAACCGTAGTGAGCATCATCCGTGACAGTGAGGATATTTCACGTTCGTTCACGATGCAGTGGCTTCAGGAACTGGTTCTTGGTACGGAAGTCTATCAGTCGAAGTATCAACTGGCTGGAATGCTAAACACCACCAGTTATCTGAAAATCTTTGATCGTCCTTTGTTATCTCCGATCAATCTCAGCCGGATTGCAGATTGCATGGCGGCGGACAAATGTCGGATAGCGATCATGACAAACCGCCCCTCCAGCGGACCGCAAGAATTCTCCGGTTCACCGGAAGCGGAAATGGGAGCGGAAGTAGTGCAATTGTCCGGAGTACCTCTGATCGGTTATGGTGAGATCGCCTGGCTTGCTGAATATCACCAGTCTACTCCTGGAATACTTCAAAAACCACACAGTGCTCATGCCCTGGCAGCAATATTGGGCTCGATTAGCATCGAGAAGGAATTGTGCCTTACGTATTCTGTGATGGACCCGGCTCGATGGCCGGATGAGATCATCAGAATGCTTCAAGGGAGTGTCGTTACGGTCTTTGAAGATACACCAGTAGGTCTGCTGTCTGTCCAAAGCGCTGGTCAGGTGCTGAACCGGGCCGGCATCGAGGTTTCGACCCGATTGGTTGGGATTGGTGCAGATGAAATTAAAAGGAAGTCCCTGGAAATCCATGGGGCTCAGGTTTTTTCGGATATCAATCTGGCATTAGTCAGCCTCAACAACTTTGGATCGTTCGCCTGAAACGGTTATCTTAACCAATGTTTTCACCGAATAACCGGTTTCTTGTCTGATCCGGGCGACACCTTGATACTCGATTTTTTCTGCCACACAGACGATATCAACGATGTTTGCTTCCGCTTTTTCAACAGCCTTGATCAAGGCAATCATCGTTCCCCCAGTACTGATCATATCATCCACGATTATGACTTTATCACCTTTTTCAACGCCATTTAAAAACAGCCGCCCGTCCGTATATTCCATGCTGAAATCAACCTCGATCTGACCATCCAATCCGGATGGATACCAGCGTGCCATCCCGAAAGGGAGGCCGGATTCCAGGGAGGAGGCTGCGACCAAGATCGCACCTTTGTCTTCTTCCCCTGCGATCTTGCTGGCCTTGTGGAAATCCCCTTCCTCTACCAGCCAAGTGGCTGCTGCCTTCAACAGTTCGGCCGATGTTGCCGGGATCTGCTCGGTTAACGGGTTGACCAGAAACTGAAAGCTTCCAAAATCCAGTAACGGCTTATCTTCAAATGCGGACTTAACCAGAGATATAAAATTCATCGGATCCCTCTTTGCATTACGCGGAACTTATCACTGATGGCAATCATTTCAACCGATGCGCCAATATTGTGTGTGCGTTGATGCAAAATTTGTTTTTGGTGTCTGGATCAAAGACCGCTCACATTGGGGAGCGGTCTTTGATCGCATACAACATTATTGCCTGTTTCGGCTCCTCCGCATCAGGAATGCTGCCAGCCCGAGCACAGCGGCAGCAGCCAGACCGATCAGCACGCGGGCTTGCGGGGCCAGACCAGGGGCATCCTCAATCACGAAGACCGCGGTCGTCCGACTAGGGATCGTGAAATCGCCTGTTGTCATCTCAAAACTGCTTTCCCGAACGGAGGTATCCTCCGAGTTCCGCTGGATGGTGTGCAGCTGGAAAGATTTGTGAGCCAGGCTGCTGGCCGGGAAGGTAACCAATTCCGCGTTGGCGTTGAACAGCACCACAATCTCCTGGTAAACCGGATCCCTGTTATTGGTATCTTCCAGATGTATGATGATCAGGCCGGGGATCTGGTCCGGGCCGGTATTGAGGAAGCTGACGGAGTCGATCACGTCTTCGGCTGTCTCCAGCCTAAACAGTTTGGCGCTCTTACGGATTTGCAGAAATTCCAGGAACACATCCCGCGCAAAACTGATCTCGGCGTGAGAGGGCATCAGGTTCGGGTCGGCTAGCAGCGGGCGGATGATCGACCATTTGTCCTGGCCTTCCGGCGGCAGGCCGACGCCCCAGTTGTTGCTCTGGTAGGTCCAGTCAAGTTGGTTGTACCAGTCGCCGGAGTCGTAGGAATTGGGGTTGAGCGATTTTGAGCGCAGCAGGTCGTCACCGGCATGGAAAAAGGGTACTCCCTGGCTGAACATCACCAGGCTGATGGCCAGGTTGTTCATCCGCACACGGTCGGCCAAGGTGGCGTCTGCCGGGGCTTTGACCTGGATGGCATCGAAGAGCGTTTCGTTGTCGTGGGCAGAGACATAGACAACATTTTCCTGCGGGTCTTGCGTATAGGCAGCGGGCGGGCCTTTGTACAACACCAGGCTGCCGGGAACCAGTTCGCCGTTGGCGCGTATGAGCTGGTACTCGCTCAGGTTGCCGGACAAGCCGAGGCGGATCCAGTCTGTATAGGTAAAGAGTAAGTCCCGCTGCGGGTCGAGCGAGGTCCCGGTGAAGCGGCTTGGGGCGGTGAATAACCCGGTGACAAAGCCCTGGTCACGCGGATCGTCAAAGGGGTTCCCGCCGCGGGCGGCATCGCGCAGGCGGTCATTGAACACTCCGATGCCGGTCCCGCCGATATTGAGCTGTGAGGCATTTGCACCCCGGGCGTTATCGGCTACCTCGCCAAAATCCCAGCCCTCGCCGTACACGTAGATCGACTTGCCATCCACGCCGTCCTTGCGCACGGTCAGGTCGTCCAGCGCGTCCCGCACGGCTTGCATGTCAGCCAGCATGTGGTGGCCCATCAGGTCGAAGCGAAAGCCGTCCACTTTGTAAGCAGTCGCCCAGGTAACGACCGAATCGACCATCAGCCGCTGCATCATGCGGTGCTCGGTGGCGGTATTCTGGCAGCAGGTCGATTTCTGGACATTGCCCTCGGCATCCAGGCGGTGGTAATAGCCGGGGACGATTCTGTCGAGCATAGAATTGGGAGTCTGACCGCTGGCGTTGGTGTGGTTGTAAACTACATCCATGACAACCCGCAGCCCAGCGTTGTTGAGTGACTGCACCATGCTACGGAATTCGAGGATCCGCTGCGGACCGTCCGGGTTGGTGGCATAACTGCCTTCGGGGACGGTAAAGTGCAGCGGGTCGTAGCCCCAATTGAAGCCGTCCACGCCGCGGATGACGGAAACTGCCTGGGCCTGCTGGTCAGAGTCCGGGGGCAGGGCGGCCAGGGCTTCTTCGTCTACGGTCTGCCAGGTGGACTTGTCCTCATTGGTGGTGGCGAAATCGAAGGCTGGCAGCAGATGGATGTGGGTCAGGCCAGCCTTAGCCAGACGAGTGAGGTGCTGCATGCCGTCCGAGTCCGGAATCGTGAAGGCCATGAAGGTGCCGCGCAAATCCTCCGGCACGCTCTGGTCGGAAGCGCTGAAATCTCGCACATGCAGTTCGTAGATCACGATGTTTTCGGGGGCGTCCAGTTTGGGTTTTTTGAGTTGATCCCATCCCTCAGGCTGATACGCTTCGTCATGCAGATTGATGATCTGGCTGCGTAGACTATTGGTCGAGAGGCTGAACGAATAGGGATCGGTCACCAGATTGGTCTCGATCTTGCCGGTGGAGGGGGCGTAAACCTCGACCTCATAAAGGTAGTACTGGCCGTTCCATTCCGGTTTGCCGGTCACCATCCATGCGCCGGTTTCCTCATCGAGCGACATCGGGATGACCTCGACTTCTTCCGTGGAGGAGTCCGAGAAGAGGCGCAGTTTGACAGCGTGGGCGGTCGGCGCCCAGACGGTCAGAGATGGGATATCCCGTTTGAAGGTCACCCCAAGCGGCCCGTCGTAACGGTAGGCGGCGTCGATCACGCCCGGGCTCTGGACTCCGGTGGCCTCAACCACTTTGCCGTTCTGGTCGCGGGCCAGAATGGCGAGCTGGCCTTTGAGCGCCAGGCGGACCTGTTCAATATCCGGGTCATCGATCTTCAGTGTGGTGCTGCCTTTCAGATGCGGGAAGCGCTCAAAGATATCTCCTCCTGGGCCAGCTTGAATGTAGGTCAGTGGAATCTCGGTGCCGTTGGCAATCCCGGCAGCCTCAAGAGAGAGTGACGCGTCCTCCGAATAGTAAAGCGCGTAGGTATACCGGGGTGAGCCGGTGACATTCCAGAGTACGGTGTCCAGGCTGACCCAATGTGCTTTTTGCTTGGCCAGGCTGCCCTTCGGTGCGCCTTCCGTGCTGATGATCAGTTCCTGTTTGGTCATATCGTATCCAAAGTAGATCTCATCGCCGTCCGCTTTGACCTCAAATGTCTGGGATTCACCGAGAGTGTCTGAGGCTTCTTCATTTTTAGTTAGTTGGACGGTGTAGCTGCCGGCTTTCAGGGATGTGGTGACCCAGCGAAAAGTGCCGCTGCCATCCGGGTCCTGCAGCCAGGAGCGCAGGCAGCCGGCATCGTTGTTCTCGGCGCAGCCCAACTGCTGCTGGAAATCACCAACCGCGACCAGGATGGAGGTATTGACACTGTCTGTGATCCAGTGGGTCTCGTGATCGTAATAGAACCTGACCAGGGTCGGTTCGCTGACGACCAGTGGGATGTCGGCCCCGCCGCGGGAGGCGTTCAGGCCGTAGTTCTCGTCCCACGAGCCATTCAGGGCGACCTTGTAGCGCGGGCCTTTCTGGTCATCGTCATTGGCCGGTTTGATCAGGAACTCCGCCTGCCAGACGCCATCCTCCGGATCGTAGGTCAGGAGGGTTTCTTCGCAGCCGGGCATCCACTCACCGGGACAGCCAATCTCGTCCTGGTGTGTGCCAGCCAAGCCGACGGTCTCCGGGTCCGGGGTGTCGGAGGCCAGGACATGATTCCCTGGTAATAGGAAGCAGGCAATCATAAGTGAGACAACAACGGCGGTTCGTGTCAACAGCCTGGACATTGGGCCTCCTGGTGGGATCTGATCGGGTGAACTGGGGTGATTATACTTTTAAAGGCTTTTAATCGGTACGGGGATCGGTTAGTTCTGCAGATTGATTGCATTTGATCCAATCGGGATTAAAATAATCTATAAAGTGTTGTCCCGTCGAAATTGGATCTCACAGATCCGCTATACATTGGAGGAGACATGGTACAAGGAACTCAAAATCGAACAACCAGCAAGCTGATGCTGCTGGCAATGGTGGGCGTGCTGCTGTTCGCCGCCTGCAATCTGTCCGGAGGACCGGCGGCGCAGCCAAATGCCGGTGAACCCGACCAGCCGGAGCCAACCCAGGAGCCCACGCAAGAAGTGCCTGAAGCGCCGCCGGCCCCGATCGTGCTGGATGTCAGCGGGGTAGCATCCGGATTTTCAGTGGAGGTAGTCCCGGCTGCCAGCGGAGATGACGTCCCGCCCTGGGACCAGCTGCCGGAATACCGGATCATCAGCCTGGATGGCTACCTGATCGGAGACCATTTCCACCAGCCGAAAATCTACATCTACCCGGTGGCCGGGCTGCATGAGGCAAACGAATTTGCCGGCCAGAGAGCGGATGATCTACAGGCTTTGCTGGCTGCCCCACAGGACCAGCCGGGACTCCCATTCCTGCCGCCGTTCAACGCCGCCCAGGTGTTGCATTTCCATCTTCAATTTATGGACTTTGCCAGCGGGCAGGGGCTGCGATTCCTGACCCAGTTCAGTCAGGCGTATGTGACGATCAACAACGATGAGCTGTTCTACACCTTCCAGGGGCTGACCGCAGACGGGCGCTATTATGTCGCGGCGGTCTTGCCGGTCAGCCACCCGGACCTGCCGGCGGATGGGGCTATTACTGGCAACGAGCCCCCGGAGTTTGAGTCGGATTATGAACTATACCTGGAGAATATCGTCAACGCCATGAACCCGCAACCGTCCGGGAGTTTCTTTCCCGACCTGACCCTGCTGGATGCGATGATGGCGTCGCTGCAGATCAACGAATAAAATTCTGGTTCTCAAGAAAAAAGCCCCGGATCGAAAACTTCCGGGGCTTTTTCTGTTTGTCTTCATCTGGGTGTGAACCGGGCTCTTACCATGCAAGGAGGTCTTGCATGGCAGTGGTGATCTGTTCGATACTTGGGATGACGGCTGTCTCCATCATCCGGCGGTTGTATGGGATGGGGGCGTCAATGGTAGTCAGGCGGCGGGGTGGGCCGTCCAGGAAGCGGAAACATTCATCCGAGACAGTAGCCAGGATCTCGCCAGCAAAACCGGCCGTGTATGTGTCCTCATGCACGACCAGGCATTTTCCCGTGCGGGTGACCGAGTCCAGGACCGTTTCCCGATCCCAGGGGATAATCGTGCGTAGGTCGATAAGCTCAACCTGGCCTTCCAGTTTGGCGGCTGCATCCAGGCAGCGGTAGACCATTTCTCCCCAGGTGACGACCGTCAGCCGTTCTCCGGCTGTCAGGGCAGCGGCACGGCCAAAGGGCAGCACGAAATCATTGCCCGGATAGGGCCGGCGCGCCTGACTGGCATCCAGCAGAGCGCGGTGTTCAAGGAACAGCGTTGGGTTAGGCCCGCGTAGGGCAGTCCGGAGCAGCCCGGCGGCGTCCTCCCCATTGGATGGATAGGCGATCTGCCAGCCGAGCGTGTGAGCAAAAACTGCCTCACCCGAGACCGAGTGCCAGGGGTCTCCGGTCTTGCGGCTGTGCCCAACCGGGATCCGCACCACGACCGGGGCAGCAAACTTGCCGGCTGTCCGCCAGCGCAGCCAGCCAATGTCGTTGATGTGTTCGGTTGCCGGGTCGGCATATTTACGAAACTGGATCTCCGCAAGTGGGCGCAGACCAGCCATCGCCAGTCCGATCGACCTGCCAAGGATCCCTTCTTCTGATAACGAGGTATCGAAGACACGGTGCGGCCCAAATCTGGCTTGCAAGTCAACCGTCACCCGGTGAACGCCGCCGCGAGGGCCGACATCCTCGCCGAAGACCAGCAGGCGGTCGTTGGCCGCCATCTCATCTTCGATGACAGTCCGCAAGGCTTCGGAAAAATTTATCCGCGGACCCTGTGCTAGTGCTGTCTCTCGGGTGGGGGTTGGCTGATTGCTGTCAGGCGGCGGTACCAGAGGAGGCTGACCATCGAAGAACAGGTGCAGGGGAGCCTCCGAAGGCTCTGGCTCGGCGAGCTGTTCCGCCGCACGCATCGCCTGGCGCAGGTTGTCTTCGACCTCCTGTTCAAGCGATTCCCAATCCAGCTTTCCGTCCATAAAGGCTTTCAGGAGCAGATAGGGGTCACGGCGGCGTTCTTGTGCGATCAGTTCATCGTCCTTGTAGGCGGTCTGGTCTTCGCCGAAGGTGTGACCGGTCAGGCGGACGACTTCCAGCCGGAGCAGAGCCGGTCCTGTCCCCTTGCGAACATGGGCAACAGCCTGGTGCACCAGACCGGCGGTTTCTTCTGGCTGGGTTCCCGGTCCGTCGAAAATCGCCAGATTGCCGAAGGAGGCCAGGTTGCGGGCAATATTTCCGCCGGGTGTCTGGATGTCGGCCGGAACGGAAAGCCCGTATTGGTTGTCCTCGATGAAGAACAGCATCGGTAATTTTTGGGTGGTGGCGATTGTCAGGGCGGACCAGAAACCATTGGTGGCCACCGAGCCGTCTCCGCCGTGGGCGACGGCAATCGCACCTTCCCATTCAAGGTCTTTCAATTGGTGCTGATTATACATGATGGCCTGGGCCCATCCTGCTGCGGGCGTGTATTGAGCGCCAACGCCACCCGAAGTGGGCAGAATGGTCGCCCCGGTGCGGGCTGGCAGAGAAAACATCACACCGACATCACGTCCTTCGGAGGGCGAGCCAGTGCGTGCAAATCCGGCGGCAAAAGCCTCGCGCGGCGTCAATCCGCTGGTGAGCATGAACGGACGAGAGCGATAATAGACGGTGGCACCGTCCTTCGGGTGGACGAGTGCCAGGGCCAGAAGGATCTGTGAGAGTTCGTGTCCTCGGGCGGAGAATTGATAGGCAACTTTACCTGCCGGAGCGAGTTCCTGTTCCTCGATCAGGTCCATCATCCGGGAGGTCAGTAGCAGGCGGGTAACTGCCTCCCAGTCCGGTGGGTGTTGTTGTGGCACGGGGTTGATCACAGGGCGATTTTAACACAAACAGGGTGGGATTACTCCTGAATGAGAATCAATGAGTGACAAAGGGTGTCCGGATGCTGACGATCAGAGTGTCGTCAGGAGGGAGTTGTCAGGATCACCTTTCCGCCAGAAGGTTCGGGGACCTCCAGTGCTCCATCATCAGTGCGGAAATCCATCTCTGCCCGTTCCAATCTGTATCGGACCTGGTCCAACGCTTCCCGGTCTGGCAGCAACACTTCAAAATCCCGTAAACCGAGCGCATCGGAGGGGGGGAGCGGCACGCCTTTACCCTGCCATGTGTTCAACCCGATGTGGTGGTGGTAACCGCCCGCCGACAGGAAACCCATCTGGATGGCTGGATCAAGACCCATGATGTCGAAACCGATCGCCTGGTGATAAAAGGCCACAGCTTGCTGCAGCCGGGGGACGTGCAGGTGGATATGGCCAATGGTGGTCTCTGCGGGGATCGGAGCCTGAAGGTCTACCCCCGGGGGTAGCAGGGCGAACAAAGCTTGAAGGTCCAAAGGTTCCCGGCCGCTGCTGAGGCTGCCGTCGGAGCGGCGGGCGATGAACTGGCCGGATTCCATGCCCATCCAACCATCCTCCGGCGATTCGGTATACAATTCGATCCCGTTGCCTTCTGGATCCTTAAGATAAGTGGCTTTGGTCATGATGTGGTTGGTAGGAGCGTTGGGAATGTGCAACTCGAACAAGCGGGCCACCGCCTGGGAAAAGGTCGGTCGGTTGGGGAACAGTACCGCGAAATGGTACAGCCCGGCCGTCCGGGGGTAGCGATGGTGATCAGGTTTCTCCACCAGGTTCAGCAGCCTGTGCTGGTCTGTGCCGAGGATGGCGGAGTCCGGCTGTTGATCGAGTAAATTCAGACCCAGAACAGACTGATAGAATTCTTGGTGCTGGCCGAGATCGGCGACTGTCAGGGTCACCATCCCGATCCGGGCAGAAGGGTGGATGCTGTTGTATAACAGTTCGGTATCGTTCATCGAAATCACCTGGCCATGCGGTTACGTTATTATTCGGATGGGTTGTGCTGATGGCTTCTTTCTTCAGCATGTCTGCAGGGAGCATAAAACGTTTGAAATCACCCTACCCAAATTCTGCGGGCTGGACTACCATTAAACTTGGCCTGGACTGATCGATGCGCCGGCGTTTTTGTGGAATCTCTGGAAGAGGTGGAAGATGGACTTATTTGTTGGATGTGATCTCGGCGGAACGAACATTAAAGCCGGGTTGGTGGATATCAGTGCAGGCCAAGTGCTGCTTTCACGATCCACGCCGACGCTGGCTCAGGAAGGGCCGGAGGCGGTGATGGGCCGGATCGCGGACTTGATCCGCAAGGTGATCGCCGAGAACGGGGCTTCTATGGAGGACATCCAGGGTGTGGGGGTGAGTGCACCTGGGCTGCTCGATCTGGAGAAAGGGATTGTGTTGTTCCTGACCAATCTGCATGGCCATTGGCCGAATGTCCCGCTGCAATCCCATCTCTCCTCCGAACTGGATCTTCCCGTGGCGATCCTGAATGACGCCCGGGCGATCACTCTCGGCGAGTATACTTTCGGCGCTGGACGCGGGGCGACCAATATGGCCTGTCTGGCGATCGGGACCGGGATCGGTGGAGGCGTGATCGTTGACGGACAACTGGTACTTGGTCTGCGCGGCCAGGCTGGTGAACTTGGTCACTTGACGATCGATCTCAATGGGCCGCGCTGTGGCTGCGGTAACAAAGGCTGCATGGAGGCATTTGCCGCCGCGCCGGCTATCGCCACGATGGGTGTCAAAGTGGTACAGCGAGGTCAGGCTACCCTGATCGGTGAACTGGTGGATTATGACCTGAATAAAATCACACCAGAGGTGATCGCTGAGGCCGCTCGGAAGGGTGATGAGATCGCCAGGGAGATTTGGAAGGATACCGGGTCTTATATCGGGACCGGGATCGCCAACCTGATCGTCACCCTGGCGCCGGAACGGATCGTGATCAGCGGCGGTGTGGCTGCTGCCGGCGATCTTTTGCTGGATCCGATCCGCCGCACGATCAAGGAACGGGTCTTCCTGATCCCAGTGGAAGAAATCCAGATCCTGACGGGTGAGTTGGGCAATGATGCCGGGGTTCTGGGGATGGCGCAATGGGCCCAATTACAGTTGCAGGCAGCCTCGAGAGGTTGATAACGAGGATCGATTACAGGAGAAAAATTTAATGGATGCTAAGGCGGATATCGGACTGATCGGGTTGGCCGTCATGGGGCAGAACCTGGTCCTGAATATGAGCGACCATGGTTTCCGGGTCGCGGTCTATAACCGGACCACGGAAAAGGTAACTGAATTTCTGGAAGATGAGGCGAAGGGCCGGGAGATCTACGGAGCCTACAGCCTGGAGGAATTGGTCGGGATGCTCTCGCAGCCGCGCAAGGTGATGTTGATGGTCAAGGCTGGCTGGCCGGTGGACGCCACGATCGAAAAACTGGTCCCGCTGCTGGCGGAAGGCGACATCATCATTGATGGCGGGAACTCACATTTCCCGGACAGCACCCGGCGGATGACATCTCTGGCAGAGAAGGGAATCCTGTTTGTCGGCGCGGGCGTGTCCGGGGGAGAGATCGGGGCGCGGTTTGGGCCGTCGATCATGCCCGGCGGCGAGGAGAAAGCCTGGCCGGAGATCAAACCGATCTTCCAGTCGATCGCTGCCAAAGTGGCGGATGGCTCGCCTTGTTGCGAGTGGTTGGGGCCTGACGGGGCCGGGCACTTTGTCAAGATGGTGCATAACGGGATCGAATATGGCGATATGCAATTGATCTCGGAAGCCTACGACCTGATGAAAACGGGCCTTGGGACGGGAAACGATGAGATCGCGGCCGTCTTCAGCGAGTGGAACGCGGGGAAACTGGATTCTTATTTAATCGAGATCACTGCTAATATCCTCCGATACCGGGATGACACCGGGGAGTATGTGGTGGATTACATCCTGGATACCGCCGGTCAAAAAGGAACCGGGAAGTGGACGGCGACTGCTGCACTGGATGCCGGCGCGCCGCTAACGCTGATCGGAGAAGCGGTGTTTGCCCGGTTCCTGTCGGCGCTGAAGGCGGCCCGGATGGAAGCATCACAACACCTGGATCTGTCAACTGCTTCGTTCACCGGTGACAAGCAGGTCTTTGTCCAAGCCATCCACGACGCGCTATACGCCTCAAAGATCGTTTCCTACGCCCAGGGATATATGCTATTCCGCTCGGCCGAGGAGGAATTTGGCTGGAAACTGCCGCTGGGTACGATCGCGCAGTTGTGGCGGGAGGGATGTATCATTCGGGCGGCGTTCCTGGACGAGATTAAAGTTGCGTATGATGGCAACCCGGCGCTCAGTAACCTGCTGCTGGATGCGTATTTCCTGGATGAGGTCCAGCAGGCGCAGGCCGGTTGGCGCATGGTGGTTGCCCGGGCTACTGAAATGGGGATCCCCATTCCTGCCATGTCCAGCGCCCTGGCATTTTTGGACGGAATCCGCCGAGAACGCTTGCCGGCGAACTTGCTGCAAGCCCAGCGGGATTATTTTGGGGCACATACCTACGAGCGGATCGACCGGCCGCGTGGTGAGTTTTTCCACACCAACTGGACGGGTGAGGGCGGGGATGTGACTTCCACCAGCTACGAGGCCTGACCGCTACTGCAAGCGGGGTTAGGTGCAAAAACGTAATATCCATCCAGGAGTATGCATCTATGGATTACCATTCCTGGAGGTGGGTCTCACATGAGCAAGAAAATTCTGGTTTACAGCACAGTCTGGTGTCCGGACTGCAAACGCGCCAAAAAATTTTTTAGCGATCACCGCATCCAATACGAAAATATTGATATTGAAAAAGATCCGGAAGCGATGGCATTTGTTGAGAAGGTAAACAATGGAAGCCGGATCATCCCGACGATCATTTTTCCCGATGGAAGCAAACTGATCGAGCCGAGCAACGCCGAACTGGCTGAGAAGCTTGGTTTGCAAACCCGCGCCAAACAGGAATCCTACGATGTGATCGTTATTGGCGCCGGTCCGGCCGGACTGACAGCAGCTTTTTACCTGGCACGCGAAGGCCACCAGGTTTTGGTGATCGAGAAGGCCAGCGTGGGCGGTCAGATCGGAACGACCCAGGTGCTTGATAATTTCCCGGGTTTTGATGAGGGTATTGATGGTGGGGTGCTGGCCGACAAGCTGGGCAGGCAGGCAAGGCGTTTTGAAGTGGAGATCCTTGAGGCACAGGAAGTAACCAATCTGCGCCGAGATGGCATCTTTTGGATCGTCGAGACTTCGGATGGGGCCAGTTATGCCTGCAAGGCGGTTCTGTTGACAACCGGAGCACGCTACCGCCGACTGAACATCCCGGGCGAAGATGAACTGATTGGGACGAATGTTCATTTTTGTGCCACCTGTGACGGCGCTTTTTACAAAGGCAAGAAAGTGTTGGTGATCGGGGGCGGCAACAGTGGGTTTGAAGAGGGCTTGTTCCTGACGCGGTTTGCAGATCAGGTGGATATAGTTGAGTTTTCGCCGCAAGTGAAGGCCAGCCAGATCCTGCAGGACAAAGTATCCGGCAAAGAAAATATGAAGGTGACGGTCAACCATGCGGTCCAGGAGTTCCGGGGGGAGAGCAAGCTCGACAGCGTGGTTGTACAGGACCGGGAGACCGGTGAGATCAAGGAATGGACTTATGACGGCGTGTTTGTCTTCATTGGCCTGAGTCCGAATAGCGATCTGGTAAAGGACATGGTCGAAGTAAACAAATTTGGGTTCATTGTGACCGATAAGACCCTGATGTCTGCTCAGCCGGGATTGTTCGCGGCAGGCGATGTGCGGGAAGGCTCGACCAAGCAAGCGGCTTCTGCGGCTGGAGAAGGCGCAACGGTGGCACTGATGATCCGCGAGTATCTGAAAGAGGCCGGCTGATTGCCCTCTTAATCTGAATTTGGATTTTGACAACCTAATCCCGGCATGATAAACTTGTCGGGCATTTAAAATGACGCACTCGCCCGAGGGCGTCATTTGTCTGTTGAAAGGGTGCGGTATGGAGATTGTGATTACCGGTTCGGTCGCCTATGATTATCTGATGACTTTCCCCGGAAAGTTTAAAGAACACATCATCCCGGAGAAACTCGAGGCCATCAGCCTGTCATTCCTGGTGGATTCTCTGGTCCGGCGGCGGGGTGGGATTGCTCCGAACATTGCATACAACCTCGCGCTGCTGGGCGGCAGGCCAAAAGTCTTCGCGACCGTGGGAACGGACTTCGAGGAGTATCGCGCCTGGCTTGAGGCCCGCGGGATCGATACAACCTACGCCCGGGTCATTCCGGGAGAGCTGACCGGTTCGTTCTTCGCGACCACCGACCGGGACAATGCTCAGATGGCCAGCTTCTACCCCGGCGCGATGGGGCGGGCGGCAGAATTATCGCTGACCGAACTGGACGAAACACCAGACCTGGTGGTGATCTCTCCCACCGATCCGGCTGCCATGGACCGCTATATCGACGAGTGCAAGCAGTTCGGGTACCGTTATATTTATGATCCCAGCCAGCAGATCGTTCGGGTGAGTGGGGAGACACTGAGGTTCGGGATTGAAGGAGCCCTGGCTCTTTTTGTGAATGAATATGAGTTCGAACTCGTACTCCAAAAAACCGGGATGACGGAGGAAGAGATCCTCGCCAAGCTTGAATTCCTGGTAGTGACGCTCGGTGGAAAAGGAGTGCGGGTTCGATATGGTGATAAGGTGGTGGAGACCGACGCAGTCCAGCCGCGGCAAATCGTTGATCCGACCGGGGCGGGAGATGCCTTCCGCGGCGGTTTCCTGACCGGCTACAGCCGGGGATGGAACTTCGAGATCTGTGCCCAGATGGGGGCGCTTTCAGCCACCTACTGTCTGGAAAGTGATGGCCCGCAGGGCCAGGATTACACCGTTGAAACGTATATTGACCGCTACCGTGCCAACTTCAACGACGGCGCGGTGCTGGATGAATTGTTAGGCCAGTAATACTATTCTGATTGGAGTAAACAATGGAATACGATATCAAAGACATCAACCAAGCTGAAGGCGGCCGCCGCCGAATCGAATGGGCGGAGCGCGAGATGCCTGTGCTGCGCACGATCCTTGAACGGTTCAAGAAGGAAAAACCGCTCAAGGGGATGCGGGTCTCGGCCTGTTTACATGTGACCACCGAAACCGCCAACCTGATGCACGTGCTGGCTGAGGGCGGCGCGGATGTGGTCCTGACTGCTTCCAATCCGCTTTCCACGCAGGACGATGTGGCTGCTTCACTGGTCTCGCATTACGAGATTCCGGTGTATGCTATTAAGGGAGAGGACAACGTCACTTATTACAAACACATCGAGGCCGCCCTGGACCATAAGCCGCACTTGACGATGGATGACGGCGCGGACCTGGTCTCCACACTGCACAAATCCCGGCGGGAGCTGCTTGAGACGATCGTGGGCGGCACTGAAGAAACCACCACCGGCGTGATCCGGCTGAAAGCGATGGCCAAGGATGGTGCGCTGGAATTCCCTGTGATGGCTGTCAACGATGCCATGACCAAGCACTTTTTCGACAACCGTTACGGTACCGGGCAGTCCACGCTCGATGGGATCATCCGGGCGACGAATGTGTTGCTGGCCGGCAAAACCTTTGTGGTGGCCGGATATGGCTGGTGCGGCCGCGGTCTGGCACAGAAAGCGCGCGGCATGGGTGCCAATGTGGTCGTGACCGAGATCGATCCGATGGTCGCGCTTGAAGCGGTGATGGACGGGTTCCGCGTGATGCCGATGGCAGAAGCGGCTCGGATCGGGGATGTGTTCTGCACATTGACCGGCGATCTGAATGTGATCGACAAACACCATTTTGAGGTTATGAAGGATGGCGCGATCGTATCCAATTCAGGGCACTTCAATGTCGAGATCAACATCCCGGCGCTGGAGGCAATGTCCTCCGAGAAGCGCCAGGTGCGGCCATTCGTGGACCAGTACCATCTGTCCGATGGGCGCAAGATCAATCTGTTGGGTGAGGGGCGCCTGATCAATCTGGCGTCGGCCGAGGGACATCCCGCCAGCGTGATGGATATGTCGTTTGCGAACCAGGCACTCTCGGCAGAATATATGGTCCAGAACGCAGATAACCTGGAGAACCGGGTGTACAGCGTGCCGGAAGAGATCGACCGCGAGATTGCCCGCATCAAGCTGGATGCAATGGGCGTGAAATTGGATGTGCTCACCCCGCAACAGGAAGAATATCTGAATTCCTGGGAAGAGGGCACCTAAAATTTTTTAGTGCCAGATGCAACGAGGTGCGGACTTAATCCGCGCCTCGTTTTTTTAATCATTTACTGAGGGTTCGATCCTTCAGGTAATCCAGAAAAATCTTCAGCCATTCGTCCTGCGGCGGGATCAGATCAGGCAGGCTTTCCAGTGGGAACCACTTCAGGGTGAAGGTGTGGTTGTCGGCCCGGACCTGCCAGGTCTCCTCAGTCGGGTGAGAGCATTCCAGCAGAAAAAACCACCGCCGCTGGGTGTTGCTGAGGACTTTATCCGGCACCCAGCCCGTCAGGGCATAGGTGGTGTATTGAGGATCCGGCAACCGGTCTGGCTCTTCGTACTTGATTTGCGTATAGCCACTGTCATGAAGGAGCACATCCAGCCACATCCCGGGGCGAAGTGCGATCCAATCAAAGCTGGATGGGTCCGGACGGGCGAATACCCTGGTGGACGCAACCAGCACAGCCTTGCCGGCTGGCATGACGGTATCCTTGGTGCCTGCCAGACCGATGAGCGTCAGGGCAGTCAGGGCTGCTTCCTCGGCTGCCTCACGGGCAGCAGTAACCTCTGGTGTCTCTCCCTCTTCGCAGGTCCCGGCAATGAGTTGCCAGCCGGCATAGGGATGATGGAGGAGCAGTAGTTCCAGGCCTGAGGTAGCATTGCGAAATATGAAGTCAGTAACTTTTCTCAGCATAGATCAAGTTCAGGTATGAATTTTCATGATCTCGCCGGCTGTGAGCTGGCAGAGTTGATCGGGGGTGAGCGGAAAAACAGCATTTGGGGTGCCCGCTGCGGCCCAGATCTGAGTGTAATGCAGCAGGTCCTTGTCGATCAAGGTGCGAATGGGTTCAAGGTGCCCGACAGGCGGCACGCCGCCGATCACATATCCGGTGTGCTGGCGGACGAACTCGGCATCCGCCCGGCCCAGGGTTTCGCCGATCCGATCACCGACCAGCTTTTCGTCCACACGGTTGACGCCGCTGGCCAGCACCAGCAATGGCCGGTCACTCTCCACCAACCGGAAGATGACCGATTTGGCGATTTGAGCGAGATGGCAGCCGATGGCCGCGGCGGCATCTGCAGAGGTGCGGGTGGTTTCGTCAAATTGAAGGATGGTGAAATTAAAACCGCGTGCCAGCACAGCCTGGCGGACCTTCTCTGCGCTAGGTTTCAATCCGTTGGTCAAGGGTCTCTCCTAAGGCGTGTATGCCGGGTCCACAATGATTTGGATAAAGATCACCTGCCCGAATGGGATCCCTTCCGGGTCATGGGCTTGCCATTTGCTGACGTGTTGGCCTGAATCGGTGGGGGCAATAAAGTTGATGGTGATCTCGTGTTCGCTGCCGGACCGGACCGGATACAGTGCCAGGATGCTGGCAGACCCCATCGGAGGCGTTTCCTCGACATTGCGGATGGTGTAATCGGCATCCCAGTTGCACGTTCCGGCGTTGCGGATCAGCCAGATCTTCTCGATCTCCTGACCCGGCGCGACGACGGTGTCATCCGGGATGGTGATATCGTCGACGTAGTTGAGGTCATTTTCACATGCTGCGGGACTGGTGGACTGTACCTCTCCATCCGGGGATTCCACAGTCGGCGTGAATGCCGGTGTAGCGGTGGCAGAGCGCGGCGAGATCGTTGGTGGGATGAAATATTCCGGCGTGGAACGCGCATCTTGCCCTCCACAAGCGGAGAGCAAGATGGTTGCGGCAATCACAATGAGAGAGAACATCCGGGATTCGATCCGGACTCCGGCCTGGCGCAGATCAGTCTTCGACGTACTCGTCTCCCTCATAGTCTTCACCATCCAATTCATCCTCGGTAATCTTCTGGACCAGCGGCGGCGGGGCTTGTCCATCCAGCAATTCCTGGCGGATGATGCCTTCGACCTGGAAGGCCAGCTCAGGATTGTCGCGGAGGTAATCTTTGGCGTTCTCGCGTCCCTGGGCCAGGTTTTCCTCGCCGTAGTAGTAATACGACCCGCGTTTGTTGATGATGTCCATCTCGACAGCCAGGTCCAGCAGGTCGCCGGCCCGCGAGATACCTTCATTATACATGATGTCAAATTCGACCTGCCGGAAAGGCGGGGCAACTTTATTTTTAACGATCCGGGCTTTGGTGCGGTTGCCCAGGATCTCCTGTCCAACCTTGATCGAGTTGATGCGGCGGATGTCGATGCGGATCGAAGCGTAAAATTTGAGCGCCTGGCCGCCAGTGGTGGTCTCGGGATTGCCGAACATCACGCCGATCTTCTGCCGCAGCTGGTTTGTGAAGATCACGGCCGTGTTGGTTTGCTTGATGGCGCCGGAAAGCTTGCGCAGCGCCTGGGACATCAGCCGGGCCTGAACGCCCATGGTGGCGTCACCCATGTCACCTTCAAGTTCGGAACGGGGCACCAGGGCGGCTACCGAGTCGATCACGATGATGTCGACCGCTCCTGAGCGTACCAGAGTCTCGGTGATCTCAAGGGCCTGTTCACCCATATCGGGTTGTGCGATTAGTAAATTCTCGACATCCACACCCAACCGAGCCGCATAGGCTGGATCGAGGGCGTGTTCCATGTCGATGAAAGCGGCAGTACCGCCCATTTTCTGGGCTTCGGCAATGATGTGCAGGCAGAGGGTGGTTTTGCCGGAAGATTCCGGCCCGTAGATCTCGGTGACCCGGCCGCGCGGGATCCCGCCAACGCCGAGGGCGACATCCAGCGAGAGGCAGCCGGTGGGGATCGCCTCCACCAACAGGCTGTTGGACTCCCCGAGTTTCATGATCGCACCATCACCGAATCGTTTGGTGATGTCGCCGAGGGCTTTGTCCAGAGAGGCCTGACGCGCTTTGTCGGTTCCGTTCTCTGGAGGAGCAGAAGTAGTTTTTCGAGCCATTTTTGAGTACCTCCAAATGTCAAGTGATGTGACTAGTTTAGCACGTTTGTTCTGTTATCGCAAGTGTTTTTGGGGTTAAAAAATCGGACGAAATCCAGAGACTTTACTCCTCCGGCGGCAGGCTGAGCGGACGGGGGTGGTAAGGATAGAAATCGCTGAAACCGGCCAGCCCGCGGTATCGGAAATAGGAGACCGCCCCAGGGTGAACGGTGATGGATTTGGTGTAGACATACCCAAAATACGGGATCTGGATCTCGTATTCCCCGGCCGGCAGGTCACTGATGGCGAAATTCTCACCATAGAATGGGTCGCTGTTGACCGTGAAGTCCGTGCCGTAGGATACCCCCCGCCACTCCTGACCGGTTTCCTGATTGACCAGGATAACCTCCTGCTTGAGTAGCGGGATACCGGCACCGTCGGTGAGTTTTCCGACCAGCACTCCCCAGCCCTGAGGCGGGGCCAGCCACAGCTCGGGATTGAAGGTCTGGTAGAAGGCATTCTCGCCCAAGCGGACCTCGAAATGCAGGTGGGGGGCAGTGGTGAAGCCGGTATTCCCCGATAGCGCGATCACATCTCCCTGGTGGACATAATCGCCTTTTTGCACGGTGGTTTCGGACAGGTGGGCATACAGCGTAAAGAGCGGCTGGTTATCCCATCCAAAATTGTGTTCAATCGCAATTGCTATTCCGTAAGGATCGGCTTCATCATCGTCACCGAACAGCAGTCCGGTGCCAGCCCAAATCACCTGCCCGTCGCCGGCCGCCATCACCGGGGTGCCTTCCGGGACGACGATATCCACCCCGGTGTGAGGTTGATCCGGCGCGAAGAAAGTACCGCCATATCGGTATGTGGAAAGCGGCCAATTCACCTCGCTTACCTCAACCGGGCGGTTGAAAAGAAAATGGTCGTTGGGACCGAGCGCCCAGGGCACAGGATAGAGCGGCGGACGCCAGGAGGACTTCGGCAGGTTGACAGGGTTGGGCAGCGGCTCGGATAAGGGGTCCGGCAGCGGGGTCGGCTTGACTGCCTGCTGTGACTGCCTGAGAGCGGCGGCAGGAGTGGGAAGCGCCGCTGCCAGCATTACCAGCATTACCAGCATGCCGAGTAGCAGGCTGATCCGGAAGGATTGAGGCGTCCTCATGGTTGGCTCTGAAAGACCTCAGGTGGCCAGAGCTGGAGCATGGCATCTGTCCAGGCCAGCCCCTGGGTGATGGCGAACTGGTTGAAGCGCGCCCCGGGATAATAACTCTGCCAGTTGGTCAGTGCTGGTAATCGCTCCCAACCATACTGCTGGGCCAGGGTGGTGAAATCGATCCAATATCCTGGAGGGATCTCGGGATATGTTTGCCCGCCGCTTTCATAAGCCTCAGCCGAGCCGGAGAAACGGGCGTTGAAATCCCAGGGGAAGACGGTCAGTGGTTGTCCCTGGGCGCCGCTCTGGTCCAGGGGTTTTACGAAGATCCGCCAGTATACCTCGCTGCCGTAGTCTTCCCGCACGACCTGCATATAGCCATAGTCGATCAGAACCGGATTGAGTGAAAACGCCCGGCCAGTGTACAACCAATCCTGGCTCTTGCCGGGGGGGAGTGGTTCAGAGATGGGAACGAACATATTCTCAAGGTCGGAGAGCAGATCCCAGCCGAGCTCCAGATTGGCGCGGTCTTTGAGGGCGTAGAACGGTTCCACCGCCAGGGCTACGAGTGAGGGGTGCGGGGCGTTGATCTCGGGAAGGTCGATGATGTTCTGGCGTCCGAACAGCGCGCCGGTGCTGGGGACGAGTTGGACCAGCCAGGATGCTTCCGGCTGGGCCTGAGCGGCGGCCCGGAGAGACGTCGGGAGCGGATCGGGCAGCAGGTTTAGCCCCCAGTCGAAACTCTCGATCGATCCGAGCATGCCGGTGGGCAGGAGCAGATAGCGCAGGTCACTGGCGGATTGGATGGCGAGGAAATCTCCATCCGGGGAGCGACGCAGGACGGCTATCAGGCTCCCGGTGGGATCCCAACGGGCGATATCGGTCTGGAGGAGCGGTTGGGCGGATGCTGCCGGCAGGCCGATCTCCACCAGCCAGAGGTCGGGATACCCGTCACCCGCGCTGATCCAGCCAAGCGCCGCACCGGATGGAGCCCAGACCGGCTGTGACTGGGAAACGGTGCTATTCAAGGTGTAATTCTGCTCAGGCTCGCCGCTAGTGGTATCCTTGAGAAAGATGTCCATCTGCCCGGTTCGGGCGGAGGTAAAGGCGATCACCGTGCTGCCGGGCTGCCAGGCGGGCTGGAGATCGGCAGCGGGATGGGTGGTCAGGCGAATCTCTTCGGTTTGGGCCAGGGGCGACAACTGGTAGATATCCAGGTTACCATCCACATATTTCTCATAGGCCAGCCACAAACCGTCTGACGACCAGGCCGGGTTTCCATCATAGTTCGGGTCATCGGTCAGCTGCGAGGTCTCGCCGGTGGTCAGGTCGAGCAGGTACAGATCCCATTGTCCGCTGCGGTTGGAGGAGAAGGCGATCTGGCTGCCATCGGGGTGGATGGCAGGCTGGCGGTCGGACCATTCGCCAAAGGTCAGTCGGGTCAGGGGAAGGAATTCGGGATGGTAGGCAAATAAATGGGTGTAGCCAGCCTCCCACATCGAGAGTACGAGCAGTCCGGGGATCTCGGCGGGGTGGGGATCCGCAGACTGGATCACCGCGGGCGTGGGTGTGACCTCTGGAGTCGGGAGTACGGCAAGTGTGGCTGTGGGTTCCAGTGTGGAAAGTGACGGGGTTGGATCGGGGGTGGGTAGGGCGCTGGTGGGAAACAGACCGTCAAGATATCCAGCCTGCCAGGCCAGAAAACCGATCAGAACGGTGAGCAGCAAAATGATCAGCGTGAACCCGATAGGTGTGAATGAGATCTGCCTATCTTCCATTAAAACCTCCAAATGGAAATGTTGTTTTCAGGCAACCGAGGCAATTGGCTTTGCAAAAAGATGCTCCCTGAGTGAGGTTGAAATTGTCGGTTCGATCAGATTGTAGTACAATTGTTCTATGGTGGAGACTCGATACAAAATGATCGTTGGCAATCTGTTTTTGCTCAAAACTCATTTCGTCTGGTGTCCGAAATATAGGCGGAGAGTTGTTATGGGGAAAGTGGCTGAGCGTCTGAAAGCACTGCTCGATCAAGAGGGCCAGCTGGAAGTGGACATTGAGTCCCTGGAGATCAGGCATAATCACAGTCACCTGTTTGTGGTTGCCGATCCTACCATTGCGCCACAGCAGCGTGCGAACCAATTCAAGGTGTACACCTCCCAGGTTCTCCGCCAGGCGTTTGCGCATTTGCGAACCAGGGCATCTGTACAGGAGCAGCGCAGCTGAATGATCCGGACCTACAAATACCGCCTGCGGCCTAACAGAACGCAAACCACCGCCCTCGACAGCCTGTTCTCCCAGGCGCGTCGGCTGTACAACGCCGCCCTGGAACAGCGCATCACCACCTACCAGGAAAGCGGGGAAGGGATCCGCTATCCGGCCCAATGGGTGCACTTCCGCGATCAG
>JAGVCA010000057.1 GCA_020059485.1 Anaerolineales bacterium
CAGACCGGAGCCTCAACCTTGGTGGCCACCGACCAGAATGCGGTCTACGCTTTACTGCGCACCCGGCCGGATGAACAGGTGCTGGTGATCATCAATCTGAGCGGTGAAACCATCGCCGGGTATCAATTGGAGGCAGGAAGCAGCCCGCTGTCTGGCGGGCGGTATCCGCTGGAGCCCTTGATGGGCACACTGGCTGCCAATCTGCGAGTCAACAGCGACGGTGGATTCAGCTTGAGCGTCGATTCCCCGCTGGCACCGTTTGAAACCCTGGTACTGAAACTGGACTGAACGCACCAGATATTCCGGCACAGGAGCAACTAGCAGAAATGAAATTGATCCAGCGGATCTTGCTGTTAGCAGCGATCGTGGCAGTCACCGTCATCGGATGGAGTTTGCGCCTGCGGGCGGTCGAAATGCTGCCAATCGACTACGACGAGGACGACTACCTGGCGGCCGCCCAGCGATATGCCGTGGCATACAACGCCGGTGACTTGCCGGCGGTCATTGATTATGAGTTTACCCAGGAACACCCGCCCCTGACCAAAATAACCTACGGGTTGGTGATCAAAGACCTGAACAACACTACATTGATCCCTGAACGGCCGCCCTCCGACCCGCCGGTGCGGGAACTGCCGGAACCGCATCTGGAACGGGCGCGCTTGTCCTCTGCAGTCTGGGGCACGCTGGAAGTGCTGGCACTGGCCATCCTGAATCCGGTCGCCGGGCTGCTGCTGGCGGTGCACACCTGGCAGATCAAGTACACCAGCCAGGTGATGATCGAACCGCTGCCCGCCTTTGCCAGCCTGATGACCGTGCTGTTCTATTACCGGGCGAGAAAAACGTCCGGAAAGCCGGGCAGCTGGGCATGGATGGCTCTTTCGGCTGTCTTCCTGGGGATCACGGCGGCCTCCAAATACAACTACGCGATTGTTGGTGTGGCGATGGTCGCCGACCGGCTGTTGGAGGCCTTCCAATCTGCCCGCTTTGTCCGCGGACGGGAGCGAACCAGGCAGTTGGCAGGCCCGCTGCTGGAGCTGGTTGTGTGGGGTATGCTGGCGATCATGATCTTCGTGGCGGCCAACCCGCGCCTGTAGACCGACCCGCTTGGTCGGTTGAGCCAGTCGGTCGGGTACCACAGCGGATACTCGCAGAGCGAGCAGGTGGCCGATGCCGGCTTCCCAGCCTGGCAGCAGCTGGTCTGGCTGGCGCAATCCGTCCCATGGCACCCAGGTGTCTTCGTGATCTCGGCCGATCTGCTGATCCTGGTGCTCGGGATCACCGGGCTGCCGCAGTTGTGGCGGCGGAAACGGGTCTTTGCACTCTGGTTTCTGATCGATTTCATCTTCCTGTTGTGGTGGCCGACCAAATGGCCGCAATATGTCCTGACCCTGACCGCCCCCCTATGCCTGAGCGGTGCGGAAAGTCTGCAGGCTTTTGTCTGGCTCCCGGTAAAAAACTGGTGGCAGCAGCGCCTGAAACCCAAACCTGTCCCCCAGTGGGTGCGCCTGCCTGACCGCCGTGCACTGGCAGAGAGCTGGCGCGGGATGCGGAAAGCCTGGCCGTGGCTGCTGCCTGGCGCCTTGGTGCTGACCCTGATCGCCTTCTATCCGTTGATCTACCAGAGCGCCATGTCAGTGACCGATTTTGGTTCGCTCTCTCTGCGGGACGGTATTCAGGGGGGGATCTGGCGGGAAGCATGGGGCGGATTGACCGGGCAGATCGAACCGGTAGACATCAACCCCCTTGACCGGGCTTCCAGTACCGAGGTCCGTTACATTGGTCCGGCTTTCCTGAAGATCCTTTTTTCCGGCGGCTTGTCAGACCTGCTGGTATTCAATGTACTGTGGACGGTATTATCGATCATACTTCAGCTGGCTTTCGGGGTCACGGTGGCGGTGCTGCTTCACCGGGAAGGCGTCAAGCTGAAACGCTTCTGGCAAACGCTGTTCATCCTGCCGTGGGCGATCCCTGAATTCATCGGGGCGTTGTTCTGGGTGCGGATCCTGGACCCGGAGCGCGGCTGGCTGGCAGTAGCTAACAACCCTGCAGCCAGTAACGCGGTCTCCGGTTTCCTGGATGACCCGACCAAAACCCTGGTCCTGCTGCTGGTGGCAGCGACCTGGTACGGCTTCCCGTTCATCATGCTGGCCGCGACTGCCGGTCTGAAGATGGTGCCCACCGATGTGTATGAAGCCGCCGAGATCGATGGCGCCGGCCGCTGGCTGCAGTTCCGCCAGATCACCTGGCCGCTGCTCTTCCCGCTGGTAATGCCGGCGGTGCTGATCCGGGCGATCTTTGCATTCAACCAGTTCTACCTGTTCTACGCCATGCAGACTGATATGCCGAACCTGACCTTTGCCACCTTATCCTACTATCTGTTCGCGCCAGGGTTCTTAGGCGGCCGGTTCGGGCTTTCGGCAGCAGTGAATGTGTTCACCGTGGTGGTCCTGGTGATATTTATCCTGTGGTTCAACCGGATCAGCAAAGCGGCTGAAGGGGTGACCTATGCATAGGAGGATGACCTTCTGGCAGCAGGTGCTGTACCAGGCCGGATTCGTGCTGATCGGTGTATTCGTGTTGATGCCGATCTGGGGGATGACGTACCTGGCATTTGAGGGCGGCACGATCGGTTGGCCAACGACATTTCGCCTGTTCCCTGAAGAGCCAACTCTGGCTGTATTTGTGCGGGTTTGGCAGCAAGCCTCTCAGTCATTGCCTTTCGTGCGGCTATTGCGCAACAGCCTGATCGTGTCAGGCGGGGCGGCACTCCTGTCGGTCGGATTTGGGGCCAGCATGGCCTATGCTTTTGCTCATTTTCGCTTTCCGGGCCGGCAGCCAGGATTATTCGCGCTGCTCGTGGGGGCGCTGCTGCCTCCAGTCGCCCTGATGACGCCGCTGTACATGCTGCTGACGATCACAGGGCTTCGGACAACCCTGTTTGGGCTGACGATCGTATACACAGCCTTCGCGATGCCGTTCTGCGTATGGAATATGCGCTCGGCCTTTCAGGCAGTTTCCACCGAAGTGATCGAGGCAGCCCGTTTGGACGGCGCCAGCAACCTGCAGACATTCCTTCGGATCTCGCTGCCTATCGCAGCGCCCTCGATCGCAGTGGCGGCATTGATCGCCTTTCTGATCGGGTATTCCGAATTTGCGATGGGCTGGTTATTCGTGGAAAAAAGCAGCAACGTGACCGTCGCGATGGCGGTCTCCGGAGCGCTGGGGATCTCGACCTTCCAGGGCAGTTTGCTGGCCGCGCTGGCCCTGCTGATGAGCATCCCGGTGGTGATCCTGTTCCTGCTGCTGCAGCGCTACCTGCTGGAACGGCTGCTGTTCGTTGCTCCCGGAGATTAAAGGACTGGCTTTGAACCCCAAGATCGGACTTGCGCTTGCCATGTGGCTCACAACCCTGCTGATTGCGGGCTGCGGCGGGAATTTCGGTGAGCCAGACCACTTGCCGGAAATGGACCAGGCAGCGACAACCCTGATCTTGTCCACGCCGGCAGCAGACAGCCCGGCCTCCGGGATCTGCGCTGAATTTGACGGGGAAAAGGTGACGATCACGATCCACCCGGATATCCCGGACCCGCGCTGTACCATCATCCGGCCCGAGCAGATCCTGGAGGTGGTCAACCAGCGGGGAGAAGACATCACAGTCCGGATCGGGCACCATCAGGCGGAAGCAGTACATGGCGAAAGCGTGGTCTTCGACCAGCCGCTTGGCAAGTACCTGGCTCCCGGTGTGCACCTGATCGAAGTCCTGCCGTGCTGCGGCGCGGAACTGTGGCTCAAAGGCGACTAGATCATCCCCCCTGGCAAACAACCTTCGAATGGCCGGTGATATAATCCATCGTCAGGGAGCCTACTTACGATGGAGCTGCGTACAATCCCATGATCCCGGTCAAACTGACCCTTTCCGGATTCCTTTCATATCGCGATGAGGTAGTGGTGGATTTCACGCCGTTCGACCTGGCCTGCATCTCAGGCGCGAACGGCTCGGGAAAATCCTCTTTGCTGGATGCGATCACCTGGGCCTTGTTCGGCCAGGCCCGCACCCGGGATGACGCCGTCATCAACCTGAAGTCTGAGACAGCCGAGGTCACCTTTGTGTTCTCCTATGAAGGCAACCTCTACCGGGTGATGCGATCCAAAACCAAAGACAAAACGTCTGTGCTCGAGTTCCACATCCAAACCGCCGAGGGCGAATGGAAAGCGTTGACCGAGCGCACCATGCGCTCGACGGAGGCGCAGATCGTGGAAACGCTGCGTCTGGATTATGAAACCTTCGTCAACGCTTCCTTCTTCCTGCAAGGCAAAGCGGACCAATTCACCCAACAGCGCCCGGCAGATCGCAAACGGATCCTGAGCAGCATCCTGGGCCTGGAGATCTGGGAAAGCTACCGCAAGGAAGCCTACACCCGCCGCCGCGCAATGGAAGATGAGATCAAAGGGCTGGACGGACGCTTACAGGAGATCCAGGCTGAACTGTCAGAAGAAGACCAGCGGGCCGCACGGGTCGCCGAGATCAAAGAACAGATGGACGCAATCGGTGTCGCGCTGGACATCCAATCCCGGCTGCTGGAGGAGATGCGCCGGACAGCGGCCTTGCTGGAAGAACGCCGCCAGGCAGTCCACGCGCTGAGAGAGCAGATCCAGAGGACGGAAGCGGAACTGGACAGCCAGAAGGACCGGCTGGCAAGCCGGCAGGAAGAGATTGCCGGGCTGAACGAACTCTCGGAGCGGGCGGAGGAGATCGGACAGCAGTTCAAAACACTTCAGGAGCAGCGCACAGTCTTGGCTGTCCTGGATGAAACTGCCGCCCGGTTCAACGAACAGGAAAAACGCCGGCATGCGCCGCTGACCGAGATCGAAACCGCCCGGACTCGCCTGGAGACCGAACTGCAAAACCTTCGGTCACAGGAAGCCGAGATCCAGGCACAGGCGAATGCCCTCAAAGAAATCGAAACAGCCCTGGAAACCCAGCAGCAGGAAGTCGATCAATTGGCTAAAGCTCTTGAGGAGCGCGACGCGCTTAAACTCAAGCAGCAGGATATCCTGCAGCAACAGGCGGAGGCCAGGGCAGAAAATCCGCGGTTGAAAGCCGAGATGGAAGAACTGGTCGAACGGATCGAGCAGCTGAACACTTCATCCGGGGCTGAATGCCCATTATGCAGCCAGCCGCTCTCGGCTGAGGACAAATCCCGGCTGGTGGCGGACCTGACCAAGGAGGGCAAGGCCAAGGGGGACCGGTTCCGTGCAAACAATACCTTGCTGCAGTCGATCAATGCCCAGGTCGATGAGATCAACAAGGCGCTGACCGGCTACAACGGGATCGAAAACCGGGTACGGGAAGCCAACCGCCGGCTCGATCAGAGCAACGCCCATCGAGGATCGATCCTGGCTGAAGCCGAACGCTGGCAGCGGCAAGGGGCGCAACAGCTGGCCGAGATCACCGACCGGCTAAATAAACAGGAATTTGCCAACGAAGCCCGGCATATCCTGGCCGGGATCGATGCCGAACTGAAGGCGATCGGCTACGATGCCGCCACCCATGACGCACTGCGTCATGAGGTCGATTCGCTGTCCCAGGTGGAGATTGAATTCCGCGCCCTGGAGACGGCCCAGGCTGCCCTCCAGCCCCTGGTCCGCGAAGCCCAAGACCTGCAGAAGCAGATCGATACGCTCTCCGAAACATTGAAGAAACAAAGCCAGGAATACCAGAAAGCCGCCGATCAGCTGGCCTTGGACGACCCGGGACCGGACCTGGCCGGCGCTGAACAAAGCGTATTGGACCTGAAGGAACAGGAAAACCAGGCGCGGATGGCGATGGGGGCCGCCCAGCAAAACCTGGCAGTTCTGGATACCCTCCGGGAACGGCAGAAAGAACTCACCGCGGAGCGGGATGAGCTCTCACACCGGGTAATGGAATACAAAGCCCTGGAACGCGCCTTTGGCAAGAATGGCGTGCCTGCCATACTCATCGAACAAGCCCTACCGCAGATTGCCAGCAAGGCCAATGAGATCCTCGACCGGCTGAGCGCTGGGGCGATGAACATCAGCTTTGAAACCCAGCAGGAATACAAGGACAACAAGCGCGACGACCTGCGGGAGACCCTCGATATCCTGATCCGGGACAGCAGCGGGGAGCGGGACTATGAAATGTATTCTGGTGGGGAGGCCTTCCGGATCAATTTTGCCATCCGCCTGGCACTCTCCGAAGTGCTGGCTCAGCGAGCCGGTGCCCGATTGCAAACGCTGGTGATCGACGAGGGCTTCGGCAGCCAGGATGAGATCGGGCGGCAGCGGCTGGTGGAGGCCATCAACCTGGTACGGGAGGATTTTAAAAAGATCCTGGTGATCACCCATATCGAGTCGCTGAAGGAGTCCTTCCCCACCCGGCTTGAGGTGACCAAGGGGCCGGGTGGTTCCATTGTGGAGCTGATCTGAGATGAACAATAAGGTTTGGGAGAAACAAGGCTGGCATGCCCTGGCACTCGCCATCCTGCTGATGGGAGCGATCGGGGCCGCAAACTGGCTGGACCTGACGGGCAGCTTTCTCGGCCTTTCGGTGCGGCTGTGGTATTGGCTGGCGATCGCGGTCCCCGTCGTGCATCAGGTCTATGTCGTCGTCCTCTGGCGGCTGGAACTGCATCACGGCTGGATGAGCCGGGTATTTGGCAGCCGCGCCCTGACCGTTTTTGGGGCCGGATTTCTGCCGCTGTTCGCCGGCCGGCTGGTCACCGCAGGGCTGTTGGCGGCCGCAGATGCCGGATCGATAGGCATACCAGGCTGGCTGCGCCTGATGTTGGCGGTCGTCCTGACCATCCCGGCGTTGTACCTGGGGTATTCTGTGCTGCGGTATTTCGGGCTTAAACGAGCACTCGGCGCAGACCACTTCGATCCGGCTTACCGTCAGCTGCGGATGGTGCGGGAGGGGATCTTCCGGTATACCAACAACGGGATGTACGTCTATGGTTTCTTTCTCCTCTGGGCTGTGGCGGTGGCGTTCGATTCCCGCGCGGCACTGATTGCCGCGGCCTTCAACCACCTGTATATCTGGGTACACTTCTTCACGGTCGAAAAACCGGATATGGAGGAGATCTACGGATGAGTGCCTACCTTGACCGGATCGAACTGACCCGCACCCTGCCCTGCCTGGCAGAACCCGGCAAAGTGCAGATCGTCGGGACACCCTCCCGCTCGCTGGCGGAGGTGATCCCCTACCTGGCGACCCTGCCCGGGATCGTCCGCTACAATCCGGAGACCGTCAGCCTGACCTTCCGCCGCCGCCCTGGATTCTTGACCCTGCTGGCAGACAAAGTTACGCTGACCCAGGTGACCGATCCCGTAGAAGGCGCTGCGATGCTGGAAAACCTGACCGCCGCCATCAACGCCACCTGGGAGCAGCGCGCCGAACTGGCAGCCGTGACCCGATCTGCCCGGACTCTGCGCCCGCTGGACCTGTACAGCCTCCTTCCGCAGACCAATTGCGGCGAGTGCGGCGAAGCGACTTGTATGGCCTTTGCCGCCAAATTGTTCATGCAGGAGCGCAGCCCGGCAGAATGCCTGCCGCTCTTTTCCGATCCCGGCTTTGAGGAACGCCGGATCACCCTGGAAAGTATGACAGCCTAATCGAATATTCCTGTTACCATCTCCGTTAATATTCTGACAACCAAATCAAAAAGGAGACGGAGATGAAATTCAGGAAATCGATGGTAGTTGGGCTGGTACTGCTTTTGGTGGTCACGCTGACCGCCTGTGCAGCCGGACCGAATGCGGCCGCCAATCAGCCGGGCCCGGAGGGCCAAGTGGCCGGTTTCTGGCTGGGGTTGTGGCACGGCTTTATCTCGTTCTTTACGTTCATCATTTCCCTGTTCAATGATAACGTGAGCGTGTACGAGGTCCACAACAACGGCGGCTGGTACAACTTCGGGTTCATCCTGGGCGTGAGCATGTTCTTCGGCGGTAGCGGAAATCGCACAAGATATGTGCGTCGGCGCTGACCGCAACCCTGATCTGATCTGCAGCGCCTGCCGGTGTGGCTTTGTACCCCCGGCAGGCGTTTCCTTTTCCCAGTACTATTGGATAAAGTAATAGGATAAATTGGATTTGATATATCCATAAATTCATGCTATCATCCCTGAAATTTTTAGTGTCAACGAATGGAGGAAACCATGGCACAACGGATCTCAGGGTTCGTAGTAGTTCTTTTCTCAGTCCTGTTCATCACTGCCTGCAATCTCCCATTTTCAAACAACAACATTTCCGATCCTTCCAACACGTCCACCCCGGAAGAAGGTGTCCTTGATCCCTCAAGTGACCCACAGGTGACCGCGCTGAACGCGTTAAGGGAGAGCTCCACCTCGGACCTTTCCGTGCAGTTCGATGAGGGGTTCCCGGTGTTCATTTCAGGGCGGGTACCTGTGGCTGGGCAGGACCCCGGGGAACGCGCCAAAGCTTTCATCGCCGAATACAAAGCGCTTTACCTGCAGAACGATCCCGACCTTGACCTGCAAGTTCGGCGGGTGGGCGGAGTCGATGGCGAGGACGTGGTCTTCTTCCAAACTTATAAAGGATTGGAGATCTTCGGTGCCGAGCTGGTGGTCAACCTGGATGGCCCTGAAGTTTACGCCACCTACGGGAACCTGCTGACCGAAATATCTCTTGAAGTTTCGCCCCAGATTACCAGAACGGATGCTGAAACTGCCGCCCAGACAGAGGCAGATTCGCCCGATGCAGTCATCCTGGGTAATACGCAGTTGGTGATCCTCGACCGCAGCCTGCTCGAAGAGGTCGAGTCTGACCCAAGGCTGGCCTGGCGGGTGACGCTAGGACAGCCGGTCAATGTGCTCATGTTCATCGATGCACTCACCAGCGAGGTCGTTTTCCAGTATGGATTGGCATTGGATGCACTTGACCTCGATTTCAAAGACGCCAACTACACCGACAACTCAGCCTGCTATTTCCTCAGCCCGGACGATCAGACCATCGGGGATGAAAGCGGCGTGCTCAATGCGGCTTACCTGGCGGATGGGGATGCGGTCAACGGGTATCAGTTTTCTTTCGATGTATACGACTTTTTCCTCACCAATTTCAGACGCAGTTCGTATAACGGAACTGGCGGAGGTGTAGAGGTTTACGTTCACGCCAATGTCCCGAACGCCCAATACATTGGCTGGGGCTGCGATATGATTGAATTTGCGGATGGCTGGGTGAGTTGGGATGTGATGGTGCACGAATTCACCCATGCCGTGATCGGCAATACATCTGGCCTGATCTACGCCAATCAATCCGGCGCCCTGAACGAGGGTTACTCGGACATCATGGCAGCGTTCGCCGATCCAGATGACTGGACCCTCGCCGAAGACCGCACCAGCGGGATGGGCCCGATCCGGGATATGAGCAACCCGCCGGCTTTCGGGGATCCAGACAGGTTCTCGAACTATTTCATCACTTCAGGGGACAATGGCGGGGTGCACACCAACAGCGGGATCCTCAACAAATCCGCCTTCCTGGTATCCGATGGTGGCACTTTCAATGGCTGGACGATCTCCGGCCTCGGTCGGTCCACGATGGCAAGTTTATATTACTCGGTGATGGTCAGCCTGCCCAACAGCGCCAGTTTCATGACCGCCCGAAATGCTACTGTTGCCAGAGCAGATGCCACCCTATCCCCACGCGATGCCTGCCAGGTACAGAACGCCTTCGCTGCGGTAGAGCTTGGCGAGGGCGACCGGGACTGTGACGGGATCGATGACAGCGCTGACCCCAACCCGGACGGGGATTTCATCCCTTCTGACCGGGATAACTGCCCAACCGTCAACAACCCCCGCCAGGAAGATATGGATTTTGACGGCATCGGAGATGCCTGCGATAACGATATTGACGGCGACTTCATCGCCAACGGCAGTGATAACTGCCCATTGGTAAACAATCCTTCTCAGGCCGATGTGGACGGCAACGGGATTGGAAATGCCTGCCAGGACTCGGATGGAGATACGGTCATTGACGCCCGGGATAACTGCCCGGCCACACCAAACCGTCTGCAGGAAGATATGGATGGGGATGGGGATGGGGATGCCTGCGACACAAACATCGACAATGATTCTTTCCAGAACGGGGATGATCTGTGCCCGTTTACATTCAGTTCCAACGGAGACCGTGATGGGGATGGCGTCGGAGATGAATGCGATATCTGTCCCGCTAATGCGGATCCCGAACAACGCGACACCGATGGCGATGGGATCGGAGATGCCTGCGATGCCGACCGCGATGGAGACGGGCTCGCAAACGACGATGACAACTGCCCCAATGATTACAACAGTGACCAGTTTGATTTGGATAACAACGGCGTTGGTCTGGCTTGTGACGAGAATGAAAACCAGATCCGGGAAGGGATCGAGTTTCCGATCGATATCTTCGGCGACCCGGGCTGGCTGACGCGCTTCCCGATCCCGGTTTGCCTGGCTGGCTGCCCGGATTCCTTTGGTGAGAACTACCTGGTCGGCATCCTGATCGGTCTCAACCAGCCGGTGAATTTCTGGGTTTCAGATGATCTGGGCAAAACCGTCTCCAAAGGCACCAACCTTGGGGATGGGTTTTCCCGGATGGAATTCAGCCCGATGGGCGGGCGTGACTATTTCCTCAACCTGGCCTTTGGCAACGATTTTCCCGAAGACGGTCAGGCAGAAGGCAGCATGATGATGTATTCCACCTCAGCCGCGGCTGAGGACGAACCAGAGGAAGAAGAAACTGCTACGCCAACCCCAATGGAGTCAACCGGTCCGGTGATCGAGTATTACGCTGATCCAACCGAAGTCGAGGCTGGCAAATGCACTACGATCTACTGGAATGTCCAGAACGTCCAGAAGGTGGAATTTGGCGGGTTTGAGCAGGAATTTGAAGGTTCATACTACGATTGCATCTGCAAGACCTCAACCTACCCAATGACGATCACTTACCTGGATAACACCCAGGAAAAGTTTTACGTGACCATCGAGGTGGAAGGCGCTTGCGAGACGCCGACGCCGCCAACCCCGACGGATACCCCTAAACCGGAAAAACCCGCCGCACCATCCTCGCTGGTGGCAAACGCGAATGTCTGCACTGCCTTCAATTACAATGTCCACCTGACCTGGAAGGACAATGCCAACAATGAGACCGGGTTCAGGGTGTACCGGGAAGGTAATCTGATCGCCACCCTTGGACCGAACGTGACCGAGTACAACGACCAGCCGCCTTATGGTGGGCCATACACCTACAAGGTTGAATCCTATAACGGCGGCGGGGCTTCTCCTTCCAACAACGCCGACGACTCGGGGTGTATCTACTAGCAGCAACCCGTCCCCGGTTTATCCTGATTTTAAGCAAAAACTGACCACTCTCGTGGTCAGTTTTTCATTCAGCAGACCGCCAGGCTTAACGCTCGGCCAGGCACATATGCACCTTCAACAGATACGGCTCCCAGGCCTTGACGTCCGTCCCGGTTTCCGTGATCAGCATTCCGCTCTTGGTGTCGGACCCAACGAACCGGTATTTGATATACCAGATATTGGTGTGCCCCTGGTCAACCAGGGCCGGGATCAACTCACACTGATCCATCTTCAGGATCTCGGCATCGCGGTAGTACACGCCGTAGATCACTTCCTCAACTTGTTCCTCACTGGGTTTATCGACATTACAAGCCGCCAACAACACAGCGACCACTGCCAGGACCAGCAACACTTTAATCCGCATGACAACCTCCTTGTGTAGTGAACACCTGCTGTGTTCGTGTGCCATGAACGATTGTGACTCTTGTCACTATTATTATAAAGCCTACTTAGGCCGGACTCAAGTCATTCTCATCTCTGACCAACGCATCCTGACCCTCGGCCCCCAATCCCTGTCCGAATCTGGAGCGCGATACCCTCCGGCAAATTCACTGGCGCTTTGGCAGCCGGGAAATCCCGCACTCCGATTGGTGACAAAAGGAAAGAATAGTTCCGGAAAATATCGTCTTTTATTCCGTATGTGAGAGCATGACCCTCACCGGGTGAACTACAACACCCTCTATCCCCTCGATCGCCTTGGGGAA
>JAGVCA010000015.1 GCA_020059485.1 Anaerolineales bacterium
TGATGCCCACTTTGGCAGCATATTCGCTGAGTTTCATGTGGATTATCATACGATAAAACCACACATAACCCGATGTTTTTATTAACTTGTAAAGATACTTCACCCCTACGGGGTTCGCAATGACAAACGGTATAATATCCCCCATGCCCGTTCCTCACCTCTCCCGCGCCTTCTTCAACCGCCCGACCCTGACCGTCGCCCGCGAACTGCTCGGGGCGCGGCTGGTTCACATCGATAACGGCATCCGGCTGTCTGGGATTATCAGCGAGACCGAAGCCTACTGCGGCGAGGAAGACCTGGGCTGTCACGCCAAGGCCGGGCGCACGCCGCGCACCACCGTGATGTACGGCCCGCCCGGACACGCCTATGTCTATTTCACCTACGGGATGCACTGGTTATTCAACACTGTCACCATGCCGGAGGGCCAGCCGGAGGCCGTTCTGGTGCGGGCGGTCGTCCCGGCGGAGGGGATTGAGGTCATCGCGGCGCGGCGCGGGCACCAGCCCCGCAAACTGTGGACCGATGGTCCGGCCAAGCTGACCCAGGCGTTCAGCATCGATGGGCGGCACAACAACCTTGACCTGTGCGCCCTGGATGCGGCGATCTTCATTGAAAAGGGGACCAAGGTGCTAGACGAATGGGTCACCATCGGGCCGCGGGTGGGGATGGGGACTGTCCCTGAACCGTGGTACAGCAAACCCTGGCGCTTCCTGGTGCGGGATGCCGAAATCCGTCTGCTGCCCGATTAGCCGTCCTGCGGTACAATACCCCCATGTTCAGACGAAGAGAAGACACCGACCTGACCCCCGAACCCGTCCCCGCGCAGAGCGACCGGATCACCTCCGTGATGGGCGAGGGCACCAAGTACCAGGGCCGCCTGACCGGCCAGGGCGGGGTGCGGATCGAGGGCACTTTTGATGGCGAGATCAAACTCGACGGCCTGCTGGTGGTCGGCAGCACCGGCCGGGTGACCTGCGAAGACCTGCAGGCGAAATCGGTGATCGTGGCCGGCACCGTCCGCGGCGATATCACTGCCCACAAGGTCGAGATCCGGGCCAGTGGGCGGGTGTGGGGCAATGTCACCACATTGACCTTTGCCACCGAGGAAGGCGCGTTCCTGCGCGGCCAGATCCAGATGGAAGATACCATCGAACTTGGGTTGGAAATTTCACAGCCAGCCGAAGAATCAAGTGAAGAGGATAACGGGGGATCAGAGGAAAATAAGGAGTAACGGGGAGCTGTCATCACAGATGAACATCATCATGGGATGATACCTGACCGGTAAAGGCCCTGATCCTGGCAATTGTGCGACCAACTACAGAGATCATGAACCGAAAACTTGGGAAATTTGAAACAGCACTCCTTCTCTCAGATCTACACGCTCCCTTCAACATCGTCATTGCATTGAGATTATCTGACGCGCCAGCGCCGGAAAGCGTTAAGCAGGCGCTGGCCAGCCTTCAACTTAGGCATCCCTTTTTGCGGAGCAAGATCAATCCAAAGGGCCACAACCCGGTATTTGAACCCATAGATCCGGGAAAATTTCAGTTTGAGACTGTGGAGCGGGTCGAGGCGGACCAGTGGCAGGGATATGTCCGGCGCGAAATGGCTCACCGCTTCGATCTTATCTCGGGGCCGCTATTCAGGGTGGTATACCTGTATCGGCAGGGCATTGGCGACCTGATCATGACGATCCATCACACCATTGCGGATGGCGTTTCGGTTCTCAATCTGATCCATGAGCTGCTGCAAATCTGCTCAGGGCAAGCGATTGAATTGATAGCGCTCAAGCCTCTTCCCGCGGCTGAAGACCGATTCCCGCTGACACATCAAGGGATTGGCCGCTTGGTCCGCACTGCAGGCTACGCTCGCCGGCAGATGGGCGCAATGCTGGGTTATATCTGGCGAACCAGGGGCAAGCGCATACCCCCAGTCCGCTCAGGCGGACAAGCCCAGATCGCCACGCTGGTCCTGCCTGAGGGATTGGTTAATCAGTTGTCACAGGTAGGCCGCTCGAAGGGGATCACCATCAACAGTATGTTGAATACTGCACTAGTTTTGGCGGTGAACAAGCATTTGTACCACGGCCAGCCGGTCCTGATGAGGACTTTTTCGTTTGCTGACGTGCGACCGTATACCACTCCTCCCACAGCAGCTTGTGACCTGGGCAGTTACGTGGCTATGTTGGATTACACCTTGGATGTTAGACCCGAGAAGGGTTTCTGGGATCATGCCAACAGGTTGCAGAGATTGATCGCTCAAAGCCTGAATAAAGGTGATAAATATAACGCCTTGCTGATGAGCCTGCCTTTGGTAAGTATGCTGATCGGGATGAAGGTCATGCGTTTCGGGGCGGCAGCCCTGAACTACAATGGTTATGTCCCCCTTTCCCCGCGCTATGGCAACCTGAAAGTCACTGGGCTGCATGCCTTCGTCTCAGGGATGGATCTTGGGCCGGAGATGTCCACGCAGGCTCGGTTGTTCCAGGATCAACTCTGGTGGGATTTCACTTATCTGGACAGCGATATGGACACCCAAACTGCCGGGGCGATCCTGGAAGAGATCACAGCGATCCTAAAAAGTGCTGTTGAACCTGGTCAATAAGCCCGGGTGCGGCCAAGCAGCACACCGGTCACGGTCAGGAACAGCACGGACATGCCGGCAAGTACGCCCCAGGAACGCAGCAGCATTTCATCTTTGTAATCGAGCATCAGATCATCCACCGCTTCGGGGTAGGGCTCACAGACGGTTTCAAGTGCGCTGGCGGGATCCAGCGGATTCTCTGGCACTTCGCTGCACAGGATGGTAGTTTCCACGATCTCAGTGAAATCTACACTGACGCCCAGCGCGTTGAGAGACCAGCGCGTGGTGGTCAGGTACGAGAGCGGCTCAAAGGTGTTTCCGCGCAGGTCGAAGACCGTGCCGGCAAAGAAGAACTGGAAGAACAGCATCATGGTCAGCATGTAGATCGCCATCTCGGTCGACCGGCTGACCGTCGAAATGATAAAGCCAAAAGTGATCCCGGCCATCATGGTCAGGAACAGGGTAATGAAAATCTCCAGGGTACCGTTGAAATACAGCCCATCTTGTGGAAAGTTCACGCCCAGCGAGAGGATCAACAGGTAAAGAGCCACCTGGATGAGGACGAATAGACTGTAAATTGTCGCCTTGCTGAGTAGATAGGGCAGCACCCGCAGGTTGACCATGCGCTCGCGCAGGAAGATCGAGCGCTCCTTGACCAGGTCATTAGACGGCACAAAGAGTCCAGTCAATACCGCCTCCAGCCCCATCACAAAGATAAATGTGTTCATCCGCGGAAATGGCGTATAGGAGGCGGTCAGAGCGCTAGCCGCCTGGACGGGGTCTGCCAGGATCGCCGGGTTGCCGGTCAGGATCTCGCGCGAGCCGATGATCAGCTGCAGTACCCCAGTAAGCGGCAGTAGCAACAGCATCAGGGCCAGAGTTACCGGATCGCTGAACAACACACTGATCGATCGCTGCGTGAGTACCAAAAACTGCCGCAGCATGTCCGCAAAAGAGAATTTTTTGCTCGGCAGTTCGCGCCTGGGCAGAGCCTGGGCATTCTGTTTGCGAGATTGGACATAGCGCTGATGCAGCTCTGGCTTTTCCTGTTCGTAAGTTTGCCGCCAGGTCTCACCCTGGTTCTGGATCTTTACGTAGATATCCGCAAAATCTTCTACCTCAAAGAATTCAAGCGCTTCCTGCGATGGGCCGAAGAAGACCAATTTACCCTGGGAGATAAAAGCAACATGGTCAGTCTGGACGATATTGTTGGTGGCATGGGTTATCAGCATTACCGTGCGTCCTTCATCGGCCATCTTTCGCAAGGTGTGCATCATCTTTTTCTCAAGCCCCGGATCCAGGCCGGAGGTGGCCTCATCCAGATAGATCAGTTTGGGGTCGGCGATCAGTTCGGCGGCAATGCTGACTCGCTTGCGTTGTCCACCCGAAAGACGGCCGATCTGATTTTTGCGGGTGATTGGCGAGTTCATCGAAACAGTCTCAAGCACTGCACTGATGCGTCGGGCGCGCTCTTCGGGGGAGACGCTCTTCGGCAGACGCAGCCGGGCGGTGTAGTCCAGGGCTTTCTCTACCGTCAGACTGGTGTGCAGAATGTCACTTTGCGGGACATACCCCATCTGGTGGCGGAAATGCTCAAATTCCTCGTAGAAATCGTGGCCGTTCAGCTGCACCTGTCCGGTCCCCGGACGGAGGCCGATCAAAGCATTCAGCAGTGTGGTCTTCCCCGCGCCGCTGCCGCCGACAATCGCAATGAACTCCCGCGGCAGCACTGATAGGTCGATCGAATCGAGGATCTTGAACTTCCCGCGGCGGTCCTCGATCTCCACGGTCAGGTCATTGATATCCAGGCGCATGCCGCTGCTTTGATAGGGGGTCACCTCACCGTCCTGGAAGGTGAGCAGAAAATCGCCGATCTCGATCAGGTCTCCCTCGAAGAGTTCTATCTCTCCGATCCGCTGCTGGTTGACAAAGGTCCCATTCCGGCTACCGAGGTCTTTCAGGTAATTTTTTCCTTCCCTCTGCCAGATCTGCGCGTGACGACGGGAGACATCCGGTGCGTCCAATACGACCTCGTTATTGGGCAACCGGCCGATGGTGATCGGGCTGTCTGCAGCTACCGGGCGCGCAGGGTCGGCCGCGACATAACCCTGGATCGGACGAGCGCCTGCCTGCGGATTGAAAAAGGTCATCCCAAGTGAGACGCCCAGTTCGTCGTCTCCGATCCGGATGATTGCATTATGGGAGAGATTGGCCGGGGAATTGGGAGTCAGCGGCTGGTTGTTCAACAGGGTCCCATTGGTGCTTCCAAGATCTACGATGGTGAAGCTGGTCCCAGCTCTCTGGATCGAGAAATGACGGGCAGACACAAAGCTGTAGGCGGCAGGGATCTGCACGGAGGCCTCAGGCGAACGGCCGATCAGTGTCTCTTCCCCCCGGATCTCGTAGCTGTTCGTCTGGCCGTTCGGCCAACGAACGCGAATGTGGGGCAGTCCCGCAAAATCCTCTTCCCGGTTCGACTCCGGTGCGGCCTGGATCTGGCCACCCGAGGGGTACTGAAATTGGGCTTCTGTCCCCAAATGGAACCGGAATTGGATCTCCTGGTCTTCTTCCGGCAGACCGATGACGAACTCATCCTGGTCACTCAGTTGGACCTGTTCGACCTGGATCCCATTGACCACAACGCCGTTGGTGCTTCCTAGGTCTTTCAACAGGTAAACGCCGAGTGTTTTTTTCTGGATCTCGATATGCTGGCGGGAGATGGAGTTGTATCCAACCGGAATCACCAGATCATTTTCTTCTCCCCTTCCGATCAAGGTAACCGTTTGCTCCAGAGTGAAGGTCTCCTGTCTGCCGTCCGGCCAGTTGATCTCCAGGTGGGCAGGTCTCAGGAATACCGTGCCGGTGGTTTCTGTTGCCATCTCATTTGCTCCGTGTGTTTATTTGGTGATATAGTGTGATTATACTGACATTTGTTACCGTTATTGGGAAAATAGAGGCGGAATCCGTGGCAACAGAACTACTCGAAGATATCATCAGACTGGTCGAACTGCAATTAGGCCGCCTGGGCGTTACGGCTTCCGACCGTCTGGCTGAAGATTTGGGGGCAGAATCTTTGGATATGGTCAATTTGGCGGCTGCTGTGGATGAGATATTTGGTGTGTTCCTGAAGGAATCTGAGATTGCCAGAGTTTTCACGACGCAGGATCTACATGATCTGGTCAGGGAGAAACTGGATGGATCATGAAGGGTACGCGACCCTGATCGAAATGCTGGAGGATCGAGCCGTTCGCTCCGGGGAGCGGGCAGCCTTTACCTTCGATGATAATGAAATCACGTACCGGGAGCTGTGGGCTGCTGTCAACCATGTTGGGAGCAACCTGCTTGCCGCCGGAATAGAACCGGGCGAACGGGTGGTGATCGCTTTGCCCAACGGTCCGGAATTCTTCTCCGCGTTTTACGGTACACAGCGGGCAGGTGGGATCGCCGTACCGGTTTATCCCAATGCCGGGATGGAAAGGATCCTGAACATCGCTCGCCTCTGTGAGGCCAGCAAAGTTTTCGTGCCGCCTGAATTGCCTGCATTAATGTTGAACAAATATTTGATGGAAGCCGGTCAGCCGGATGTGATCATCTGGCGAGTTTCTGATTGTCATGCCCAGTCAGCAGGTGGGGATTTTCCACGAATCCAACCAGAGCAGGTGGCCTTTCTCCAGTACACCTCAGGAAGCACCGGGGAACCAAAAGGCGTGACGATCACGCATGCGAACCTGCTGACCAACATCCGCCAGATGATCGCCGGGATGGGAATCACTCCGCAAGAGATCTTCGTTTCCTGGCTGCCGGTCCATCACGATATGGGTTTGATCCTGAAGACGATGGTGCCTTTTTATCTTGGGGCCGAATTACATCTGCTGCCGACTTCTCTTAGCGATGTGCGTCCCTGGCTGCAGGCGATCCAGGATAGACGGGCAAGCTTTACTGCCGCGCCGGATTTTGCCTACCGACTGGCGCTGCGCCGTGTCCGGCCGGGGGAGTATAATCTGTCCTCTTTGCGGGTCGCATTGAACGCGGCTGAGCCGGTGCGTAAGAACACAGTGGACGATTTCCATACATTCTTCGGGCTAGAAAATGTCATGGTTGCCGGTTACGGCCTGGCCGAAGTGACAGTTGGGGTCAGTATGTGGCCGTCGGGCACCCGGAATAAAGTTGATGACAACGGGATTGTTTCTGTTGGCCCGCCCTTCCCTGAGGTGGAGATCGCGATCATTTCCAATGGGGAGCGTTTGCCGGCAGGAGAGGTCGGTGAGATCGCTATTCGGAGCGCCGCCAACGCGCTGGGTTACTACAACGCTCCGGAGGCAAACGCACAACTGATGTGGCAAGATGGTTTTATCCTGAGTGGCGATCTTGGCTATCTGGACACCGATGGCAATCTTTATATCCACAGCCGCAAGAAAAATATTATTAAGCGCTCAGGCGAAACGATCTCACCCTGGGAGATCGAACAAATTGTCGACCGGCTGCCGGAGGTTCGCTATTCAGCGGCAGTGGGTGTGGACCGAGGGATGGAGGAAGGGGAGCAGGTGATCGTATTTGCCGAAATTCGTGACGGCGAACGGATGGCTGAGCAAAATCTGCACGAGATCGCTGTCCGAATTAACGCCGCCGTGAAAACCTATATGGGCTTTCGGCTGGCACGCGCTTATTTGATCAGGCCAAAGGGGATTCCGTTAACGGACAATGGCAAGCTGCAGCATGTCCGAATGCGGGAGTTGTACCTCGAAGGCGCTCTAAGACGGCAGGGATTGATCCTCTATCCCGAGTTCTGAAATCAAGCTGCCGACTCTGTGATGCCAGGAAATACCCGGTCATTGCCAATCCCGGCAACTTGTCCCCAACTCAGCCATGCGTTTATTCGTGCTCGTCGGTGGTAATTACTTGCCGAAACGGCTGTCTCGCTCCAGCGTCAACCGCAGCCCTTCTTCCAGGTCGTAGCGCGGGGTGAAGGACAGCATCTTACTTGCCAGTGAAATATCGGCGCACAGCCGGGAGACACCGGCGTCGTTGCGCGGGGTGTAGAGGATCTCGCCTTTATTGCCAGTCAGCGCCAGCACCTTCTCGGCTACCGTCCGGACGCTGGTCTCCTGACCGGTGCCGACATTGATGACCTCGCGGTTCAGGTTGGGAGCAGTCGCGGCCGCGATCATCGCCCGGACCACGTCTGAGACGAAGATGAAGTCCCGGGATTGGCGGCCATCGCCGTGCACCACCAGCGTGCCCCCCCGTACGGCCTGGCGCAGAAAGTTCGGGATCAGCGGGGCGTGTGCCGGGGGCAGGTGCTGGCCGGGGCCGTAGGCGTTGAACACTCTCAGGATGACGGTATCGATCCCCCACAATGCGCCAATGGTATTGACGTAATACTCCGCCGCCAGCTTGGAGACCGCATAAGGCGAGTGCGGCTGCGGGGCCATCTGTTCATTAACCGGCTGGGCCTGCTGGTCGCCGTACACCGCGCCGGAGGAGATGAACACCACCCGCCCGACTCCGACATCCCGCATCGCTTCCATCAGGCTAACTGTGCCGCCGACATTCACTGCGTTGTATTCGCGCGGGTACAGCAGCGACTCGGCCACCAGGACGCGCGCCGCCAGGTGATAGACGCAGTCGACATCCTGCAGCAGGGTCCATAGTTTGGGGCGGTCGATGACATCGCCGCGCGTGAAATGGACATCCTCAAACAGGGCTTGCGGCTCGCCGGTCGAAAGGTCGTCCAGTCCGCGGACCTGGTGTCCTTCCCGGGCCAGTTGGTTGGCCAGGGCGGACCCTAAAAAACCTGTCGCGCCGGTGATCAAAAAATTCATATGTGGGTGCTCTCGATCTGAGTAGATCCTCGCGATTATAGCATGGTTCCAGGCAACCCTTGTCAGGGGGCGGATGTGTCCGTCTTGCGGGGTACAGTGGCAGCGAGATACTCCCAGTCCGCTGGGGTCAGGTCTGCCATGGCATACAGTCGGGCATAGTCCACGCCGTTGATCGTTACCACCAACTCGGGATCGTGGCCTGCAAGGACTTGTTGTATCTGGGGGTGGTGGTTGGTCTGCCGCTCGCCGACGTAGATCACCATGTAGTCCAACCCATCCAATTGCTCAAAATAAAACCTTAACAGCCAGGGCTTGTCGATGGTCTCGCCTTCGAAATAGTAGGACAGCGGCCCGTAGGCATGCAGGGACATAACGGAAATCTCCTCAGCATCCGGTTTGGTGTTGAGGTATGCGCCGACCTCCTCCAGTCCTTCCCCCCACCCGAGCCAGAAAACATCTTCAGCGCCTTTGGTCCCGCCCAACATCGGGTTGTAATAGGCATAGTAATATGGGTATGTGGCGATGACCTGACTGGCTTGCATGGCGACCAAGATGGCGATCACCAGTGCCGGCGCAAACTGCTTAAGCCGGTCCCAACTGGCGAAACTAAAGCGGGTGTGTGCCAATTGATAGGCAGCAGCCACCCACCCCAGCATGGACACCAGCCCGAGCGCCAGATGCACGGGGATGTTGTAGCGGTCCATCTTGAGTGCGCCGATGCCCATTTGCAGGGTGAAGAACAAGGCGGCCAGCAGCATGGCGATAACCAGTTTGCGCACCGGCGCTTGTTTGAAGAGGTCCCATCGACGGAACCAGGCCAGGGCTGCCGCACACAGCCCGATCAGTGTGACCGGTGTGCTGCGCCAGACGAAGGAGTAGATATAGAAATACCACGGGAATTGGTCGCCTTTCGCCGTCACGCCATCGAAAAATAACTGGAAATTGATCCCTTCGGTCAGGCGCTCCGTCGAGGTAGATAGGATCCGGGTCGTTACGCCGACCGGGTCCACCCACATGGCCGGCCAGAAAACGATGATCACCACCACCGCTGCGAGCAGCCACACCGCCAGCGGAGCGGCGGCCTGGCGCAGGACCGTACCGGGATGGAAGTCATGTTGTTCGACCAGCCGGACCAGCAGCAGCAGCCCGGCGAATAGGAACACAAAGACTGCCGGGGCCTTGCTCAGGATGCCCAGTCCGCCCATCGTGCCGGAAAACGCCAGCAGGGCACCGCGCTGCCAGCCGGGTACGGTTTCATCGGGGGCATACAGGTACGCGGCCATCGCCAGCATCGAGACGAACATATAGCTGGCCATCTGCCCGTCCATTTGCATGATGTAGGTCAGGCTGATGAAGAATGGCTCCAGGCTGAGCAGTCCAAACACTGGAGCGGCCACGCGCAGTGGCAGCAACTTGCGGCTGAGCCAGTACGCCAGCATGAACAGCACAGCATTCTGGGCGATCATGAATTTGCGTCCGGTTACCACCAGGTCCAGCGGATCGACGCCCTGCTCTTCCAGGAATCGTCCCAGGACCAGACCGTCGCCTAAGTAGTCCTGTCCGATCCCGCGAAATTCCGGAAACTCGACCAGGAATCCGAACGTCCCGGCCCACATCATCGGGACGCCGGGATGAAAACGCTGGAAGGTATGCTCGAACTCTCGCTGGCCGAGAGCATAATAGAATTGGGAGGAGTGATACATCCACAGCCCTTCGTCAATGGTCAGGAAGCGGTCGAGATCGATCGAGCGGGGCAACAGGTAGACCACCAACAGCAGAGCGGCCGCGGCCCATTCGCGCCAGCGGGAAGGTGTGGGATTCGTGTTCTCCATCGCGGGTAAATTATAACTGAACGCAGTTGGTGTCAGCTGTCCAGTTGCTGGCTGAAGGCTTCGACATTGATGATGTAGCGCCAGTGCGTGCCGGTACCGACCAGCTTGTCGCCTTCCTGCGCTTCTACCTTTAATACAACCCGAGGCTCGTTGACCTCCAGCACTTCCGCGCGCACCGCCACCTGCTTACCAAGCCCGGTGGGGGCGAGATGACGGACATCTACCCGCGTGCCGACGGTGGTATGGGCGTCATCGAGGTGCTGGTCAAGCAGCTCGCGGGCGGTGATCTCCATGAAGGATATCATGGTAGGGGTGGCAAGCACCTGCACGGTGCCGCTGCCGATATGGCTGGCTGTGTGCTGGCTCTCCACTGTGAAGGTTTTGGTCATGGTCAAACCGGGTTGGATGGTCATCGGGTCTCCTTTTTTCAATTGTTGTGTGATCAGGCCGCGGCCCACCAATCGCGTCCTTCCACTAGGTGAAAGGCATTCAGGCGGGCGCGGACCAGTTCACGGGCGCCGCGTGCTGCCACCGCCGCCAGCACGACTGGATTATGGCCAGACTGCCAGAGTACCGGCAATTCTTCCGGCGGGTGGATCGGCAGGCCGCGGCGGGTTCGCCCGATTTTTTTCGGGTCGATATCAATGAAGGCTTTCAGCGGGATGCCCGCCCGGAGCAGGTGTTTGCTCAACCGCCGACCGTGCATGCCTGCGCCCCACATGATGACCGTGCCTCGCCCGGCCAGCGGCCCGGCTGCCAGATAATGGGCTTTGGCACGCAGGAAGTTCTCCAGCGAGTAGCGCCCATCGGTGCGGGTCAGACGTTCGGGGTGTTCACGCCAGGCCAGCAGGTTTTCAGGGATTTTGCGGAACTGCCATCCGGCCATGTAACCGCGCAGCCAGAGGTCATAGTCCTCCGCCCAGCCCACTTCACAGTAGCTGCCCACGTCCAGGACCGCAGATTTGCGATAGGTGACTGAGGGGTGGCACAGCGGGCTTTCGACGAATATTTCCCGGCAGATATCGGCGTGGGTGATGAGCGAGTTCAACCATTCGATGTAGATCTGGAAACCTTGCTGCAGACTGTCATCCGGGAACCCGCTGACCAATGAGGAGACCACGGTGACGTCCGGATGGTCCTTCAGGAAGGTGGCCTGTTTTTCAAGCCGGGCGGGTGCCATGAGGTCATCGGTATCCATCCGGGCAATCAACTCAGCCCGGCAGGCTTGCAGGCCGGCATTCAGGGCGGTGATGATCCCGCCATGTGGCCGTGAAAGCGGTCTGATGCGCTCGTCGCGGGCAGCATACTCGGCCAGGAGCGCGGCGGTGCGGTCTGTGGAGCCGTCATCGACCGCGACCAGTTCAAAGTCCTCCAGGGTCTGGGCCAGGATGGATTCGAGAGTTTCGGCCAAGGTGGCGGAAGCATTGAAGCACGGCATTAAAACGGAAACCTGCGGCATACTTTGATTTTACCGGAGAACCAGCAGAAGGTTGTGATAACATTTAATCGTTAACTCCAACTGAGGTGGACAGATGAATGTATTGCTTGAAAACCTGATCGAGGTGCTGCAAACCTGGTGGGACGGGTTCCTTGACAACCTGCCCAGCCTGCTGACGGGCTTGCTGATCTTCCTGGTCAGCCTGTATCTTGCCCGGCTAATCTCGCGCTCGGTAGGGCAGTTGATGAACCGCCGCAAGGACGATATGGAACTGACGATTCTGATCATCCGGCTGGTGCGCTGGATTGTGATCGGGATGGGGATCTTGCTGGCGTTGGAGCAGGCCGGCCAGGACGTGACTGCCCTGCTGACCGGTTTGGGCATCATTGGCTTTACGGTTGGTTTTGCCCTGCAGGATGTCAGCGCCAACCTGGTCTCGGGGATTTTGCTGCTGTTCGAGCAGCCGTTCGAGATCGGGGATATCATTGAGGTCAAAGGGTATGCCGGTACTGTGCGGACGATCCATTTACGCGCCACCGAGATGCAGACCCTGGAAGGTCTGCGGGTGCTGATCCCCAATCGGGAGGTCTTCACCAACACGATCATCAATTACACCCGCATCGAGCAGCGCCGGATCGGTCTGCAGGTCGGTGTCGGGTATGAGTGCGACTTGAAGCATGTCGAGGAGGTCGCGCTGGCAGCGCTGCGTGGTCTGGATGGGGTTAAGGAGGATCCGGCGCCGTTCTTCCTGGTCGACAGCTTTGGCGATTTCGCCGTGATGACAACAACCTACTACTGGTATGATGTAAAGAATCTCAATCTGCCCGAGATGACTAATATCGGCGCTCTGGCCCTCAAGCAGGCTTTTGAGAAAGCCGGGATCTCGATGCCGTATCCGATCCAGGAAGTTCGGCTGGATAAGGTGATAACGGGCAGCCAGGAGTAAACAAAACGGGACAGGCGTTGGGCTGCCTGTCCCGGGTATTTAGGATCGGTAAGACGAACTAGTTCGCCCGCAGTACGCGGTCCGGGCCTTCATCCACTTCCCAGGGATACACAATGTGGGCATCCGTGCTGGCGGCGAAGTAGTCCGGGCGGTTGGTGCCGAACAGGTTGCGGTAGGGGTTGAAATGCAGCACGCAGGTATACGGGTTTCCTCCGGCGGCGGAGATGCGGTTCTTGACGGCGGTGATCGTCCGCCCTGACCCCCAAACATCATCTACCACCAGCACGCGGCGGCCGGTCAGTAAATCGGTCTCAGGGAACTGGATGAACTGCGGCCAGACCAGTAATTTGGTCTCTTCATTGGCAAATTCAGCCGGGAAGTCTACGGCGGCGGTCAGGATGTGGGTGATCCCCATCGCCTCGGCCAGCATCCCCCCGGGGATGAGGCCGCCGCGCGTGATCATCAGCATGGCCTGAAATTCGTGCTCAAACTGCACGATCAGACGATCGATCAGTTGCTGGACTTCGTTCCAGGTGATAAGTTCTCGCCTCATTATGCCTCTGAATAAAGAAGGCTGGAAAGCCTCCAAGGGTAATCCTGATATTGCTTCGTAGAATTATACCCGTTCTTGCAGATTTTCACTCCCCACCCGCTCTCCGAACGGGGTGACAGTTTACCTTGACCTTACTGTTTCAGCGGTTATAATTCGGGGATTGAATTTTATACAGGAGGCAATGCATGCCAACAGCGTTGATCACAGGGATCACCGGCCAGGATGGTTCCTATCTGGCCGAGCTCTTGCTTGAAAAAGGTTACAAGGTCATCGGGATGGTGCGCCGCTCCAGTACCGTCACCTGGGAGCGGATCGAGCACATCAAATCGGATATCGAGATCGTTTCCGGCGACCTGCACGACCAAAGTTCATTGATGACTCTGGTGCGTGAGGTCCAGCCGGACGAAGTGTACAATCTGGCAGCACAATCATTTGTGCCCACGTCCTGGAGCCAGCCAACCCTGACCGGCGAGGTGACGGGGTTGGGGGTTACCCGGCTGCTGGAGGTGATCCGGCTGATCAAACCGGATACCCGCTTTTACCAGGCCAGTTCAAGCGAAATGTTTGGCAAGGTGCGCGAGGTACCGCAGCGTGAGGAGACTCCCTTCTACCCGCGCAGTCCATACGGCGTGGCCAAGGTGTACGGACACTGGATCACGGTCAACTACCGCGAATCGTACAATCTGTATGCTGTCTCCGGTATTCTCTTTAATCACGAAAGCCCGCGGCGCGGGCTTGAATTTGTCACTCGCAAGATCACCGATGGCGTAGCGCGGATCAAGCTTGGTTTAGCGGACAGCCTGGCCCTCGGCAATCTGGATGCCCGCCGCGATTGGGGTTTTGCCAAGGATTATGTCCGGGCGATGTGGCTGATGCTGCAGCAGGAACAACCGGATGATTATGTTGTCGGCACCGGAGAGACGAAATCGGTACGGGAATTCTGCCAGGCGGCCTTTGCGTATGTGGGGCTGAATTATGAAGACTATGTGGTCCAGGACCCGCGCTTCTACCGTCCCGCCGAGGTTGATCTGCTGGTCTCCGATCCTTCCAAGGCTCGCGATAAGCTTGGCTGGGAACCGACTGTCAGATTTGAAGAACTTGTCAGCCTGATGGTTGAAGCCGATCTCGCCCGGCTGTCAAGTTAATCCGCTGGCAAGGAGTCTATATTGAAACCACTTTCTGACCGGCAGTTACTACGCTGGTCTCTGGTTGTGATCGCCGCTGTCAATCTCCTGGGCGTAAGAGCGTTTTCTGCCCGTATCGTGGAGGAAGGCTGGGTTCTGGTTGCTGTCAGTCTGCAGATCGCTCAGGTGGCTGCCTGGGTGTGGGCGGCCGGGCTGGTCTTTCTGGCCGGGTATGGCTGGGCGGGCGGCACGGAGCGCATACTTGGCTGGCTGAAGGTGACCGCGGGGCGGCTGTCGCGATTGGGATGGCTGCTGCTACCGCTGATGGCGCTGCTGTTGCTGGCCTTCCCGGCAGTGTTGATGAGCGGTCTGGGCGTCTTCCTTGAAATGGACTGGACCCGCCATGCATTTTTCCTGTGGCTGGTGATCGCCCTGACATTGTGCCTGGTGGCTTATCGCAAGCGTCCCTGGCCGCAGATGGCGCTGCTGGCCGCGCTAGGGATCGCGATCCCCTATCATCTGGCCACATTCATCCCGCATGTCAATAACTACCCGTTCTCCCTGTGGTGGTCGGAGACCACCCGTTACTATCTGGCCTCAACTTTCTTTGACCAGCGCATCTATGGACAGGACCTGCCGGTCGTCTTCCGTGATTTCACCCGTTACCTGATCCAGGCGGCGCCTTTCATGGTCCCGGATTCGCCGCTGTGGGTGCATCGCCTGTGGCAAGCCGCACTTCGATTTCTGATGCCCTATCTGACCGGATATCTGCTGGCGCGCCGCCTTGAACTGAAGGGTGCTGGCCTGGTAGGGATCTTCACTGCCTGGGCCGGGTTGTATTTTTTTCAGGGGCCGGTTTTTTACAACCTGATCGTGGTCGTGATGCTGGTCTTTTTGTTTGTGGATGCAAAGAAGTTCTGGCGTACGCTGCTGGCGGTGGTTCTGGTCTCAGCCTATGCCGGGTTGTCACGCATCAACTGGGTGCCGATGGCGGGTTTGATGGCGGCGATATACTATTTCCTGGCGGTGCCAGTTTCAGGAAGGCGAGCGGGGGCAGTCGTCCGCTATTTGCTGCCACCGGCGGTCTGGGTGACGGCAGGGCTGGCGGCCGGGTTTGCGGCACAGCAGCTGTGGGCGATCACCTCCGGCAACCCGCCTGAGATCTATTTCAGTTCTTTTACGTCCTACTTGTTGTGGAAGCGGTTATTCCCGAATCCGTCCTATGCATTGGGGATCCTGCCGGCCATATTGCTGGTGAGTGCGCCAATGTGGCTGTACCTGCTGCGCGCCCTACAAGGCTGGCGCACGCGCTGGCATCCCATCCGGGTGCTGGCTGTGGCTGCCATTCTGGCAATGATGTTTGCCGGCGGGCTGCTGGTCAGTATTAAGATCGGGGGCGGCACCAACCTGCACAACCTGGACGGTTTCCTAGTCTTGCTGCTGATCGTGGTGGTGGAACTTTACTTTGGCCGTGTGATGGATGAGCACGCTCAGCCGGTTTCAACCCCGATGCCTGTCTGGTTGCGGACCGCAGCGCTGGCCATGCCGATCGTGTTCATCATCACTTTTACCGGCCTGGCCGCCGGCCAGACCAGCCCGGCGGCCACGACAGCCGATCTGGCCAGGCTGCAGAAGTACGCCGACCAGGCTGTGGCAGAAGGCGGCGAAGTGCTGTTCATCTCACAGCGCCACCTGCTGACCTTCGGCCTGATCGAAGATGTACCGTTGGTCCATGACCACGAGAAGCTGATCCTGCAGGAGATGGTCATGTCCCGCAATCAGGCTTATCTAGACAGTTTTGCCCGCGAAATGGCGAGCCAGCGCTATGCCCTGATCTTTACAGACCGGCTGCCGAGCGATTGGAAGAATCCGGAGAAATCCCCGCTGGCGATGGAAAACAACGTGGTCTGGCGGCACCTGACACCGTTGATCAACTGCGCTTATCAGGTCGAAGACCTGATGATTAATCAATCCCTGGAGGTGTATATCCCCCGGGATGAACCGGTTTGCGATATCGAGGAGTAAGGTATGCTGCTATCATTCGTGATCCCCGCCTATAACGAAGCGCCCAGTCTGGAGCGGCTGTATAAACAGATCGCTGCCCAGGTGCAATTGTCCGGCCACGACTGGGAGATCATCTATGTCGATGACGGTAGCACCGACGAATCAATGCAGGTGCTCACAGATCTGCACAGCCGGGACCCCCACGTGAAAGTGATCCAGTTCCGCCGGAACTTTGGCAAAGCCGCTGCCCTGATGGCCGGGTTTTCACAGGCCAAGGGGGAGGTGGTATTTACCATGGATGCCGATCTGCAGGATGACCCGGTTGAGATCCCGCGTTTTCTGGAGAAATTAGAAGAAGGGTACGACCTGGTATCCGGCTGGAAGTTCCCACGGCTGGATCCGATCTCAAAAACGGCTCCCTCCCGTCTGGCCAATTTCGCTATCAGGCTGGGCAGCGGGCTCAAGCTGCATGACTTCAACTGCGGTTACAAGGCGATGCGGGCGGAGGTGGCCCGGGAGATCAAGCTGTATGGGGAACTGCACCGTTATGTGCCGGTGTTGGCGCATTGGCGCGGTTTCAATGTCACTGAGATCAAGGTTAAGCACCACCCGCGGCAATTCGGCCATTCCAAGTATGGGCTCAGGCGGCTGTCGCGCGGCTTGTTCGATTTCATTACTGTGGTCTTTCTGATCCGCTATACGCGCCGGCCGCTGCATTTCTTTGGCTGGATGGGGTTGATCTCTATGCTGTTGGGCGTTGCGATCAATGGTTACCTGTCTGTGCTGTGGCTGATGGGAGAAACGATCGGTCACCGCCCGCTGCTGACATTGGGCACACTGTTGATCATGATCGGGGTGCAATTCTTCTCACTGGGGCTGCTGGCTGAGATGTTATCTTACAGCATTCTCTCACGAGAGGAAGAATTCACGATCCGAAAGCAGCTGGGGTGAGACAGGCCGATGACCATCAGCAGCAACCTGCGCAAGCACCAGTCCAAAAACCCACTCAAGCGGATCGCACTTAAAAATTTCTACCGGGAGGTATTCTCCTTCCAGATTGATGTTCAGACCGTCCTGGATGCCGGCTGCGGAGAGGGGTTTGGCGCTCAACAAATGCAGGACAGATTCCCAGCGGTCAGGATCTACGGTGCGGATATCTCGCTCCCGGCCCTGATACACAGTCGGCAGGTTGCAGACCGGTTATCCACCGCCCAGGCCGATAGCACTCATCTGCCTTTTGGGGAGGGACAGTTCGATCTGGTGATGAGCCTGGAAGTGCTCGAACATCTTCCGGAGCCAGAGGCGGCACTGGAGGCCTACAAACAGGCAGCCAACCGGTATCTGTTGTTAAGTGTCCCCAACGACCCAGTCTTCCGCGCCTTGCGGATGCTGGAAGGGAGCGATCTGCTTCGATTGGGCGACCACCCCGAACATGTCAATCACTGGAACCTGTTCACATTCCCGAAGTTCCTCCGAAGGAATGGCTTGCGGATCCTGGAAATTCGAGTGCCTTTTCCGTTTGTCTGGGTGATCGTGCTGTGTGCCGTCGATGATGGCAGCCAGGAGATGAGGACGAGATGACCGGAGCAGTTCAGTCTGACCAAACCTTGATCGATCCGGTGATCCGACGGGCACACCAGTCCCCCGGACAAACCACGCTGGTGATGATCGAGCAGGATGGCAGCGAGACGGTTGTCTCTGCGGCCGAATTCCACCAGAAGGCCGCCGATTTTGCCGCCATACTGAAGCGGATCGGTGTTGGTCCGGAGGACCTGGTGGTGCTGGTGTTGAAGCACTCCCAGGTGTTGTTGTCCGCCTTCTGGGGCGCGATGTATCTGGGTGCGATCCCCTCAATCTTTCCCTTCCTGACCGAAAAACTGGACCCTGGCCTGTATATGGACCGTGTCCGGATGCTGGTGACCGGTGAGGGGGCAAAAGCGGTGATCACTTTCCCGGAGTTCAAGGACGCCCTCACTGCCCTGCTGGCGGATACCGGCTGCCGGGTGATCGCGGCGGATGAGGTCCGGTCTGGGTCATCCGCCTCAAACCAGCCAGAGACTTTATGGCAGGACCCAAGCGGTGACGAGATCGCTTTCCTCCAGCACAGCAGCGGCACAACCGGCCTGCAAAAAGGGGTAGCGCTCTCCCACCAGGCCGTGCTCAACCAGATCCGGGCGTACAGCCAGGCGATCGAACTAAACGACCAGGATGTGGTCGTCAGCTGGCTGCCGCTGTACCATGATATGGGGTTGATCGCCGGTTTTGTCATGCCGATCGTTACCGGCGTGCCGCTGGTCCTGATGTCGCCGTTCCACTGGATCCGCGATCCTAAGGTACTGCTGTGGGCTATTGAACGGCACCGCGGCACGCTGTGCTGGCTACCCAACTTTGCCTACAACCACCTGGCTCGCACCGCCCGTCCCACCGCACTGGAAGGGCTGGAACTCGGCTCGCTGCGAGCGGTGGTGAATTGTTCCGAACCGGTCTACCACCAGAGCCATTTGGCCTTTCTGGAAAAATATTCTCCTTTCGGGCTGCGGGAAGAAATGCTCTCGGTCTCTTATGCGATGGCGGAGAACACCTTCGCGGTCACCCAGACCAGGATCGGCCGTCCGCCGGCGCTGGATTGGGTCCAGATCGCGCCGCTGCAGGCCGAGAGTCAGGCGGTCCCGGCTGAACCCGGGGCGGAAGGGGCGGTGGCGATGGTCAGCTGCGGCGCGCCGATCCCCGGGACCGAGATCGCGATCGCTGCTCCCGATGGGACCAGGCTGCCGGAGCGCAATTTGGGTGAAATTGTGCTGCGTTCGGACTGTATGCTGTCCGGCTATTACAATCGCCCGGAGATCACGGCTGAAGCAGTCCGCGCGGGCTGGTATCACACCGGGGACATGGGCTACCTGGCTGGCGGAGAACTGTACATCACCGGCCGGATGAAGGACCTGATCATCGTCGGCGGCAAAAACATCTATCCGCAGGACCTGGAAGCGATTGCCAACCACATCCCCGGGATCTATCCGGGGCGGGCGGTGGCTTTTGGGTTGTTCGACGAGCGGATCGGGTCGGAAGTGATCGTGATGGTGGCCGAACTGCTGCCTGAGCTGGACGGGATCACCCCGGCTGAGATCGAACGCCAGTTGCGCCAGCAGGTGGTGGCCCAGACCGAAGTCACCCTAGCTGATGTCCGCCTGGTGGAAGAGCGCTGGGTGATCAAAACGTCCAGCGGCAAGATCGGCCGGGCCGACAACCGCAACAAATACCTGGAGCAATTCCGACCGAATGGCTAAATCGATCCGTGTGCTGATAATAGGGGCAGGCCTGAACGGCCTGGCTGTCCTGACCGCCTGGGCTTCTCAAGGCTTTCGCGCTTTCGCCGGCTGGGAAGGGTTCCTGGCTGTTACCGCGTTGTCTGCGGCGGTTGTGTGGCTGGGGTTCCTGCTTCTCCGGCGGGAGGAACTCCCCGGCTGGCTGGCGTGGCTGGTGATCGGCGCGGCTGTCCTGCGGCTGGGGGTGGGTATCTTCTGGACGCTGGCTTTGCCGGAATGGGGCTATCCCAACGAGGTTCAGCAGGCCGGGTATGTGATGTTCGATCCCTACCTGAGAGACGGCCAGGCCTGGGCATTGGCGCAGTCGGAAGAGCCGCTCCGGCTGGCGTTTGAAGATTACACCTCGCACGACCAGTACGGCGGTCTGTTGTACATCAGCGCCTGGATCTACCGTACCTTTGCCGGGCCAGAACATTACCCATTGATGATCGTGCTGTTGGGGAGCGCCGCATCCGGCCTGGGGGTATTGTTCGTCTGGGGACTGGCGCGCCGCCTGTTGGGCGGGCAGGCCGCCGCACTGGCCGCCTGGGGTTTGGCATTGTATCCTGAAGCAGTGCTGCACGGCAGTTCTCAAATGCGCGAGGCTTTCACGATCACCTTGGGCGCGGCTGCCGCTTATTTTTTGATGCGCTGGTGGGAAGAACGGCGCAGCCGGGACCTCGTTTTTCTGGCGGTGGTTGTAGCATTCACCGCCGCGCTTACCTGGGCTTACCTGGCCATGCTGATGGTCGTCCTCGGCTTGCTGCTGGCTGGATTGCTGCTCGAACGGCTCGATGGCTTCCGGCCGCGGCGGTGGCAGTGGGTGGCCCTGGTGTTTGCAGCCGGGCTGGGTGGCTATCTGGTTGGTTATTTATGGCGGCTGCTCACCCGGATGAGCGATTTCCAGGGGTATCTGACCGAAGCATCCTCAGGGGTGGTGCAGGCGGTCTTTTCGCGGCTGCCTGAAGCGCTGCATGTCCCCTTCGTAGTGGCCTATGGCGCGGTGCGCCCCTTGCTGCCGGCCGCGCTGCTGGCGGAGGGCGGATCCGCGCTGTGGCGCTGGATCGGTATTTGGCGGGCTGTGGGCTGGACGGCGGCGCTCTTTTTGCTGGTGTTGGCGACAGTCCATGTCATCTGGCAGCGTGCCTGGCTGAGGCCGGTCGGGATGTTGCTGTGGGTCAATTGGCTGATGGTGCTGGTGGCCTCGTACCGGGCCGGCGGCGACCTGTGGGATAACCCGCGTTACCGGGCTGGCTTCGCGGCTTTTCAATTGGCTCTGGCGGCCTGGGCTGTCCTGCAACAGCGCGCCGACCGCAGTCATTTGCTGCGGCGTGTGCTGGTGGTGACCGGTCTGCAGATCTTCTGGCTGCTGATCTGGTATTTACCGCGTTATCACTCGGCGCCGTGGTCCGCAGGCCGGGTGGAGGTCAAAGTGGCGCTTTCCTTGTTGATGGGCGCGGCTTACTGGGTGTGGGATTGGCAGCGCCTCCGCCGGCGCGCGGATAGGGAGCAGACCTCCCACTCTGCCTCTTGACCTGTACTTTGGTGCTGTTATAATTCATCAATTGAATTTTGGAGTTAGTATGGAACCTTCTGTAGAAGATGTACGCGAACTGAACCTGCTTGAACAGATCGAGGCTAACCCGGATATCACCCAGGCCAGTCTGGCTGACCAGCTGGGCGTGGCGGTCGGGACGGTCAACTGGCATATCAAGCGGCTGATCGATAAAGGCGCACTCAAAGTCAAACGTGCCCAGCGAAAGAAATTGCGCTATATCATTACACCCAACGGCATCGCCCTGCGCGCCCGCCTGACAGTTGAATACATCGAATGGTCGCTACTGCTCTACCGCAAGACCCGACAGCGGGTCAGCGACCTGCTGTCGCAGGCGCGTGATGCGGGATTTACCCAGGTGCGCATCCGGATCAACGATCAGGGACCGGACGATATCATGGATATCTGCCGCCTGACCTGTCTTGAGCATGGGATCGAGATCAATACATCCGATCAGGGCGGCCAGGTGCCGGTCCTGGAGGTGCGCGGGTCTAGGGTTTCGCTGAAGCTGCCGGAACGGTCGATCTGAAAAACATACCAAATTGAGGTGAACACGATGTCAGATTTCTGGAGAGACAAACGAGTGACGGTCACTGGCGGCGCCGGTTTTTTGGGTTCGTTTTTGCTGGAGCAGCTGGCCGAAAAAGGCGTGCGGGATGTCTTTGTCCCGCGGATTGAAGACTATGACCTCACTTTGCTTGAAGACCAGGACCGCATGCTGGATGACGCTCGGCCGGATATCCTGATCCATCTGGCGGCGCTGGCCGGCGGCATTGGGGCCAACCGCGCCCGTCCGGCGGATTTCTTCTATAAAAACCTGATGATGGGTGTGCCACTGATGCACAAAGCTTGGGAGAAGGGTGTTGCGAAGTTTGTCGCTATCGGTACGATCTGCGCCTATCCCAAGTTCACCCCGATCCCGTTCCGGGAAGAAAACCTGTGGGAGGGGTATCCAGAAGAGACCAATGCACCGTACGGCCTGGCCAAGAAGATGCTGCTGGTACAGGCGCAAGCCTACCGCGAGCAGTACGGTTACAATGCCATTTACCTGCTGCCGGTCAATTTGTATGGCCCGCGCGACAATTTCAACCTTGAGACCTCGCATGTCATCCCGGCCCTGATCCGCAAGTGCGTCGAGGCTCAGCAGCGCGGCGCTGAAGAGATCGTAGTCTGGGGGACCGGGATGCCGACCCGCGAGTTCCTCTACGCTGGCGATGCGGCCAGGGGGATCCTGCAGGCAGCCGAGCACTACGACGGCGCCGAGCCGGTTAACCTGGGTTCCGGCATGGAGATCAGCATCCGCGACCTGGTCGAACTGATCGTACGCCTGACTGGATTTGAAGGCCGGGTGGTTTGGGATAAGTCCAAGCCCGACGGCCAGCCCCGCCGCGCTCTGGATGTGCAGCGAGCGAAAGATTGGTTCGGTTTCACGGCCGACACGGCTTTTGAAGAGGGCTTGCGCAAGACCATCGAGTATTACAAAGCCCATATGGATGAGATCGAATAGCGGTCAATTGCCGCCGTTTGGAGTGAGTGATTTGACAACACAAACCAAGACAACCGAGGGGCCGCTGCGGTCTGACGAGACCCTGATCCTGAAACCGACCACTGGCTGGATCTCCCTGAACCTGGGTGACCTATGGCGGTACCGCGAGCTGGTGTATTTTCTCACCTGGCGCGACATCCTGGTGCGCTATAAGCAAACCCTGCTGGGCGCTTCGTGGGCCATTCTGCAGCCGTTGATGCAAATGGTGGTGTTCAATTTCCTGTTTGGGAATATGGCCAATATCCCCACCGGAGAGATCCCCCGGGCGATCTTCACTTTCTCGGCGCTGCTGCCGTGGAACCTGTTCTCAAAATCGCTTAGCGATGCCAGCCGTTCGCTGGTCTCCAATCGCAGCATGATCACCAAAGTGTACTTCCCGCGGCTGGTGATCCCAATGGCGTCGGTGCTGAGTGGTGTGGTGGATTTTTTGATCGCCATCGTCATCCTGATCGGGATGATGTTCTATTACCAGGTGGCGGTTCCGGCGACAGCCTGGATGCTTCCCCTGATCGTGCTGTTGACGCTGGTACTGGCGCTCGGTGTGGGCTTGTGGTTCTCGGCCTGGAATTTGCATTACCGAGACGTGGCCTATTTCATCCCCTTCCTGACGCAGTTCTGGCTGCTGGCCTCGCCGATCGCTTACCCGCTCAGCGAGATCCCGGCACAGTGGCAGACGCTGTATATGATTAATCCGATGGTCGGGATCGTCGAAGGTTTCCGCTGGGCGCTGCTGGGCGGAGACCCCGTACCCCAACTGGCCTGGATCCTTTCGATCTCGATCTCGATCCTGGTGATGGTCAGCGGGCTGTTCTACTTTCGCCGCATGGAACGCACCTTTGCGGATACGGTATGAGGTACGCTGATGTCTGAGATCGTGGTCAAAGCTGAAAATCTGGGTAAGAAATACAAGATCGGCACGGCGGTGGATCGTTCACCCACGCTGCGCGATGCGATCGTTCAGGCCGCCCGTTGGCCGGTCCGGCTGGTGCGCGGTGAACTTCAGCCTCGCAGTGAGGTCATCTGGGCGCTACGGAATGTGTCTTTTGAGGTTGAACGCGGACAGGTGCTGGGCGTGATCGGCCGGAATGGGGCAGGCAAATCCACTTTGCTGAAGGTGCTCTCACGGATCACCGAACCTTCTGAAGGGTATGCCGAGATCACCGGTCGGGTCGGATCACTGCTGGAAGTCGGCACCGGATTCAATCCGGAGTTGACCGGCCGCGAGAATATTTTCCTCAACGGGGCCATCCTGGGGATGAAACGCCAGGAGATCAGCCGGAAATATGACGAGATCGTCGAGTTTTCAGGTGTGGAGCAGTTCATTGAGACCCCGGTCAAGCGCTATTCCTCCGGGATGTACCTGCGCCTGGCGTTTTCGGTGGCGGCCCATCTGGAACCGGAGATCCTGGTAGTGGATGAGGTCCTGGCGGTGGGGGATGCCGAATTCCAGCGCAAGTGTCTGGGTAAAATGTCGGATGTGGCCAACGAAGGCCGGACGGTGCTGTTCGTCAGCCATAACATGTCGGCTATCCTGCGCCTGACGAATGAGTCGATCGTGCTTGAGGGCGGTGAGATGGTCTACCGCGCACCGACTCAGGAGGCGGTTGAGTTTTATATGTCGTCCGGGTATGCCCAGTCCAGCGAACGCCGCTGGCGTCCGGACGAAGTCCCGAAGGAGTCGGCACCCTTCCGCCCGATCGCCCTGCGGGTAGTAGACCCGCGCGGCAAGGTGGGCGATGTGGTCCGATCGATCGAGCCGTTGACGGTTGAGGTCGAATATGAACTGGACGAGCCGATCCAGGGATTACGGGTGGGCATTTATCTGTTGACCATCCGCGGCGACCTGGTGTTCACTTCCTTTGATACCGATTCCCCGGCAGAGTACGAGCACTACGGCACCCGCCCGGCGGGACGATACGTCAGCCGCTGCCAGATCCCGGCTGATTTCTTTAACGAAGGCCAGTATGTGCTCGGGATCAATGCCAGTTCATACCGCGTCCGGCGCTACTTCCAGGATGAGCACGCCCTGACCTTTTCCATCGATTCGATGGGCGCGCCGGGCAAGCAGTGGCCGGAATCGCGCCTGGGGACGATCCGGCCGCGCCTCAATTGGCGGATCGAGGAGCAATTCTCGTGAGCGGATTGAAGGAGTCATTCAAGCAGATCTGGGACCGGTCAGCCTTGGCTGGACAGGCGGAATGGTATTTGTACCACCGCTTCCGATTCAACAAGAACAAGCGGATGCGGGTGCTGGCCGAGAAGATCCGCGATTGGCGTCAGCAGGCCCAGGCGCTGCCGCGGGCAAAGGAGACCGGGCGGAAGATCGTCGTCTTCGGTATGATCAAAACCTGGCTTCAGTGTTCTGCAGGTCTTTCGCTCCTGCTTGATCGGCTGGGGAATGATGTTGTGCTGGCCTACCTGCCCTATCGCGATTGGCAATCGGACTTCTCACCGGCGGAAATCGCCCGGCAGAAAATATTGATCCACAAAGTGATGTCCGGTATTGAACCCGTCGTTCGACTGCACTCACTGCTGAACCAGAATGGGAACATCCGAGAACTGCCCCCTGAGTTGGAGCAGATCGTCGCCCAGGTATCTGAACGCGATTTCCAGTATTCCCGCCAGATTGAGGAAGTGGACCACCTTGACCCGCTCTACCGGCTGCGGCAGGAGCGTAACGCGCGGGCCGCGGTCAGTATGCTCGACCTGCTGCAAACTGAACAACCGGACGCAGTGATCGTCCCGAACGGGCTGATCCTGGAGTTTGCCGTCTTTTTCGAGATCGCCCGTATGCTGGGCATCCCGGCTGTAACCTATGAGTTTGGCGAACAGAAAGACAAGATCTGGATCGCTCAGGATCAGCCGGTTATGTTCCAGGATACCGCTGACCTGTGGGCACAATATAAGGACCATCCCTTTACCGATGAAGAGCGTGCCCGGATCGATGAATTGTATGCTTCCCGGCAGAATGCCTCCCTTTGGCAACAGTTCTCCCGCCAATGGCAGGAGATCCCAACCGAAGGTGTAAGCGAGGTCAGGGCCAAGCTTGCGCTGGATGACCGGCCAGTGGTCTTGATGGCTGTCAACGTGATTGGCGACAGCCTGACGCTTGGGCGTCAGGTATTTTCGGTCAATATGACGGAATGGATCTCCCGGACACTGGAATACTTCCACACCCGGGAAGATGTCCAGTTCCTGGTGCGCGTGCATCCTGGCGAGCGGTATACCGATGGTCCCTCGGTGGAGGATATCATCCGGGCCAGGTTTTCCAGCCTTCCTGAGCATTTCAGGATCATCTCGGCCAGCGATAAGATCAATACCTACGATTTGGTTGGGATCGCCAATCTTGGCCTGACCTACACCACGACGGTCGGGATGGAGATGGCGATGATGGGCTTGCCGGTGATCGTCTCCGGCAATACTCATTACCGCGGCAAGGGCTTCACGTATGATCCGGAGACCTGGGAGGAATACTTCGATCTGATCGACACGCTTCTCTCCGCACCAGACGCGCGGAAAAAAGCCGCCGAAACCAGCGAGTTGGCCAGGCACTATGCCTACCGCTTCTTCTTTGATTATCCGTTCCCAACCCCCTGGCACCTCAGTGATATGTTGAATATGATCGAACAAACACCATTGCGGAAGGTTGTTTCCCAGACTGGACAGGAGCAGTATGGCGAAATGATCCAGGCTCTGACTGCTACCAGGATGATGAAATGACCGACACCTGCCGAATGCCAATCCAGGGAAGTACCCCTCGATGAAACCGGAGACCCGCCGCATGCTGGAGGACTACTACCGCCCTTATTACCAACAATATAACGAGTTGATCGGGGATGACTTGGAGGGTGATTGAGTGTCTCTCCGCAATCAAACTCCGACTGAAATAGCGCTTAGCGCGTACCCGCCGCACCTGGCGGATGACCGTAACTGAGAGTTCAATCCCTGACACGGTCGATACTGGAATTTTGGAGAAACTATGAATTGGTCTGATATGACAGTCATGGTAACCGGGGGTACCGGTTCGTTTGGAAAGAAGTTCATCAATACGATTCAGGCGCGGCATCAACCGGAGAAGGTGATCATCTTTAGCCGTGATGAACTCAAACAGCACGAGATGCGCATGGCCGGCTTCAACCAGCCCAACCTGCGCTACTTCATCGGGGATGTGCGCGACGAAGACCGCCTCCGTCGGGCGATGCAGGGCGTGGATATCGTCGTGCATGCCGCCGCGCTCAAGCAGGTCCCGGCCTGCGAATACAACCCAAAAGAAGCGATTAAGACCAATATTCTGGGCACCAGCAATGTGGTCGATGCCGCCCTCGATACCGGGGTGAAGAAAGTCCTGGCTCTGAGCACCGACAAGGCGGTTAACCCGGTCAACCTGTATGGGGCCACCAAGTTGGCCGCCGAGAAGTTGGCCGTGCAGTCGAATGCCTATGCCGGCGGGCGAGAGACGCGTATTTCCTGTGTGCGCTACGGTAATGTGGTCGGTAGCCGCGGCAGCGTCGTCCCCATGTTCCTCGGACAGCGCGCCAGCGGCCGGCTGACGGTCACCGATGACCGGATGACCCGTTTCTGGATCACGCTCGACCAGGGGGTCAATTTTGTCATTCGCTGCATTGAACAGATGCACGGCGGCGAAGTCTTCGTCCCCAAGATCCCCAGCACCACCATTGTGGATCTGGCGCGGGCAGTCGCCCCGCAGGCCGAGATCGAGATCATTGGCATCCGGCCTGGCGAGAAGTTGCATGAGGTGCTGATCTCCGAGGATGAGGCCCGTTCGACTGTCGAGCTGGCGGATATGTATGTCGTCCAACCGGCCACGGCCTCGTGGTTCGGGTATGAATGGGAAGACCAGGGCAGCAAGCTGGAGGATGGTTTCCGCTATGCCTCCAATACCAACGACCACTGGCTGACCCCGGAAGAGATCGCCGATATCATCGCGCCAATCGAAGAGGAATACCTGAAAGGGATGCTGGGCTGATGCGGATCCTGATCACCGGCTCCAGCGGGCTGCTGGGGCTGAACCTGGCGTTGGAACTCGGCGCCGCTCACCAGATCATCGGGGCCGACCGCAATCCGCTGCAGTCGCCGCCTTTCGAGGTGGCGGTGGCCGATCTGCTGGCCGCGGATGCGATCCCGGCCCTGCTGGATGAGACCGAACCACATGCGGTGATCCATTGCGCGGCAATGGCGAATGTGGATGCTTGCGAATCTGATCCGGAAATGGCGGCCTGCCTGAATGCCGCTCTGCCAGGCGAGATCGCTGTTCAATGTGCCCGGCGCGGGATCGGTTTGGTGCACATCTCCACGGATGGCGTCTTCGACGGCGAGACCGGCGGCTATACTGAGGAAGACCAGCCGAACCCGCTAAACGTGTATGCCCGGACCAAGCTGGACGGGGAACGGGCGGTGCTGGAGGCCATGCCGCAGGCGGTGGTGGCCCGGATCAATATCTTTGGTTGGAGTGCGTCCGGCAGCCGCAGCCTGGCGGAATTCTTCTATTATGGCCTGCGAGACAGCGAGCCGCGGAAGGGCTTTATGGATGTGTATTTCTGCCCGGTACTGGTCAACCATCTGGCCGGCGTGTTTGAGGATATGCTGCAGCGGCGGCTGAGCGGGCTGTATCACCTGGTCAGCCCGGCCTGCCTGACCAAGTACGAGTTCGGGGTCCAGATCGCCGAGCGATTTGGCTTTGATCCGACCGCTATCGAACCGGTTAGTGTGGCTGATTTCGGCCTCCAGGCCGCCCGGTCTCCCCGCCTGATGCTGGATACCGGCAAGCTGCAGCGCGACCTCGGCAGAACCCTGCCGGATGTGTACGCTGGCCTCGATCGGTTCCATGAGTTGTTCACCCAATCCTATCCACAGCGGCTCAGCGGGATGCTGGCCTGAAATCCCAGGAGAGTGACTATGGAGATCAAGATCCTCGACAAGACCATCGGCCTCGACCACCCGACTTATTTCATCGCCGACATAGCCGCCAACCACGACGGCGATCTGGAACGGGCCAAAGTGCTCATCCGGCTGGCGAAAGAGGTCGGGGCGGACGCTGCCAAGTTCCAGAATTTCCGCGCCCCGAAGATCGTCTCAGATTACGGTTTTAAGGCCATGGGCGGGCAGGTCTCGCACCAGGCCGCCTGGAAGAAATCGGTCTTTGAGGTCTATGCCGATGCCTCGATCCCCTTCGAGTGGACCCCAATCCTAAAGGAGGAGTGCGACAAGGTTGGCATCCATTACTTTTCTTCGCCCTACGACTCTGACGCCATCGACATGCTTGATCCGTACGTCCCGGCGTATAAAGCCGGTTCCGGGCTGATCTCATGGCCAGAAGCGATCGTGCGGATGGCGGAGAAGGGCAAACCGATGCTGATCGCCACCGGCGCCAGCCACTTGAGCGAGGTGGTCCACGCGATGGAAATGCTGCTGGCCGTCACCGACCAGGTCGTGCTGATGCAGTGCAACACCAACTACACCGCCAGCGAGAACAATTACGACAACTTGCACCTGAATGTGCTCAAGACCTTCGCCGCCATGTGGCCGGAGGTCGTTTTGGGGCTGTCCGACCACACCCACAGCCCGGCCCCGGTGGTCGGCGCGGTGGCGATGGGGGCGCGCGTTATCGAGCGCCACTTTACGGACAGCAACGAGCGTGAAGGCCCGGACCATAAGTTTGCCCTCAACCCGGAAACCTGGGCTGAGATGGTCGCCCAGGTGCGGCTGCTGGAGCGCTCGCTCGGTTCGCCGGTCAAGCGGGTGGCGGACAATGAGCAGGATACCTACATCGTGCAGCGGCGCTGCTTGCGGGCGGCGCGCGAGATTAAAGCAGGCGAGGTTTTCACTGCCGAGATGGTCGAACCACTGCGCCCGGCCACGCCCGGTGCCCTGATGACCTGGGATCTGCCGCTCCTGATCGGGATGAAGGCTCGCCGTGACCTGCCCTTTGGCAAAGATCTGCGCTGGACCGACCTGGAGGAATAGCCTGTAACTGACCGGCTGCTGACCATGAAAGTGCTGTACTTCTCCCGCGACTATACCCCGCACGACCACCGCTTCCTGTTCTCGCTGGCCGCGGCTGTTGGGGTACAAGTCTATTTCCTGCGGCTTGAGAAGCGCGGCCATGTCCAGGAAGACCGGCTGCTGCCGCCGCAGGTCAGGCTGGTCTCATGGGAGGGTGGGCAGGAGGCCTATGACCACCACAACCACCGGACGCTGCTGGCTGGCTTGAAAAAGGTCATCCGGCAGGTCAAACCCGATATCATCCACGCCGGACCGGTGCAGACTGCCGCCTGGCTGGCTGCCCAGACCCGTTTCCACCCCCTCGTCACCATGTCATGGGGGTCTGATCTGCTGCGGGATGCCGACAGCAGCGGCCAAATGCGCCGTCTGACCCAGTTCACACTGGACCAGACGGATGTGCTGGTTGGGGACTGCCAGGCGGTGGCCGACAAAGCCGCCTCGTTCGGCTTCCCGGCCGAACGGGTTGTCACCTTTCCCTGGGGGGTGGATCTGGATACCTTTTCCCCCGGCGAAGCGCACGGCGGTCTGCGTGAGCGGGCTGGCTGGCAGGAGGATTTCGTCCTGCTGCACCTGCGCTCGTGGGAGCCGGTGTACGGCGTGGAAGTCTTCGCCCGCGCGTTTGCCCGCGCTGCCCGGCAGCGGTCAGACTTGCGGCTGTACCTGCTCGGCAAGGGCTCGCTGGCCCCGGAGATCCGGCGCATTTTGATGCCGATGCTGGACCAGGTCCGCTTTGAGGGCCAGGTATCGCAAGACAAACTACCGGCCTATTACCAGGCGGCTGACCTGTACATCTCCGCATCGCACAGCGATGGGTCGTCGGTCTCGCTGATGGAAGCGCTGGCTTCCGGTCTGCCGGCGCTGGTCTCAGATATCCCAGGCAACAGCGAGTGGATCGCGGGCAGCGGGGCCGGTTGGTTGTTCCCCGATGGAGATGCGGACGCGCTGGCGGATGCGATCCTGCGGGCAGCGGAAGACCGGGAGGCACTGCGCCAGGCTGGCGTTCAGGCCCGCGCCCTGGCGGAAGAGAGGGCTGATTGGGATCAGAATTTTGCGCGTCTGCTGGACGCGTATCACCTGGCGATCGAATTGGAGAAACGCGCATGACCGGGCCGAAAGTCGTTGCCATCATTCAAGCCCGCATGGCCGCCAGCCGGCTGCCCGGCAAGGTGCTGAAAGAACTCGGCCACCTGCCGGTGCTCGGCTGGATGGTTGTCCGGGCGCGCCGGGCGGCTCTGATCGACGAGGTCGTCGTGGCCACCACCACCGATCCCAGTGATGACCCGGTGGCGGCTTACTGCCGGGAAAATGGTATTACGTTCAGCCGCGGCAGCATGAACGACGTGCTGGACCGTTATTATCAGGCGGCCAAAGCCCATCGGGCGGAGGTGATCGTCCGGCTGACCGCCGATTGCCCATTCATTGATCCGGACATGATGGACGACAACCTCACAGAATTCCTCTCGGCCGAGCCGCGGCTGGACTTTGCCGCAAACCGGATGCCGCCGCCCTTCACGCGCACCATCCCGATCGGGCTGGATGCCGAGTACTGCTGGTTTGACGGACTGGAAACGGTCTGGCGGGAGGCAGCCGAAAAGCACCACCGCGAGCACGTCATGCCCTATTTCTATGAGCACCCGGAGCGCTTCAATCTCCGGCATTTTACCCACGACCCGGATTACGGCCACCTGCGCTGGACGGTCGATACCCCCGAGGACCTGGCATTGCTGCGCAGCATTGTTGCGCACTTCCCCAGGCGGGATGATTTTTCCTGGCAGGAGGTGCTGGCAATCGTCCAGCAGTACCCGGAACTGGCCCAGATCAATGCCGATATCCGCCATAAGAACTACCGCGAGGTGGATGACCGTGAGGCCGGTGACCGCCAATGACCTTTCTGACGATCTTCACTGCCCCCAAACCGTTCACCGATCCGCACATCGCCACGATCCAGCGCAACGCGCTTGCGTCCTGGCGGGCGCTCGGGCCGGATGTGCGGGTGGTGCTGCACGGCAATGATCCCGGCATCGCCGAGGCCGCGGCAGAATTTGGCCTGGCGCATGAACCAGATGTGGCCTGCAACGAGAACGGCATCCCGATCATCGGGGATATGTTCCGCCGCACCCGCCAACTGACCGACGCGCCTGTTCTGGCGATCGTGAATGCCGATATCATTGTTCTGCCCGACTTTCTGGAGACCGCCCGGCTTGCGCATGAACGCTATAGCCCGTTCCTGTTGGTTGGCCGGCGCTGGAATCTGGACATCACCAATCCGCTCAACTTTGATCCCGGGTGGGAGGCGGTGTTTCGTGCCAGGATCGCCCGGGATGGTGTCCTCGAGGATTTCACGGCCAGCGATTATTTTGTGTTCTCGCGGGACACGGTGACAGATATCCCCGATTTCACCATTGGCCGGGCCGGCTGGGACAATTGGATGATATTCAACGCTCTGCACCAGCCCTGGCAGGTACTGGATACCACCGCGTCGATCACGGTTGTGCATCAGAACCATGACTATGCCCACCTCCCCGGCGGACAACCGCACTACCGCCACCCGGACAGCGCCCGCAACGTAGATCTGGGCGGCGGCGACCGTCAGATGTATGACCAGACTGATATCCGCCGGGAGTTGGTGGCGGGCGATGTACGGCGCAAGCCGATCACCTGGTATTACCTCGTGCGGCGGTTTGAGCGCTGGATCCAGCCGCGAGGGAAACCGAAAGGTGTGCGCGGCACACTTTTCTGGCGGATCCGCCGCTACCGGAAGGGGCTGACCCGTGGCTAGGTTTGGCGTCAGCCCAACGAGGGACAAACCCTCAGACTACCGGCCGGCGCGCGTCTCGGTGTGTGTACTCACTTTCATTCCGGAGATGGAAGGTTATTACCGCCACCGGCTGGATGTCGTCAGGTTGTGTCTGGAGAGCATCCTGCAGAACACGGATGGCGAGTATGATCTGGTGGTATTCGACAACGGCAGCTGCCCGGAGGCGGCAGCATACCTGGAAGGTCTGAAGACGGCCGGTCAGATCGACCTGCTGCTTCTATCATCCCGGAATATCGGGCAGATCGGAGCGCTGCAGGCGTTGTTCAGCGCCGCGCCGGGCGAACTGATCGCCTACTCGGATGATGATATCCTGTTCTATCCGGGCTGGCTGCCGGCGCTACTGGAGATCTATAATACCTACCCGCAGGTCGGGATGGTCAGCGGGGTGCCGGTGCGCAATGCCCTGGAGACGGACTCGACCGCCAATCGGAAGTTCCTGACTGACTCGCCTGATGGATTACTGGCACGCGAGGAACGCTGGATCCCGGAGGATTGGGAGCGTGACTGGGCCGTCAGCACCGGGCGCGACCCGGAGAAATGGATGGCGAAAACTTCCAAAATGCTGGATCCTTTGCTTGAGTATCGACAGGTGCGTGCTTTTCCGGCGGCCAGCCATTTCCAGTATTTCGGCCCGCGGCAGGCCTTGCTGAACGCCTTGCCAGCCAACTGGCTGGGGAGCATGATGGCACCAATGGCGGATCTGGAGGCCGGCGTTGACCGGCAGGGACTGCTGCGGCTTTCGACCACCCGCAGGTATGTCCGGCATATTGGCAATGTGGTTACCCCGGCGATGGCAGAAGAAGTGCAGGAGATGGGGATCGAGGTCACTGGCAAGGTGGTATCGAAACGGCCCCGCCGCCACTGGATCCTGGAGATCCCGCGGATGCGTCCATTGCTGGAAAAATTGTACGGGAAACTTTATGATATTTTGCATCATGTTAAGTATTAGACCTATTGGATACTGCTGGAAGGATTGGCGATGCGCGTAGGACAGAACCCGGCCAAATCGATCAATCAGGTCCCGCAGCCAGCCGAAGTGACGGTGGCGGTGGTGGTGTATATCCCGTTCATCGGTGGGTACTATGCCGAGAGTCTGGATATCCTGAAGATCTGTCTCGGCAGCATCATCAGCAACACCGACCGGCCGTTCGATCTGATGGTCTTTGACAATGCTTCCTGCCCGGAAGTGCGGGACTACCTGCTTGATTTGCACCGCGACGGGCGCATCCAGTCCCTGACGCTCTCCGACCGCAACCTGGGTAAGGTAGCAGCCTGGAACCATCTGTTCGCCGCCGCGCCCGGCCGGTATATCGCCTATGCCGATGCCGATGTTTATCATTACCCGGGCTGGTTGTCGCCATTGGTCGAAGCGCTGGAGTTGTTCCCCAATGCCGGGATGGTGACCGGGATGCCGTTGCTGGCGAAGGAAGAAATGTCCTCGGCGACCGTGCAGTGGGCTAGTGAAACTCAGGGAGCCAGCTTGGAGCGCGGACAATTGCTTTCGTGGGATGATTTCTGGCGGCATGGCGGCACGCTCGGCCGCCCGGAGGATGAGGTCCGCCAGTTTTACCAGGACAACCCGATCGTGCGGATCGATTACCAGGGACGGCAGTATTATGCCGGGGCTTCCCATTTCCAGTTTGCCGCTCATAAGCACATCCTACAGCAATTCTTCCCACTCTCCGCTGACCGACCGATGGGCCAGGTGCGGCAGCTGGATGAAGCGCTCAACCAGACCGGTTATCTGCGGCTCTCGACCCTGGCATATCACATCCAGCACATTGGCAATGTGCTCCCGGACGACCGCTCCAAGGCCGGTATTCAGGCCTTTTTGCAGGCCTCCCCAGTGCAGCCGGCGGGCGGGCGTTCGTTTTGGGACCTGAAACCTTTGCAGAAGATGCTGCGCTGGGTGTACAGCAAAAGTTTTGAGATCTTATACCGGAAGTAAAGGACCGAAAATGGACAAACGGATCTTTATCAGCGCAGACCATGGATTGGCGATCGTCTATTTTTTACAGAGTGAAGTAGTGCCTGCGCTGCTGGCTTCTGGTGTGGAGGTGGTGGTGTTGACCGATGACGATCTGATCGGGAAGATCGAGGATCGTTTCGGGCAGCCCGGTCTGATGATCGAAGGGCTGCGGGTCAAACAGGCCCGCCGTTATTTGAATTCACACCAGGGTGTGCTGCAGTTCTGGATCGACTACCTACGCCGCACCGGGCTGTCCCGGCGGGTTAACCGCGGTGCGGTCGACAGTTATGTCGACCAGGTCGGAACCGAAGCCGAGCCGCCGCGCAGTTACCTGTTCTGGCTGACCCATCTGCCGGTGTTTCTGCTGCAGCGCTCGCGCATCCTGCGCCGGCTGCTGGTGGGCTTCCAGCGCCGCTATGACCCGAACCTGTATGCCGATCTGTTCGAAAAGTATCAACCTGACCTGGTGATCGCCAGCACTCCCGGCTGGCGGTTGGATCGCTATTTGCTGCGAGAAGCGGCCCGGCGCGGTGTGCCGACCGCCAGCGTGATCGTCGGGTGGGACAACCCGAGCAGCTATGCCCTCCCCGGTGCGGAGATGGACTGGGTCACCTGCTGGTCGGAGATCCAGAAGGAGGAATTGGTGCTCGGTTCGGATTGGGACCCGCAGCAGGTCTTCATCGGGGGGATCCCCTCGTACGATGGGTACATCCACAACCGCTGGCGGATCCCGCGTGACAACTACTTCCACCAGCACGGGCTGGACTCCAGCCGCAAACTGATCGCCTATGCCAATAGTTTCACCACGCTCTCGCCCAATATTCAGAACATGGAAGCACTTGTCCGGCTGGTGAGCGAGGACCGCCTGAGCGCGCCGAGCCAGTTACTGATCCGGCTGCACCCCAATCACTTCATGGATGTAGAGCGATTTATTGAAGAACGCAACCAGATCTACCGGCTGGCGGCGGAAAACCCGCATGTCCATGTGGTCGAGCCAGTTGCCCTGGGCGGATCGCTCGGACACTACTCCGGCGAGGATATGGACGAAAAGGCTTCGATGATGGCGCATGCGGATGTCTTTGTGACGGTGTATTCGACCATGGCGGTTGAGGCCTCGGTGATCGGCAAGCCGGTGGTAGCCCTGTGCATCGATTCGCCGGTCGGCTGGCCAGGGAAGTATTACCTGCCGCTCTCGCAGATCGCCCACTGGCCGACCCACGACCGTTTCCGCCGTTCGCAGTCCGGCCGGGTGGCGCTGACCGAAGAACAACTGCATCAGCACCTCAATCATTATCTGGACAATCCACAGGCAGAACTGGAGGCCAGGCGCAAGTTCGTGCAGGACGAGATCACCTATACCGATGGCAGCGCCGGACGGCGAACTGCCGAGAATATCCTGACTATGCTGGAAAAGGGAAAGTATCGCTAATTATGTTCGATCGCATCAAGGACCGCATGGGACTGATCCTGCAGGTTGCCCGTCATGGGCGGCTGGAGAACACCTCGGACCGCACCATCCCGCCGATCAATGCGGAGGATGTCGCCGAGATCAAGACCTTCTTCCCGATGGAGAAATTCTTCATCTTTGGGTTTGCCCGCTCAGGGACGACTTTACTGGCGCGTCTGGTGCGGCTGCATCCGGAGGTGCATTGCAATTATCAGGCGCACTTTTTCAGCCGCCCGCCGCTGCTGAGCGGGATGGCGGCCGAAAAGCGCTTTGAAGACTGGCTGACCCGCCCGAGCAACCGCTGGAACCGCGGCAGAGACCTGTCCGCGCCGGCGCTGCGGGCGATGGCCGATTACATCCTCGAGAGGGATGCCCGGCGGGAAGGCAAAACCATCGTGGGCGATAAAAGTCCGAATGTGCTGCTGCAGGGACAGGCAGTGGTTGAGATGCACACCTTCTATCCGGAAGCCCGGCTGGTGTATATTGTCCGGGATGGGCGGGATGTGATGGTCTCGAACCGGATCCAGAATTTTATCAACGCCGTCCACCACCTGTATGCTGCCGATCTGGCGATCCGGGATGCGTTTATCGCCGACCCGGAACCATTCCTGAGCGGTGAACGCTCGCTGTTCACCGAGAGTGAACTGCGCCGGATGGCGGCTTCTTGGGCTCAAAACCTGGCCGAGACCGACCAGCAGGCTCGCTGGCTGTATCCTGACCGCTATCATGTCCTCAAATACGAGAACCTGATCCGCCAGCCGTATGATACGATCGCCAATTTGTGGCACTTCCTGGGGGTGGATCCCACCGGGCTGGAGGAGATCGTGGCTGGCGAGATGGCGTACAACCCGGATGCCGATTACCAGAAACAGGTGGCCGCCGAACTGGTCAGCCCGCTGGAGAAAGGCAAGCGCGGCTCCTGGCGGGAACTGTTCACCGAGCAGGACAAGCGCATCTTCAAGCAGATCGCCGGGCAGACTTTGATCGACTGGGATTATGAGCAGGATATGGAGTGGTAGGCGATGGGTGACCGCGGGTTAAAATTTATGATCGCCGGGTTAGGTTCGATCGGCCGCCGGCATTTGCGCCATCTCAGGGCGCTGGGCCAGAGCGACATATTGCTGTACCGCACCCATCAGAGCACGCTGCCGAATGATGATCTGGCGGATTTGCCGGTCGAGACCGACCTGGCCTCCGCCCTGGCGCAACGCCCGGATGCCGTGATCGTCTCTAACCCGACCGCTCTGCACCTGGAGGTGGCCCTGCCGGCGGCCGAACAGGGCTGCCATATCCTGCTGGAAAAACCAGTTTCACATACCCTGACAGGGCTGGATGATCTGGCAGCCGCGGCGGCCCGCAGCGGCGCGCGCATCCTGGTCGGGTTCCAGTTCCGTTATCACCCCGGACTGCGGCGGATCGCTGAGATCCTTTCCGCCGGGACGGTTGGGCGGCCGGTATCGTTCCGGGCGCATTGGGGCGAATATCTGCCGGCCTGGCACCCCTGGGAGGATTACCGCACCAGTTACAGCGCCCGGGAGGATCTTGGCGGCGGCGTGATCCTGACACTGACCCACCCGATCGATTATTTGCGTTGGCTGTTAGGGCTGGCCGAACAGGTGTGGTCGTTCGCCGGACAGTACAGCGACCTGGAGATCGATGTGGTCGATACCGCCGAGATCGGGCTGCGGCTGGCCAACGGTGTTGTCGGCAGCGTACACCTCAATTATGTCCAACGGCCGCCGCGCCACCAGTTGGAGATCGTGTGCACCGAAGGTACGATCCGCTGGGATAACGCCGCTGCCCTGGAGGTGTACCAGGCAGCCAGCCAGCAGTGGGAGACACACCCACTGCCGGAAGGTTTTGAACGCGATGATCTCTTCCGCGCCCAGATGCGCCACTTCCTGCAGGTGGTTTCCGGTGAGCAGGATCCGTTCTGCAGCCTGGAAGATGGTATCGCAGCGCTGGAACTGGCCCTGGCGGCTCACCGCTCCGCCGAGAGCGGCAGCCTGATCCAACTGAGAGGTGAGCAAGATGAATACATTTACTGAATCACGCACCGAATTGGAAGTGATCCCGTGCGCCATCTGTCGGGAGATCACTCCGACGAAGCGGCTGACGGATGTCGGTATGTTTGGCTGGCCGACGCATGTTTCGATCTGCAAGCAGTGTGGCCTGGTGTTTCTCTCGCCGCGCTGGACGCGGGAACGCTACAATCAGTATTACAGCGAGGAATACGAGGGTGACTATCGCGAAGACAAGGAAAAGGCGGACGAGACCGAACAGCGCAAGATCCGTCAGGCCTGGCCGCGTCTGGCCAGGTATTTACCGGAAAATCCGCAGGCGGTGCTGGATATCGGCTGCGGCCTGGGGTGGGCCCTGGCCCACGCCGCCGAACAGATCCCGAACGTGCGGATCGCCGGAATGGAAACCTCGGAAGAATCGATCGTTCATTTGCGGGAGGTGATCGGGGCCGAGTTCATCGGGACGGATGTGGACACCGACTGGCATCTCGACCATCAAGGCAGTTTTGATCTGGTAATTATGAGGATGGTGGCCGAACACCTTCTTGACCCGGTGGCCGCTTTCAAGAAGGTGCGCTCAGTGCTGAAGGACGATGGTATTTTCTATATCGCCGTCCCGAATATGCTCAACCCGGACGGCTCGCTGCGGGACTTCTGGTACCGGGTGGTGCATACCTATTATTATGCCAAGCCGACTTTGACTCGAATCCTGCACTTGGCCGGTCTGGAGCCGGTCGAGATCCGGGAGGAGGAGTTTGAACTGTGGGCGGTTGTCCAGCGGCGGGATAGTTTTGATGATCCCGGCCTGCCTTCGGTATACCATCTTCAGCTGCAGGTGCTGCGCCGCTACCAGGCTCGGCGAGCAGTACGGGCGTTCCTGAACCTGTTCAACCCGCGAAAACTGCTGGCGCGCATGCCAGCCGGCTTGAAAAACCTGATACCAGAATCCATCAAGGAGCGCTTCCGGCGGTTGGTGTACCGGCACTAGCGGCAGGCCGCCAGCCTGCCCGAAGCAGGGCAATCATGGTATCATATGCGGCTGTGTAAACGGCTGAATTAAAAATCTAAATAATAGAAAAGAACTGCAAAGGCACAAGCTGAAGCAGAACCAAAAAGGAGATTGATCATGGCAGTAGAAGTTAAGAAAGAGACTCTGATCGCCCCATACGGCGGTAAGTTGGTAAATCTGGTGGTAGAAGGGGCGGAGCGCGAAGCGTTGCTGAAAGAGGCTTCCAAGCTGCCCTATATCCAGATCTCGGAACGAGCGCTGAATGACCTTGAACTGCTGGCCACCGGGGGATTTTCTCCGCTGGACCGCTTTATGGGTGAGGCAGATTATCACCGTGTGATGGATGAGATGCGGCTTGTGGATGGGACGCTTTTCCCGCTGCCCATCACCCTGCCGGTCGATCGTGACGACCTGCCCGCCGGCGTCGAGAAGATCGTGCTGCGGGATGCGCGCAATAACCTGATCGCGGTAATGAAAGTCGAAGAAGCCTACACCTGGGACTGGAAGGAAGAGGCCAGCAAGGTGTTGGGCAGCACTGATTCGCGCCACCCGCTGGTGGCCGAAATGGTCCGCTGGGGCGATACCTACATTTCCGGCGAGTTGAAGGTGCTCAACCTGCCGCATTACAATGATTTCAACGAACTGCGCCGCACCCCGGCTGAGGTGCGCACTCTACTGGAAGAACTGGGCCATGCCAACGTGGTCGCCTTCCAGACCCGCAACCCGATCCACCGCGTGCATGAGGAATTGACCAAACTGGCCGCCAAAGAGATCGGCGGTGCACTGCTGATCCATCCGGTGGTCGGGCTGACAAAACCTGGCGATGTCGATCACTATACCCGCTGCCGCGTGTACAAAGCGCTGTACGAGCATTATTATGACCACAGCAGCACGGTATTGAGCCTGCTGCCGCTGGCGATGCGCATGGCTGGCCCGCGTGAGGCTGTCCTGCACGCCATCATCCGGCGGAACTACGGCGCCAACCACTTCATCGTCGGGCGCGACCATGCCGGCCCGGGCGTGGATGGTGCTGGCAAGCCGTTCTATGGGCCGTATGATGCCCAGGAACTGCTCTCCAAGTACGAAGAGGAAGTCGGGGTCCGGATGGTTCCCTTCAAGATGATGGTCTATCTGCCGGATGAGGACCGCTACGAGCAGTCCGACAAGGTGCCGGCTGGAGCCCGCGTCGCCGAGATCTCGGGGACCGAGGTGCGCGAGGATTACCTGGCCAAAGGGTTGCTGCTGCCGGAATGGTTCACCCGCAAAGAGACGGCAGAGATCCTGATGGAGGTCAACCCGCCGCAGCACCGCCGCGGCTTCTGCCTGTGGTTCACTGGCCTGAGCGGCTCGGGCAAGTCCACGATTGCCGAGGCCCTGACTCCGATGCTGCTGGCCCGCGGCCGCCAACTGACCGTGCTGGACGGCGATGTTGTCCGCACCCACCTCTCCAAGGGGCTGGGGTTCAGTAAGGAAGACCGCGATACGAACATCCTGCGGATCGGCTTTGTGGCTTCCGAGATCGCCCGGCACAACGGCACGGTGATCTGTGCGGCGATCAGCCCGTACAGCCAGACCCGCAACGAAGTCAAAAAGATCATTGGCCACGAGCGCTTTATCGAAGTGTATGTCGACACACCGCTGGAAGTCTGCGAGCAGCGCGATATCAAGGGTCTGTATGCCAAGGCCCGCGCTGGCGAGATCAAAGGCTTCACCGGTATCGATGACCCGTACGAAGCGCCGCGTGATCCCGAGATCCGCCTGGATACGGTTGACAACTCGGCAGAGGAGTGCGCTGCCCAGATCATCAGCTATCTGGAATCTCGCGGGTTCTTGCAGTAAAGAGTAAATGGACTGCGGGCAGACCGGTCTCCGGTCTGCCCGCAGCGATAGGATCGACGGATGAATCCAGTAAATGAGATGTTCGATCTGACCGGACGGTCCGCAGTTGTGACCGGCGGTTCTGGCTTGTTGGGCCGGCAGTTCTGCCTGACCCTGGCAGAGGCAGGCTCGTCTGTGGTGGTTGTGGACATCAATGCCGATGGTGCCGGATCGGTGGCTGCTGAGATCAATGCCAATGGCGGGAAGTCCTTCGCCGCCCCCACCAACATTGCCGACCCGGCTTCGGTGGCTGACACGGTGGAACGGACGCTCAAGACCTATGGGCGGCTGGATATCCTGGTCAATAGCGCCGCGCTGGACCCGAAGTTTGACCCGAACAGTATCGGTGCACAAGGTGCGAATGCCTTTGAAACCTTCCCGCTGGAAGGCTGGCAGCAGGCCCTGGACGTCAACCTGACCGGGATGTTCCTGTGCTCGCAAGCCGCCGTCAGTCCGATGCTGGAACAGGGCAGGGGGGTGATCGTCAACCTTTGCTCAACTTACGGCCTGGGCGGGCCTGACCAGCGCATCTACCAGCGCGAGGGCCAGCCGCCCAAATACAAGCCGGTCACGTACACCGTCACCAAGGCCGGCGTGATCGGGATGACGAAGTACCTGGCGGCCTATTACGGCCGACAGGGCATCCGCGTCAACGCCCTGACTCCTGGTGGCGTGTACAACGACCACGATCCTGTGTTCACCGAAGCTTATTCCTACCGGACAATGATGGGGCGCATGGCCGAACAGCACGAGATGAATGGCGCACTGCTGTTCCTGGCCTCGGATGCCTCCAGTTACATGACCGGCAACAACCTGATCGTGGACGGCGGCTGGACGGCCTGGTAAGGAGGAACGGCAAGATGGCGGCGCAAGCTAGAGCAGAAGTATTGGCAGTGATCCCGGCCCGGGGCGGCTCGAAGAGCATCCCGCGTAAGAATATTCTTCCATTTGCCGGACATCCGCTGCTGGCCTACAGCATCGCAGCCGCTTTGCAGTCTGACCTGGTGACGCGGACGATCGTTTCGACAGATGATGAAGAGATCGCCGCAGTGGCTCGCCGCTACGGGGCCGAGGTGCCTTTCCTGCGCCCTGCCGGGCATGCTCAGGATGCCACGCCCGACCTGCCGGTGTTCGTCCATGCCCTCGAGTGGCTGGCCGAACAAGAAGGCTACCGGCCGGAATTGGTCGTGCAGCTGCGCCCGACCACCCCGGTGCGCCCGCCCGGCTGCGTTGATGATGGTATTCGCCGGTTGCTCGACCGGCCGGAGGCCGATTCCCTGCGGGCGGTGGTACCCTCGGGACAAAACCCGCACAAGATGTGGTGGATCGAGCCGGATGAGATTATGACGCCGCTCCTGGGGGTAGAAGGGTTGGCGGAGCCATATAATGCCCCGCGCCAGGAACTCCCGCCGACCTACTGGCAGACCGGTCACCTGGACATCACCCGCCCGACCACAGTGCTGGAGAAAGGTTCGATGACAGGCGGGAAGGTGCTGTCACTGGTCCTCGATCCGCGTTATACGGTGGATATTGATACCCAAAACGATTGGGAAAAGGCCGAATGGCTCCTCCGGTATGGCGGACTGCCGGTGGTCGCCCCCGAACAGCGGGCCTACAGCTTACCGGAGAAGATCGACCTGGTCGTTTTCGATTTTGACGGCGTCTTCACCGACAACCGGGTGTGGGTCGATCAGAACGGTGTCGAGCAGGTGGCTGCCAGCCGGGGAGACGGGATGGGGATCTCCCTTCTGCAGCAAGCCGGTTACCAGGCGGTGGTGCTTTCTACCGAGACCAATCCCGTTGTGACCGCCCGCTGCCGTAAGATGGGGCTGCCGGTGTATCAGGGTGTGGCTGAAAAAGGCGAGGTGCTCTCAACCCTGCTGACCGAGCGCGGCATCCCCGGCGCGCATGTGGTCTATGTCGGCAATGATGTCAACGACCTGCCGTGCTTCCCGCTGGTGGGTTGCGCGGTAGCGGTGGCCGACGCCCATCCCGAGGCATTGGCCCGAGCTGATCTGGTATTGTTGTCCAAAGGCGGGTATGGCGCGGTGCGCGAACTGTGTGACCTGATCATTAGCAGTGACAAGGAGAAATAATCCGATGAAGCGTGAGATCAAAATTGGCGAAAAGCTGATCGGCGACGGCCATCCGACCTATATTGTTGGCGAGATCGGCATCAATCACAACGGCGATCTGGAGATCGCCAAGCAGTTGATCGATGTGGCCAAATGGGCCGGTGTGGACGCGGTCAAATTCCAGAAGCGCACCCCGGAATTATGTGTGCCGGAAGACCAGAAAGCCAAGATGCGCGAAACACCCTGGGGTTATATTTCCTATCTCGAGTACCGTTACAAAGTTGAGTTTGGCCGGGACGAATATCAGGAGATCGACCGTTACTGCCGGGAAAAAGGCCTGGACTGGTTCGCCTCGCCCTGGGACGAAGAGTCTGTCGATTTCTTGGAGGAATTCTCCCCGATCTGCTACAAGATCGCCTCGGCGTCTCTGACAGACCAGGTGCTGCTGGAACGGGCCAAAGCAACAGGCCGACCGTTGATACTCTCCACAGGTATGTCCACGGTCGAGGAGATCAAGCAGGCGGTCGCTTACCTGGGTACGGACCACCTGATGCTGACCCATACCACCAGCGCCTATCCGGTCGAACCGGATGAGCTCAACCTGCGCATGATCCAGACCCTGAAAGAGATGTTCCCGGTGCCGGTGGGCTATTCCGGACACGAGGTCGGCCTGGTGCCTTCAGCTGTGGCCGTCGCCCTTGGCGCGGACCTGGTCGAGCGGCACATCACCCTGGACCGGGCCTTGTGGGGCAGCGACCAGGCCGCTTCGGTTGAACCGGGTGGTTTGAGCCGGCTGGTGAAGTATATCCGCGCCACCGAAGCCGCCCTGGGGACCGGCGAAAAGATGATCTACGAAAGCGAACTGCCTTCGCTTTCCAAGCTGCGCCGCAGCAACTGGCAGACCCCGCCTTCAAAATAGCCGGCTACTGGCCAAGACCGGGGCAGCCTGATCGAGCATGATGCTGAGAGATTTTAAGACCCGTTGGGATAAATGGACCAATGCCTTCAGGCTGAGAAGCCTGACCCGGCAGGTCGCCAACGCGTCGACGAAAACCGGTGCCGGCACAGCGGTGGTCTTTAATGCCAGCACCCGGCTGGGCAACCTCAGCCTGAATGCCGCTTATTCCCTCTTGATCTCATGGGGCTTGCGTCTGGAAGGGTGGCGGGTGATCCATTTTGTCTGCCAGGCGGGGATGAGCCGATGCCTGTTGGGCAGTTCGCAGGACGACCACACCAAAGCGCCACCGTGCCAAAGCTGCACCGCTCTCTCTACCCGGATGTACGCTGGCGGTGAGGTGGTTGGGTACCACTTCCAACATGATGAGGCGCTGGCCGGTGCACTGCAGGGGCTTACCACTGCCGAATTGTCCTCATTCGAACATGACGACCTGCCGCTGGGAGCGCTGGTCTTGCCATCCATCCGCTGGCGGATGCGCCGCCATCACCTGGAGGATGATGAGCCTACCTTGGCCCTGTTCAGGGAGTTCATCCAGTCAGCCCACCGGACGGCGGTCGAGTTCCGATCTGTGCTGGAACGAGAACAGCCCGATCTGGTGCTGGTCTTCAATGGACAGATGTTCCCCGAGGCGGTCGTCAGTTATCTAGCCCGCCAGGGCGGCATCCGCACCCTGACGCACGAGACCGGCTACCAGCCTGATACAGTGTACATCACCGCCGAGGATGCCACCGCCCGCAAGATCTACCTGACCGAGGCGGAACGGACTTTGACACCCGCCCAAGATCGGCGGCTGGATGAGTACCTGGAGCAGCGCTTCCAGGGGAGTTTCAGCATGGGGGGGATCCAATTCTGGCAGGAGATCAAAGGACTGCCCCCGGCGGTCGAGGGAAAACTTTCCTACTTTGAGCGGGTGGTTCCGATCTTCACCAATGTGATCTTTGATACCAGCCAGGCGCACGCCAACCGGGTCTATCCGCATATGTTTGCCTGGCTGGATGACACGCTGGAACTTGTCCGGCAGCACCCTGAGACGCTCTTCATCCTGCGGGCGCACCCGGACGAACTCAGGCCGAACTCGCGCAAGCAAAGCCGCGAGACTGTGCGCGGCTGGGTCGAGCGCACGGGCGCAGACAGTCTTCCGAACCTGGTATATATCGACTCACTGGAATTTGTCAGTTCCTATGACCTGATCGCCAGGGCCAGTTTCGTGCTGGCCTATAATTCATCCGTCGCCCTGGAAGCCGTCATGCTCGGCAAGCCGGCGGTGTGCGCCGGCTGGGCCTGGTATGCCGAGTACAACATCGTCACCAGCCCAGCCACACCGGAAGATTATCGTCAGGCGGTTCGCGGCCTGCTCTCGGCTGGCGAGGCCCACCTCCCGGAAGAGAATCGCCGCCTGGCTCGCAGCCTGGTGTATTACCAGAATTTCCGCGCCTCGCTGCCCTTTGGGCATTACCTTGAACCGCACGCCATCCGCGGTTATGTACGTCTGCTGCCTTTCGATGTCCAGCAACTTTCTCCGCAGCAAGATGATGCGATACAATCAATCCTGAACGGTATCCGCGATCAGGCCACCGTATTTACCTTGCCGGAGGAGTATTATGACAACTGAAGACCGGTTAGAGATCCTGTCGACCGATCTGCTGGATGAGCAGCGAGAGATCGTGCTGGAGTTGAAGCAGATCGCCAAATTGATGCTGAGGGAGTTTGGCTGGCATTATCTGCTTGATCTGGCCTGGATCATCTCGCATCTGGACCTGGACCGGCTCGAGACGGCGATGGATGCCGGTGCGGGCCTGGGGGTCATGCAGTGGTATCTGGCCACCAAAGGGATCGATGTGCTCAGCGTGGACCGGATGGACCGGTCGCACCTGCCGGTTCACTTCCGCAAACGCTTTAAGCTGCAGGGTTTACGCCCGCAGGATCTGGCTCCCGGCAGTGCCACTTTTAGCAGTGTTCTCAGCAGTCCCGGCAGTTTCAGCAAGAAGATCAAGCGCGTGGGACACGACCAGCTCAGCCAGTTACGGCGAACGGCGATCGATCCAAGCTTTGGCACGGTCACCTTCTACCACCAGGACCTGCAGCACATGCCCGAACTGCCAGATAATATCTTCGATACGATCGTGGCAGTCTCTGCATTGGAGCATAATCCACCGGAAACCTTGCCGGCGGTGGTAGACGAACTGATGAGGGTGCTCAAGCCGGGAGGTAAGCTGGTGGCGACCCTCTCCACGATGGGGGATGAGGATGGGTACCACGAACCATCCGCCGGCTGGACGTATTCCGAGGCCAGTATGAAGCGGATCTTCGGTCTGGATGCCAGTGTCACCACAAATTACGGCGAGTATGCCCGTTTGTTTGAGCAGCTCAGGAATTCCGAGGAACTGCAGCAGGGCCTGGCTCGGTTCTATTACCGCTCGGGAGACAACGGGATGCCGTGGGGCGTGTGGGATCCGCAATACGTCCCGATCGGAGTCTGCAAGGTCAAACCGGCCCAAGCACCGGCGCAGGAGGAGTAAGATCATGGAGACACACGAAACCCTTACCGATCGGGTACAGCATGTACTGGCGGATGCGCTGCGCGTGCCCCGGGAAGAGATCGGCCCGACGACCGAATTCGGTGATCTGCCGCAATGGGACTCGATGGGTCATATGGAGGTGATGGTCTCGCTGGAAAAGGCCTTCCAGGTCGAGATCACTGCCGAGACGATCACTGAACTGGTCAGCATCCCTGCGATCTGTGCGCATCTTGAGGCCCGCGATGGCGCATAAGCTCGAGATCAGACCCGCAGTGGTCATCCCCGGTCACCTGATCGGGCAGGTGCGCGCCAAACTGGCGTATGTCGATGAGCGCATCTCCGGCGCTGAGATCCATCTGGACGGGACACTCGTCACTCTCTCGCTGCGGCAGGCAGTTGAGGCGGATGGTTTGTCTGTGATCGAACAGCGCGTGCAGCATGTGGTCAATGAGATGGCCCGCGGCGCGATCCAGCCCAAGGTCGAGGTGTTGGAGGACTTCTCCGGCCGGCCGGTCTATTATCAGCAGGACCCGATGCAGGAACTGCTGGCCCGCGGCGAGGTGCACGAGGAGGAGACCGGCATGTTTATTCTCGGGCCGCTGGTCACCCGGCTGGTGGATTTCTTTGAGAGCCGCTTCCTGATGCTGGCAGATGAGTTCGAAGCCAAACCATACCGCTTCCCGACCCTGATCTCAGCCCGGATGCTCGACCGGGTGGATTATTTCAGCGCATTCCCGCACTCGCTGACCTTTGCGACTCACCTGCGCGAGGACCTGGAGATCATCAACCGTTTTGCCGCCGAGACTGAATATGTCGATGATGGGCTGAATGCCCCGTCGGAGTTCTTCTCCCGCATCCAGGCGCTGCTGTCGCCGGCGGTGTGCTACCATCTGTATTTCTCGCTGGCCGATCACCCGCTCCCAGATGGCAAGCTGATCGCTACTGCGGTTGGGAATTGCTTCCGCTATGAATCGACGAATCTGACCTCGCTTGAACGGTTGTGGGACTTCACCATGCGGGAGGTGATCTTCGTCGGGCCGAAGGATTTTGTGCTGGAGAACCGCGAACGCTCGCGCCTGTTCATGCAGAAGATTTTTGAGGAGATCGGGTTGGTTTACCATGTCGAGACCGCCAACGACCCCTTCTTTGTCGGGGAATTCCGCAAGCAGGCCGCCTTCCAGACCGCTTTCCAACTGAAGTACGAGATCCGGGCTGCGCTGCCCTTCAAAGGCAGCACATTGGCGGTCGGTTCGTACAACTACCACCAGAACTTCTTTGGCCGCCATCTTAATATCACTTTGCCGGATGGCGAGCCGATCCACACCGGCTGCACCGCCTTCGGGCTGGAACGGATGGTATACGCTTTCCTGGCCCAGTTCGGTTTTGATCAGGCCAAATGGCCGGCCGTAGTGCGGGAGTGGAAGTAATGACCGGGAAGGAACAGGTCGTGTACCGCAGCGGTACCGAGACGGATTTTCCAGTGATCGCCGGCTTTTATGAAAAACTGGACCAGCACTTCCGGGAACTGGACCTCGGGCTGCCCCAGCCGGAGGATGTCGGTCAGGCCTGGCTGGACTCCTTCGCCCGCACCTATGGCAAGTTCTCGATGGTCCATATTGCCGAATTGGATGGCGAGGTGGTCGGTTTCATGCTCTCGCGCATTAAGCGCGTCCCGCCATATTGGGGCGGGGTGATGGTCGGTACGTTGTCGGATATGTGGATCGAGAAACAAGGCCGCCGGCTGGGCATTGGCCGGAAGCTCTCGGAACTGGCCCTGGACTGGCTGCGCCAGCAAGAGGTACACTCGATCGAGATCCAGGTGCTGGCCCACAACGACCCATCCTGGAACCTGTACGAGAGCATGGGCTTCAAACTGGAACTGCGGCAGGCGCGCCTGCTGTGGGACGATTACGATAAGTATCAGGATGAAAGAGGTTAACCGCCAGCAGGTGATCGACTGCCTTGAGCAGGTGGGGCTGCGGGCCGGGGATGGGGCCCTGGTGCATTCTGCCCTGCAATTCCTCGGCCGGCCGCAGGACGGCGTGGGGATGTATTTCGATGCGTTGGACGCGGTCCTTGGATTGCAGACTGATTCTCCCGCCGGGACGCTGGCCGCGCCGGTTTTCAATTTTAGCTTTGCGCGCGGTGAGGCCTATGACCCTGCTGCCGCCCCGGCAATGGGGATGGGCGCATTTTCCGAGTGGGTGCGGCAGCATCCTGAAGCCCGGCGCACCCCCCACCCGATGCAGTCCTTCAGCTTGATCGGCAAATATGCTGCTGCCCTGGCCGCGCTCGATACCCCCTCCGCTTTTGACGATGGATCGGCCGTGGACCGGATGCTTGATCTCGATTTCAAGATCGTGCTGCTTGGTGCCGATATCCAGGCGGTTTCGCTGCTGCATTACAGCGAACAGCGGGTCGGGGTGCCCTACCGGTACTGGAAGAATTTTTCCGGCAAGGTGCGCCGCGCTGGCAGTTGGCAGGAAGCCGTCTACCGGATGTATGTTCGCGATATGGCCATCGATGCCCGCCTGGAGATCCACGAGATCCAGACCACTCTGGCGGCCAGAGGACTGTGGCGTTCCGCCTCCCTCAATTACGGGCAGATCTCAGCCTGCCGGATGTGCGATTTTGTCGAAACCGCCAGCGATCTGCTGTCCGCCGACCCATGGCGGTTTGTCACCAACCGGCCGCGGGGTGAGCGATGAGCAGCATGATGGAACTGATCCAAGAGCTGTGGTACCTGGCGCGCGAACTGGTCTCGGATGAGTACGACCAGGCGCTCTACCGGCTGGCGGATGAAGTGCCGATGACGATCCATGAATACCCGACCGGGATGCCGGCCTGGACGTGGACGGTGCCGGAGAAATGGACCTGCCGCCAGGCCTATCTGGAAACCCTGGACGGGCGCCGGATCATCGACCGGAACGAGCACCCGCTGCATGTCGTCTCGTATTCGCTGCCGTTTGAAGGCGTAGTCAGCCGCGAGGAACTGCTCGACCACCTGCATGTCCACCCGGACAACCCGGACTGGATCCCGTTCGTGTTCAAGTATTACCAGCGCGATTGGGGGCTGTGCCTGCCCGGCTCGGTGCGCGACCTGCTGGACGAAGACCGCTACCGGGTGGTGATCGATACCGTCTTTGAACCGGGGACGCTGAAGGTTGGTGAGGTGATCGTGCCGGGTGAACTTGAGGAGAGTTTCATGCTGGCGGCCCATCTGTGCCACCCGGCAATGGTCAATGATGACCTGAGTGGTGTGGTGGTCGGCCTGGATGCCATGCGCCAGCTGCTGGCCGGCCCAAAACCGCGCTACACTTACCGTTTCCTGGTCCTGCCGGAAACGATCGGCTCGGTGGCGTATCTGAGCCAGAATGAGGATCTGATCCCAACCATGGCGGGCGGTTTGTTCCTGGAGATGCTCGGCAATGATTCCGGCCTGGCTTTGCAGCAGTCCTTCCAGCCGGAGAGTCAGGCTGACCGGGCGCTGATCGCCGGGCTGCGCGGGGCGGTGCCGGATGCCTATGTCGGACCGTACCGCACGATCATCAACAATGATGAACGGCAGTTCAATGCGCCTGGGGTGCGGGTGCCGATGCTGTCGCTTTCGAGAGTGGAGCGCCCGGAACTGACCGAGAGCATGTACCGCCCATACCCGGAATATCACTCCAGCGCCGACACGCCGGAGATCGTCAGCCAGGCCCGGCTGGAGGATGGCCGTCAGGCGGTGCTGGTGATGCTGGCCGCCTTCGACCGGAATGAGTATGTCGTTAACCGGTTCAAGGGGGAGGTGTTTGCGTCCGGCCACGGGATCTGGATCGATTACCACACCAACCCGGAGGGCCACCGCAACCTGTTCCAGATCATGGAACGCTGTGATGGCAGCCGGACCATGGCTGATATCGCTCTGGAATTGGGGATCTCTTTCCAGGCAGTCTGGGAGATCGTCTCCCGCTTTGTCGAGAAGGACCTGGCAGCCTTCAGCCGCATACCACAACCCACTGACCCACCCCGCCGGGCGGGGTTGAACCGGAATTTAATATGAAAGATGCCCTGATGGATCTTGCCCGCCTGGGCCGCTGGCGGCTGCGCCGTCTGAAAATGCGCCTGCAGGGGAGGTCGGCCGCCGCACCGGTATTGTTTGCCAATTCTTTCCCCAAATCCGGCACACATTTGCTGACCCAGGTGCTGGCCGGCTTTACCACGCTGGGGCCGTTCGTGCAGTCGGGTCTCCCGGCGGTCACGATGTTCGACGGGGCGGACGGCAGAGCGCTGGCCCGCGAAAGCCTGCTGACGCGCATCGACCGCCTCAGGCCGGGTGATATCGCCTATGGGCACCTGCATGCGGATAACGCGATCGTGGAAGCACTATGCCAGCCGGGGATGGCACCATACTTTGTCTTGCGCGACCCGCGCGATGTCGTCGTTTCGCATGTGTTCTACGTGGCCGAACTGGAACCGAACCATGTCCTCCACCAGCACTATGCCGGATTGACCGATTTCGGGGCACAGCTCAAGACCAGCATCCTCGGCTTGCCGCAAGCTGAGTTTGACTTCCCGGATATCGGCCAGAGGTTTGCGCCATATTTCGGCTGGCTGGACCGGCGGGAGGTGCTGGTTTTGCATTATGAGGACCTGATCTCCGACCAGCGCGCCGCCCTGAGGCGCATCCTGGGGCATGCCATCCAGCGCGGGTTCGAGTATTCCGGCGATCTGGATGCCGCTGTGGACCGGCTGGCCGGGTTCATCGATCCTGGCAAGTCGCCGACCTTCAGGCAGGGGCGGTCCGGCGGGTGGCGGCAGCATTTCACTCCCGAGCACACCGACTTATTCAAACAGGTGGCCGGAGACCTGCTGATCCGGCTGGGCTACGAGGAAGGCCGCGACTGGTGAGCGCGCCAGGGATCTCGGTCGTCATCCGGGCGTTCAATGAGGCTGCCTACATCGGCCGGCTGCTCAAGGGCATCCGCAAGCAGACCGTGCCGGATGTCGAGGTGGTGGTGGTCGATTCCGGCTCGACCGATGAAACCGCCAATATCGCCCGCTCGTACGACGCCCGGGTGGTGGAGATCCTGCCGGAAGAATTCACCTTTGGCCGGTCGCTCAACCGTGGGATTGCCGCGGCCACCCGGCCGCTGGTGGTGATCGTCAGCGCACACTGCTACCCGGTCTATCCGGATTGGCTGGAGAAACTGGTCGAGCCGCTGCAGGACCCGCAGGTGGCGGTCAGCTACGGCAAGCAGCGCGGCGGCGAAACCAACCAGTATTCCGAGCACCAGTGGTTCCGCCAGTATTTCCCGGAATATTCGATCGCCCGGCAGGCGCACCCGTATTGCCACAATGCCAACGCCGCCATCCGCCGCAGCCTGTGGGAACAGCACCCGTACAACGAGCAGGTCACTGGCCTGGAGGATCTGGACTGGGGCAGCTGGGCTTTCAGCCAGGGGTACACGATTGCCTACACCGCCGACGCCGAGATCATCCACCTGCACGACGAGCGGCCGCGCCAGGTCTTCAACCGTTACCGGCGCGAGGCGATCGCCATGAAGCAGATCCTGCCCGAGAGCCGGTTCAACCTGTGGCATTTCGTACGCCTTACGGTTGGAAAAATCTTCTCTGACCTGGTGCAAGCCCGGCGGGAGGGCGTGCTCGCCCGGCAGTTCGGCAGTATCCTGTGGTTCCGGGTGATGCAGTATTGGGGCACCTACCGCGGCTACCGCTACGCCGGCAAGGTCGATTTCGGACTGCACCAGCGCTTCTATTACCCGCCCGGCATTCTCTCGGAGAAGAAACCGGCCCGCCGCGAGATCGACCCGATCGAGTATTAGCATGGAGTACAATCAATCCGAGATGAACACAAGCCGTGATCCTGGATTTCCGCGCATCGTCGCGCTGGTGCCGATGCGGCACGATTCCGTGCGCGTCCCCGGCAAGAATTACCGGCCGATCGCCGGGAAGCCGCTGTACGCCCATATCATCGAGACCCTGCTGGCCTGCCCGGAGATCGCCGAGATCGTGGTCGATACGGACAGCCCGGTGATCCTATCCGGGCTGCGGCAAGACTACCCGGCCGTGCGGGTGATCGAGCGCCCGGCACACCTGCGGGACGGGATGATCCCGATGAATGAGATCCTGCTGTACGATACCAGCCAGGCGCCGGCGGACCTGTATCTGCAGACGCATTCGACCAACCCGCTGCTGCGGTCCCAAACCGTCTCGCGGGCGATCGCGGCGTTTCTCGATCAGCAAGACATGCACGATTCGCTGTTCTCGGTCACTCGCTGGCAGACCCGGCTGTACTGGCGGGATGGATCGGCGGTCAATCACAACCCGGACGAACTGCTCCGCACCCAGGACCTGCCGCCGATCTATGAGGAGAACTCGTGCCTTTACCTGTTCACCCGGGAGAAGCTGGCCGCCCGCAACCACCGCCTGGGCGACTCCCCGCTGATGTTCGAGATCGAGGCCGATGAGGCCTGGGATATTGACGAAGAACTGGATTTCACCATCGCCGACCTGATGCTTACCCGGCGGCTGGCGGAGGATCGAAGAGAGGAAACCTGATGACCGAAAAATTGCGCGTGTTATTCTCCGCCCCGTACATGCTGCCCTTCCTGGACCGGTTCCGCCCGGTGCTGGCACATTACGGCATCGAGGTGATCGCCGCCGAGGTCAGCGAGCGGCTGGAGGAAGACGACATCCTGGCGTATGCCGGCCAGTTTGACGGGACCGTGTGCGGCGACGATCGCTACACCGCCCGAGTGATCGAAGCCTGCCGGCCGCGGCTGAAGGTGATCTCCAAGTGGGGCACCGGGATCGATTCGATCGACAAGGCTGCCGCCGAGAGGCTGGGCGTGATGGTCGGGAACACGCCGAATGCCTTCACTCTGCCGGTGGCGGACAGTGTGCTGGGCTATATCCTGGCGTTTGCCCGCCGCCTGCCGTGGATGGACGACGCCATGAAGGCCGGCACCTGGGAGAAGATCCCCGGGCGTTCGCTGGCGGAAAGCACCCTGGGCGTGATCGGGGTTGGCAACATCGGCAAAGCGGTCATCCGGCGGGCGCGGGCCTTCGGGATGGAACTGCTCGGCAACGACATCATCCCGATCCCGCACGATTTCACGATCGAGATGGGCGTGGAGATGACCTCGCTGGAGGACCTGCTGGCCCGGTCGGATTATGTCAGCGTGAACTGCGACCTGAACCCGACCAGCGTCCGGCTGATGAATGCCCGCACGCTGGGCTTGATGAAGCCGACCGCCGTGCTGGTGAACGCCGCCCGCGGGCCGATCGTGGAGGAGCAGGCTTTGATCGCGGCGCTGCAGGGCGGGCAGATCGCCGGGGCGGCGCTGGATGTGTTCGAATTCGAGCCGCTGCCCCCGGACAGCCCGCTGCGCCGGATGGAGAACGTCATGCTGGCGCCGCACAATTCCAATTCCAGCCCGATGGCCTGGGAACGGGTGCACTGGAACACGCTGCGCAACCTGCTGATCGGCCTGGGCCTCCCGGTGGATGATTTTGGGCCGGAGAAGTTTGAATAGAGGAGTGAGATGGACGCTGCTAACAGAAGTGTATTGATCACCGGGGCCAACGGCGGGATCGGCCGGGCGACGGTGCTGGAGTTCGCCCGCCACGGCTGGCAGGTGATCGGCGTCGACCGCCAGGCGGTCAGTTTTGAGTTCCCGGAGAACGGGCTGTTCATCCAGACGGACATCTCAAAAGCCGAGAATGTGGCCAAACTGTTCCGGCAGGTGGGGGAGAGCTACCCCCGGCTGGATGCACTGGTCAACAATGCCGCCATCCAGGTGGCCAAGCCGCTGATCCAGACCAGCCTGGAGGAGTGGGACGACCTGATGGCGATCAACCTGCGGGCGGTGTTCTATTCGGTCAAGGTGGCTTACCCGCTGCTGAAGGCCGCCCAGGGCGCGATCGTGAACGTCTCGTCGGTGCATGCGGTCGCCACTTCGGCGGATATCGCCTCGTACGCCGCCAGCAAGGGCGCGCTGGTGGCCCTGACCCGGGCAATGGCGATCGAGTTTGCCGCCGACCATGTGCGGGTGAACGCGATCCTGCCCGGGGCGGTGGATACCCCGATGCTGGAGGCCGGATTGTCGCGCGGGCATGTGGTTGGCAGTACGATGGATGACCGCAAGGCAGACCTGGCCCGCAAGCATGTCATCGGGCGGGTCGGCACCCCGGCGGAGATCGCCAAGGCGATCGTGTTCCTGGCGGATAACGAGCAGTCGTCGTTTATGACCGGGCATCCGCTGATCGTGGACGGCGGGGCGACCATCCGCCTGAGCACGGAGTGACCTGGTGCGGAACTCGCTGAAACGCATGACGCCGCAGCCGGTGTGGGATGCCGCCCGGAAATTGTATTTTGCCGGCAAGTACGCCGCCGAGTGGCCGAGCGCGACCTTCCACCCCTGGCGGCGGGACTCGATCCGCAAGCTGGCGCAGTATAAGGACATCCACCGGGGCGACCGGTGCGTGATCATCGGGAACGGCCCAAGCCTGAAACAGACCGACGTGAGCAAGATCCGGGATGAGGTCACCTTCGGCATGAATCGGATCTACCTGGCCTTCCCGGAGTGGGGCTTTGAGACCAGTTACTTCGTCTCGATCAACGACCTGGTGATCGAGCAGTGCGCCGAAGATATCCGGGCGCTGGCGATGCCCAAGTTCCTGTCGTGGCACTCGCACCCGCACATCACCCCGACCGAGGATACCCACTTCCTGCACACGACCTATTACGACCCGAAGTTTGCGCGGGATGTGCGCGGCCGGGTGTGGGAGGGCGCGACGGTGACGTATGTCGCCATGCAGCTGGCTTTTTATATGGGCTTCCAGCAGGTCGTGCTGATCGGGGTGGACCATTCCTTCAAGGCCAAGGGCGAGCCGAACAAGACGGTCGTTTCGGAGGGGGACGACGAATCGCACTTCGACCCGAAATACTTCGGCAAGGGTTTCCGCTGGCAGTTACCGGACCTGGAGACCTCGGAGCTGGCTTACCGCCGGGCGCGCCAGGTTTACGAGCAGGCCGGGCGGCAGATCGTGGATGCGACCGTCGGCGGGCAGCTGGAGGTGTTTAAGAAGGTGGGATTTGATGAGGTGTTTGGGAGGTGAGTGGATGATGTGCGGCGGGATCCACGAACTGAGGGTGACAGAATCTGACAAAATCTGACACTTTTTTGGATTTGATGGCGGTGTCAAGTGGGGTTACATGGGAGGGAGATCGAACCAATGGTTCGATTAGGGAGTTTGACCTTCGGTCAAACATCCGGGCCGGCCAGGAGGGGGCGGCGGGCAGCTGGAGGTGTTCAAGAAGGTGAAGTTTGATGAGGTGTTTGGGGGGTGAGCCCCTGTTCCACCTGAACCAGGGGTCAAACCCCCACCGACTGACCAAACGCTCTGGCGTTTGATCATCCACCTCCCCCTGATTCAGGAGGAGGCCAGGAGGGGGTCGTTTTGTAGGACTCGAACCTACAACACATTGGAAGATAGGGCGGTCTTGGGCGTATTTGGTTTTATTTGGAGGGCAACGATTTAGAAAAAAACTACGCTATCTCTGAATGCTAGTCTTCGTTAGATGAGATAAGTCTTATATAGTCAATTTCGATAAGTGTATCTGCAACATCAATCGGGTCAAGTCGTAATTCTGTAATGATTCCTCGCCATGCAATATGCTTGCTCGCCCTTATTGTATAGACAATCATATCTTCGCTGGATTGTACTCGGAATGTCCATTTTTTCCATTCATTGAGCTGTGGATCTTCTTCGGTTCCAAAATACAATGCAGCGGTCCCACTCTTTGAGACTCTCATAGCGATCTCGATTATGTCAATTTTATCCCCATCCAATCTTAAGTTTCGATTGTATAGGAGGGCGCCCCCCCCCTCAGGTGAGGTGCCTGTAAAGTATCCACCCGCTACGGATAGGTCAATCAGATCTGTATCATAGTAATTAGCTCCCCAACCACCGAAATTTCCCTCCTGATCAAATTCCCAATCCATATCAATAGTTCCAGGTTCAGTAGGTTTAGGTGTAGAGGTTGGTGTATTTGTCGGAGTTGGAGAGTTAGTTGGGATTGCTAGTTGGGTTTCTGCGATAGCAGTATTTAGGGCGTTCTTAAAAATTTCTCCAGAAGCTTCTGTTTCTCTTATTGCCTGCTGTATTGCCGTCTCTGAGGGTGTACAGCTAGCAAAAAGGAGAAAAAGGATTATTAAAGCCGAATCTAATGCGATCTTGATTTTCATGAAATTCAATCCCTTACTTGATTAAATTGTGAAATCATTATACAGTGATCTGGCTAATCTTGAAATATAAAGGCCGCCTAAATTTCAATTATTGAATCCCCATCTTTATCAGATCTTATAACTCTTGTTTACTGGTTGCCACTGCACTCATTATATAGCGAGAAAATCGAATAGATCAATTCTTTTTATGGCACAATCTCCCCACTGCCTGCTTCCTACTCCCTACTCTCGACTCCCCCTTCCCGCGTTATAATCCCCTGTATGCCTGAAACCCGCCCGCTCGTCAGCATCATCACGCCTTCCTATAACCAGGCCGAGTTCCTCGAGCA
>JAGVCA010000010.1 GCA_020059485.1 Anaerolineales bacterium
ACCTGATGGGAGCAGTGTTAAGACCCGGGCAAATCACCGACCCGGAAACGGCGTTGTGAACTCAGGAACCCCCTGCCTTTAGGCATGGGGAGATATCAGGATATCGTGTATTTCGTTACTGACCTGCAGCCCTTTGTCCAACGGGAGGATCTCCCCGCATTGTTTGGCGAGATCATGATCCTGCAGCGGCCGGATGATATGGGACCCCCGGAGACCCGGCGGCAGGAGGGCTATGCCTACCTGATGCAGTTCATCGACGGAACTCGGATCGACCTGACCTTCCGGCCGCTTGCCACCCTGGAAGCCAACTTGGCCGGCGACAGCCTCAGCCGGCTGCTGCTGGATAAAGACGATCGTATCCCGTCTCTGGCCCCAGCCTCCCTGGCTGGTTACCTGCCTCAACCCCCTGATGAAGCTGCCTTCCACGACTGCTGCAATGAATTCTGTTGGCTGGCTCCCTATGTTGCCAAAAGGTTGCGGCGCGGCGAACTGCTTGGTCCGAAATACCATCTGGACACCTTGATGCGGGCAGAATTGAACCGCATGCTGGGCTGGTTTGCCGGGATGGAAATTGGATTCCGCCAACCGTTGGGAAAGCACGGACGCCTGCTGCCCGGCTTGATCGGTCAGGACTTAGGGAGTGTCACGATTAGTGGGCTAAGAAGTCTTTGACATGAGCAGGATAGCCGGGGTACCTTTGCTTGTAGAGTTGTCTGCTGTTGAAAGCATAGATGAAAAGGCGTAGAGCACAGATCAAAGCATACGGACAACGCGAGAAACAACGGGATTTTCGAGCCAACCGTGCTAAGTAATGGCGTAGTTCAGAATTATCCCCTTCCACTGAATAGGTATCGCGTTTACCATCTGAAACTGCATAGCTGCCCCCGTGATACCATAACCAGGCATAGCGGCCAAAAGCATCGCTGAAGTATTGCCCAGCTTTGGGAGCGAAGTCAACCAGCGTTTGGAGTGTATGCCGTGTACGACCCCATACAATTTTGCATCCCAGGAAGCAGCGTGTCTCTCGGTCAACAATTGTCAGGATGAAGATCCTGTTTTTTTGTCACCGATATAAGTGTAGACTTCGTCCAACTCAGCAGTCTCCACCTTGTCTGGTCTGGGTGGAGGTGGCAGTTCTTCGGAGTAGGCCCTGACCCAGCGGTAAACAGTCTGATGACTGATGTTCAGATGTCGGGCGATCCGCCTGTAATTCATTCCATCGACATACATCTGCACCGCTTTCTCGCGAACCTCTGGCGGATAGCCTTTAGGCTCTGCTTCTGGCGTGTATTTTCGCTGACAATACATGCAACGGTATCTTTGTTTTCCTGTTACCGTCCGCCCGGCTTTGTTTTGTCTTTCTGTTCTTTGGCAGTGTGGGCATTTCATTCCCCTATTTTAGCCCATTTAAGTGACACTCCCAGGACTTATGGGGGATGGTGACCGAAACCTATTCAGGTTGGAATAGGGAGGAGATCTGGTCTTCGCTCTTTGGTATGGGCAAATTGTTCCGGCATCTGGCGGTGTCGGCCGCCCTGCAATTCGGCTTTGTCTATCGCGCAGACGAAGACCACAAGGTGTCGGCATTTCTCCACCAGATCCATGAATTGCCGCCCGATGCGGCCAGTCTTCCGCAGATCCGTTCCTGATCATCAATCCCAGATATTCTGCCTGCCTGGCTGCTGAATGCCGCCCTTTTTTGCTTCTCGCACCTCAGAAGCGTTCTCAACTCATTTTATCTGGGTCGATTCTGCCTCGAATCGGCTAAAGATTGATTACTCGTGTCAAAAAAATCTGTTTTGTTCATAGGTTTGTTCAGAACCTTTCCTTAGAATCAAGAAAAATAGCAAATCAAGGAGTTGAAATGTTCGCAAAGATCAAATCAATGCAGGTTTCGAGGAAGATGATCCTCTTCATCTTGATCGCCTTCCTTCTCCTCATTCTGATCACCCTTACCGCACAAAACCACCCGGTCCTGTCGTACGGTCCGATCCCCGGCGGCGTTGGCGGTTACGGTCCGATCCCCGGCGGTGTCGGCGGTTATGGTCCGATCCCCGGCGGCGTTGGCGGTTATGGTCCGATCCCCGGCGGCGTTGGCGGTTACGGTCCGATCCCCGGCGGCGTGGGCGGCTTTGGTCCGATCCCCGGCGGCGTCGGTGGTTTTGGCCCGATCCCCGGTGGGGTAGGAGGATAATCAGATGCAGGCAAGCACATCAACCTACTCGAAGGCGCATCTCAACGCCATTGCTACCCGTGCGTTGATCGATGAAGAGTTCAAGGCTGGCGTCCTGAACGGGAAACGTTCCCAGAAGATCCAGGAATACCCCCTGCCGGAAATGATCCAGCAGGAAGTGATGAATATCAATGCCAAGAATGTTGGCCAGTTCATCCAGGGTCTTTACGAGATCATCGGAGCTTCCTCGATCTAGCTGCTTGCCAGCGTCCAGGCGATCATTATGACTCTTGCTGCTCAGCCGACCGCGAATCGGGATACGATCATCGAGACTAACCAATCCTTGTTGACTTCTGTACCGCTGCCGTTTGCGAGTGTAGCCTTTTCAGATAGCTACCACTCAGCCCTCCTGCGGAACCTCAAGGTAGATGGCGGTCTCGTGGTCTTCTCGCGCCCGGCTGATTCTTTTTACGTTTCCTCCGCAGTCGGGTTCCCCCCGCGGGCTGAATCCTTCGAGCAAGAGTTATCCCAGTTTTGCCGGATGATCGACTCATCGGTCTTCAAATTGAACGGGAATGTCATCCGCGTCGCCCAGGTATTCAGCCATATGCCCATGATCCGCCGGATGGCCGACCTCTCCGGGTACCGGTATCTGCGCATCTACCAGATCAACGATTTTCTGGCGGCCAAGGGGTACTGGCTGATGTTCTTCCGTGATCTCGCCAATGCTTCCAGCGCCGGCGTCCTGATTAACCGCAGCCTGTCTTCGCCCCAGTTCCGTGATTCCCTCACCGAGGACATCCTGGCGCCGTCCCGCGACGAAGCTCTGGATGAGATCGTTCTGAGCTGGGTCACCTTGCTGGATAAACGCGACAAAGAGACCGAGGAGCACACCGAAAGAGTTGCTCGCATGGCCGTCAAGCTGGCCCGTCGGCTCGGCATCAATGGCCTTTCATTAAAGAACCTCTGGCGTGGCGCGCTGTTGCACGACATCGGCAAGATTGTCATCCCGGATGAGATCTTATACAAACCAGGCCCGCTGACAGAGGATGAATGGCACATCATGCGCCTGCATCCCAAGATCGTCAAAGATCTGCTGAAAAATTTCACGATTCCCAAAGAGGTCCTCGAGATCCCCTTCTCCCACCATGAAAAATGGGATGGCAGTGGTTACCCGGATCGACTGGCCGGGAAGGATATTCCCCTGTCTGCCCGGATCTTTTCTTTGGTGGATGTCTGGGACGCCATGCGCGTAGATCGTCCGTACCGGAAATGCTTCCCTGAATCGGGCATCAAAGCCTACCTTCAATCGCAAAGTGGTAAACACTTCGATCCGGAGATCACCCCGGTTTTCATTGACCTTATCCACGCAGACAGCTAGGGGTAGACTGTCTGGATAGAACAGGGAGCTGGCGAGGCACTCAGTTCCCTGTTCTTTTTTTAATTCCTGTCGATCTGGTTCTGCCGCCTGATTAACGCTGCGGTCTTCATTTTGACCGGGAATCTCGGCCGCTCACCAGCCTCACTGTCCTGCTGCCCCGGCCCGCTTTTCCTGCAGTCTCCTTCGGATCTCGGCGTGTTCGCCGCGGCTGAGCGGATAAAAGGCCGCGAACAGGATCCCCGCAAACATGAACAAGGCCGGCCCGGGGCCGGTCAGTCCGATGATCGCTTTGGTCGCAGAGGGGGTCTGGCTAGGCGCATTCGAAACGAACCCACTCGCATCCAGGATCCACAGCATCGAGGGCAGCGCAATGGCGGTCGCCACCTTGCGCAGCAGGGTCACCAGGCTGTAATACATGCCCTCATGACGGTTGCCGGTCTCGAGTTCGTCCACTTCCACCGCATCCGGGATCATCGACCACGGCAGCACATGCACCGCAGCCACCCCGATGCCTGCCAGAAAGGCGAGCACCAGGATCGTCGTCATGCCTGCATCCGGGTTGACAAAAGCCAGCACCGTCAGCACGATCGAAAGGAAGATCATCCCAAAGATATACGCCCGTCGTTTGTCCAGCCGGCGCGACAATCTTTCCCAGAATGGCAGGGTCACCATCGCGGTGATGAAGACTGTCCCGGCGATAATGTCGAACTGGGCTTCCATTCCCAGGCGGTATTTCACGAAGAACAGCAGCATGGACTGCACCAGGTTGAGCGCTGCCCAGGTGAACAGGAAGATGAACATCGTGAACACAAAGATCCGGTTCCCGAAGGCAGAACGCAATGAAGGGATCAACCCCGGCTGGTCCTGCTGGATGAATTCCTCCCGTTCGCGCGTCCCGAAGAAGGTCAGCAGCAGCGGCAGGGCTGAGGCGATCCCGAAGGCGATCCCGATCACCAGTACGGTCGGGGCGTTTTCCGGGGTGGTCCCGTCGAGCAGCATGAACGGCACAACGAACCCGATCAGCCCGGCAAAGATCGAGAAGAACATCCGGTACGAGGTCAGGTCGGTGCGTTCGTCATAATCCAGGGTCAGTTCAGGTGTCAGGGCAAAATACGGCATGTACACCAGGGTTGCCATCGTCTCATAGATAATGTACGCCGCCGTGAAGAAGATCAGGCCGGTGATGCCAAAGGCCGCTTCCTGCCCGCCGCGGGCGAACCCCGCCACCCATTCCTGCACGGTCGCAAAAAAGCCCCAATCTGTATAGTTCACCCACAGCAGGGCATAGGCGGCCGCAAATGGAATGAAGCCGAACAGCAGGAACGGCCGCCGCCGGCCCCAGCGGGTGCGTGTCCGGTCGGAGATATAGCCCATCAGCGGGTCGTTCACAAAGTCCCAGATCCGCCCGGCCAGGAACACACCGGCGGCATACCGCGCCGGGATGCCGATCACATCCGTCAGAAAGATCGCATACAGCACCCCGATGACCGTATCGGTCAGGCTGAAACCGAAGTCTCCAGCGCCATACAGTATTTTAGTCTTGCGGGGGAGTTTTTCATTCACGGCCTGGCTCATGATCGGTTCTCCTGGGCCTGCAGGTCTTTGGCGTAGATGCGGTGGCGTTTGTACCATTCCACACCCATGGTCACATTGTCTGAAAAGCTGCGGAAATTTTCTTCGCCAATGAAGACTGTGTCGGCGTGCTCGAAATTGAATTCGTTCTTGATCGTCTCCCCCAGCATGGTATACATGATGGCATTGACGCCGCGCCCCTGGTATTCCGGCAGCACCCCAACCCCATTCACATTGACCCATTTTGTACGCCGCTTGTCGATCAACAGGTGCAGCCAGCCAAACGGGAACAGCCGCCCGTTGGCCCGCTTCAGACCTGCGCCAACGTCGTGATAGGCGAACAGATACCCGATGATCTCTTCGTCCTTCATCACCACTTTGATCAATCGCGGGTCGGCGATCGTGATCAGGTCCTCGGCCGCCTGGGTGAACTCGGCATCGGTCATCTCGACAAACCCCGGCCCGCCCCGGAACGAGTCGTTCAGCACCTGCTGGGCTTTGTCGACCATTGCCCGCATCTCTTCTTTAGTGCTGAAGTGCTTGATCCTGTAACCGCGCCGGCCCATCACCCGCTGGGCGATCTCCCGCACCCGCTCCGGCACTTCTGTATCCGGGATATGGATGTAACCCGACAGGCTGTCGCGTTCCTTGATGAATCCCAGCGCTTCCAGGAAGGTCTGGTAATACGCATAGTTATACGGGATATTCAGCGCCGCCCGGTGTTCAAATCCCTCTACCAGCACACCGCCGGAATCGGTGTTGATCAACCCCTTTGGACCGACCAGCCGGTTGAAATTGTGTCCGCGCGCCCATTCATCAGCCTGGTCGATCAGCAGCCGGGCGGCTTCCAGATCTTCGACCACGTCAAAATAGCAGAACATCCCGGTGTTCTCATTCAGTTGTTCGTTGGCCCGAGTATTGTTCAGCAGTCCGATCCGCCCCAGCGTCTTCCCGCCGGCATCCTCCACCCGATAGAGGTCCGCGGTCGAATGCTGGTAATACGGGTGCCGCTGCGGGTCGAGCTTGTGGATCTCGCTGGCGATGATCGGCGGGACCCATTGATCGCAGCCTTTATACAACTCGAACGGAAACATCACAAATTGCCGGACATCCTGCTTTGAGGTCAGGTCGATCTTTCTGATGTGCATCGCTCCTCCATGAAAAAGTGAGGTTGTTTTCCAACAACCTCACATCAACTATGCTTCCACTCGTCCTACAGATCGATGATATACACCCGATGGTTCTTGTAGGGCACACCCCCCAGGTTCTCCAGATCGGCGCGCATCTCTTTGGTGGTCTCGGCCACCTGGGGCAGATCGCCGTGTTTGAAAGGGTACTCGTTCATGCTCTTGGCCATCTCGGAGTACATCAGGGCGTTCCCGCCCCGCCCTTTGAATTCCGGCAGCACCCCCGCACCGTTGAACGAGATCCACTCGGTCTTCTGCAGTTCCCACAAGATCAGGAAGATCCCGAAGGGGAACATCCGCCCCTTGCTGCGCTGCAGTGCTTTGGAGATATCTTTGAAAGAGAACAGGAACCCGACCACTTCTTCGTCGTGGGTGATGATCTTCATCAGTTTGGGGTCGGCGATCACGAGGATGTTCTCGACCACAAAGTCGATCTCGCGTTTGGAGAGCGGGTAGTATTCCCAGTTGTGGACGAAAGCCTTGTTGTAGGCCTCGCCGATGCGCTGGCCCCAGGCTGCCAGTTCCTTTTTGTTCTTGAAGCGCTTGACCTGCAGCGTGCCGCGCTGCTGGACACGGTCGGCGATGCGGTGGATGCGCTCCGGGAAGTTTTCATTGACCTTGGAGATATCGAAGTAGTCCGAGAGGAAATCCACTTCCTTACGGAAGCCCATCTTCTCCATCATGACGGGATAATACTCGTAGTTATAGTGCATCATGGTCATCATCTGGCGATGCTCGTAGCCCATTGTCTGGATGCCATAGCCGTCCAGCGGACCAAAGCCTTTCGGCCCGACCACCTGGTTCAGGCCGCGCGCCCGCGCCCACTCAAACACCGCGCCGAACAATGCATCGGCCACCGCCTGGTCGTTGATCGTATCGAACAGGTAGAAAGAGGCCTGCTTCTTCTTGTGGTATTCGTTGTAAGGCTTGTTTTCCAAGGCGGAGATGCAGCCGACGTCCTCGCCATCCTTGACGGCGATGAAGAAATCGGCATCCGAATGTTCGTAGAAGGGATGTTTTTTCTTGTTCATCTGCATCCGCCGGTCGATCAGGATCGGCGGGACCCACTGCGGGCAGTCTTGGTACAGTTTGAACTGGATGTCGATGAAACGCTGGACCTGCTTGCGGTCCGTGGTATCGATCATTTCAACAGAGATCATAATGGCTCCTCAACTTGGTGGATGGCTTCCTGCGTGTGTCGGGTATAACCCTCAACTTGTGCCTGGGTTCCAGTATTGTACTTGCATCTTTGTGCTTTTTCTAGCCTTGTGCGCCTTCGACCACCCTCCGCGCTGCCATCAGATTGCCATACGGTGTGGTCGTCGGCGCCACGCACCCGGTCCCGAGGATGAAACGCTCTCCTCCGGTGGCTGCCATCGCCGCCTCAGACTCTGCCCGCACCTGCGCCGCCGTCCCCAGGTTCAGGGTCGCCTCCTGGCGGATCCCGCCGCAGACCGCGCCTGAAAAGCGTTTCATCCCGCTCGCCAGGTCCGGTTTGGTTTCCAGGTCGTGCCAGTTGATCACCTGCACCGGGTAATCGGTGAACTGGTCGAAATACACTTCGTTTCCATGCAGGTGCAGCACGTTCAGCCAGCCATCCGAGGCCGCCAGCAGCGTTGGGACGTCATACGGCCGGCCGAACTGGAAATATTCCTCCTGGTTCAGCAGCGACGGCTGGGCATGCTGCACGGCAAAGAAAATCCCGTCTGCCCCCGCCTGGCCGATCACCGCTGTGACGAAATCCTTGCACGCTTCGGTGATCACTTCCAGCCCGCGGCTGGTCTCATCCGGGTACTGCCGCAGGTGGACGAGCAGCTCCTCGTCGCCGACAAGTTTCTTGGCGATCGAAAGCGGGTTGAAGACCGTGAAGATCACCGGGGTCTCCTTTCCAATCGCCTCGATGATCCTGGTCAGGGCGGTGATCTGCTCGGCCAGGTGGCCCTTGTGCGGGGAGAGCGGTTCCAGCCGCAGCCAGTCCTCCGGTGCGTGGATCACCCGGTTGGTGTACTCCCGGGTCCCATGCGGGTGCCCGCGCCAGACATCCTGCACACCCCAATCGTAGACAAAATAACCGGAGGAGGGCGTCACCTTCAGGAAGTCCCAATCAAAACTTTGCTGGAAATGCAGGTGGGCGGCCGCGATCATCTCAGCCGACTGGTCATCGACCGGGAAATGACGCCACAGCGCCACCGGCGGCCGGTCGATCGTTTCGCCCTTCAGGCAGGCCTGCATGCGTTGACGGTGGTTCATGGCAGTTCCTTATCCGCGTGCCCGCAGCCAGCCGAGCAGTTTCTCCACCGGCCAGGCATTGATGACCTGCTCCGGTGTCGCCCAGGCCCGCTGGGCGACCGAGACGCCGAAATGCAGCAGGTCGAGGTGTTCCGGGGCGTGGGCGTCGGTGTTGATCGCCAGCGGGATGCCCAGCTCCAGGGCGCGCCGGGCGTGAATGTCGTTCAGGTCCATCCGCTGCGGGTTGGCATTGATCTCCAGCACGGTCCCGTGTTCCAGCGCTGCCTGGAAGATCGCTTCCATCTCCAGGTCCGAGCCGGCCCGGTCGGGCAGCAGGCGGTTAGTCGGGTGACCGATGATATCGACATGCGGGTTGCAGATCGCATTCAGCATCCGGGCCGTGACCTGCTCGCCCGGCTGGCGCATCCCGACGTGCAGCGAGGCCACCACAATATCCAGCCAGGCCAGCACCTCATCTGGGAAGTCCAGCCCGCCGTCCGCCCGGATCTCCATCTCCGTCCCGTGCAGGATCTTGATGCGTCCCTCGTACTCGACCCGCAGCGCGTCGATCTCTTTGCGTTGTTCTTCGAGCCGCTCGACTTGTAATCCGTTGGCGATCCCCAGGCTGTACGAGTGGTCGCTGATCGTGATCACTTTTCGGCCGCGGCTCAGCGCGGCTTCGACCATCTCGCGCATCGTGCCGCGCCCGTCGCTCCACGTGCTGTGGCAGTGCAGTTCAGCGACGATATCCCCGGTCTCGATCAACTGCGGCAGGGCGTTTTTCATGGCCGCCGGCACCTCGCCGCGGTCCTCGCGCATTTCCGGCGGGATGTAGGGCAGGCCGATGGCGGCATACACTTCTTCCTCGGTTGCGCATAGTATTTCACTGCCGTCCTCGCGCGTCAGGGCGTGCTCGGAGAGCGAATAGCCCTGCGCCAGGGCATGTTCCCGCACCCGGACATTGTGGTCCTTCGAGCCGGTGGCGTACTGCAGGGCGGTCCCGAACCTTTCGGGGGGATGCACCCACAACTGCGCCCGCAGCCCGTTGCTGAACTCCACGCTGGTCTTGGTCGGGCCGCGACCCTCCACATGCGCCACCATCCCCTGCCCGACGAAGGCTTCCATCACCGGCTCGGACTCGGCCGCCGCCGCCAAAATATCCAGGTCGCCAACGGTGTCGCGCATCCGCCGCAGGCTGCCGGCGGTCTCGGCTGCAGTCACCCCGGACAAGCCGCGCAGGAACGCCAATTGCGCCTGGGCGAAATCCCACACCTCGCCCAGCGGCATCCGGCCGGTTGGCCGCCGCTTCAGCGCTTCGATCCCGGCCAGCACCCGCGCCTGGGACTTCTCGCCCATTCCCGGCAATTCCGCCAGTTGACTGCTGCGGGCAGCCTGCTCCAGCTGGTCCAGCTCGGTGATCCCCAGCTGCTCCCAGAACAGTTTGACCTTCTTTGGCCCCAGGTCCGGGATCCGCATCAGCGTCGCCAGGCTCTCCGGGACCTCGGCTTTCAGCCGGTTGAGGAACCCCAGTTCGCCGGTCTCCAGCAGTTCGCCGATCTTCTCACTGATCGCCTTGCCGACCCCGTCGATCGACTCTAGTTCGCCCTGTTCCCAGATCGAACGGGCGTCCTGCGACAGGTTCAGCAGGCTTTCGGCGGCTTTGCGGTAGGCGTTGGTCTTGAAAAAGGATTCGCCCTTGATCTCCAGCAGGTCGGCGATCAGGACCAGGGTATCGGCCAGTTCTTTATTCGTCATGGAGAAATTATAACGCGGAGTCGGGTGGGACGTGGTCGGATGATCGCCAGCCGTTTGTTCATGCCCGCGCACGCGGGAATTCAGTCCTGAACCGGAACATGCGGAGGATTACGGAATAATTTTCCCTGCAGTCTCCTCTCGTCCTTGCTGTGTGAGGGAGACGGCAATCGCGCCGCGATTGCCAGGGTGAGGGAGCGAAAAATCCCCCTCTTTCCGCTCCCCCCACATTATGATATAGTTCCGTCTGTCACTTTTACCGCCCGGGTGCTGCCATGCGCTATAACTTCAGACTGCTCATCAAGCTCGCTTACTGGTCTCTCTTCAGGTCTGCCGGCACCCACGGCCGCCTGACGCGCCGCCGCCTCAAAGCGCTCTTCTGGTGGTTCACCATCATTCCCGTGCACAACTTCTTCACCTGGTTCGGCTTCCTGCTCGACGAGATCTTCTTCCGCGCCTACCGCCGCCAGCCGGTCGAAGCGCCGATCTTCATCATCGGCAACTTTCGCTCCGGCTCCACCCTTTTGCAGCGCCTGCTGGCCCAGGATGAAGCCCACATCACCGCTATGAAAACCTGGGAGATCTACATCGCCCCCTCCATTACCCAGCGCAAGTTCTGGCAGTGGCTCGGGCGCACCGACCAGCGCTTGCTCGGCGGTCGGCTGGCCCGGCGGCTGGACCAGGCCGAACAGAAGCGCCTCGACAGCATCCCCATGCACCGCGTCGCCCTGATGGAGGTCGATGAAGACGAAGGCATCCTGCTGCATAACTGGACCTCGTCCTTTTTGATGTTCATCTTCCCCTACATGGACCTGCTCTCCCCATACCTGCACTTCGACACTGAGGTCAGTTCCAAGGAGAAAAAGCGCGCCATGACCTTCTACTACCGCATGGTGCAAAAGCACGTCTATTTCCACGGCGGGCGGCGCTACATCGCCAAGAACCCGGCCTTCAGTTCCAAGGTCCATGCACTGCGCGAATATTTCCCGGATGCCAAGTTTATCTACCTGGTGCGCAACCCGGTCGATATGCTCGCCTCCAAAACTTCCTTTTTCTCTTACATCTGGCATTATTTCAACGACCCGCTCGAGAAGTATCCCTTCAAGGACATGCTGCTCGAACTGACCCGCGGCTGGTATGTCGAAACCCTCGATTCGCTCGAGTGCCTGCCGGAGAGCGAATACCTGATCATGAAGTACCGCTCTCTGACCGAGGACCTCGACACCAGCACCCGCCTGATCTACTCCCACTTCCGCATCCCGCTCACGCCGGAATTCGAGGTTGCCCTGGCCCACGCCGTTGAACTTGCTCGCAATTACCGCAGCAAGCACAAATACTCGCTCATCGATATGGGCTATCGCCCGCAGCAGATCATCCCGCAGTACACCGAGATCTTCGAGCGCTTCAACTTCGACCCGCGCACCGAAGAGTTGATGGCCGAACTCAGCAAAAAGATGGCTGAAATCGATTAGAATAAATACACATTGTTCTCAGGAGGTAAGTTTTGATCGACCCTATCATCTTCTCGTTTGAACTCGCCGGACGCACCGTTTCCATCTATTGGTACGGCGTGATCATCGCCGTTTCCGTTATGCTCGGCGCTTTTATCGCCGAGCGCGAGATCGCCAAACGCGGCGGACATTTCGAATTCATCTGGGACCTGATCATTTGGGTGGTGCCGGCTGGTATCCTCGGCGCCCGGGCCTGGTATGTCCTTAACGACATTGCCGGGGGAGGGCAGTACTATCTCGAAGATCCGGCCCGCATTTTCCACATCAGTGAGGGCGGGCTGCACATCTACGGCGCGGTGCTGTTTGGCATCCTGGTGGCCTGGTGGTACGCCCGTCGCAAGCAGTTCGATTTCTGGTTGCTGCTCGATTCGCTGGCACCCCCGCTGCTGATCGGGCAGGCTGTCGGACGGATCGGCAATTTTATCAACCAGGAACTATACGGCCCGCCGACTGAGCTGCCCTGGGGCGTCTCGATCGCCGCCGAGAACCGCCTGGCTCCCTGGAACGACCTGGCCGCTTTCCCGGTCGAGACCACCCGCTTTCACCCGACCTTTTTCTACGAAAGTCTGTGGAACATCCTGGCGGCGATCCTGATCATCTGGCTGGTGCGCAAATTTGGCGAACGGCTCAAGCCGGGCACGACCTTCTATCTCTGGCTGCTGCTGGCCGGCATCGGCCGCGTCTGGCTGGAGTTCTTCCGCCCGGACCAGCCCCGCATCCCCGGCACCGACCTGAGCTACTCCCGCCTGATCGCGCTCCTGATGGCTGTCGTCGGCGGCTTGCTGCTCCTGGTCCGCTACGAAAAGATCCGGCTGCCTTTCCTTTCGCCCGGGCCGGAGCACTATGCCCTGCACAAAGACAAGAAGTGGAAAAAGAAGTAGGGCCTGGACATTTATGACCTTCCAGCCGGGCGGCATTCGTCGCCCGGTTTTGATTCGCAGGATCCTCAAATTTGCCTTGGCTCACTCTCCTCGTGTCATCGCCGTGATCCCCAAAATTTCCCCTTGTCAAAACGCGAATATTCTGCTAATATATTGCACATATAATATGTGCAAATAGTGTGCACATGCGAGAGCGAGTTTTTCGATGGGTTTTCAGGAGGTTAGGATGACACTCTCAACACGAACGATCTACATCAAAATGCAGGACAGCCCAATGCGTACCTTTCTTGCCAACTGGGTGATGTTTGAGGATCTGGTGGTCGATATCCACCGCACTGGCCGGCTGGAAGAAGATGACCAGCATCTCCTCAGCAGCCTGCGCTATGCCATCAAGCACCACTACTATCAGTGGGCAGAACATCTCCGCCCATACTGGCAACGGGTCAAGATCGCCGGACGCGCGCTGGGGCAGGATCCCTTTGAAGCCATCCTGGATACTTCGGTGTTTGCCTCGCACTCCGGCACCTACGATGCCGTCCAGACCCTGGCAGTCGTCCGTGAGACCTTCAACCTGATGCTGGTGGATAACCCGCCAAAATAAACGCCCAATCCCTGCTGTAATCAGGCCGGTATCATCCCGGTCTTCATATTGCATACATTAGCGATCCCGCAATAATTATTGCGGGATTATTTGTTTCATTCCCTCCACTCTGGCCGCCATGATCGTTCTCCAGGTGGATGGTCGAAACGGCAATTGCAACTATAATTCTCCTGGCACGTACTGAAGATACAAATATCCACTCTGCCGGAGGCGCAATGGCTACTCAATTCTCAGTCAAGGATGGCATTCCCTGGAAGCGAAGGTTTTTCACCATCTGGTCGGGGCAGGCCCTCTCTTTGCTGGGCAGCAACCTGGTCGGGTTTGCCGTCATCTGGTACATGACCGTCACCACCGGGTCTGCCACCGTGCTGGCGATTGCCAGCCTGGTCGGTATTCTGCCGAACGTCATCCTCGGCCCTTTCATTGGCCCGCTCGTGGACCGCTGGGACCGCCGCCGCACCATGCTGGTTTCCGACGCCACCGTTGCCGCCGCAACGCTGGTCCTGGCCTTGTTGTTCGCCGTCACGGAAGTCGCCCTGTGGCAGATCTACCTCCTGCTCTTCATCCGGGCGGTAGCCGGCGCGTTCCACGGCAGCGCCATGCAGGCCTCCACCTCCCTGATGGTGCCAGTCGAACACCTCTCGCGGGTCCAGGGCGTCAACCAGATGCTCAATGGCGGCCTGAATATCATCGCCGCGCCGCTTGGTGCCATCCTGTACGAAGCGCTGGAAATGCAATGGATCCTGGCGATTGATGGCATTACTGCCCTGGTCGCCATCCTGCCGCTGTTGTTTTTCCAGATCCCCCAGCCCGACCGCAGCGCGAGCGAACTCCTGTCCGGTCAGGCCTCCGGCTACCTCGATGACCTGAAAGCCGGGTTTCGCTATGTCTGGAACTGGAAGGGCATGCTAATCCTCTCGCTGATGGCCGCTTCGCTCAATTTCCTGCTGTCCCCCACCTCTGCTTTGACCCCGCTGCTGATCAAGGACCATTTTGGCGGCAGCGTCCTCGATGTGGGTACCTATAACTCCGTCTTCGGGGTTGGCGTGGTGGTCGGCGGTTTGCTGCTGGGGGTCTGGGGCGGTTTCCGCCGCAAGATCGTCACCTCGCTGCTGGCGGTGGCCTTACTTGGTGCCGGCATCCTGATAAATGGGCTGCTGCCGGCGAATATGTTCACCCTGGCGGTGTTTTCGGCGGCGGTGTTCGGCTTCAGCCTGCCGATCGCCAATGGTTCGATCGGCGCCATCATGCAGTCCTCGGTCGCACCGGATATGCAAGGCCGAGTCTTTACCCTGCTTGGCAGCTTTTCCGGCGCGATGGCCCCCATTGGTCTCGCCATCGCCGGCCCGATCTCAGACCTGACCGGTATTCAGGCCTGGTTCAGGGTCGCAGGCGGTTTTACGCTGTTCATGGGGCTGTTTGGACTGCTCATCCCGGTGGTGATGAACATCGAGACCAACAATGCCGCCAACAACCAGCCGCAGCCGGTTCCAGCAGCGGTTGAGGAAGGTATTCAACCGGAATAGGGGGGAGGTCTAACTCTCGGACTGGTCCACCAGATGGACGATCAGGTCGCGGGCGTAATCCGGGTTGGCGATATCCAGCACCTCGATCTCGGTCCCGGATGATCCGGCGGTTTCGATATACAAGTTACCGTAACCCAGCACCCCGGCCGCGCATCCTTTGCTCACTCGGATATCCGTGATCTTGCTGATCGGGATGATCCGCTCTTCCCGGCTAAAGATCCCGGTTTGGAAGATCACCTTGGTGCGGAACACCACCAGTTTCTGCCCGATCCAGCGGACCGGCCGCACCAGCCCTTTGATCCAGTGTACCCGAAAGGCGTATAACGGGGTGGTATCCAGTTGTTCGGACATCGCGCGCTCCTCAATCAGCCAGTCTGTTGGTGCGGATTTCATTATAACGCAGTCTTTTCTCAACCTATCAAAGGATATGGATCAACTATTCCACAACACTGTTGATGGCTTGTTTCCAAATCTCTAATTTCTCAGTTTTTGACATGGTGGTGTTCGCCGGACTCGTCGAAGGCAGGGTTGTGAAATTGATCCTATCCATTATGTCCTGAGACAATACTGGTGAAACATGCCGAAAAAAGGATTTTTCAGCTTTTTCCCCGTTGAAAAAAAATGTGACGTATCGACGGAATCCGCTCAAAGAATTCACCAAAATTGTTAGGGACTTCTGAGTTTACCTGGATATTAGAATCTAGGCTCCCTTCTCTTTCGCAATATTCCAGGACATCCCATAGGGCAATCCCATCCTGATTCAAAAGCAATAATCTGGATTCGTACATTGAGTTTTTGTCGATCCCGAGTGCCTTATCCATGATTTCCCAGAACAGATTTTGAGGATGGGCGTAGTACTGCTGAACTTGCAGGGACTTTTTGCCCGGACTAGAGCCTAGGATAAGTAAGACATTATTTGGTAAAGCCACCGGGGGAAAACTTACTGATTTCATTTCTGTTCTCCATAAAAATCTCCAAAGGGGACTGTCGTCTTCAGGCGACAGGGGAATTTGGAAGTGGCGGGAGCCACTCCCTGATTGTGGTTGAAAAATGTCGTTTCGATAAATTTGTAGTACAATTGTTCTATGATGGGTACTCGAACCAAAACAAACGCTGGCAATCTGTTTTCGCTCAAAACTCATTTCGTCTGGTGTCCGAAATATAGGCGCAAGATTCTTGTGGGGAATG
>JAGVCA010000061.1 GCA_020059485.1 Anaerolineales bacterium
AATGAAACATTTGTTCTTGTTTCAGATTATACAACACCGCAGCATACAAGACAAGCAAATCCCGCGTGGCTTTTCATCCCCACGGCTCGAAGCCGGGGGATGAAAAGCCACTATTTCGGTAAATGGGCGGCTGCACACGCGAAAAGCGCCCCGAACGGGGCGCTTATTCATGCAACAGATCGGCTTACTTCACTTTGACCTGGATCTGGCGGGCTTTGGCCTCTTCGGCCTTCGGGACCACCAGGGTCAGCACGCCGTTGGTCACCTCGGCGGATGCACCGGCGGCGTTCAGCATAGTCGGCAGACGCAGGCTGCGGGCAAACTTGCCGGTCGGGCGCTCACGGCGCAGGACCTTGATGTCCTCATCATACTCGTTGGCAAACTCACCCTTGATCGAAACAACATCTTCCAGGATCTCGATTTGCAAATCCTCGGCCTTCACGCCTGGGACATACCCCACCAGACGGTAGTCATCGCCTTCGGCAATCACATCCAGCGGGATCTGGACATCCGGGCGCTGCGCGTCCAACTCGTGGTAACGGCGGTGCAGGCGGGTGCGGGGACTGATATAGTAAGTGGTCATTGGTAATCCTCCATTGATCGTTTGGTTTGATTTCAATAGTTCAGAATTTTTTCTGTGACGCTATCTTACCGTCGGGACATTAGACCCGTATCAGCGCGAGGTAAGCGTTGGATATACAAAATATCTGAGGTGCGTTAACGTGGTCTGAAAGTCACCGTTAGGTGTTGGGACGAAAAGTTGGTAGAATGAAATTAAGATTCCCACATTTCTGGAGCAAAAGATGGCCGTCCACAAATCCTTCACCACCACAACGACCGGACTGGACCGGACCTCCCCACCAATGCGGCTGTTCGAGAAGGCCAAAAAGTTCGGTATCTGGAATCCGAGCGAGATCGATTTCTCGGAGGACCGGCAGCATTGGCTGTCATTCACGGATGAGGAGAAAGACCTGATACTGCGGTTAACCGCCCTGTTCGTGGCCGGGGAGGAGGCTGTCACCCTCGATCTGCTGCCCTTGATCCAGGTGATCGCTGAGGAAGGCCGGCTGGAAGAAGAAATGTTCTTGACCTCCTTCCTGTTTGAGGAGGCCAAACACACCGATTTCTTCCGCCGCTGCCTGGACGAAGTCTGCCAGCATACCGGCGACCTATCCCATTACCACTCCCCCAGCTATCAGACGATCTTCTACCAGCACCTCCCGGAAGCGCTGCAGGCGCTCAAACGGGATCCCTCACCGCGCAGCCAGGTGCAGGCCGCCGTAACCTACAACATGATCGTGGAAGGCATGCTGGCCGAGACCGGGTACCAGGCCTTCTTCACCATGCTGGAACGCAACAACCTGATGCCCGGCCTGCGCAAAGGGATCGGGCTGCTGAAACAGGATGAGTCCCGCCATATCGCCTACGGCATCTACCTGCTCTCACGGCTGGTCGCCGAGCACCCAGACCTGTGGAGTGACCTTGAAACCCAGATGAACACCCTGCTCTACCCGGCGGTGGCGGTGATCGGCGAAGCCTTCAGCACCTACGAAGTCACGCCCTTTGGATTGGTAGAGGATGATTTCATCACCTACGCCATGAACCAGTTTCACAAACGGTTCGCACGTCTGGAGAAAGCTCGCGGCGCTGGTCTGGATGAGATCCAGCTCACCACCAACCAGACAATCGATGCGGAGGATGGATGAGCCCGGCAGATTTTCAGGAGGAGGAGACGATGGACAGTGACACTTTTGATATCGTCATCATCGGGTCAGGGTTCGGCGGCTCGGTCTCGGCGCTGCGGCTGGCGGAAAAGGGTTACTCGGTCGCGGTGCTGGAACGCGGCAAGCGTTACGAGGACCAGGATTTTGCCGAGTCCAACTGGCAGTTCTGGAAATATCTGTACAATCCGGCGCTGCGCAGTTTCGGTATCTTCCAGATGAGCCTGCTGAACGGCATGCTGATCCTGCATGGGGCCGGGGTCGGTGGTGGCAGCCTTGGCTATGCGAATGTCCTTATGGAACCTGAGGACAAGCTCTTCGCTGCGCCCGCCTGGAAGGATCTGGCCGATTGGAAACGGGTGCTGGCCCCGCATTACCAAACCGCCCGCCGGATGTTGGGGGTGGCCACCAATCCTCTGCTTACCGAAGCCGACCACAACCTTAAAAAAATGGCCGATTATCTTGGAGTTGGCGAAACCTTCGCTCCAACCGAGGTCGGGGTATTCTTCGGAGAAAATGGGCAGGAAGGTCAGGAAATGCCTGACCCATACTTCAAGGGAGACGGACCGCCCCGGGCCGCCTGCCAGTTCTGCGGCGGCTGCCTGGTAGGATGCCGGCACAACGCCAAGAATACCCTGACAAAAAACTACCTGTATCTGGCCGAAAGGTTGGGCGTGGAAGTGCGGGCCGAAGCGCAGGTGGACGACATCCGGCCGCTGCCCCCTGACCAGCCGGATGACGCCCGCTACGAACTGCAGTATTTCAACCCGACCAGGCTGCTTGGCAAACGCAGAAAGACGATCCGGGCGCGCCAGGTGATTGTGGCCGCTGGCGTGATGGGCACGCTCAAACTGCTCTTCCGCTGCCGGGAGGTGACCGGCTCTCTACCGCAGATCTCATCCCGCCTGGGGCACCAGGTGCGCACCAACAGCGAAGCGATCACCGGGGCAACCGCCTACCGCAACGAGGTGGACTACTCCAACGGGATCGCCATCAGTTCGATCTTCCAGGCCGATCCGGTCACGCGCATTGAGCCGGTGCGCTACCCAGCCAAATCAGGTCTGATCCGCCTGCTGGCCTGGCCGCTGATCGAATCAGATCGCCCTGCCCTGCAGCGTTTCGCCCAACTGCTCGGGCGGCTGATTAGCAGGCCGCGCGACATGTTCGCTTCGCTGCTGCAGCCCCAATGGGCTGAGCGAACGACCATCCTTCTGGTGATGCAGACAGAGGACAATATGGTCAATCTCCGGCTCGGTCGGAATGGCTGGACATTATTCCGGCGCGGGTTGGTGTTCGAAAAAGGCCAAAAGGGATCGATCCCGGCCAAGATCGAGATCGGGCACACCATCACCCGCCTGCTGGCCACCCTGATGTACGGCGCACCGGTTGGATCGGTGGCCGAAACGCTGTTTGGTATGCCGACCACCGCCCACATGATGGGCGGCTGCCCGATCGGCCGCAGCGCTGATGATGGCGTCATCGGGATGGATTTTCAGGTGTTCAATTATCCCGGTCTGTATGTGATCGACGGTTCGGTCATGCCGGCCAACCCGGGGATCAATCCCAGCCTGACGATCACTGCTCTGGCGGAATTCGCTGCCAGCCAGTTCCCTGATAAGGGTTAGCCATGAACTTCAACGCTCTGGAAAACTATCTGCTCTCCAAACCGGGGACCGATGCCAGTTACCCCTTTGGCGAGGGTACTCGGGTGTACAAGGTGCTTGGCAAGATGTTTGCCCTGATCGGAGAAGATGAAGAGCCGCTGCGGCTGAACCTGAAATGCGATCCAGACGATGCCCTGGCGTTACGCGAACAGTATCCCGCCATTCTGCCTGGCTATCATATGAACAAACGCCACTGGAACTCTCTGGTGATGGACGGCAGCCTGCCCGAGAAACTGGTCTATGAATTGATCGATCACTCCTACGCGCTGGTCGTGGCCAAAATGCCGAAGAAGCATCAGGCATTTCTGCGCTCGATGGGTTTTCGGGATTAATCGATCACTTTGCCAGCAGTTACCCCAGCGCGCCGCCGGCCACCAGGACCGTGAAGGTGAAAATGAAGTAGTGGATCAGGAAGGGGTAGATAAATGACCTGGTCCGCCACGCTACCAGTCCGAACAGAAACCCGCCAAAGATCGTCGACAAGGTCTCGATCTCGGGCTTGCCAATATGTGCCAGGGCAAAAGGCACCGACTGCAGCCACAGCGCGTCGTGGCCGTATTTACGGGCGTACCCGAAGAGCAGCCAGCCGCGAAAGATGAACTCCCAGCCGATCAGATCCAGGAAAGCATAGCGCGGCAGCTCCGGGCTGAGCAGCCACTCATAATATTTCTGCATGCTCGGGTCGCCGCGGGCGGTCAGCCACAGGATCGGTGCGGCGATGGCGATCACGATCGCCGTCAGCGCCAGGCCGGCCTTCCAGTCTCCCAGTTGAAAGCCATAATCGGCCGGGTTCTCGCGCAGGAAGACGATGATGACGATCAGCGGGATGACCAGATACAGGAAGAAGCGGTCCAGGGCTTTGGAGGCGGTAAAGCGATGGTAGTGATCGACCATCAACAGCAAAGTAGTGATGATCGTCGCGATCACGATATTCCAGTTAAACTGCAATTCAAAGGTAAATAACTTTTTCACATCAGCCTCCATCAATAATCCAAATATAAGCGGTTGCCCTCCGGCCCGAACAGCTCGCGCAGCAATCCGGCATCGTGCCAAAGTTCCAACCCCCAATTGAGGACGAACAATCCCACCAGCAGGGCGGCCAGCGCTGTCCGCCAACCGGCACGAGGCCTCAACAACGCTGCACGGACCTGATGCCAGGCTGTCAGGGGATAGGCGGCAAACACGGCCAGCAGCGGGACAACGGTCAGGTGGAAACGCGGCTCCGCCAGCAGCAGCAGGTGCGGCGCCAGATAAGCCAGGAAGATCAACGCGATCAGGATCCGGCGGCGGTTCCATTCCAGCGCCGATACGGCCAGGGCTGCACCGAGGCACACCGCCGCGAATGGGAAGGTGAAGAAGGCAAACAGCAGCGTGAACCAGGGCTGGGGGATGTATCCGAAGAAGTTGTTGGCATAAAAATAGGTCAGCGCCCGCCGTTCAAGCCCAAAGAAATCGCCCAGTTTGGCAGCCATCAGACCGGGAATGCGGTTGGGGTCTTGCCGGATAAAAGCCAGGGTGCGTTCGATACCGATCTGGTTTCGTTGGCTGTCATCCAGATACGGCAGCAGATCGGTTGACTGCGGGTACTGGAATCGCCCGCCGGTCTCCGGATGGTAGCCAAGATAGAGCGTGTAGCCCAGGTTATTCTCGATCGAAGTGAACTGGCCGTGCAGCCTGGTGTTGCGCGCCATCCACGGCAAAACAAAAGCCAACACGCAACCTAACAGGATCAGCGCACCCCGCCGGTCACGGACCAGGAACCACAGCCACAACAGGATCAAAGGCAGGATCAGCACGATCACCGAGCGGGTCAGGGCGGCCGCGCCGAAGAGAGTCCCGGAGAGCAGGTAGAGCAGCCAGCGGCGGGACTCTACGGCATGCAGCAATGCCAAAACGGCCGCCAGGGTCAACGGGATGAAGGTGACTTCACTCGCCAGTGCCAGCGGATACACAACCAGATAGGGATAGAAAGCCAGAATCAGACCGGCGGTGCCTGGCAGCCGCGGTTGATCGGGAAACAGACGCCTGGCAAGCGCCCATGTGAGCGGGACAATCGCACTGAACACGAACACCTGGATCAGCCGAGCGGCGAAGAACCGGCTTTCCAGCCCGGAGATTCGGTAGATCACCGCAAGGAAGAAGGGATATCCCGGCGGGCGGAAGGATGTCAGCACGCCGCGCGGGTCGTAATCGCCGATCACAGCCTCAAAGGGGAAATAGCGCTCTGCCAGGGCCAGATCGTCCTCGGCATACCAGCGATAGCCGTCGCCAGCAGCCAGGCTGCGGGCCAGCATGTCGTATTGGAACATGTCATCCAGGCCGATACCCATCCCGCGGGCTGCCACGACCGGGATCAGCCGGACGAGCACTGCCAGCAGGTACAGCCAGATTGGAACGGGGATCCGTCGGATTGCTTGCATGGATCGATTATAACTGCGGCGGCGGCGTTTGGAGTGAAGAAGGGCGACCGGATCAGGCCGAACTACAACCCCGGCACATGATCCGCAGACCCTTCTTCGCGTCCCGGCCATGCAGGAAGAGATCGGTCAGCCGTTGGATGCGGCGGAAATAAGGGGGCATTTCAGCCAGAGGGACGACCTGGAACCCAAAACGGACATAAAATTCAGTCAATTCTGCCCGACACATCAGGTAAACCGGTGGTTCGTGCTGCTCAAGGAAGTCTGCGATCAGCCGGCGGGCAATGCCCTGCTCGCGGAAGTCCGGCGCGGTCACAAGGGAGGCTAACTCGAGGGAACCATCGCGATGCGGCTTGTGCTGCAGGCAGCCGACAACCTGTCCAGCCGGCGAAATAGCCACCACAAAACGGCGCCAGTCCAGCCCGAAGGGATTCAGGCCGGCAGCGATCACCAGCGCGCGGATGGCTGAAGCCTCGCGGCGATTTGCCGGGCGGAGGGTAATCTCGGTCATGGGCAAATGATACCGCGATAAGCGTGTGTGAATCAAAAACGGAGCAGGATCACTGCCCCGTTTGAGGTCGTGGGTCCGAAATCAAAGCGCAGCCAGCAAACGCCAGATCTGGGCGAGGAAGAAGGTCAGCCCAAAGCCCATCACCACCGGCAGCAGCGCGGCCACAGTCGTCCATTTGGCGCTGCCGGTCTCTTTATAGATCGTGAAGATCGTGGTCGAGCACGGGTTGTGGACCAGGCTGAACAACATCAGGTTGACCGCCGTCAGCAGCGTCCAACCACCGGCGGTGAACAGCGAAAGCATATCCGCGCCGGATTCCAGTTCAAACATCACGCCTGCGCCGGCGCCGGTATCCACCCCGGTGACCAGCACAGTCAGCATCAGGATCGTGGGGATCACGATCTCATTAGCCGGGATGGCGACAATATACGCCAGCAGGATCACGCCGTTCAGGCCGAGCAGCACGCCGAACGGGTTGACGAAGTTAATGATGTATTCGGCAATGCTGGTGCCGCCGATGGTGATATTAGCCACCAGCCAGATAGCCGCGCCGGCCGGCATTGCAAACACGATCGCCCGCCACAGGACATAGATCGTGCGGTCGATCAAGGAAGTGTAGATCGTCTGCCAGAAACGCGGCGGACGGTACGGCGGCAGTTCCAGGCTGAAGGTCGAGACCTCGCCGCGCAGCATGGTGCGGGAGAGGAACCAGCTAACCAGGAAGGTGAACCCCACCCCCAGAAGCGCCACCCCAACCACCGATGCCGCCGAGATCAACCCGGCCAGGTGCGCCGGGACCAGACCACCGATAAAGACCGTGGCGATCATGATCTGGGTCGGCCAGCGGCCGTTGCACAGTGCGAAGTTGTTGGTGATGATCGCAATTAGCCGTTCGCGCGGGCTGTCTATGATCCGGGTGGCCACCACGCCAGCCGCGTTGCAGCCAAAGCCCATCATCATCGAGAGCGCTTGCTTGCCATGCGCCCCTGCCCGCCGGAAGAGCGCATCCAGGTTGAAGGAAACGCGCGGCAGGTAACCGAAGTCCTCCAGCAGTGTAAAGAGTGGGAAGAAGATCGCCATCGGCGGCAGCATGACGCTCACCACCCAGGCGGTTGCCAGGTACATACCGTCGATCAGCAGACCGTCCAGCCACCAGGGCATGCTGATGGCCGCCGCCAGGCTTTTGAGCCAGGGATGGATGGTATCAAGCAGCAAGTTGGCAATCATCCGGGAGGGTACATTCGCACCTTCGATCGTGATCCATAGCACAAGGGTGAAGAGCAGGATCATCAGCAGGAAGCCCCACCTGCGGTCAGTGACGATCCGGTCGATGGTGGCATCCAGATCAAAACGTGCTTTCTGATCCGGGCGCGTCACAGCCCGATCCGCCAAACGGGCAGCATCGGTGTAGACTGCCTCGACCAGTTTTTCGTGGAAATCGACCCCCACTTCGGCGCGCAGTTCCTGGGCGCTGCGGAGGATCTCGTCGGCAGTGACGGTCTGGGTATTGTTCATCTCAGCTCCCTTCCGCCATCAGTGTCTGTCGTTGTTCTTCCACCGGCTGTTCCATCTGGAACAGATTGCCAAGTTCGCCGCTGCGCAGTGCCCGGATGATATCCTCATCGCCGTCCAGCAGCCGAAGGGCGACCCAGCGGACATTGGGCAGTTCGGGATACAGCTGCAGGATCTCACGCTCGAGCTTTTCCAGTGCTGACTTGAGCACGCCGGTCGTTGAGCGCACCTTGAAAGGTCTCGGCCGGACTTCGCCGGTGGCGACCTCATGGATGGCCTTGACCAGTTCATCCATCCCGCGGTTATAGCGCGCCACGGTGGGGATAACCGGGACCCCCAGATCGCGGGCCAGCCGGCGCTCATCAACTTTCAAGCCATGCCGCTCGGCTTCATCGATCAGGTTCAGGCAGACTACCACCCGGTCGGTGATCTCCATGACCTGAAGTGCCAGGTTGAGGTTGCGCTCAAGCCGGGAGGCATCGACGACCACAATCGTGACATCCGGCTGACCAAACAGGATGAAGTTGCGGGCAACCTGCTCATCCAGGCTGGTAGCCAGCAGGGAATACGTGCCCGGCAGATCGACGATCTTGTATCGGGCGCTCCCGAATTCAAATCCGCCTTCTGCCCGGGAGACCGTCTTGCCAGGCCAGTTGCCGGTGTGCTGGCGCAGCCCGGTCAGGGCGTTAAAGACCGTACTCTTACCTGTATTGGGGTTCCCGGCCAGCGCGACGACATAATTCCAATCCTGCATATCTACCCCAAGTTTCAACAGGTTGGCGGCGTTATGGGCCGGGCAGCCTTCACAGCCATCAGAAGGAGCCACGATGATCTGCCTCCGGCCAGGTTTTTTGTCAGGGATCTTTTCGTCGGGATGTTGTTGACCTGCCATGGTTAAGCCTCTTCCTTGATCAAATTCACCTGGATGTGCCGGGCCTGGTCATGGCGCAGAGCGATCAGGGCACCGCGCACCCGATAGGCCACCGGGTCTCCGACCGGGCTGCGCAGTTCCGCCCGCACCAATGTACCGGGCAGCATCCCAAGATCGAGCAGGCGGCGGCGTTCCGCACCACGCAGCCGAGGCAGCAACTGCACCACCCTTCCCGTCTGGCCCTGGGCCAACTCATGCAAATAAGTTGCCGTCCCAACTGGCCGGGATTCGCGTTCCTCCTCCAGTAGTTGGACGGAGATGCTGGCGGCCACCACCGGAGCCAGTATATGCTCCTCACCATTGGTCCAAAACCGGATCCGGTTGGTGGTTTTTTCAGAAACATGCAGGAGCATGCCGGGCAGCAAGCCCTCGGCATTGATCTGTGCCGCCACCATCTCGGGTTCATCGCCGACATGCACGATCCGGCCAGACTGATCCTGCTCAAGTGCAGTCAGCGGGACGGCATTGTGTTCAAAAACCTGCCCTTCTCTTGAGGGGATTGGGTCCCCGTGTGGGTCGAACAATGGGTTACCCAGGCTGCCGGCCAGCGCATCCAGTTCTTCGGAGGAGAATTGGTGTTCGTACTGGTCTGCCATCGGGTGCCACTCGGACTGACTGAAACCGGTGTTTTCCGCCAGATACTGCTCCCACAGCCGGTGAGCCCGGATCACGTTCATCGCGACCTGACGGCCTTCATGGGTCAGGCGCAGGCCGTCTTCGTCGTGTCGGATCAGTCCCTGTCCTTCCAGATCGGCGACGAGCTGGACAGCCCGGTTGGAATCCAGTCCCAATGCGCCGGCCACACTTTGCAACGAGGCAGGACGTCTGTTCAGGTCTTGTTTCTGGATATGCTTGAGGGCATCCTCGTGTAAAACGCGGCTGGTCAGCAAGCGGATCCGGCGCCAACGGGCCAATAATCCTTTCTCCGGCCAGAAAAAAGCAAACAACCCACCAACCACAGCCAATCCGGCCAGTAAGGCGATCAGAGAATCCTGCATGCCATGCTCCTAATAATATCTAAATAATTATTTAGTTTTGACTAAATTTATAGAATTATAACATAACGATTTTTGAATTGCAAGCGGGAGATTCATGCTGGTGGAGAAGACAGCCCAGCCAGCCAGGAAGGATAGTCTTGCGAGGCGGAAACTGGCAGCGACAACGGAACTGGCGGGGAGAAAAGTTGGTCGGCCAGCGCCGACAGGATGTCAGCCTGATCAGTTTCCGGGCCAACCACCTCGATCCCAAACGTCCACCACCGGCGGCCTTCCGCGCTGGTGACCAGGGTCAGTTCCACTCCGCCCCCGGCTTGAGGAATCGTGCCGGGCGCTGCCGGTGTGATTTCGCCTCCCGGTCCGGAATCGAAGTACAGGATCCGGCGCGATTTTTCCACCGCGATCCAGTCTGCCGGTGGATCCTGATCGGGTGTCAGTTCGAAACTCGATTTCGTCCAGGCCCGAACATTTCCCTCTACACCGCCAGCAAACTTCCTGCTGCCATGGTCGGCAGTCAGGCGTTTGATCTCGAGACGGCCCTCGCGCAGTTTGATCCCCAGGTCTAGCCCGAGTCCGGGCAGATAGATATCAGTGCGGGGCGGCCGATTTTCAACTGCGCCGAGCGATCCGAACCAGGTCTGGATCGCTTCCGGCGGTGAATGCGGGAAAAACCAGCGGATCTCCGTTGAATTGAGGGGGATTGGCATCATCTTATGCTATCCCGAATAGAATTTCATTCAAGTCCAATAAAACTACAGATTCATCAGCATGCTGGTCTGGACCAAAATGCATCTTACAAATTTTGCCAACCTATCAGATTGAATACCGTCAATGCAGATAAACTGATCAAAAAACCCAGTAAGCCTTTTTGCACCAACAAAGAAAATGAACCATCCCAAAAGACGAAAATTGCCAGCAAGGAAATGATCGATGCCCCAAGCATCCACGGCCTGAACCATTCTTGATTCGCGATTAGACCAATCCCCGCCACAAGAAAAAATATTGTCGCGAGCGAATAGACTGAGGCGGCGATCAAATTGGAAGTATTCTCTTCAATCCACTTGGAAAGTACCCAGGAATTCCCTGTCCAACCCATTTCTGCCTGGTATTCAACCCAACCTTGACTTAATGTCACATACCACAAATGAACCAAACCATGCAACACTATGATGACCCCAAGAATCAACCTGATCACAAATTCCCTCCCTTTTCTGAATTCCAACGAATTTATCACCCGTCATTATAGCATATGGGTTCATCATGCCCTTCTAATACATCTCAAACATTCCTCTTATCCTGCTCTACAATCAATGTACTATGCTTAAGGCTGACAAGAACTAATCTATGTCTAGGATTACAAATTTAAGGAGGACGAAACATGTCTAAGATCATCGGAATTGACCTGGGTACCACCAACAGCGTGGTATCCGTGATGGAAGGCGGTGACCCGACCGTGATCACCACGGCAGAAGGTTCCCGCCTGCTGCCCTCAGTGGTCGGTTTTACGAAAAACGGAGAACGGCTGGTGGGCCAGACGGCCAAGCGCCAGGCTGTGATCAACCCCGAGAATACCATCTCTTCCATTAAACGCTTTATGGGCCGGCGATACGACGAGGTCCAGACCGAGCGCGAGATGGTGCCTTACCAGGTCATCGCAGGACCAAATGGGGATGCCCGGGTGAAAGTTCCGCAGACCGGCAAGGAATACAGTCCGCAGGAGATCTCGGCCATGGTGCTGGGCAAGCTCAAGGCGGACGCAGAAGCCTATCTCGGCACGCCGGTGACCAAAGCGGTCATTACCGTCCCGGCCTACTTCAATGACAGCCAGCGCCAGGCCACCAAGGATGCCGGCAAGATCGCCGGGCTGGAAGTCCTGCGGATCATCAACGAACCGACTGCCGCCGCGCTCGCTTACGGGCTGGATAAGAAATCCAACGAGACCATTCTGGTCTTCGACCTGGGCGGAGGCACCTTTGATGTCTCCATCCTGGAAGTTGGAGACGGGGTGATCGAGGTCAAATCCACCAACGGCGACACCCACCTGGGAGGCGATGACTGGGATGAAAAGATAGTTAACTACCTAGCGGACGAATTCAAAAAGGAGCAGGGCATTGACCTGCGCACCGACCGCCAGTCATTACAGCGTTTGCGCGAGGCGGCCGAAAAGGCCAAGATCGAGCTTTCCACTGTGATGGAGACCGAGATCAACCTGCCGTATGTTACGGCAGATGCCAGCGGCCCGAAGCACCTTGTGATGAAACTGAGCCGGGCCAAATTCGAGCAGATCACCGATGATCTGGTCGCCCGGATCAAAGGACCGTTCGAGGCTGCGCTGAAGGATGCCAGCCTGAAAGCCACCGACCTGGATGAGGTCGTGCTGGTTGGAGGTTCGTCCCGCATGCCGATGGTGCAGGAACTGGTGTTTGACCTGACCGGCAAAGCGCCGCACAAGGGCGTCAACCCCGATGAGGTCGTCTCAGTCGGGGCAGCCATCCAGGCAGGCGTACTTGGCGGCGAGGTCAAGGATGTGCTTCTGCTGGATGTCACCCCCCTGACACTGGGCATCGAGACCCTCGGCGCAGTCATGACCCCAATGATCGAGCGCAACACCACCATCCCGGTGCGGAAGAACGAAGTCTTCTCCACCGCCGAGGATAACCAGACCGCCGTTGATATCCACATCCTGCAGGGCGAGCGCACCATGGCTTCCGACAACATGAGCCTGGGCCGCTTCCGGCTGGAAGGCATCCCGCCAGCGCCGCGTGGCATCCCCCAGGTGGAAGTGACCTTCGACATTGACGCCAACGGCATCCTGAATGTTTCCGCCAAGGATAAAGCCACCGGCAAGGAACAGAAGATCACGATCACCGCCAGCACCAACCTGGACGATCAGGATATCGACCGGATGGTCCAGCAAGCACAGCAGAACAAGGCTGAAGATGAGAAACGCCGCGAACTGATCAATGCCAGGAACAATGCCGACAGCCTGGCCTATCAGACCGAGAAGACCCTCAAGGACCTCGGCGACAAGGTTTCGGCCGGCGAGAAGGAAAAGATCGAGGAACAGATCCAGGCGCTGCGTAAAGCGGCAGAAGGCGAGGACCTTAACCAGATCAAGCAGCAGACCGAAGCGCTGCAAAATGCCTTCCATGCCCTCAGTCAGCAGTTATACGCCCAGCAGGGTGGTCAACCCGGACAAGCTGGCACACCCGGGAGCGACTTCCCGAACTATGGCGGGCAAGACGGCAATGGCAGCGGCCGCGAAACCTCCGGCGAAGATGACGTGATGGAAGGTGAGTTCACTGAGAACTAGAATCCGAGTAGTAACCGAGGTGACATCACTTCGGTTGCAGTGAAAAAGATCAAACCGGTCAGGGAGACCCTGGCCGGTTTTTGATTCAGGGTTCGGGGATGAACTTCAACACCAAAAGGCTGGCATCCCGGTCAGTGCACAACTCGTGGGAGGGCAACCGGGCGATCTCAGCGAATGTGCCGCTGGCAACCCGGGCTGGCCAGCCCCACAGTTCGTCTTCGTAGAACCGCACTTCGACCACTGCATAGTCCGCCTGAGCAATCCACGCTTCGCCAGTGGGCACATCCCACCACCCGAAATGGGCCAACATATCAGATTGCTCTTCGCTTTGGCGGACGAGGGTATAGCGAAAGTTCTGTTGCGGCAGCCAGGTTTGGGCATCTTCCAGGTACAGTAACGGGATGTCGGATTTGACATCCCAGAATACCTGCGAACCTGCCGGGATCAGGGCGTGGAGCTGGCCGCCGATCTTCTCATGACGATCTAGTACGCTGCTGCTGCACACCTGGCTGCGCAAAGGCTGGCTGAAGAACTGTTTTTGCCCTAACAAGACGGTCATCACCAGCAAGGTCAGCAGGCTGAATGACAGGTACTCCAACCGGCCTGGTTGGTACCGCTCCAGCAGACGCCACAACAGCCACGGCAGCCCGAACACACTCAACAATGGTATCAGCCACCAAAAAACGCGCGTGAGAAAGTCGTTCAACCACAGCAAGCGCATCATCCGTACGATGTCCAGACCAAGTTCTTCATCGACGAATTCCCAGAACGCCGGGATGCGCTCATCAGCAGGGAGCGTTTCTCCTTTTAGCAGTGCTTCCGGAATCTCGAACAGGTCAAATACCAGGGCAGAACGGGCCTCACGGAAATTGTCCTGGTAGCCGTATTCAAAGCTGACCAGCGCTAGGAACCCAACCAGCAGGACGACCAATGTTCTCCAACGGGGACGAGCCAATCTCCAGACTGCTGCCGAGGCCGGCAGTGCCAACACACCCAGCCAGTTAAAGAATAGGAAATAGCCTGGCAGGCAGACGAACTGGCAGGTTTTTCCACCGAGCGCGGCCCACAGGTGCACAGTCAGCATGGCGAAGTAGGCGATGAATAAAAAGAAGACAAATTTCCGGCGTTCGGGGTCGGGCCAGGAGCGCCGCCAGGGCACCAGTGCCAGCGCGCCCACCACACCAAACCAGCTGATGAAATTGGCCCGCAGGGCATCAACCAGAGCGCCCAGACCAATATGGGCCAGATGGGAGGGATCTCCCCACCACATCGCGATCGGCCACCAGGAGAAATCCGCCGGTACGAAAACTTCCCGCCACGGAGAGCGGTAAGCAGCGATCCCGGGGAACAACCCTTCCGGGATCCAGTACGCCCATATTTTGAGGATCTCCGGCCAGTACAGCGCATGGATGAAGATCACCGGCAGCAGCCCGGCAGCCAGCGCCCAGAGCGCAGTCCGCCGGCTAGATCGCCACCAGATATAAAACACCACCAGCGGCACCAGAGGGAGTATATTAATGCGGGTCATGCCGGCCAGCCCGGCAAGGAAAGCAGCCGTCGTCAATTCCCGCCGATCGGCACTCGGGCTGGTAAGGAAGAACAGCATCCAGGCCAGCAGGAAACTGACCATTCCTTGCGAAAAGACCTGGCTAAAGGCCATCACCCAACCGGTGTTGAGGGCCACCACCCAAACCACAGCCGCGCCCCACCACCGCCCGCCCAACCGGTTGGCTGCCATGCCAAGCCCAAGCAGCGAGAGCACGCCCATCACGACCGCGGCGTAGCGTCCGGCAGCCATGCCAGGGCCGAAGATCACCTGTGGCAGCCCGGCCAGAAAGTACGCCACCGGCAGCTGGTTGGTCCACACACCGCCGTCCTCGAAGGGGGTGTACTGCCCGGAGGTGAACAGCCAGCCTTTGTACATATACATCCCCTCGTCCCATACGGTTGAGGGGATGTGTTGAGCAAAGTGGAGAGAACGGAGGGAATAAAAAACTACACCGAACAAGGCAGCGGCAAGTGATAACCAGGTTTGGTTCTGTTTCAACCAGGAGCGAAATTTAAGGAACAATCTTCTCTCCAGCATCCGTGAAGTCCCGAATTGTCAGATAAAGCGAGATGATTATAGCGTATTTGAATTGTCATTATTCAGGAAATAGAACTAGAACAATCCGAACAAATGTTCGTGTATAATAATTATGGAGTACCTACCGCGAGAAAACTGCTATGAAGATCACTGAGATCAAGGCCAAAGGGATCCTCAACCCGGTGCGCCAGCCGGATGACTGGTTCGGCCTGAAGTACAACATGAACCTGTACCGCGGCTGCCAGCACCGTTGCATCTACTGCGATTCCCGCAGCGAGTGTTACCAGATCGCCGATTTTGATGGCGAGGTGCTGGTCAAACGCAACGCGGTGGCACTGCTGGCCGAGGCCTTGCAGCGCAAACGCATCCGGGGGACGATCGGGACCGGCTCGATGAACGACCCGTATATGCCAGTGGAGAAACAATTCAACCTGACCGGACAGGCGCTGCGAGTGATCGCCGAGTACCACTTTCCAGTCCATGTCCTCACCAAGAGCGACCTGGTGCTCAGAGACCTTGACACCCTGGTAGAGATCAACCAGGTGTACGCGGCCGTCAGTTTCACGATCACCACCCCGGACGATGCCCTCGGCAAACAGATCGAGCCGGGCGCGCCGGCAGTCTCGCGTCGGCTGGCGGCGATGGAGAAACTGGCCGCGGCCGGGATCCTGACCGGCGTGCTGCTGATGCCGGTGCTGCCGATGGTCGCGGATAAACCCGAGGACCTGGTGCGGCTGCTGGAGCTGGCCGCCGGTCACGGCGCTGCCTACGTGCTCCCCTCGCTGGGAATGACCCTGCGCGATCGTCAGCGGGAGTACTATTACCGCCAGCTAGACCGGCACTTCCCCGGCCTTAGCGGTGACTACCGCCGCAAATTCGGCGGCGTGCATTTTGCGCAGTCCGACAACGCTGACAGCTTGTATGACTTACTCAGGGACACCGCCGACCGGGTCGGTCTAAAATTGAAGATGCCGATCTTCACACCAGAGAAGATCGAGAAGCAAGACCCGCAAATAAAACTGTTTTGATCAGGGGGTTGGCACCAGCACCACGATCCGGGCATCGTCACCGCGGCACGAGGCCACCGGTTCGGTCAGCAGGATCTGCTCGACTTCTCCGGCCTCCAGGCGAGCCTGCCATTCTTCATCAAAGAAGCGGTTCTCGACCAGGATGTAGTCGGCCTCCTGCACCCAACGCTCCTTTAGTACCGGGTTCCACCAGCCAAAGCGGAACAAAGTCTCAGGGTCGGCGGTGGGATCGTCCACATAGGTGAAGGTGGCGTTCAACTGTGGGGTGAAGGTCTCCACCTCAGGAAGATACAGCAGCAGCATATCGGCCTTGACATCCCAATAGACCTGCGAACCGGGTGGGATCAGATCGGCCAGTTCCGCACCGACCTGCTCATAGCTGGCAATGACCGAATCCTGACAAGCCTCCATCGTCAGGTGACGGCCGAACAGGCGCGAGCCGCTGGCCAGCAGCCCATATCCAAGCACAAAGACCAGCACAAAGACCCCAAAACCCAGCCGCAGCCCGACGCGCCTACGCAGTACCCGATACAGAAGCGGCGCGGCCAGCAGCACCAGCCCGGCCATCTTGATCCAGCGCACCAGATGAACGGCCGTTTCGGTGTGCAAGATAAACTGACGCAACGGGAAATGGTCGTAACCGAACTTGTTCTCCAGCAGTTCCCATAATAAGCCGGTACCTTCCACGATTCGCCCGTCCTTCAGCCGCGGGATTTCGATATCGAAGGTGTTGCGGATCAGGTCGTAGCGGAAGTCGAGGTAGTCACTGTTGAAGTTGTATTCCAGCGCCAGCAGCAGGGCCAGCACCAGTACCACCATCAGGACCTGCTTCCAGGCTGGCTGGTCCAGCCGCCAGAACGAGGCTGACCGTCCGATCAGCACAAAGCCGAACATAAAGAAAAACATGATGTACCCCGGCAAGCAGACGAACTGGCAGCCGCGGCCGTTAGCAGCGTACAGGTGGACAGCATACAGGATAAAAAATGAGACTGCCAGGTAAGCCAGCTCCTTCTCCGGGCTGAATGCCACCACCTGTCGGCTTTCGGAATCTGCTTTCCCGCCCGCGCCTCGCCGGTAGAGGAAAGCAGCGGTCAGCAAGCCGAAGAAGATCACAAAGTTAACCCGGATCGATTGCCAGAAAGCCCGTATCCCGATCCACTGCAGGCTGGCCGGGTCGTTTGTCCATCTGCTGAGCGGGAACCAGGCGAAGTCCGGGGGCAGAAAGATCTCTTGCCAGGGAGAGCGGAACGGTTCGATAGCGGAGAAGATCTCAGGCGGGATCCAATAAGCCCAGAACTTTAGGATCTCCGGCCAGTAAAGAACATGGAAAAACACCACCGGCAGCAGCCCAGCAGCCAGGGCTTTGAAGCCTGGGCGCGAACCGTGCTGCCAGAACACGTAAAGAATTAAGAGCGGCAGGGCCGGCAGTACATTCACGCGTGCCATCCCGGCCAGGCCGGCCATGAAAGCCGCCAGGATCAGTTCCCAGTCCTGCCGTTTTGCCCCCAGGCCGAAGAACAACATCCAGGCGAACAACATACTCACCAGTGTCTGGGCGAAAGACTGGCTGAAGACCTGGACATAGGTCGGGTTGAGGGCCAGCGTCCAGACCGCTGCAGCCGCCCACCACGGACCGGCATTTCTCCGCATCGTCAGCCACAGGCCAAGCGCAGCCAGCGCACCGACTACCACGGCATAGGTGCGGCTGGTGCGCATCCCGGGGCCAAACCATTCCTGCACATAGCCGGGGATCAGGAAGGAGACTGGCAGCTGGTTGGTCCACGGGCCAAAGTCCTCGAAAGGCGTGTAACGGCCGGCGGCGAACAGGTACCCTTTGTACAGGTACATGCTCTCATCCCAGACAATTGTCGGCAGCCGCTCGGCGAAGCTGACGGCCTGCACGATCAAATAGACCAGACCGGCCAGACCGGCGATCAGCGCGATACTCAGATGGTGTTGCTGCCAGAAATGGGAAACTTGCTTCTTCAAACGGTCACCCTCCTTCCTCCAGGGTGCTGGGATTATATCAAACCGTACGAGGTTGGACGGGTTTCTGGATGTTATAATCGCGCCATGGAACGGACTCGAGATGCCCGCGAACGGATGACCGAAAAACGGCAGCGCGGCCAGCGCATCTTTGTGCTGGCAGCCGTGCTGATGGTCGTCGGACTGATGATCCTGATCCCCCCGGTACGGACAGCGATCGGCTACCGGCTGGACGACATGCGCACCCGTCTGACCTATCTGCTGAACCCGCCGGACGAAGCGGTCTTTGTCCCGGTCGAACAGGGAATGGTGGAAACGATCATCGCGGGTACCATGCAAGCCGTGCAATCCACCCCCACGCCTGAGCCTACCCCGCAGATCACCGCAGATCCGGATGCCACCGCCGCGCCAACCGAACTCCCGCCACCGGCCCCAACCGCCCTGCCCCCGCAGGTTGACCTGCGGGAGAAGGTCACCTACGTCCACCAGCACGAGCGCTGGAACTACTGCGGACCAGCCAACCTTACGATGGCACTGAACTACTGGGGATGGACCGGCAACCGGGATGACGTCGCCAAGGTGATCAAACCGGGCGAATCAGACCCGACCAAGAACTTCATCGACCGCGGTAAAGCGGACAAGAATGTCATGCCGTACGAGATGGCCGGCTTCGTCAATGACAGCACCGAATTCTCAATGCTGTGGCGATATGGCGGCGAGATCCAGGTGATCAAAAACCTGATTGCCAACGGTTTCCCGGTGGTGATCGAGAAAGGCTATTACGAGCGGGATTACACCGGCAAGATCGCCTGGATGGGGCATTACCTCTTCGTGACCGGGTATGACGAAGGCGAGGGCGTCTTCATCGTGCAGGACGCTTACCTGGAACCGGGTGAAAATCTGCGGGTGCCGTACGAGGAATTCAACGACGGCTGGCGGGGCTTTAACTACTTGTTCATGGTAGCCTATCCCCCCGCTGAGGAAGGCAAAGTGCTGGATCTGCTGGGGCCGTGGGCGGATATTGACTGGGCCAACCGCCATGCACTGGATCTGGCCAATGTCGAAATCGGCACCGAGAGCGGGATCGATCTGTTCTTCGCCTGGTTCAACAAAGGTACCAGCCATGTGCAGTTGTTCGAATATGTGGATGCCGCTTTTGCTTATGACTATGCCTTCGTGCTCTATGATCAGATCGGTGAACCTAACGAGGCCGAAACGGTCGAAACCCAGCGCCCTTACCGGATCATGTGGTACCAGACTGGTCCATACTGGGCATATTATTATTCCGGCCGCTACCAGGATGTCATCAACCTGGCCAACGTAACATTGTACGAGACCATTTCTGAGCCGACCCTGGAGGAAAGCCTGTACTGGCGGGCGCTGGCTTACCTGGCACTTGGAGAAGTGGGGAACGCAGTGGCCGACCTGCAGCAAACCGTCTACCTCAACCCGAGTTTCACGCCAGGCCGGGAGAAACTGCAGGAACTGGGAGTGACCCCGTAATGCGGATCCTGCACTTTGCGGACGCCCATATTAATATGGCCAATTACGGCAAGCAGGACCCCGAGACTGGTCTGCCCTTGCGGGTATTGGACTTTCTCAAGTCGCTGGATACGATCGTCGCCGCAGCGGTGGCTGAAAAAGTGGACCTGGTGATTTTTGCCGGAGATGCCTACAAAGACCGCAACCCGGCGCCAACCTTCCAGCGTGAGTGGGGCCGGCGGATCATGCGGCTCTCTCATGCCGGCATCCCGACCGTACTTCTGGTCGGCAACCACGACCTCTCCCCCTCCCTGACCCGGGCACACGCTCTGGAGGAGTTCAGCACGCTGGAGATCGAAAAGGTGATCGTGGCAGACCGGCCCCGGATGTATTCTCCCGATGACCTGTGGGGACTGCCGCTGCACTTGATCACCCTGCCGTGGATCTCGCGTTCGGGGATGGTCGCCCAACTCGATCTTCCGGTGACAAAGTCTGAAGAGCTCAACCGTCTGCTGGCGGAGAAATTGGGCAGCATGGTGGACGAGTGGCTGGATAATGCCGATCCGGACCTGCCCCGCATCCTGACCGCTCATGCTTCGGTCCCGGAAGCCTCTTATGGCGGCGAACGGACCGTGATGCTGGATGCCGACCTGACACTCGGCGCGCCACTGGTCAAAGATCAGCGGCTGGATTACGTCGCCATGGGGCATATCCACAAATTCCAGGATGTCAACAAAGGCAAACACCCGCCGGTGGTCTATCCCGGGTCGATCGAACGGGTGGACTGGGGCGAGGCCGGCGAGGACAAGTATTATGTCGTTGCTGAGGTGGCGCGCGGCAAGACCAGCTATACCGCCCACAAGATCCCGGGCATCCGCCAATTTATCGACCGCTATGTATCGCTCGAATCCGACCAGAGCGTTAATGAGACGCTCCAGAAAGCCATGCCTTCCCCGAAACAGATGGCCGGGGCGATCGTGCGGCTGACCGTCGATTACCCGCGCGACTGGGAATCCTTGATCGATGATGCCGCCCTGCGGGAGATGGCCGCGGAAGCCTTTGAGTTCCACCTGGTCAAGCGGCCACAGATGAAGACCCGCAGCCGTCTGCCGGAAGGGATGCTGGCGGGCAGCGCACATCCGGCCGAGCTGCTGCAACTGTATTGGCAGGCCGAGCATCAGGAAGACCTGGATACCGGGAGCCTGCAGCGGCTGGCGCTTGATGTGATCGAGAAGGTTGAGGGCGGCGAGGACGAATAAATCTTCAGGTTCCACGTTATTTGAAAAAGTCCAACCACAGGAGGAAGGAATGTTTCAACGGATCGCGAACAGTTGGGAACTGGTAAAAGCCAGCGCACGGGTACTGCAGCAGGACAAGGAACTGCTGGTGTTCCCGACCTTTTCAGTTGCCGGGGTGATCCTGGTGACGCTGACCTTCATCTTGCCGTTCATCTTCGGCGGCATGCTGGATGCCTTTATTTCTGAGCGGTTCCAGGTATTTGGCTATCTGGTCCTGTTCCTGTATTACATTGTCCAATATACCGTGATTTTCTTCGCCAACACCGCCCTGGTCGGCGCGGCGATGATCCGGCTGCGAGGCGGGGACCCGACTGTGCGGGACGGATTCCAGATCGCGGCCCGCAACTTGCCGGCCATCCTGGGATATTCGGTTATTTCCGCCACTGTCGGTGTGATCCTGCGGTCACTATCGGACCGTAGCGAAGGCCTGGGACGGTTTGTGGTCTCGCTGCTGGGCACCGCTTGGAATGTCGCCACCTTCCTGGTCGTGCCGGTCTTGGCAGTCGAGGGCGTCGGGCCGATCGAAGCGATCAAGCGCAGCACCAGCCTGCTGAAAAAAACCTGGGGCGAACAGATCGCCGGCAACATCGGGCTGGGTGCGATCACCTTCTTCGCGGTGATGGCCGTCCTGATTGGCGGTGGAGTCGGGGTGTTTGCCCTGATCTCCCTGGAAGCGGGGACGCTCCTGTATATCCTCCTGGGGACTGTGGTGGTGATCTCAATGGTCCTGATCGGGTTGATCTCTTCCACCTTGAGCAGTATCTATACATCGGCCGTGTACCAGTATGCCACCACCGGCGAGAGCGGCGAGTTCTTCGACCCCAGCCTGGTGCAGCAAGCCTTCCGACTCAAGCGCTGAGAACGCGATTCAGAATTTGACAGGCGGCATGCTGCCGCCTGTTCGTTTTAATGAATCTTTACTATTTCTACCTTATTTAACATTATAATTACGGCAAGGAATGTTCTTATGAGGAGGTAATCGAATGAAACCCCATCTGAAACAGATCTTGTTCATGTTCTCCGTTTTGATGGCGTTGAGCGGGCTGCTGGCAGCTTGCACCATGCCGGACGGTGCGGTTGCCATTGGTGGGTCAGAGAATGGCGGTGATAATAATCCGCTCGAATTGCAGATCAAAGAGCGGGAGACCCCCATGCCAACAGTTATGCCCGAATTGAATGTCGCCCGGATCCAGATCCAGACTCAGGAAGGCAAGGCAGAGTTCTACGACAGCGAAAGCGGGGAGAAATTCATCCCGCGCGGCTGGAACTACATCCACTTCCTCCCGACTGAACGCGATTCTTTTGAGGACCGGGTGATGGCCGAAAACCATTATGACCCTGAGCGGGTGCGGGAGGCTTTCCGGCAGATGAACGAGGCCGGTTACAACACGGTCCGGATCTTTTGGGACCTGTGCAGTTACGGCCGCTACTGCCTGGGGAAGGAGAACGGCGAGGGGCTCAATCCCGGCTATCTGGACAATATGGTCGACCTGATGCGCATCGCCGGGCAGGAAAGAATTTATATTCTCTTCACGGCCAATGCTCTGCCTGAAAACGGCGGCTATTCCCGGATGTTTGACCGACTGTTGAGCGAGAACCCTGCTTACGGTTTCGAAGACTACCGCAACTCGGACTGGCTGCACATCTCCGGGGTGGAAGCCAAGAAAAAACTCTGGCAGGACCTGATGGACGGGCTGATCGAGCGGGATGCGCCTTTTGAGGTCGTCCTCGGCTGGCAGCTGACCAATGAGTTCTGGCTGTGGGGGCAGGTCCCGCCCTTCTCGCTGACCGAGGGCGTCGTGACCACCGCCAATGGCAAGTCCTACGACATGGCCAACCCGGACCAGAAATACCTGATGGCCGCTGAGGGCACGATCTATTTCATGGAACAGGTCGTCCCGATCATCAAAGCAGCTGACCCGCAAGCGCTGACCACGATGGGGTTTTTCGCGCCTTACTTTGGCGGTCAGGACCGCTACTTCGTCACGGACTATCTGCTCCAGGTGCCGACGCCGATCGATTTCTGGGATTTTCATGCCTACACCGATTCCGGGCTGGAACTGGACGGTCAGGCAGCCAGCTTCGGGATGCAGGGCTATGAAGAAAAACCGATCATCATGGGAGAATTTGCCTCCGGCCATGAATTTGTACCTTCAGCCGCTTCAGCCCTGACCAAGAATATCGAGTGGATCGCGGATTCATGCGACTACGGCTTTGACGGCTGGTTGTACTGGGGTTACTATCCCTGGCCGGATGAGGTCGGTGGCAAGGCTTGGGCCGGGCTGGAGGACGATGGCCTGCTCTTTGACAACCTCTCCCCGGTGCGCAACCCTGATCCGTGCAACCCATCCGCAACGCTGGATAAATACAACGCCGCCTACAAACAGCCGGTGCGGGCCTCCGCTTATTGGGCTGCGGAGCAGAACATCCCAGAAAATGCCGTGGATGGCACCCAGAAGATCTGGAATTCCGGAGGCTACCCACCCCATTGGATCGAGATCAACCTCGGTGAGCCAACCACCATCACTCGTGTGGCGATGAACAATTCGCAATGGCCGCCCGGCGTCACCAATCACCAGGTGACCGTCCAGCGGTCGGATGGTTCGACAGTCATCCTGGGAACCCTTGAAGGTTTCACGACGGTGGAACAACTGCTGGCCATCGACCTACCAATCCCGCTGGAAGATGTGGTCCGGGTTCGGGTCAACACCACAGAAAGCACCGGTTGGGCCGGTTGGACGGAGATCGAAGCGATCGCCAGTACCGCGGACGGCCAGGCCTGCCTGGCGCGCGCCGCCGGTGTGACGGATGTGCTGTCAGACCCAGAGGAAGAGGCTGACCGGATCGGAAGTGTACCGGCAGGTATATGGTTACATGTGGACGGGTTTTACACTGACCCGGACGGGACAACCTGGCTGCGCAACGGGGGTGACAGCTGGGCCCGAATGGCTGGCATGACCCTGGAGGGAGACTGCGACCAGGAAGCATTGGCCGCCGAGCCGCAGCCCCGGCTGATCCCGATCACCTGGCGGGTGACTGTGCCTGAAGGGACGCCGGGTGAGGTGTTCATGGCGGGAGATTTCCCGGGGATGGGCTGGCCGTTTTGGCGGTCGTGGATGATCGTCCTGACCAAGACCGGCGCCAACAGCCATGAGGTCACCATTCCGCTGCCGGAAGGCAGCTCGATCGAGTACCTTTTCAACCGGCAGACCTGGGACTCCGTGGAACGGACTGCCAGCTGCGGCAATGTACCAAACCGGACGCTAACGGTATCAGAGCCCGCAGTGATCGAAATCACGGTGGAAGCCTGGCGGGACCTGCAGTGCGGCGGTGAATAAGGCTCTTTTGTAATATTACTCGCCAGCCGCTTTCAGGGATCCCTTCAAGTCTGGATTCCTGAAACTGGTATTGCGGGAAAAATTCGTGATTGACAATGCAACCGGTTGCACCTATAATATGAGAGCCAGTTAAGAATCACGCACCTTGTTGCACTGTCAGGATATCGAGAAAAGAAGCCCTTATGGCGACCATCCGAGATGTTGCCAGGAAAGCCGATGTTCACCCCAGCACTGTCAGCCGGGTGTTCTCAGGCAAAGCGAGTATCAGTACGGCCACCCGCCGGCGTGTCCTGGATGCAGCGGATTCCTTAGGCTTTCAGCCAAATGCAATTGCAGTTTCACTCAGTACCCAGAAAACGAAAACGATCGGTATGGTTGTCCCTCATGTATTTGAGGGCTTTTTTGACGATAGCTTCTTCCCGCAGTTGATGCGCGGGATGCTGGATGCCGCCTACCAGCACGAATTCCGGCTGATCATCAGCGGCTGTCAGGGCCACCAGGACGAGATCTCCCAGATCCGCCAGATCATGCAATCCAGCCAGGCAGATGGGATCGTGGTGATGAGCAGCCGTCTGGATGTCGATACGATCGAACGGCTGCTGGAATTGGATACCCCTTTCGTTCTGGTCGGGCATCCGCCGAAAAAACAGTTTGAAGCCATCAGCTGGGTCGACGCCGATAACCGGTTGGCAACCCGGCAAGCGATCGAACACCTGATCAGCCTCGGCCACCGCAAGATCGCCTATGTCGGCGGCGACCCCAAAACATTCACCACCCGGGAGCGGCAGCTGGCATATGAGGATGTGATGAATGCTGCCGGGCTGAAGATCAATCCCAAATGGATCGATTACGGCTATTTCGACGAGCCGGGCGGGTACACAGCCGTCCAGCGGATGAAAGGCTTGGGCAGTGAAAATCCCACCGCTTTTTATGCCGCCAATGACTTGATGGCCGTTGGGATCCTGCGGGCAGCCAGCGAGTTGGGATTGCGCGTGCCGGAGGATATCTCCGTAATGGGTACCAACAATTCCTACCTTTCCCAACACACCACCCCACCCCTGACCACCATCCAGGTCCCGTATGCCGAAATCGGCAAGAAAGCGGTTGACCTGTTGATCACCCAGATCACCCACCAGGACAAAGCGCCATCGAATTATCTGGAAGACTGCCAATTGGTGGTACGCGCTTCGACCGGGCCGGTTGTGCAGGCGCACACCAGGGCTCAATCAGAAAGGGCGCAGGCATAGAATGGCGCGCGTGCATTGCTGCGAGATTTTTCTCGGATCCATCGTGCCCTGTCGTGATACTATTGCAAAGGAGGTGATGCCAAAAGAAAGAGCTGGCAAAATAAGTACCACGCACCGCAGATTTTGCGGCACAATTGTGGGAAAATTCCCACAAAGTTTAATACCAAACAATTTAAGGAGAAGTTTGAGATGACGAAGAAACTTTGGACCTTGATCGCGATGCTCGTGATCACCTCGCTGGCCCTGGTGGCTTGCGGCGGCGGTGGCGGCGAAGTCGCTCCGGAAGAGAAGATCGAAGTGACCTTCTGGCACGCCTACGGCACCGGTTCTGCCGAAGAAATTACCATGGGCAAGATCCTGGAACAGGCCGCTATCGACCTGCCCCAGTACCAGATCAACGTACTGCAGGTGCCCTTCAATGACATCTACAACAAATACCGCACCGACGTTGCCGCTGGCGGCGGCCCCGACATGTTCGTGGCCCCCAACGACTCCCTGGGTGACGATGCCCGCGCCGGCCTGATCGCCGACATCACCGAACTGGCCGATGGCAAACTGGGCGATTTCTCCCAGCTGTCGATCGACGGCATGACCGTTGAAGGCACCCTGTACGGTATCCCGGAATCGCTGAAGGCTGTGGCGTTCTGGTACAACACCGACCTGCTGCCGGAACCTCCGGCTACCACAGATGACCTCATGGCTCTGATGGAAGGCGGCACCCCGATCTCCCTCAGCTACGGCTGCTACCACCACTGGGGCTTCTTTGGCGCCTTCGGCGGCGAGATTTTCGACGACAGCTGGAACGTGGTTGCCGGTGACGGCGTTGCCGATGCAATGTCCTACCTGAACGACCTGTACCAAATCTCCCTGGAAGAAGGCTGGCCGAAGAATGACAGCGATGGCCTGGCCCCCTTCACCGAGGGCACTATGGCAGCCATCACCAATGGTAACTGGGCTCTGGGCGACTACAAGGCCGCCCTCGGCGACAAACTGGCTGTGGCCGCACTCCCGTCCGGCCCCGGCGGCGCTTCCAACCCGCTCCTGGGTGTGGATGGCTACTACATCAACCCGAACAGCGCCAACAAGGAAGCTGCCCTCGAGGTTGCTCTGTACCTGACCGGCACAGCTGCCTCCCAGCTGATGATGGACGAGGCTGGGCATGTCCCCGCCAACACCACCGTTGATGTCACCGACCCGCTGATGCTGGGCCTGCTCGAAGCTTTCGAGACCGCCTACGTCCGCCCGCAGGTTCCGGAACTGGGCCTGTATTGGTCGAATTTCTGCGGCACCGACCAGGTGTTCGAGGCTGGCGTCCCCGCTGCTGAGTGGGTGAACACCGCTAGGGAGAACGCGGGCAAGTAAGCCAAACAGTAGTATCCGGTGCGGCCGGGGGGAAATCCCCCGGCCGCACTTCGCAATCTTTCGATCCTTAATATTTTTTTTCGCATTTCTCATTCACCGCATCAAGATCAACCTTGACTACCCGACTCATTTGTTCGCAGCTTTGAGAAGGAGTGTGTGATGGCAACCACCACAATGACAACCAAGATGAAAGTTGGCTCAAAAAGACGCCAGGCAATGCTGCCGTACCTCTATCTGCTGCCGGCTTTCCTGGTGATGGGCTTTATCACTTTCTACCCGCTGTTGTACCAGTTGGTGCTCTCGTTCACCAACTTTGAGACCCGCCACTTACTGCTGGGGTTAAAATCGCCAGACCTGGAGAATGTCGGTTTACAAAACTATATCGACATCATCACCGGCGGTTTACCCGTGCAGAATTTCGAATTCTTCCGCGTCTTAACCTACAACCTGTGGTGGGCAGTGACCAACGTGATGCTGCACGTGCCGGCGGGCGTGCTGATCGCCGTGCTGCTGAACGTACGCGGGCTGTGGTTCAAACGCATTTACCGGGCGATCTACATCCTGCCGGTGGTGATCCCGCCTCTGGTGGTTGCAACGGTGTGGCGCAATATCTTTGATGAGCAGTACGGCGCGATGAACCAGATGCTGACCTTTTTCGCCACCGCTTTTGGCGGCGACCCGGTACGGATCCGCTGGCTTTTCGAGTACACCCCACCGATCGCCTGGCTGCTGCCAACCGGTGCCCTGCCCCTGGCTTATTACGCCATGATGATCGCCAACTTTTGGCTGGGCTGGCCATTCATGACACTGGTTTCCACTGGCGCGCTACAGAGTATTCCGGGTGATCTGTACGAAGCCGCCTCGATCGACGGTGCTTCACCCAATCAGCAGTTCTGGAGGATCACCGTTCCGCTGTTGCGGCCGGCGATGGTGCCAGCAGCAATCTACGGGTTCACATTATCTTTTAACCTATTCAACTTCGTGTACTTCATGACCCAGGGCGGCCCGGCGCGCTCCACCGAGATCCTGATCACCTTCGCCTACGACCTGGTGCGCAACCTGCGTTTGTACGGCGTGGCAGCGGCTTTCGCTGTGATCGTGTTCTTCGTGGCCCTGACGATCTTTCTGATCACCAACCGGATCACCCGGGCAACCGAATCTTACGTGGAGGCCTGAGATGTCAACCAGCAAAGTTGTCACCCCTACCCCCAGGAAGAACTTCCTGGTCCGCTTCTTTATGCAGAATACCTCGGGCGAGGGCACCGGGCGCGATCTGCCGCTCTGGAAGCAGCTGTTGCTCCAGCTGCTAACACTGATCATTGCCGCCGAAGTGATGTTCCCGATCATGTACATCATCACCCTGTCGCTCAGTTCAAAATCCCAACGGCCAACCAGCCTGGAACTGTTCCCGCAGGAATTCTCGCTGGTCGCCTTCCAGCAGGTACTCGACCGGCCGACTGCCAACCCCGTTACCTTCATCGAATTATTGAAGAACAGCTTCGTACTCTCTGTCGGCGTTGGATTGGCATCGCTGCTGGTCGCAGTCACGGCGGCCTATGCCTTCTCGCGCTTCAAGTTCAAACTGCGCCAGGTATTGATGATCATGGTCTTCATCCCACTCCTGATGCCAACCATCGGTCTTTCGGCTGCCCTGTTCCTGATGATGAACAGCGTCAGGTTATACGAGTGCACAGGTGGAGCGATTGCACTGGAACCATTCTTTAGCTGTGCAGCGGGAGGAGCAGTTGTGTTCAACCTGAGGGATTCACTGCTGGGCGTGGGGATCGCGATGATCTCCGGTGCACTGCCCTTTGCGGTCTGGAACCTGAAAGGCTATCTGGACACGATCCCGGAGGAACTGGAAGAGGCCGCCGCCATCGACGGTGCCAGCCCCAACCAGGTCTTCTGGAAGATCGTGCTGCCCCTGGCCGCCCCGCAGCTGGCTGTGACTTTCTTCCTCGGCTTCATGGGCCACTGGCAGGAGTTCGCCATGCCGTGGCTGTTCCTGACCCAGCCAAAAGACTACACCCTGGCTATGACACTGTACAATATGACCGGGCAGTACGCCAATGCGATCCCATGGAACCGGTTTGCGGCCATGGCGATCATCGTGGCGCTGCCAGTAGCAGTGATATACATCGCACTGCAAAAGCAGATCGTCAGCGGTCTGACGCTGGGTGGGGTCAAAGGATGATCGAGATCGCTTCGCTGCGCTCGCGATGACAAACCAGACGGGCGGTCGCAAGACCGCCCTTTTCAACTCTTGCCATATGAAAAAATACGTAATCGCGATACTGACGATGATCCTGTTCTTATCTGCATGCAGCGCCGCCCCCTCTCCCGAACCTGAGCCTGCCGACTGGTGGCAGGAGGCGGTTTTCTACGAGATCTTTGTGCGTTCGTTCTACGATTCCGACTGTGACGGGATCGGTGATTTTAAGGGGATTACCCAAAACCTGGATTATCTGGAAACACTTGGCGTGAACGCGCTCTGGCTGATGCCGATCCACCCTGCCACCAACTACCACGGGTATGACGTCACCGATTACATGGCCGTTCATCCAGACTTTGGGACGGTCGAGGACTTCAAGGAACTGGTGGATCAAGCCCACCAACGCGGCATTCGGGTGATCATCGACCTGGTGATCAACCATACCTCTGTCGAGCACCCCTGGTTCCGGGATGCGGTCGCCAACCCTAACTCACCATACCGGGACTGGTACCTGTGGTCGGAGACTTATCCGGGGTATAACGGGCCGATGGGGACTGCCTGGCACAGTTCAGAGACCGGCTATTACTACGGTGTGTTTTGGTCGGGGATGCCCGATCTGAACCAGGCCAACCCCGAAGTGACTGCCATGACCGAGGAGATCAGCCGCTTCTGGCTGAACGAGATCGGGGTGGATGGCTTCCGGATCGATGCGGCCAAGCACCTGATCGAGGAAGGCGAACATCAGGAAAATACCGAATCGACCCATGCCTGGTTCCGGGAATATCACAGGTTTTATAAAGGCGAGAACCCGTATGCCTACACCGTCGGGGAGGTTTTCGGGGCCGGGGCTTTCTTCGCCAAAACCTACACCGGCGACCAGTTCGACCAGGTCTTTAACTTCGATCTGGCTTATGGCTTTATCAACAGCGCGTTGAATGGCTCCAAACAAGCCGCTGCTTCGGCGATCAACTTCACCCTCAAGGATCTGCCGGACGGCAACTATGCCACCTTCCTGACAAATCACGACCAGAACCGGGTCATCGAGGTGCTCGGCGGGGATATGAACAAAGCCCGCGTCGCCGCCTCGCTGCTGCTGACCGCCCCGGGAACCCCGTACATCTATTACGGTGAGGAGATCGGGATGCGCGGCAAGAAACCAGATGAAGATATCCGCCGGCCGATGCAGTGGACGGACGGACCGAATGCCGGGTTTAGCTGTCCCGATGGTACGCCCTGGCGGCCGCCCTACGACGATCACACCGAAGTGAACGTAGCCGCGCAACAAGGTGTGGGGGGTTCACTGCTCAGCCATTACCAGACCCTGATCGGGCTGCGCAAGGCACAC
>JAGVCA010000060.1 GCA_020059485.1 Anaerolineales bacterium
CTGGCGCAAAGCGGTCCGGCAGGTGGCGCGTTTGCATGAGCAGATCGCCAACCAGCGCAACGATCACTGGCACAAGCTCACCAGAACGCTGGCTGAGCGTCATACCTTGATTGCGATCGAAGACCTCAACCTCAAGTTCATCAACACGAACAGGCATCTCGCACTGTCCTCGCATGACGCGGGTCTGGGGATGTTCACCCAAATGTTGGCATACAAAGTGGAAGAGACTGGTTGCCGACTGGTTGCGGTGAACCCGGCCTACACCAGCCAGCGGTGCAGCCGGTGTGGGGAGATGGTCGAAAAACATTAGTCTGTGCGTGTTCATCGTTGTCCTGGATGTGGACTGGTATTGGACCGGGATGTGAATGCTGCCCGGAATGTGTTGGCAAGTGCATCCGGCTCGCTCGGACGGAGCGATCAAGACAGAACGTGGGCGGCTGCGCCGGGCGTGTCTTGAGAAGCTGTCGCCTTCAAGCAACAGAGTCGTCACTCCCGCCTTCCTCTAGCGCAGGCTGCGGATCTCCTCGATCGTTTCGGGGTTCAGCAGCGAGGATGTGTCTCCCGGGTCCTGACCGAGGTAGGCCGAACGGATCATGCGGCGCATGACCTTCGCATTTCTGGTTTTGGGCAGATCGCGGACGAACAGGACCCTTTTAGGTGCAAGCGGTTTGCCCATCTTGTCGGCGATCATGGCAATCAATTCTGTCTCGAGAGCATCTCCAGGTTTGGTATTAATGGTCAGGGTACAAAAGACCACCAACTCGTTGCCCTTGATCTGGTGCGGTACGCCAATCGCCCCGGCCTCCACCACTGCTGGATGACCCACGAGGATGGATTCAACCTCAGCTGGGGCGAGTTGTTTCCCAGCCACCTTGATGGCGTCGTCAGAGCGGCCGAGGACATACCACATCCCGTCCCCATCCTGGACAGCCCAATCACCGTGCAGCCAGGTGTCTGGATACCGAGACCAATAAGTTTCTTCGTATCTTCCCGGGTCTTTCCAAAACCCTCGGGTCATGCCGATCCAGGGTGCTTTGACCACCAGTTCCCCGACCTGGTTGCGAATGGATTGGCCTTGTTCATTAAATATATCGGCAGCGATGCCGGGGCAGGCGCAAGAGATGGCAGTGACCTTGATCGGCAGTGTTGGGTTGCCCATCACAATCCCGCCGCCGATCTCAGTCCCGCCGGAGTAGTTGATGATCGGCCGTTTTTTCTTCCCCACAACCTCGAACAGCCACTTCCACGGCCCAGGATTCCAGGGTTCGCCTGTGGATGCAAATAGTTTCAATGAACCCAGATCTAGGTCTTTGAATGGCGCTTCGCCATATTGGAGCAAGGAACGGACCAGGGTGGGCGAGAGACCAAGGATATTAATGCGGTGGCGTTCGATCATCTCCCACAACCGGCCAGGCGCTGGGTAGTCCGGTGCGCCATCATAAATGAAGAAGGAAGCGCCATTCAGCAGGGTGCCAAAAACCAACCAGGGACCCATCATCCAACCCATATCGGTCATCCAGTAGATCAGTTCTCCCGGATGGATATCGGTACCGAAGGCCATGTCCTGCGCGTATTTGACCGGCGCGCCACAGTGGGTGTGGACGGCGCCTTTTGGTCTCCCGGTTGTGCCGGAGGTGTAGATGATCATCAGGATGTCTTCGGCGCTGGTCTCCTCGGTGCGGGATTGTGTAGATTGGGTCGGAATAATTTCATGCCACCACAGGTCGCGATCCGGCTGCATGGGAATGTTCTGGCCGGCATGGTTGAGCACGATCATATGGCGGAGAGAAGGGACCTGTTCGGCCGCCTGATCTGCGATCGGTTTCATCGCTACCGCTTTGCCGCGGCGGAAGACTCCATCTGCGACGAAGATTGCTTTCGCTTCACCATCATTGAGTCGGGTGATCAGAGCGCTGCTGCCGTATCCGGAAAACAAGGGGAGGATGATGGCTCCGATCTTGGCGATAGCCAGAACGGCCACGACCACCTCCTGCGCCATCGGCATATACACCCCGATCCCGTCACCTCGTCCCAGGCCCAGCGAGCGAAGCAGGTTGGCCGCTTGGTTGACTTCCTCAAACAATTGGAGGTAGGTGTAGGACCTGACCTGCCCCTCCTCACTTTCGTAGATGAAAGCAATCTCATGCTCTTTGGCAGTTCCGATGTACTTATCCAGGCAGTTGTGGACGATATTAAGCTTGCCATCCAGACACCAGCGCGGCCAGGCGATCCCATTTGAGAGATCAAGAACTTCAGTATAAGGTTGGTAAAAGCGGATATCGAGATATTTCAGAATGGCATCGGTGAACCAGGCGACATCAGCGGTCGACCGGTCCATCAGATCCTGGTAGGCTGGAATTCCATGCTGACGCATGAAATCCGTGACCCGGGCTTGATCGATGGTATCTGCATCAGGCTGCCAGACGATGCCTTCTCCAAAATCAAATCTATCCGTCATCGGATCACTCCTGAGGCTGGTGATGTTTTGCTGGCAGAGCGGAGGAGAGGGTGTGGTGGTGCCGTCGAACATTCAGGTTCTGATGTGATTGTACACTATCCTGTCAAAATGCCATACACATGGCGGGAATCAAGACGCATTCCGGTTGCCTGAAGCCAGTTGACCGGTAACCCTGGCGGCGGCGAGCAGCCCGGTGAGGGCCATCCGGCCGGAGGTGCTGCCCCAGGAGAGCAACGCTCGCAGCGCTTCTTCCAGATCCAAATCCGGATTGGAGAATGCCTCGAGGACGGCGGCAAGCCGCTCATCAGCCTGGCCTGCAGCCGCGGATTCGATCAGATTGGCGCTGACCAGCGTGGTTCGGGCATAGGCGGCAGGGATCACAGTCTGGATCCATTCGTTATGTTGAGGGCCTCCGGAGAAATAAGCCAAGCCAAAGATCAGCCCGATGAGCACATCGTCGCCCTCGGGCGTTAGGCCGCGGCCGTTTCCCAGCAATTGGCCAGCAAGTTGGGTAACTGATTGCGACTGGTTTTCTTCCAGAGCTGAAATTAAATCATGAATGGTTTGTTCAAGTCTGATCTGAGATGGCGTAGGTGGCGGGAGGATAATATCCAGCAGGAATTGATCTTCCAGGGTAGAGACGGCCTGCCTGACGCTGGCTTGATCAACAGAGAAAGGCGTAATAAATCTCAGATCGACGTGCCATTCTTCCGCATGGCGCAGGTCAATGGCTATTTCCCGGCCGGATAGGCGGCCCTGATTGGCTGAATGAACGATTGGGTCGCCGATCTGGCAGATGGATTGCCACGCGACGGCTGGGGTGGTATTGATGGTCAGTGGACCGCGCTGGCTTTCGGAGGACAGGAAAACGATCTGCTCCTGGTCGTTGCACAAGAAAATTCCGCGGGACGTAACCCCGGCCACGGTGAAGTGTTTTGTCTTAGTGAGGATTCCGGCAGATTGTTTCCCAAGTGTCACAGCGTGTAAGTCTGTCATCGGTGCCAGGAGGTTGCCTGATCAATGTCTAGACAAGTAGATATCGTGGATAGAAATAGGGACATATTGACCAGTAATAGAATTACATTTGTCCCTAATAACCCAATGCTATTTGACCTATCATTGATGGTAGCCTCTAAATCAAGAACACTGGTGTTCGGATTAAGAATTAACATTGCTTGATTTTAGCACTGAAAATAATGTATATTGGTACTATGTCAGACATGCTAACATCGCCGGAACGATCTTGTTTTCAATTTAAACATCCGCTCGGGGTAATTATCAGGATTAGCATAATGGAAAAGGAGGTGGTATCCGGACTATAGGAGTGAGGTGCGTCATGGTTATGGCGCATTGTTGTTTAAGAAGCATGCAGTATATCAGCCCAAATTTCTTATGTAAGAGGCTAAGGAGGCTTAAATAATGTCTGCGAAGAAAATAGAAGGTTATCTCCCGAATGATGCTCCCGCATTAGGCCGCATGATCGTGCTGGGTTTCCAGCACGTGCTGACCATGTTCCCGGCGACCGTCCTGGTGGCCCTGCTGGTTGGCTTTGATGTCGGCACAGTTCTGACGGTGTCCGGTGTGGCGACCATCACCGCCCTGATCCTGTCGAAACTGATCGCTGGGAAATTCATCCCCCTGTACTACGGTTCCAGCTTCAGCTACATCGCCGCCACCCTGGCGATCACCAATGCTGAATTTGGTTCGTATGTCCCGGACAAGGTCGCGATCGCCCAAGTCGGTATTGTGGCCACTGGTGTGATCAACATCCTGGTCGGCTTGCTGATTCGCTATGGCGGCGGGCGCAAAGCGTTAGACCGCTTCCTGCCCCCGGTCATTACGGGTTCGGTTGCGGCCACCATCGGTATCGCTCTGGCTTTTGCTGCGCTGGATATGGCGAATGCGAACTGGGGTGTGGCGATCTTCACCCTTGTGATCGCGATCCTCTTCTCGGTGTATCTGCAAGGTAAAGGTTTCTTTGGCCTGATCCCCGTCTTGCTCGGTGCGATCGCGGGTTATGCATTCGCAGCGCTCTTTGGACTGGTCGACGCATCGATCATCGGGACAGCCAGTTGGCTGGTGATCCCGAAGTTCACACTGCCGGCCTTCACCAGCCCGCAGGCCTGGGAAGCGATCGCCGGGATTGCGATCATCGCGATTGCCACGATCCCGGAATCGACCGCCCACCTGTACCAGATCAGCCTGTATGTCGACAACCTGGCTGAGAACATGGGCAAGGAGAAGTACGGCCTGCGCGATCTGATCGGTCTGAACCTGGTCCTCGACGGTATCGGCGACATGATCAACGGTATGTTCGGCGGCGTTGCCGGCACCAACTATGGCGAGAACAACTCCCTGATGGTGATCACCCGCAACTACTCCGGCCCGACCCTGATCGCAGCGGGTATCCTGGCGATCCTGCTTGGTTTCGTCGGCAAATTGGCTGCGCTGGTTAACACTGTGCCGTTGGCCGTCACCGGCGGCCTGGCGATCTACCTGTTCGGTATCATCGGTATGCAGGGTGTTGCGCTGATGCAGGCAGAGAAAGTTAACCTGTACGATCCACGCCAGCTGGCCATCGGCGCTACCATCCTGGTGGTCGGTATTGGTGGCAACATTGGATATGGCGGCAACCTGCCGATCCCGGTCCTGACCGGTATCTTCCCGAATGGTCTGCCGGCCATCGCCACTGCGGCTGTGCTTGGTATCGTGCTCAACCTCATCTTCCTGATCTTCAAGGCTCCGGAAGAGGCTGTGCTCGAAATGACCGAGCTAGTCGAAGAATAAACTACACACTAAAGATGGGGAGGGCGGAAACGCCTTCCCCATTCTTATTTCAGGAATTATTTTGGCATCATTATTTTGACAATCAAATTGATCGGAACAAGGACCTAGCAATGGCAAGAGAAGCCCATCCAGCACTACCTGAATTTGATTACATCAAACCCAAGACCCTGGCCGAAGCCAGCCAGTTCCTGTCTGAGCATGCCGGAGAATCGCGCCCACTGCTTGGCGGCACGGATATCTTCGTCCGGCTGCGTGATGGCGCCTGGAAGGAAAACAAGTTCCTGGTGGACGTAAAAGGCCTGGACGGTACTGATGTACTGACCTTCGACGAGCAAACTGGCCTGACGGTTGGCGCGGCAGTCTGTATGAACCGCCTCAGCAGTTTTCCAGCGGTTAAAGAGCACTACCCGCTGCTGGCAGAAGTGTGTGATACCGTGGCGGCATATCAGCTGCGCAACCGGGCGACAGTGGTTGGTAATATTTGTAATGCATCGCCTGCGGGGGACACTGTCGGCGCTTGCTTGCTTTATGGCGGGATCCTTAATGTATTCAACGTAGGCGGTACTCGCCAGGAAGCATTGAACACTTTCTTTGTCGGCCCCGGCAAGTCTGTGCTCAAGCCGGGAGACATCGTTACCTCTCTCCAACTCCCCATCCCGCCTAAAGGGATGATCGGCAAATATCTGAAATTGAACCGGAACAACCGCGGCGACCTGGCCATTGTTGGGGTGACGGCGGCAGCCTATCCGAATCAGGATGTACCCAGCGGTGTAACCGTCAGGATGGCATTGGCCTCGGTTGCCCCCACCCCCCTGGTTGTTTCAGCCATTGAGGATTATTTCAAGCAAGAGAAATTAACGTCGGATACGGTCCAGACTGCAGCCCAATTGGCGATGGATTCGTGCAAGCCGATCGACGATGTGCGCGGCACAGCCCGATACCGCAGTTTGATGGTTCGGAACCTGGCCAAACAAGCGTTGACCGCTCTACTGGAAAAAATGTAGTTACCAGGCGAGCGACATAGGAGAACATGATGACAATCCATACAATTACCTGTACCGTAAATGGCGAATCAGAAGTAGTTGAGGTCCCAGCCCACTGGACCTTGCTGCAGATGCTGCGTGAAAAACTGGGGTTGACCGGTACCAAAAACGGGTGTGCCGGCGGCGAGTGCGGGGCGTGCACAGTGATGCTGAACGGCGCGCCCGTCAACAGCTGCATGGTGTTGGGCGTCGAGTGCGATGGCGCGACGATCGTGACTGTGGAAGGTCTGGTCAAAGACGGCCAGCTGGATCCGGTCCAGGCTGCGATCGTGGAGGCTGGCGGTGTGCAGTGCGGTTTCTGCACGCCGGGCGTACTGATCTCGGCGCGGTCACTGCTGGACCGCAACCCTAATCCAACCGAGGATGAGATCAAGGAAGCCCTGGTCGGTAACCTGTGCCGGTGCACGGGCTATGTCCGGATTATTGATGGGATCAAAGAAGCTGCCAAGCTCAATGAGCCTGTGGTGATAAAGGAGTAATGACAATGACACTGGCAGAAACGAAAAAACTTCCCTCACCAGTCGGCGAAAGTAAAACCCGCCTTGATGTGATCGAAAAGGTCACCGGCGCGGCGGTTTATACCGATGACATTCCTTTTGGCCCTGGTTTACTGCATGCGCGTGTAAAACGCAGTCCGCATGCTCACGCCAAGATCCTGAAAATCGATTACAGTAAGGCGGAAGCACTTCCCGGCGTGAAGGTGGTGGTTACTGGAGAGGATTTCCCGAAACGGATTGGTCTGTATCTGGTGGACAAGCACATCTTTGCCCGGGACCGGGTACGCTTCATTGGTGAACCTGTGGCAGCCGTGGCCGCGATCAATGCCGATATTGCGGAAAAAGCCTTGGACCTGATCGAGGTAGAGTATGAACCCCTCGAAGCAGTCTTTGACCCGGTGTATGGGGCTTCTCCGGAAGCGCCGCTGCTGCATCCGGATATGGCGGATTATGATGTGCCGAACTACATCTTTCCGCAGGCTGGCACGAACATTGCCAACCACTTCAAGATCCGTAAAGGCGACGTGGAGAGGGCCTGGGAACAGTGCGCCGCAGTTGTCGAATCGGAATTTTATATCCCTCATGTTCAGCACGTACCGATCGAACCGCATGTGGCTGTAGCCAGGTGGGATGACGATGGCACTCTGACCCTGTGGGCAGCCTCACAGTCACCCTTTGCCCAACGCAACCTGATCGCCAAATCATTCGGCGTCTCGCAAAGCGATGTTCGGGTGATCGCACCTTTGGTTGGCGGCGGATTTGGCTGCAAGGCAGGCGTAACGATGGAAGCGCTGCCGGTTGCGATCGCCTCCAAGGTTAAGGGGCGGGCAGTCAAGCTGACGCTGACCCGGGAAGAGGAGTTCTTCACCAACTTTGTCCGCCAGGCGCTGGTGATCAAACTGAAGATGGGCTGCGATGCCGATGGTAATCTGGTGGCGCTGAAGAACACCATGTACTGGGATGGCGGCGCATCTACCGAATACGGGGTCAATATCACCCGTGCTGGCGGTTATAACAGCACCGGGCCGTATTTCTTCCCGAATGTGCATACCGACAGCCTGTGTGTGTATACCAATCACCCGATCGGCGGCGCTTACCGCGGTTTCGGCATGTCTGAACTCCACACCGGTATCGAGCAGACCATCGATATGCTGGCTGAAAAAATGGGGATCGATGCGGTCGATTTCCGCCTGAAGAATTGTGTCAAGGGCGGTGATATTATCCTGACCGGTATGACTATGCACCCGACTGGCCTCAACCAGTGCATTGAGAAGGCAGCGAAAGCGATCGAGTGGGGCAAGGAAGCCAAGCCGAGCAGCCCGAACAAGTTGCGCGGCAAAGGTATTGCCTTGATGTGGAAAGCACCGTCCATGCCGCCGAATGCCGGTTCGTCCGCTGAAGTCAAGTTTAGTGAGGATGGTACGGTCACAGTCAGCCTGGGTGGCCAGGAGATCGGCCAGGGAGCTTTTACCGTGATGGCGCAGATGGCTGCCGGTGTGCTCGGCATCCCCTATGAATCTGTGCGTGTGCGAGGGCCGCTGGATACCCGCTACAGCCCGTATGAGTGGCAGACCGTTGCCAGCCGCTTGACCTGGAGCATGGGCAATGCCGTGGTGGCAGCCGCCCAGGATGCTCGTGACCAGCTGCTTGATCTGGCGGCGGACCATTGGGATGAAGAGGTCGAAGACCTCGATATCGTCAACGGCAAGGTCATCTCCTATAAATCCGAACAAGAGATGTCGGTGAAGGATATCGGCATTTACGGCCTGCCTAACGAGAACTTTGAAGGCTGGAAAGGTGGCCCGATCGTCGGCCGGGGCAGCTTCATGCCGACCTATGTCACCAATCTGGACTTTGAGACCGGTCAGGGTGACCGGGCAGTAGTGCATTACACTACCGGCGCTCAGGCCTTCGATATCGAGATCGACAAGGAAACCGGTAGGATCGAAGTGCTCAAGTCGGCTTCGGCCTTTGATGTCGGCCGGGCGATCAACCCGGAACTGGTCAGAGCCCAGATCGAAGGCGGCTTCATCCAGGGATACAGCTCGGCGGTGTACGAACAGATGCTGCTCAAGGAAGGGGCGATGCTGAACCCGAGCTTTGTTGATTACCGCATCGCGACGGCCGTGGACATCCCGATCGAGCACCATGTCGATATCATCGAAGTACCGCAGGATGATGGTCCATGGGGTGCCCGCGGCATTGGTGAGCACCCGATGGTGCCGACCATCGCAGCGCTGGCCAATGCGATCTATGATGCTACTGGTCTGCGGCTGGAAGGTCCGCCCTTCACGGCCGAAAAGCTATACCTGGCCATGCTGGATGCAGGATTGGTCGAGTAAGGCCGGCAGACACCCAATGAAACCACCAAGGCATTCACACTTCACAGCAAATCATCGAAAACGAACTGTGGATGCCTATTTTTATGTTGTCAGGAGATACTCTAATGGCAGATGATGTAAAATGCCAAAACTCACAGAAATTGATCGAAGAGCTGGTTGAAACCCGCGAACGGATTAGCCTGGGTGGGGGACAGAAACGGATCGATTCGCAGCACGCCAAAGGCAAGCTGACCGCCCGTGAACGCATACTGCAGCTTGTGGATGAGGGCAGCTTCAACGAGATCGATGCCTATTGGACCCACCGGCATACCGATTTTGGGATGGGCGAACAACGCTATGAAGGGGATAGTGTGGTGGTCGGTTTTGGCAAGATCGACGGCCGGATGGTCTGTGTGTATTCGCAGGACTTTACGGTACTCGGCGGCTCATTCTCGGAGGTGCAAGGGCAAAAGGTTGCCAAGATCCTGGATCTGGCAATGGATTCAGGCGCACCAGTGATCGGGATCATGGACTCGGTCGGTGCTCGTATCCAGGAAGGGGCGTACAGCCTGGCAGCCTATTCGGAGCTTTTCTGGCGCAATACCCAGGCAAGCGGCGTGATCCCGCAGATCAGTGTGATGGTCGGCCCGTGCGCGGGCGGCTCCGTGTACTCACCGGGCTTGACCGACTTTGTGATCATGACCGAGGGCTCCAGCCATATGTTCATCACCGGGCCAAAGGTGATCGAGACGGTCACCCGGGAAGTCGTCGGCCTGGATGAGCTTGGCGGGACGATGGTGCACAATGCCATCAGCGGTGTGGCCCATTTTGCGGCCCAGAACGAAACCCATGCCTTTGAGCTGACCCGCCAACTGGTCGGCTACCTGCCCGGCAGCAATCGGGAAAAACCGCCGCTTGGGCCGGTGATCGATGACCCCTGGCGGATGGAAGAAAGGTTGAACTCGATCGTTCCCACGGACCCGAGCGAGTCGTATGATGTCAATGAAGTGATCGAATTGATCTTCGACAAGGGCAGTTTTCTGCCGGTGCACGCGTATTTTGCGCCAAATGCTTCGGTCGGGTTTGCCCGTCTGCATGGACAGACCGTGGCGGTGATCGCGAACCAGCCGCTGGCCAAGGCTGGTGTGCTGGATATCGATGCATCAGACAAGATCGCCCGTTTTATCCGCTTCAGCGATGCCTTCAATGTCCCCCTGGTCACCTTTGTGGACACGCCCGGGTTTATGCCAGGCGTAAACCAGGAGCATAGCGGGATCATCCGGCATGGCGCCAAGATCGTGTATGCTTATTCCGAGGCGACAGTGCCGAAGCTGGCGATCATCACCAGGAAAGCTTATGGCGGCGCATATATTGTGATGAGCAGTAAATATATCCGCACCGATATGGTCTTTGCCTGGCCGACCGCCGAAGTGGCCGTGATGGGCGCGGATGGCGCGGTCAATATCCTTTATGCTGAAAAATTGAAGCAGATGGAAAACCCCGAGGAAGAACGCCGCAAGATCTTGCGGGAATACGAGCAGAAATTCTCCAAACCTTACCATGTGGCCGCCAGCGGTCATGTAGATGAGGTTCTGATCCCGGCTGAGACTCGGCCCAAATTGATCGCGGCATTGGAATTGCTGCGAAACAAGAAAGTCAGCTCGCCGAAGAAGAAACACGGCAACATACCGCTGTAGGTGGTTGTGATGAACGAAGATTTGATCATAGGATTGAGGATTGGCCTGATCGGACTTGGTGTGACGTTCCTGGCGTTGGGCTTATTGAGCCTGGTGATGCAGGGTTTACTCGCACTATTCCCTGCGGGCACCGCTAAAAAGGATGTCCCGGTCGCGCCGGTTCACGTGACGGCAGGTGGGGATGAAGAAGAGTATGAGCGATTGGCGGCTGCGCTGGCGGTGGGCATTTGCCAGCTGGAGCGAGAAGGCGCGCTGATGACGAAAAGCCCATCTCTGGGGAAACTGCTGGAGAAAGGATAACCCGCTTGCGGGATGAAAGGACCACATCAATGTCGAAACAGGTGACTGTAATTATTGAAGGAAAAGAATACACTGTCGAGGTCGGAGACCTGAGCGAAAGCCCGGTCCGCGCCACGGTAGGGAAGCGGACCTACCAGGTTGAGGTGCCGGGCAGCGCAACCTCAACTGCTTCAAAGCCAGCGGTTACTACTGCGCCAGCCGCACCGGTATCAAAACCGACCCCTGCTCCTAAAGCAACGCCGATGCCAGCCGCTGGTGCCGGTGTGATCATTGCTCCTATGCCCGGCGATATCATTGAAGTCAAGGTCAAGCCTGGCGATCAGATCAATCCGGGCGATGTCGTCTGCGTGCTGGAAGCGATGAAGATGAAGAACATGATCCGATCGGCGCGAGCCGGGCTGGTAACCTCGGTTGAGGTCGCAGCCGGGCAGGCTGTGGATTATGGGGCTGTGCTGGTAACTCTAGGTGACTGATCAAACGCTGTTATGAATGATATCCTCTCACTGTTTCTAGCACCAACTGAACTGACCTGGAAGATGGGCGTGATGATCGTGGTTGGTATGATCTTGCTTTATCTTGCGATTGCCAAGGATATGGAGCCCGTGCTGCTGTTGCCGATCGGGTTCGGGGCAATTTTGACCAACCTGCCGTTGACCGGTATTGCCAGCCCGGAAGGACTGCTGGGCAAGCTATATGCGGTTGGCATTCAGACCGAGATATTCCCGTTGCTGCTCTTCATTGGGCTGGGTGCAATGACTGACTTCGGACCACTGCTGGAGAACCCAGGAATGGCCTTATTAGGCGCTGCGGGGCATCTGGGTATTTTTGCTACCGTCCTACTGGCATTGGGCTTGGGTTTCGATCTGAACGTCGCCGGTGCGATCGGGGTGATTGGTACAATGGATGGACCAACCGCTATCTTTGTCGCTTCTCGGATCGCACCCGACCTCCTTGCTCCAATCACGGTGGTGGCCTATAGCTATATGGCTTTGGTACCGATCATCCAGCCGCCGATCATGCGTTTGATGACCACAGATGCCGAGCGGAAAGTGCGCATGCCGTACTCCCGTAAGGAAGTCTCTAAGGCGGCCCGGATCCTGTTCCCGATCATCGTGACCGTGTTTGTCTCGCTGCTCGCGCCGGTCGCTTCACCGCTGATCGCCACGATCATGTTTGGTAATTTAATGCGTGAATCCGGCGTGGTGGACGGGTTGACCAATGCCGCCAAGAACGAAATTGCCAATGTCACGACGATCTTCCTTGGCCTGGCGGTCGGTTCCCGGATGACGGGAGATGCTTTTATCCGCCCTGAGACGCTTGCGATTCTCGGGCTTGGGTTGTTCGCTTTCGTCTTGGATATGACGGGGGGCGTGCTGTTTGGTAAGCTGTTATACATCCTCTCGGGAAAAAAGTTCAATCCCTTGATCGGTGCAGCGGGGATCAGTGCGTTCCCAATGTCTGCCCGGGTTGTGCAGCGGATCGGTCAGGAATATGACATGGAAAATTTCCTGCTGATGCACGCCATGGGCGCGAATGTGGCAGGCCAACTGGGTAGTGTGATCGCCGGCGGGCTGGTTTTGGCGTTGATCACCCAATTGATGTAGGACAAGATGGCTGGAGATAACCTGGTAATCCGATCAGCAAGGCTGCGTGACCATCCGGAGGGTCTGGTAGATATTGCCATCCGGGATGGCGTGATCGCGGAGATCGGTCCGGCTTTGGGTGTGTCGCTGGATAACCAGATTGATGCAGACGGTGGATTGGTAACAGTTTCATTCGCAAATCCGCATCTCCACCTGTGCAAGGTGTACACCCTCCTGATGATGGATGAACTCGCCTTGCAGGATTATCATGGCGAGGGGATGGGAAAAGCCATGACGGCGATCGAGCAGGCGGCCCGGGTTAAGGATCACTACGACGCTGGCTGGATCATTGAGAATGTCCGCCAGGCGATGGCTCTGGCTGCGCACTACGGCAACACCCATATCCGGGCGTTTGCTGACGTGGACAACAAAGCGCGCCTGGAGGGCGTGAAAGCCCTGATCCAGGCCCGGGAAGAATTCCGCGGAATTGTGGATCTGCAGGTGGTTGCTTTTGCCCAGGATGGGATCGTGCGGGAACCGGGGGCGGAGAAACTGCTGCGGCAGGCGATGGAGATGGGTGCGGATGTGGTCGGCGGGATTCCGTGGATCGAGTACACCGATGCCGATGTTGCCGAACATGTTCGGATCTGCTTTGAGATCGCCGAAGAATACGACGCCGACGTCTCGATGCTGGTGGATGATGCGGGTGATCCGGGCCTGCGTTCGTTGGAAGTAATGGCGGTCGAGGCGCTGCGGCGCGGCTGGCATGGCCGGGTGTTGGCACACCATGCCCGGGCTCAGGCGTTGTATCCCAAGCCCTACCTGCAGAAGGTGGCCTCAATGATGAAGCAAGCCCGGATCGGACTGGTAACTGACCCGCATACCGGACCGCTGCATGCCCGGGTCAAGGAATTGTTGGCGGAGGATGTGCTGGTGTGCCTGGGGCAGGATGATATTTCGGATGCTTATTATCCCTTCGGCCGCAATAATATGCTGGAAGTCGCTTTTCTGGCTTCTCATCTGCTGTGGATGACCACTGGCGACGAGATGGAAACGATCTACGATATGATCACCACACGGGCCCTGGCAGCAATAGGGCGGCAGGATGTCCGGCTGGAAAATGGGGCTGAAGCAAATCTGGTGGTGTTGGGACAGGGGACGATCCTGGATGCGCTCCGGTTCCATGACGCTCCGCGGGCTGTGATCAGTCATGGCCGCCTGGTTGACCAGCAAAAAATGAAGAAGATGGCAAAACTCTGAGGTTTTGATCAACTCTTGATGTACGGAGGTTTCACTTGACAGTAAAAACAATCATTAAGATCAGCGAGTATCATGACTCGGTCAGTCTGATGCTGGTAGCAAGGGAGCTTTCCGGGCTGGCTGGCGTGCAGGATGCTGCTGTGGTGATGGCCACTGAGGCCAATAAATCGATCCTGGCGGAAGCCGGGCTGCTGACTGATGCGGCCAAGGCAGCGACAGCCAACGACCTGGTGATCGCCGTAAAAGCAAATCGTGAGCAGGATGCCGAGGAAGCCCTTGGGATGGTTGAATCGTTGTTTGCCAAGAAGGCTGCCGAGGATGAGACCGCCGACTTCCGGCCAAAATCGATTCGCGGCGCGGTCTCCAGTTATCCAAGTGCGAATGTGGCCGTGATCTCCGTGGCGGGGCGTTATGCCACGGATGAAGCCTGGGAGGCTTTGACCCGGGGTCTCCATGTGCTGTTGTTCAGCGATAATGTCTCGCTGGAGGATGAGATCGCGCTCAAGCGGTATGCCCGGGACCATGGCTTGCTGTTGATGGGCCCTGGTGCGGGAACTGCGATCCTGAACAATGTTGCCCTTGGCTTTGCCAACGTCATCCCGGCTGGTAACGTCGGGATTGTCTCGGCCGCAGGTACCGGCTTGCAGGAAGTCAGCACGCTGGTTGCCAAGAATGGTTTGGGCATCACCCAAGGTATCGGAACCGGCGGACGAGACCTGAAGAAAGAGGTTGGCGGGATCATGATGCTGGAAGGTCTGAAAGCCTTGCAGGAGGATACTGCCACGGAAGTGATTGCCCTGGTCAGCAAGCCGCCCGCCCCTGAAGTGGTGGACTTGATCCTTGAGCAGGTCAAGAAAAGCAAAAAGCCGACGATCGTGTGCTTTATGGGCGGCGATATGAGCAAAGTGGCTGAAGTGGAGACCGCCATCCCCGCCCGGACATTGCAGGAGGGCGGCTTGTTTGCGGCTCAGGCAGCCGGGGCGCAGGTGGGCGATATTAAACAACGGATCGCCGATGAAACTGAACAGCTGAAGAAGCAGGCATCCGAGCTTCGCAAGTCTCTGAAACCAGGCCAGAAGTATCTGCGAGGCCTGTTCTCCGGCGGGACGCTGTGTTATGAAGCCCAGGTGATCTGGCGCGAGATGATGGATATGCCGGTGTATTCGAATGCGCCGCTGCCGGGTGAACCCTCGCTGGAGGATTCGACCAAAAGCCAGGAGCACACCACAGTCGACCTGGGTGAGGAAGAATTCACCGTCGGCCGTCCGCACCCCATGATCGATAATGATCTGCGCATCCGGCGTTTATTGCAGGAGGCGTCTGATCCGGAAGTGGCCGTAATTATCCTGGATGTGGTGATCGGCTATGGCGCACATCCAGACCCGGCTGCTGAATTGGAGGCTGCAATCGTGGATGGGCGTAAGATCGCCGAAAACGATGGCCGAACGATCCATTTTGTGGCTTCGGTTACCGGCACAGAACAGGACCCGCAAGGGTTGAAACACACCATTGCTACCCTTGAGCGGGCAGGTGTGATCGTGTGTGAAAGCAATGCGGCCGCCGCCAGGTTGACTGCCATGATCGTTGCCAGGTGAGGAGCGAACTATGACGAAGATAAGTGATATTTTTGGTAAGGAACTGACAGTTGTGAATGTTGGGTTGACCAGCATGGCCGAGTCTGTCGCAGATCAGGATGTGAAAACCGTCCACCTGGACTGGGTCCCGCCAAAAGAGGGTATCCGGCGGCTGCGGGTGACGAAGAGCGGCGTCAACATCGACGAAGCAAACCAGCAGGTTGTGGACCGCATCAAGAAAGCTCTGCCCGTGCTGGTGGGGATGGGAATTGCCAGGGATGTGATCCCGGGGATGCATGACCGGATGATCTTGCATGCCGGCCCACCGATCGAGTGGGAGCGGATGTGCGGCCCGACGCGGGGCGCGGTGATGGGGGCGTTGATCTACGAAGGCCTGGCCAAGGACTCAGCTGAAGCTGAAAAGCTGGCCGCCTCCGGGGGGATCGAGTATGCCCCTTGCCACCACCACCATACCGTGGGTCCGATGGCCGGGATCGTCTCGCCCAGCATGCCGGTATTCATTTTTGAGAATAAGACATTCGGTAATTATGCGTACTGCACCCAGAACGAAGGTTTGGGCAAAGTACTGCGTTACGGCGGCATGGGCGATGAAGTTTACGCTCGCCTGAAATGGATGGAGACCGACCTTTATCCGACCCTCGACCGGGCGCTGCAGTCCCTACCGGACGGGATTGACATCAAGAGCCTGATCGCTCAGGCGATGCATATGGGAGATGAATCACACAATCGCAACCGGGCAGGAACTTCGTTGTTCCTGCGGGCGATCGCACCGGCGATGGCGCGTACCTGCGATGATCGAGAGCGGCTGGCAAAGGTTATCGAATTTATCGACAAAAATGACCACTTCTTCCTCAATCTGAGCATGCCAGCCGGCAAAGCCGCCCTTGAACCGGCGGAGGGGATCGAGGGCAGCAGCATTGTTACTGTAATGGCGCGAAACGGCACGGACTTCGGCATTCGCCTGTCCGGGATGCCGGACCGCTGGTTCACCGCTCCGGCAGGTGAAGTGGAAGGGCTGTACTTCCCCGGCTTCACTGTTAAGGATGCCAACCCGGATATCGGCGATTCAACCGTCACCGAGACTGCAGGATACGGCGGTTTTGCCATGGCGGCCGCGCCGGCCATTACCCAGTTTGTGGGTGGCTCACCGCAGATGGCGATCGATTCGACCCTGGAAATGTACGAGATCACCTTCGACGAGCACCCTGGCTTCACGATACCGGTACTGAATTTCCGTGGAACCCCGTTGGGGATCGACGTTCGGCTGGTGATGGAAACCGGGATCCTGCCGAAGATCAATACCGGCATTGCCCATAAAGAACCGGGTGTTGGCATGGTTGGCGCCGGGATCCTGCGGGCGCCGGAGAAATGCTTCCGGGATGCCTATGACGCAATCGCTGAACTGTGCTAATGCAGAAATCGCTACTTTATCTACACAAGGAGTATTGACATGAAAACGATTGACCTGACTATTCCTCTCGGGATCGGGACGCCTGCCTGGCCGACCTATGAGCCTCTCCAGGTGAAGTATTTCAAACGCCTGGCTCCCAATGGCGCTAACGGTCAGCTGCTGACCCATTCCAACCATTTGGGTACCCACCTTGACGGTGAGATCCACTTTTACACCCCTGGCCGGGATATGGCAAACCTGCCGATGGATTTCCTGGTCAATGATGGCGTGATCGTTGACCTGAGCGATGTGGTCGCCGACTATGACATCTATACCCCCAAGATGATCGAGGATAGGGTGGAAGTCCGTGAGGGCGATATCCTGATCATCCATACCGGGTTTCACCACTTCGGTTGGGACCATGATACTGCAGATGAGATCCGCTATATGGTGCAGCACCCCGGCCCAACAGCCGAGTTTGCGCAATGGTGCTACGACAAAAAACTGCGCTGGCTGGGCGTGGACTGCGGCAGTGCTGACCATCCGATGAACACCATCATCCGTGACTGGATGGGTCGCCAGCGCCGCCAGGCAGACTGGGTCTTCGAAAAGAAATACAAGACCACGATCGAAAAGGCTTTCCCGGATGAGTTGTACCAGATGATGCACATCGATATGTTCCCGCATGCCATCATTCACGCCGAATGCATTGGCGGTGATATCGACCTGCTGATCAACCGGCGCACACAGATCGGCTTCTTTCCGTGGCGGTTCGTGGATGGTGAAGCCTCGATCGGCCGCTGTGTGGCCTTTGTGGATGATGACGAATATCAGGACCTGATGGCGAAAAAAGAAAAGATGCCCAAAACCCGTTTTGGGGATGCTTGCGATCCGACACATGTGGAAAGCCTCGACAAGATCGCTAGGAAGAACCTGGAAGGCTACCCGCATATCCGGACCTTACTGCGAGATTAACTATCGAGCCGGGATTACCCCTCGGTAGCATCATATATTATCGATCAAAAGGAGAATGTAACATGAAGTTAAAAACACCGTGTGAAGTCAGCCACAAGACACTGACATTTGACGTCGAGGAGATCGAACCGATCCTCCAGGGATATCCGATGGATATGAAACCCTGGCCGGGTGCGATGGTCACTCTGAAGGATGGCCGGGAGATGTACATCCGCGAAGCCAAGCTGGAAGAGGCTCCTCTGATGCTCACCTACCTGGAGAAGGTGATGAAGGTCGAGCACGATTTCTACGATATCGTGGGCGCCCGTGTGTATTCCGAGGTGCTGGGCTGGTACCGCAAACGTCTAAAGGACCCCTACACGCTCGTCGGCATGATCGATGGGGAGTGGGTTGGTTTTGCCAATGGCCGCTTGATGAACAAGGACATCAACATCAGCCTGCACACCATGGCCCTGGCACGCGGCGGCCGCATCGGCGCCGTGATGTACTACGCCAAGGCCTACTACGGCTTTGAGATCCTTGGCAACAAGGAATGGTGGGCGACCTACGAGTCCTACAATGGCTGGATGCGTTGGGGTGTCGGCATGGCCCAACCGTCCTACCCGTGGCCGGATGTCCAGCATGAACTGGGCGGCGCCCGCGTGTATTACGTCACCAAGGAATATTGGGACCAGGCCGTGAAGACCTATGTCCAGCAGATGATTGGTGCCGATCTTGTCTTTGATGTGCCGGACAAGTTGATCAAAGCCAATGAGATCATGCGGTTGCCAGAAGAGGTAGTGGTCTAGTCTGTCATCGATAGGATCGTGATGAGTGGGGTTGGAAGGTTCAACCCCACTCTTTGACTTCTGAGGCCTAAGGAACATATTATCATGCAGAGAACATTAGCAATTCAATTAACCGATAGGCTATCGGTCCCGAAAAATTGGGTCACCGATGTAGTGCTCGTCCTGACAGGCAGTGCCCTGGTGGCGCTTTCCGCTCAGTTGGTGATCCGCCTGCCGTTCTCCCCGGTCCCGATCACGGGGCAGACCTTCGCGGTGCTGCTGGTGGGTTTTGTCCTGGGCAGCCAGCGCGGCGCACTTAGCCTGGCTTTGTACCTGCTGGAAGGGATCATGGGGCTGCCAGTGTTTGCCGGCGGCGGCGCAGGGCTGCCGTGGTTGTTCGGCCCAAGCGGCGGATATCTGCTCGGCTTTGTCCTGGCGGCAGGGCTGGTCGGTGGGCTGGCTGAACGCGGCTTTGATCGAAAGTTTTTCACCACCATGATCGCTTTCGCCTGTGGCATGCTGGCGATCTACATCATCGGTGCCTTGTGGCTGTCCAATTACACCGGCTGGCAGGCTTCCCTTCAGACCGGAGTACTGCCGTTTCTGCCGGGCGATCTATTCAAGGCAATCCTGGCGGCGCTGGCCTTGCCAACAGCCTGGAAGATTGTAAAATAAGATCAGTCCTGTCCGCACAGGATCCCATCGGCCTGGCAGGCATGGTTTGCCGGGCGGTTTGGGTTAACCGACACCGTTGATCGGTCATGTACAGGCTACCGAAACCTGGAGGGAATGAAAATGCGTGATATATATCCAGATATCCTGAAGTGGCACCAGGACGGCCAGACAATCGCCCTGGCGACTGTGATCAAGACCTGGGGTTCCTCACCACGCACAACCGGTGCCAAGATGGCCGTTAATGAATTAGGGGAGATGACCGGGTCAGTCAGCGGTGGCTGCGTGGAAGGGGCGGTGGTGGCGGCTTGTGCGGATACGATCGCTTCGGGACAGCCTCAACTCCTGCACTTCGACGTTGATGATGAAACTGCCTGGGATGTCGGGATTGGCTGTGGGGGAGAACTGGATGTCTTTATCCGCTTGCTAAGCGACGAGGTCATGACCGCTTTCAGCCGCTCAATCGAGGAAGAGGATCCGCTGGCTCTGACCACTCTGGTACGCGGGCCGCAGGAACTGGTGGGGAAAGAGATTGGCAAGTTGAAATCCAATGGTTCTTTCGGCTCGATTGCTGCCGATCTGGACGCAAGGCTGACTGCCAGAATGGCAGAAGGATTGAAGGAAAACGATCCGCTCCTGATGACAATTGAACAAAAAGGCGAGGTTTTTATCGATATCATGCCGCCACCCCCGACATTGGTGATCGTTGGCGGCGTCCATATCGCCATCGCGCTGGTCAAGATGGCAAAGGCCAGCGGCTATCGGACGATCATCGTCGATCCGCGCCGCCAATTTGGTACCCAGGTGCGGTTCCCGGAAGCAGACCGGATCATCCAGAAATGGCCGGATGATGCGTTCAAGGAGATCAAACTGACCGGCAATACCGCCGTGGCGATGCTGACCCACGATCCGAAGATCGATGATCCGGGGTTGATCGCCGCCCTGCCAAGCGAGGCTTTTTACGTCGGTGCGCTGGGGAGCAAAAAGACCCAGGCGTCGCGGCGGCAGCGGCTGCGGGAGGCCGGCGTGAACGAAGAATTATTGGCGCGGCTGCATGGACCGATCGGGCTGGACCTGGGCGGGCGCAGCCCAGAAGAGATCGCCCTGGCAATCATGGCCGAGATCGTCCAGAAACGGTATCGGTAGCTGTCAGAAGGTCAGTTCTTTTGGGGGAAGTAAAGCCAGAAATTTCCACTGGTTGGCGCGCGGACTGTAGGCCAGATCGACGATCCCTGTGTTTTCGATGTAAAAGTGGGCGCTGTTCCGAAGCGGCTGGGGTATGATGCCCAGGATGGCGCGCAGCAGGCTGTTGAGAAAAGCGCCGTGCGAGACGGCCAGATAACCGCCCGGGTCGGAGCCTGTGACCTGATCAATGAGTTCGCCGGCTCGGAGGTACAGTTCCAGCCAGCTTTCTCCGGTTTCTCCAACCGGTAGATACGGATTGGCTCGGTCCGGCCGTTCCGGGAACTGGGCTTCGATCTCTTCAATGCTCAGCCCGGCCAGCTTGCCATTGTCGATCTCTTTGAGCAGGTGATTTGCCGTCACATCGAGTTGCAGGTTCTTTGCGATCACCTCAGCCGTCTGCCAGGCGCGCGTTTGTGGGCTGGAAAGGATCTGGTCGATCCTGATCCCGAGTTCTGAGATCAAATGAGCTGCCTGCCGGGTTTGTTTATGTCCGTCAGGCGTCAGGTCAGTATCAACCTGGCCTTGGAAGATCCGGTTGACATTACCTTCAGACTCGGCATGGCGGACCAATAACAGGCGGTGTCCGGCCGGATCGGGGTGGACCAGGAGTGCCTGTTTTCCCAGAGGAAGGTATTGCCACAACCGCCATTGTTGGTACTCTGGGTTGTACTGGACGTCGATGCTGGTGCAATTGCCGAGTGCGAACTCGACAGAAAGAGGATTGCTGCCCAGGATCGTGTGCAGTACTCTGTTGAGCAGCGCGCCATGCGTGACGATCAGATACCGGCCAGGAGGCCGGCGGAACAAGGATTGGAGCGCCCGGCCAGCCCGCAAGGTCAACTGCCAGTTGCTTTCTCCGGTTTCCCCGAATCGTTCATAGAGATGGGAGGTATCGGTCGAGCGATTTGCTCGGCTCTCCTCCTTCTTCAGCCCCTGACCGAATCCGCGATGCCGCTCCAGCCAGAGCGAGTCGGTTTCAATCGGGGCTTCCAGTGCCTGGCGGATCTGTTCCGCCGTCTGATGGGCGCGCTGCAGTGGGCTGGCGATAATGCCATCGAATTGGCGGCCAGCTGCCACCCAGGATTCCGTGATCTGTTCGGCTTGCTTGAGGCCGGCCTCTGTCAATGGAAAATCGTGCTGCCCCTGGATGTATCCATCCCGGTTACCGACGGATTCGCCGTGGCGAAGAAATGTGAAGAAGTAGCTGGTCATTGATCGGCCCAATCCCGGGCTCCGTTCAGAAATTCTGCCCCGCTCATGGCGCGTTTGCCGGCTGGCTGGACGGCCTTGAGCAGCAGGATCCCACCGCTGGCGGCGATGGCCGGATAGCCGGATTCAATCAGCCGAGTGCCGGGGGTGTATCGGTTGCTATCCAGAGTATCCACTTCGTGGATTTTGAGGGGTTGGCCTTGCCAGAGCGTGTAGGTGCCCGGCCAGGGAGAATATGCCCGCACCTGGCGAGCCAGGTCTGTGGGCGATTTGGAAAAATCAAGCTGACCATCGTCTTTTGTGAGCATCGGTGCATACGTAGCCAGCGAATCCTGTTGGGGTTGGGGCGTGACCTCTCCGGCAAGATAATCTGGCAGGGTCTCGATCAGAAGATCAGCGCCAAGTTCGGCAAGCCTGTCGCTCAGTGATCCGGCAGTTTCGTCTGCAGCGGTCGGGATGGCCTGTTGAGAGAGGATCGGGCCGGTGTCCAGACCGGGGTCCATCCTAATGATGGTGACGCCGGTTTCAGTATCCCCATGCAGGATGGCCGCATTGATCGGCGATGCGCCGCGCCAGCGGGGCAGAAGGGATGCGTGCACGTTGATACAGCCGTATGGCGGCAGATCGAGAACGATAGGTTTGAGGATTTGGCCAAAGGCGGCTACCACGATCACATCCGGCCGCCAGGCGGCGAGTTGTGCGACTGCCTCGCGGGTACGCAGACTGGCAGGCTGGAAGATATCGAGCCCCAGTTTCTGTGCTTCCTCTTTAACTGGTGGAGGGGCAAGCTTTTTCCCGCGCCCGGCTTTCCTGTCCGGCTGGGTGACTACGCCAACCAGATCGGTGTTGGCGGACAACACTCTCAATGAGGGGAGCGCAAAATCGGGTGACCCCATGAACACGACGCGGCATTTCATGTCCGGATTTTAGCATAATCTAGGCTAGTACCAGGGAATAGATTGCCAGAATCGCCGTGTTTCGCTTATAATTAGAGACAACCTGTCAAGATTATCCAATGGAGGCAAATGAAATGGCTGAACAACCGATGATGACCGATGTAACCGATGATGACAAGCTGTGGGCAGCGTTAGCGTATGTATTCACTCCGCTGATCCCGGTGATCCTGATGTTGATGGAGGATAAGAAGAATCGTCCTTACATCAGAGCTCACAATGCCCAGGCGCTGGCTTGGGGTATCGTGCTATTTATTCTCACCTTCCTTCTTAGCTTTGTCCTGATCGGCGTGTGCATTGGCCTGGCTGGTTTTGCCCTGCAGTTGTTCTGGGGTTACAAAGCCTACCAGGGCGAGATGATCGAGATCCCGGTGATTTCGAACTTCGTCAAGAATCAGGGCTGGGCTTAACCGCAAAACTGATTCAACCGTCAAGGTGCATTTGTCTGACAAGTGCACCTTGACTTTTAACCGGCTCAAATTTACAATGGTGCCGACAATCTAACCAGGACTGGGGAGAGCGCCGGCGCATGTTTTGCCGGACACCGAAGGTGCAAATCCGGGGAGGAATACCCTGGATGAAACTCTCAGGTACAAAGGACCCTGTTCTGGACACTCTCTGGAAAGCTGGTTTTTTTGACCAGCACCGACGGGGCAAAGCCTGCCATCAGGGACGGTATTCCTGATCAAGGTCGAATCTCTCAGGTCCTAGACAGAGGGCGCACGCCTGAATGCGTGCGCCTTTTTCTTTTATTCCGACCAAAAATTATGGAGGTTATGTCATGAAAGTTGAATCAGGTTTGAAATACACCAAGAAGGATGAATGGGTCCGGGTGGAAGGCAAAACCGCGACGATCGGGATCAGCGATTTCGCGCAGGAACAACTCTCCGATATCGTTTATCTGGAATATCTGGTCTCCGAAGGAGATGAGGTCGCTAAAGGCGATGAGATCGGGACGATTGAATCGGTCAAAGCTGCTTCCGAGATCTACTCCCCGGTCAGCGGGACCGTGACAGCCCTGAACGAAGAACTGCTGGACACACCGGAGACGGTGAACAGCGACCCATACGGCGCAGCCTGGATGATCAAACTCGAGTTAAGTGATCCTTCCGAGGCGGATGCGCTGATGGATGCTGCCGCCTACGAGAAGAACGTCGCGGAGCGTGACAGCTAATGTATCACCCCCACACCGAATCTGACCGGGAGGAGATGCTGAAGGCGATTGGGAAGTCGTCAATCGAACAGCTCTTCGATGCGGTTCCAAAGGCTTTCCGGTTTCCGGAACTGAAACTGCCCCCGCGATTGACCGAAATGGAAGCGATGGGGTTGCTGCAGGACCTGGCTGAAGGCAATGAGACCTCCCGAGACCTGCCGATGTTTCTGGGAGCTGGTGCGTATAACCACTATATCCCGGCAGCTGTGGATTTCATCCTGAAACGCGGGGAGTTCTATACCGCTTATACCCCGTATCAACCGGAGATCTCCCAGGGCACCTTGCAGGCCATATTTGAGTTTCAGAGCCATGTTGTCAACCTGACGGGAATGGAGGTCTCGAACGCCTCTCACTATGATGGTGCGACTGCGGCAGCCGAAGCGCTGAACATGGCCCGGATGGTCTCACGCAATAAACGCACCAAAGCGGTCATCTCTCCGGCGCTGCACCCACATTACCGTGAAACGATCGATACTTATATTCAGGGAGAGAATTTCACAGTTGTTGGGCCAGAACTGGATCCTGCATCCTCGCCAGATGCGCTCTTCGGGCTGATCGATGAAGATACCGCCGTGGTGATGGTGCAGTATCCGGATTTCTTTGGCCGGATCTATGACCTCTCCGCCCTGGCGGAGAAAGCTCATGCTGTAGGTGCGCTGCTGTCCGTGTCGGTCAACCCGTTGGCGCTGGCAATGTTCAAATCTCCGGGTGAGTATGATGCCGACATCGTCTCTGGAGAAGGCCAGCCGCTTGGGATCCCACTTTCGTACGGCGGTCCGTATCTGGGGCTGCTGGCAACCAAGGAGAAATACGTCCGCACGATTGCCGGCCGTCTGGTTGGCGAGACAGTTGACGTCAACGGCAAATCGGGCTATGTACTGACCCTCAGCACTCGCGAACAGCACATCAAACGGGACAAGGCCGGCTCAAATATCTGCTCCAACCAGGGGCTGATGATGCTGGCCGCGACAGTGTATGTCAGTCTGCTGGGGCGTGAGGGCTTGAAGGAAGTCGCGGCTCTCAACTATCACAAGGCCCACTATGCTGCCGAGCAGATCGCCAGCCTGGACGGCTTCGAACTGTGGTCGGATGCAGTATTCTTCAATGAATTCGCCGTCCGCTGCCCAATGCCGGTGGCCGAACTGAATGAAGAACTGCTGGATGCGGGGATCATTGGCGGGCTCGATCTCGGCGATGCCTATCCCGGGATGGAGAATGTCATGCTGGTGGCGGTCACCGAAATGACCAGTAAAGAAGACATCGATTATCTGGTGACCGCGCTGCAGGAGGTGGCCAATGGCTGAAACTACGATCTACGATAAATCGTCCCCGGGACGCCGTGGTGTCAGGTTCCCACAGCCGGATGTGCCGCTGACCAAGCTGCCGGAAAGCCTGATGCGGAAAGAGTTGCCGCTGCCGGAAGTCAGCGAAAATGAGGTCGTCCGCCATTTCACGAGATTGTCGCAGCTGAACTACGGTGTGGATATCGGTTTTTATCCCTTGGGGTCGTGCACGATGAAATATAACCCCAAGGTGAATGAGGCAGCTGCCCGTCTGCCCGGGTTTGCACTGATCCATCCGCTGCAGCCGGTTGACACAGTCCAGGGTGCGCTGCACCTGATGTATGAGCTCCAGGAGCATCTCAAGGAGATCGGCGGATTCGCCGGTATGACTTTGCAGCCGGCCGCCGGTGCGCATGGCGAATTGACAGGCGTGCTGATCATCAAGAAATTCCACGAGGTCAATGGCGAGCCGCAGCGCAACAAGATCCTGATCCCGGATTCGGCCCATGGCACTAACCCGGCAACCTCCGCGATGAGCGGTTTTAAAGTGGTCGAGATCCCGTCGGATGGGCGCGGTAATGTTGATCTGGAAGCGCTGCGGGCGGAATGTGATGAAACGCTGGCCGGATTCATGTTGACTAACCCGAACACACTCGGTCTGTTTGATGAGAACGTGTGTGACATCTCAGCGCTGGTGCACGAAGCCGGTGGGTTGATGTATGGCGATGGCGCAAATATGAACGCGCTGCTTGGGATCGCCAAGCCGGGCGAGTTTGGTGTCGATATCATGCACTACAATCTGCACAAGACCTTTTCCACCCCGCATGGCGGTGGCGGACCGGGTTCCGGCCCGGTGGGCGTATGTGAGCGGCTGGTTGATTTTCTCCCCGGCCCGGTCGTGGTGGCTGAGACCATCGATGACGGCTTCGAGATGCCGTTCTACCGGTTTGATGTCCCCAAATACAGCATCGGCCGGATGAAAGCCTTCCACGGTCATTTTGGGATGATGGTCCGGGCATATGCTTACATTCTGGCGCATGGGGCAGAAGGGCTGCGCGAGGTGTCGGAGTATGCCGTGCTGAACGCCAACTACCTGATGCACAAGCTGAAAGGTGTGTACAAACTGCCGTATGACCGGGTGTGCATGCATGAGTTCGTGATAGAAGGCCGCTGGTCGGGGATCGAGGACATCCATGCGCTGGATATCTCCAAACGATTGATGGACTACGGGTTCCACCCGCCGACTAACTACTTCCCGCTGATCGTCCGGGAAGCCCTGATGATCGAACCGACTGAAACTGAGTCGATCGAGACCCTGGATGCTTTTGCCGAGGCGATGCTGCGGATCGCGGAGGAGGCGAAGACCAATCCCGAGATCCTGCATGAAGCACCGCACAATACCCCAATCGGGCGGCTGGACGAAGTGCAGGCAGCCAAGAACCTGATCCTGTGCTGCGGTTTGCCAACGCAGTACGCAGAATAACATCAGATCTTTCGAAATAAAAAACCGCCCCTGCTTGCAGGGGCGGTTTAGGTTTAGGTGCGGCTAAAGATACAGCGCTCTCTCAAGCAATTCCAAAAATTCGTAGAACTCCTGGCGTTCCACCCGGTCCGCAATCTCCTGAGTATATTCCATGATCTCCCGCAGCGATGTGTCGGAGGCCCAGTAGCTATCCCGGAGGATTTCGGCAAATTCAGCCACCAGCACGTCCATCTGGAAATACGCATCTGCCTGGTGGAAGCTGTCCTCCAGGTCGCGGGTATCGAAGGTCTCGCTGATCTCCTCAACCCGGAAGGTGTCGGGGTTCTGCCAGCGCAGTTGGATGGTGGCGATCTCTCCGCGTGCGCCGGGAGCCAGCTTGATCTCGTAGAGTGCTGTAACGGCATGTCCGGCGCCAATCTCGGCGGCATCAACCGAGTTATCCCGGAAATCCTCATCGGCGATATCTCTGTTTTCGAAACCGATCAGCCGATAGCGGGTGACAACCTCGGGATTGAACACGACCTGGATCTTGGCATCATATGCGATCACCTGGAGGGTGCTGACCAGGTCGGTGACGAACAACCGGTTGGCCTCTTCCATCGAATCGACGTAGGCGTAAAAGCCGTTGCCCTGGTCGGCCAGTTGTTCCATCAGGATGTCATTGTAATTTCCCATCCCAACGCCCACGGAGGTCAGGGTGATGCCCTCACTGGCGTAATCTGCGATCGATTCCCAGATCGAATCGGAACCGGTGTTGCCGACGTTGGCGACACCATCCGAGCACAGGACCACACGGTTGATGCCGTTCGGGAGGTAGGCTTTGGTGGCTTCCCGGTATCCAAGCACCAATCCAGCCTCGGCATTCGTGGAGGCCATCGGATACAAAGAATAGATCGCCTCTGCGATCTCGGCTTTGTGCCGGGCGGAGGTGGGTTCGAGAACAACCCAGGCGGTATCGGTATAAGCCACGATACCAACCGTGTCGGATGGGCCGAGTTGGTCCAGGAGCAGTTCCAGTGAATCCTGCACCATGCGGAGGCGATTGCCATTGCCCATCGATCCGGAGACATCAATGACAAAGGTCAGGGCGGCATCTTTGCGGTCGCGTTCCGGGACATCATAGCCCTGGATCCCGATGCGGATGACGCGGTAGCGTTCGGATTCGGTGAACGGGGTAGGAGCGCCGTCGACATGGATCCGGAAGGTTTCACGGGCGGAGGGTAGTTCGTATCCCTGGGGGAAGAAGTTGACGAACTCCTCGACCCTGACTGCCTCTTCAGGTGGCCGCATGCCCTGGTTGAGATAGGATCTCGCCAGGGTGTAGGAGCCGGTATCGACATCGGCGGCAAAGGTGGAATAGTTGTCATCCTCGGTCTCGATGAAGGGGTTCACGCCGTAGTCTTCGAAGTACATGTCCGGCGGTTCCACCGGGATCGGTGGGTAAGGCAGTTCTGGGTTTTCGATAAATCCCGGCTTGGATTTGTTAGATTCCAGGGCAGGCTCGCCTATCTCGGCTTCACCAGAATAGGTATCTTCGGGCGAGGAGGGCTGCCGGTCGCGATCATCCTGGTTGATAGAGCCTTCCTCTTCGGCCGATTCAGCCGGGAATGAATAGTTGTTTTCGTTGATCCCAGCCTGCCAATCGGTGACTTCATCAGCTGGGCTGCCCAAGCCGAACAGCCCGCATCCGGCCAGCAAGCCGGCAGTCAGAAAAGTCAGGGCCAAATTGATGGTGATCGCTTTCCGGTTCATGTTCTTCCTCCTTTGGAAATGGTTGATTGGGCATGGCAGCGGTGGTTCGGCGCAGCTGCCTTTCCTGGATGAGACGAACTAACCGAGATTTTGGTTCCAAGTGGTATTATTGTTGGACGCAAAATCAATAATTGGGAAAGAACACTAATGAAAGAGTTGATCAAATTCGATGCTTTAAGCAAGTCTGTATTCGTTACACTGGATGACGGGCGGGTGATCTCTGCTCCCAGGGGAGAGCCGATCGGGAATATTCTGGCGATTGCAGCAGACCAGTATGATGCCCAGATCGTCGGGGCGATCGTGAACGGTTATCTCCGAGAACTCAGTTATCCAATCATTTACGAAGCCACTGTATCTCCGGTCACGATGGGTTCTCCAGATGGAATGCGGATCTACAGACGCTCGTTGATCATGCTGTTGGAAACGGCTTTCTTCATGCTGTATCCGGAAATGACGATCGTGATTGACCATTCAGTTTCGTTCGGTGGATACTTCTGCCGGATGGAAGGCGATGACCGGATCTCGGTTGCCCAGCTGGATGCACTCGAAGAGAAGATGCGCCAACTGGTTGAAGAGGATATCGAGATCGAGCGGAAAGAAGTCTCTTTGGCGGAAGCGATTGACTATTTTGAGTCGATGGGTCATGAAGACAAGGTCAGGTTACTCAGTCACCGGAAGAAGGATTATCTGCGGATGTATTACCTGGGGGAGCACCGCGACTATCACCACGGTTATATGGTCCCCTCGACCGGTTACCTGAAATGGTTCGCGCTCGAGCCGGCTGAGGGCGGTTTCACGCTGCGGTTCCCGCGCCGGCAAAGCCCTGAGGAGATCTCGCCACTTCATAACTATCCAAAATTGCTGGCCACTTTTCGTCAGTATGGGGATTGGCTGGAGCTGCTGGGGATCGATTCGGTTGGGGCGCTAAATGATTCCATTATTGATGGCCGCATTCGGGAAGTGATCCTGGTTTCAGAAGCGCTGCATGATCTTCATATTGCCAAAATCGCTGAGGAGATTGCGGCCCGGAAGGAAAATGTCCGGGTTGTGTTGATTGCCGGTCCGTCCTCATCGGGGAAAACTACTTCCTCACGCCGGCTTTCAGTCCAGCTGCTGGCTCATGGGCTGCAGCCGTTTCCCCTGGAGATGGATAACTATTTTGTCGATCGGGATAAAAATCCTCGCGACGCAGAAGGCAACTTCGATTTCGAGCATATCGACGCCCTTGACCGTAAACGGCTGAACCACGACATTCGGCAACTGATCGCCGGAGAAGTAGTTCAACTCCCCAAGTTCGATTTTATTCTTGGGATTTCCAAGCCCGGCGAAACTGTCCAGTTGAGGAAAGACCAGATCATTATCCTTGAGGGCATTCATGGGCTGAACCCGCTTCTGCTGGAGGAATTGCCGCAGGAGACAACCTTCCGCATCTACATCTCAGCCCTGACCCAGCTCAACCTGGACCGACATAACCGGGTTTCCACAACGGACACCCGCTTGCTGCGACGGATCGTGCGGGATGCCCGCAATCGCGGTTACTCGCCACAGGATACGATCAGTCGTTGGGAAAGCGTACGGCGGGGTGAAAAGGATAATATCTTTCCATATCAGGAAAATGCGGATGTGATGTTTAACTCGGCTTTGGTGTACGAACTGGCGGCACTCAAACCACTGGCCGAACCACTCTTGCGGCAAGTACCGTTAGGGACTCCGGAGCACATCGAGGTCAAACGGCTGCTGGCGCTACTAGAATGGTTTCTTCCGGTTGGAACGGAATTTATCCCCGATAACTCCCTGCTCCGCGAGTTCATTGGTGAATCAAACCTGCGGGATTTCCGTCCCTGGAAACGCTGAAAAGAAAAACCGGAGGGATTATCCCTCCGGTAGCAATCTCAGAAGCGTGTGCTAGACCAGCGCTTCTTTCATCACCAGGCTGAGACGTTTCATCCCTTCCCGGATACCATCTTCGGATGCGTTTGAGAAGTTCATCCGCATTGTATTCAGCCCTCCGCCATTGGGGTAGAAAGGCGCGCCAGGAACGTAGGCTACTTTATTTGCAATCGCCACCGGCAGGAGTTTCTGGGTGTCGATCTGTTCGGGTGTCGTCACCCACAGGAACAGCCCGCCTTCCGGCCGTATATATGTGACTCCCGGCGGGAAAAGCTCATCCATCAAATCCATCATCAGGTCACGGCGAGCACCATAGACCTTCCGGATCAGGGGGATATGCCGGTCGAGGAAGTCGTTCTTGCAAACCTCGTGCGCCAGGATCTGGTTGAAAGTTGCTGTGTGCAGGTCCGAACCTTGTTTGGCTTGCACGAGTTTCAGGATCACATCCTTAGGGGCAATCGCCCATGCCAAGCGAAGTCCAGGTGCAAGTGTTTTAGAGAACGTGCTGAGATAGATCACATTCCCCTGATAATCGTCTTTATCGTTGCCCCTCAGGTCGGCATCCAGCTTAAGGACCGGTGGGATATGCTCTCCTTCAAAGCGCAATTGCCCGTAAGGATCATCCTCGATGATCGGGACCTGGTGTTCGTGGGCAATCTGAATGATCCTGTGACGCCGTTCTTCCGACAAAGTGCAGCCCATCGGGTTTTGGAAGTTGGGCAGCAGGTAGATCAGTTTGGCTTTTTGTTTTATCTTTTCCTCAAGGGATTCGGGGATCATGCCATGTTCGTCGGTCTCTACCGAGATGAACTCCGCGCCGTACACCTTCCAGGCCTGGATGGCGCCGAGATAGGTGGGCGCTTCGCAAATGACCTTGTCGCCGGCATCGATGAACACTTTGCCGATCAGGTCTAGGGCTTGCTGGGACCCATTTGTGATCAGGACGTTATCCGGCTGGATGTGAATGCCATAGCGTCCGGAGCGCTCACAGATCATCTCCCGCAGGGGCAGATAGCCTTCGGTCGTGCCGTACTGCAGCGCCTGGTGACTGTAATCAGTGAGCACCACCTGGCAGGCTTTCTTGAACTCATCAACAGGGAAGACATCCGGGGAGGGAAGCCCGCCAGCAAACGAAACCACACCGGGCAGGTTGGAGATCTTGAGCAGTTCCCGAATGGTGGAGCTTTGCATCCGCTTGGTGCGGTTGGCGAAATTCTTTGTCCAGATATTCGACATGTGCGTTTTCCTTTTCTAGTTTTCCAGTGGTTGGATCGTGCCTAAATAAAAACCTCTCCCGACCGGGAGAGGTTTGGCATCCTATGGAAATCTGGTAATGACGAGCGCTGCACTTGGGAGGTTGGTCCGATCGCCTGGTTGTAGTTCAGCCGGCGCTTTGCCCGCCTTGTCGGGTGCGCCCTGGAAGACAAAGATAGGTGTATCCACCTCGGTATATTTTTTATCGATGTAGGCCTGCCCGGTGAGCATGCCATCCTTGTCGATGGCGCAACTGGTCACATAGCCGATGGTCTTGCCGCGCTTGTCAATCACCGGGTCCCCCAGGTGGGCCATGCGGACGCCTTTCTCGGTGAAGCGGAACCGGACGACCTCGGACTGGCGCTGAGCTTCCTGAGCCAGGAAGGCATCCCGGCCGATGAACCATGGTTTGTAGGTTTTAACATAGGTGGCAAATCCGGCATCGCCGACGCCCTGATTCCGCTCACCGCCCATCTCATGTCCATAGAGGGGCAGGCCTGCTTCAGTGCGGAGCGAATCGCGCGCACCCAGGCCACACGGCAGCAGTCCAAGCGGGGTGCCAGCCTCAATGAGCTTGTTCCACAACTCGACGGACTGGTCCGGATGGACGAAGAGTTCGAAGCACATATTCTCGCCGGTGTAGCCCGTGCGGGAGACGACCAGATCGATCCCGCCAACAACTGCTTCGCACAGTTCCGTGCGTTTTAAGCGCATGATCCGCTTGCGGGTTGGATCGTCGCAGCCCAGGGAGAGCAGGATATCGCGGGATTTTGGTCCCTGCAAAGCGATATCGACACGCATATCCTTGCCGGCTTTGGGATCGCGCAGGTTACGCAGCACAACGGAACGGCCAAAGCCTTTCGCGCCAGGGTTGTTCTCGTCGATCATGACGGTTCCCTGCAGGACGGCATTCAGCCAAGCCCAGTCTTTGTCGTCGTTAGAGGCGTTGACCACGACGAGATATTTGTCCTTGCTCCGGCGGTAGACTAACAAGTCATCGACCACGGAAGCATCGGGCAGCAGGAAATGGGTGTAGAGTGATTGTCCGACATCCAGGCTGCCGATATCATTGCCGCAGACTGTATCCAGGAACAGGGCTGCATCGGGGCCTTCGGCTTGATAGACGCCCATATGAGAGACATCGAAGAGGCCTGCGGCATTCCGAACTGCCAGGTGTTCATCAACGACAGAGGTGTACCAGACGGGCATGTCCCAGCCGGCGAAGGGGATCATCTTGGCCCCCATCTCGCGGTGGGTGGCATTCAGGGCTGTTTTCTGGACTGGCGGATCGGCTGGTTCTTCCCAGGAGAAGGCTGGAAGGGCTTTGGCTTTCACCGGCTGATAGCCAATGTAATATGGCTTTTCGGCGGCATTCATCTGACCAGAATCTGCTTTGATCTGGCCGTGCTTAACCTCATTGACAGAGACTGGACCAGGGATCTTCTTCTGCAGATCGGAATCGAAAAAGATATACCCATCCGAGAGCGCCCGCAGCCAGGCAGCTGTATTGATCGCATCTTTTGCGGCCATCTGAATGAGATAGCTGTCGGGTGTTTCCATTTGAATGACTGCCTGGATAGAAACGCCGTTGACCGAAATGGCGGTCTGTTGGGATTCGCCTTCCTGCAAAGCTTCCAGGTCACTGGCAAGGGTGAACGTTAGCATTGCTTTGGCCTTGTCGCCTGAGACCTGCAGCGTGCCGAAATCCTGTTCCGAGAGCGGCTGGTCATCCATGTAGTAGAAATGCGGATAACCGTTGCTGGTCGGTTCGTAATCGATCCCGGCGGAAACTGCGAGGTCTCGCACTTTGGTCTTGGCATTTTCGAGCACCGTGAAATCCACCTTGGTGCGCTGGCTCAGGCGGCGGCTGGAGGCTTGCTTGTAAGGCGTGCAGGCCAGGAGGATATCTGCGATGATGTCGGCCAACTGGCGGGTCTTGGCTTCATCGAACCCGCGCTGGGTGATCCAGGGAGTGCCCAGCCGCAAACCGGACGGATTGAGAGCCGAACGGTCGCCGGGGATGGTATTGCGGTTGACGACGATCCCGGCAATGTCCAGGATGCGGGCTGCCTGGTCACCGGAGAGGGTGACATCATTCTCGCCTTTGATCGATTTGACATCCAGGTTGACGATGTGTGTGGCGGTCCCGCCAAAGGGGATGCGGAAGCCGCGCGATTCGAGTTGATCGGCGAGGGCCGCGCTGTTTTTCAGGATCTGCTGCTGCAGCTGGGCAAACTCGTCTGTCTGGGCCAGTTTGAGAGCGATCGCCAGGGCGGCAAAAACATTGACATGCGGTCCGCCTTGTTCACCCGGGAAAACGGCACGGTCGATCTTGCGTGAAAGCAGCGGCTTGGTGGTCATGATCAGCGCACCGCGCGGGCCGCACAGTGTTTTGTGCGTCGTTGTGGTGACCACATCGGCGATCCCGATGGGGGAGGGATGCACGCCGCCCACTACCAGGCCGGAGATGTGTGAGATGTCCGCCAGCAGGTACGCGCCGACCTTGTCAGCGATCTGACGGAAACGGGTCCAATCAACCTGCCAGGGATAGGAAGAATAGCCGGCGATGATCATTTTGGGCTTGTGCTCCAGCGCCAGACGTTCGATCTGTTCGAAATCAATCTTTTCTGTGGCCGGGTCAACGGTGTAATGAACGATGTTGTAATACTTGCCGGAACGATTGACTGGCGAACCGTGGGAAAGATGCCCGCCGTGCAACAGGTTCATGCCCATGACAGTGTCACCGGGTTTTACCAGTGCGTGGTAAACGGCGTTGTTCGCTGGCGCTCCGGAAAGGGCTTGTACATTAACAAAGATCTCATCAGGGCCATAGCCGTTGGCTGCGTAGGTTTCCGCCGCGCGGCGGCGGGCCAGCGCTTCGATGATGTTGGCATATTCGACGCCCTGGTAATAGCGCGGGTCGGAGTAGCGGCGGTAGTAAGGCAGCCGTTCATCATAATCGAGGATGGCTTCCTCGGTCAGATAGCGGCTTTCTTCCTCGGGATAGCCCTCGGCGTAGAGATTGTGGAATGTGGTGGAGAGCGCTTCGCGCACTGCCTGGGGTGAGGTTGATTCGCTAGGGATCAGGATCAATTTCTTAAATTGACGTTCTGCCTCGATCTGGGAAAGGTCGTGGATGCTGGGGTCGAGTTCCTGCATGGAGCCTCGAAAGAGGAAATCAGACATGAATGTTCTCCTTGGGAGCGGGGTAAATTTCTGCCAGGTACCGCTTGCCTGGATGGGCGTTCAAAAGCCAGGTATCAGGGTTTGGGTGTTCTGGCCAGCTTGTGTAGAGACAACAAATACTATGCATTCCATTTTGGAGCGGCATAGTGACGGTTTCCTGTTCTTTCGTTTTTTTCCAGTATAGCGTAAATTTGACGGGTTTGTCCCTGACAACTGTCCCCTCGAAGCGGTACAGGTGTCATTTCCCGGTTAGTTCCAAAAGAGTGGAAAGCCCAACACGTTATAGCGAATGAAGCCGGAGGGATTCCCGTCGGGATCATAGACCGGGTAATAAGGAATTCCTCCCGTGGCAATGACCGGCTCTGCGATCACGATTACCCGGTCGCCCGGATCGTAATGGATATAAGGTTTGTAGGCTTCCATATCCGGCTTGCCTTGCTTGTCATACCCGACTGGGGTGTGTAGGGTATACCGTTCCAGGATCTCTGCGCGGGCAACGTTGGCGGGGTAGTTTTGCGGGTTGGGATTGCTGTTCTCTGGCTTGATCTGGATGTGGCTGTCCCTGAAGTACACTTTGAAATCCGGAACATCACCATCGGGATCGTACGATTCATAAAAGATCGTTCCGCCGTCTGCTGTGATCGCCGTTTTATACACCCATGCCTCTGTGCCTGGCGGGAGCTGGACACGCGGTTGGTAGGGCTCCATGATCAGAGCACCTTTGTCGTTGGTGGAATTTGCGACGAAGATCGTGGCCTTATCGACAGTAACGACTGTGTAAACATTTGACGGCAGGTCATACTCCTGGTTATTTTGTTGTCCACCCCCGGTGTTGGTTTTCTCGGTGTTCTGGCTGGAAGATGCGGCTTGCGCCAGGGCAAGCGCGACCTGGGTTTCAAGTGCCGCTGATTCAGCCGAAAGCGTTTGGATCTGTGAGGCCGATTCGGTGAGGCGGGCTTGATTGTCGGCCAATTGCAGGTTCATGGCTGTCAGTACGATGTTATTTTGCTGCGGGGTAAGGACAACCACCTGGGATTCCGGTGTCGGTGTGTGGGTGGGGACCGCTGTAGCCGCAGGCGGGGTATTGCTGGGAATCGCCCCGGAGATGGAATCAGAAGTGGGGGAGCTCTCAAGTGGCTCTGCCTGGATCACAGGCGAGCAGGAGATAAGCAACAGGAGGGCGAGGATGGAGATAAGGAAACGAGATATCGTCATAAGATAGTTCCACCTTAGTGGGCGCGAAGGGACTCGAACCCCTGACTTCTTCGGTGTAAGCGAAGCGCTCTAACCAACTGAGCTACGCGCCCTGATGTCTGGTTGACTTCATAAGGTTCAATCACCGGGAGTACCCATCCGGTGTGCCTTGTGCTTAAGGCTAGGTGATTATACCGCAGATACGATCCGCAAGTGGAATTATTTTTGTGCAAAGAAATTTGCGCCTGATAAATAACTATGCTATATTGTTTGTATGTCGTACGAAGACCGCATCCGTGAGCACCGACCAAAAATGTCGAAGAGTTTCTCCCGCCTGGGCGATTATATCCTCGACCATTATGTCCAGGCAGCTTTGATGACTGCGACAGAACTCGCTCACCAGATCGATGTCGATGCGGCTACGGTTGTCCGGTTTGCGCAGCGGCTGGGATACGGGGGATTTCCTGAACTGCAAAACGAGATCAAAGAAAAAGTGAAGCAGGATCTGCTGATCCGGCCTGAACTGGCCGCTGAGCCGGACACCTTCTCCGGGGTCGTCACAGCCGCCATGGGCCGAATGCAGGTGGTCGTTGAGCAGGTCGCCAAACTGCTGGATGTCGAATCGGTTTCGCGATTGGTGAAGAAGATCGGGGCTGCCCGCCGGATCGTGATCGTCCCGGATGGTCTGGGCCAGGTAGCCGCATATAACCTGATGAACTTGCTGGAGCAAGGTGGTTTTCTGGTCATGGTAGTACAACCAGGCGCAGTCGATCTAGCCCGGACGATGGTCAGCACAACCCGCGAAGATCTGATCATTGCTATTGATGTCGCCGGTACAGCGCCATATATATACCGGGCGATGTCAGAGGCAGTCCAGACCGGTGTGGATACAGCTTCGATCGTTGGGGCGGCCTCGCATCAGTCCGCGCTGGAAGCGGATGTGGTCCTGGCTGCCCAGAATCAGGCTGAAGTGGAACTGGCAGTGATCTCAGTGGATATGATCGTTTACACTTTGGCAGAATCGCTGCGGTGGAAGTTTGCAGACCGATTTACCGGACGTGGCGAAGCGATCGAGTCCGTCCTGGAGCGGATTGTTCGGGGGGTTTCCTAAACAGCCTGGTCCAGATGTTTTGATCATGGAACCAGAACCAAACGGAGACATAAATGAGAATTTTACGTTTTCGCACCGGGGATGACACGGTCCGATACGGTTGGATCTACGAGGATAAGGTCGGTCTGATCGAGGGGGATCTGTTCGGTGAATACCAGCGAATGGAGGCAAATATCCCATTGGCTGGACTGAAATTACTGGCACCAGTCTCTCCTTCCAAAGTGATTTGCATCGGGCGGAACTATGCAGCCCACGCAGCAGAACATGATGCTGATGTGCCGGAGTACCCCCTCATCTTCCTGAAACCTCCCAGCTCTGTGATCGGCCCGGGTGAGGCGATCAGACTGCCGCCGCAATCGCAGCGAGTGGAGCACGAGGGTGAACTCGCGGTGGTGGTTGGGCGAGAGGCTCGCTGGCTGCAACCGGACGAGGCTTTGCAGGTGGTCTTTGGATATACGATCGCCAATGATGTTACCGCCCGCGATCTGCAGCGGCAGGACGGTCAATGGACACGCGCCAAGGGGTTTGATACTTTCTGTCCGGTCGGGCCCTGGATCGATACCCGATTTGATCCGGCGGACTCGCTGGTTTCGTGTCACGTGAATGAGGAGTTGCGCCAGATGGCCCCGACGCGTGACATGGTCTTTCAGGTGGCGGACCTGCTGGTGTTCATCAGTTCCGTAATGACATTGGAACCGGGCGACCTGATCCTGACCGGAACGCCTGCCGGTGTGGGTTTGTTGACGCCCGGCGATCGGGTTTCAGTCCGCATTGAGCGTTTGGGCGAACTCAGTAATCCGGTAGTTGCCGGGCTGCGAAGTTAGGAGGGCGGAAGATGGATCATCGGGAAGACGCGGTCAGGGCGGCGAGAGAACTCGTCGGGCTTGGTCCTGTGATCATCGATACTGAGACAACCGGTTTTGATTCTACTGACAGCGTGATCGAGGTTGCCGTGGTTGGGCTGGACGGCACAGTGTTGTATGACCAGTTGGTCAAACCGCCCAAGCCGATCCCGGCCGGGGCGACAGCTGTGCATGGGATCAACGATATCCATGTGATCGACAAACCGGTCTGGGCTGCGGTTTGGCCAGATTTTGTTGGGGCAGTTGCTGGCAGGGCGGCCTGTTTTTATAATGCGAAGTTTGATATCAGGCTGCTGCGGCAGTCGTGCGGTTTGGCTGGCTTGGGCTGGCAGTCTCCCTTTGCCGCGGATCGCTGCGTGATGAGTATATTCGCGCAGTACTATGGAGACTGGAATCCCAAATACGGCAATTATCGCTGGCAGAACCTGGAGTTTGCCCGGAAATACTTTGGCCTGGTGCAGCCAAATTCACACCGCGCCAGAGATGATGCCGAACTGACGCGCCAGGTGCTGCTGAGGATGGCTGGGGAATAAGCGATGAACCGCCCGCTCGTCTCAATTGGATTTGTGATTCTAGCTGCGCTGGCTTTAACCGGCTCGGTGGAGTGACAGATTCTAAGGTCGTGGTTGTCCACATGCAGGAGGTTACTGGTGTGGTGACTGTGGTCGTGGCCGCAACCCCGCAGCCAACCCAGGCGGCGGCGGACCAGACGGCAACGCCATCCATCGAGGTTGTGCCGACCTGGATCGCTTCTGGTGATGCCCGTGAGTTTGTGGGTGAGCAGGTCCAAATACGGGTTGACCGGGCGTGGCGCTCGTATCAGCCGGGCATCGGTGGCGAGCCGACCTTTTGTAACGATGCCCGCTATCCCGGACATTCATTCACTTTTTTGGTTTGGGGGCAATACTGATCCGATCTGGATGGACAGTGTGTGCTGGTGGATGGGACGGTGGAAATGTATGCTGGGCTGCCCCAGATCGAAGTTGAGGACCGCACCCAGGCTCTGCCTTGCGATCTTTAGACGAAATAGACCAGCGCTAGGCGGACAACCGCTGCCAGTACGCCAATGATGATCCCGCCATTCAGGGCTCCGCTGTAGCCATTGGCTGAGCCGCCAATATAACCACCCAATAAACCTGCAATCACGTTCGCCATCAGGTAATCCATCCCGATATCTAGGAGGGATTGTGATTGAGTGTAGTAACCGAGGAAATATCCGACTGCGACCCCGGTGAACAGTACGCTGACATATGTGAATGTGCTCAATAGCAAACCGGTGATGGCGTGGCCAAGGTTTTTCATGCTTTACTCCTCAAGGTGATTGATACCAAAACCGCCGATACTAACTGAGGATAAGTAATCGGCGGGTGGAGTGCAATAGCCTGGAATGACTATTGGCGAAATGTCTCTGATTGTCGGGGCGAGAGGATTCGAACCTCCGACCTCTTGCACCCCATGCAAGCGCGCTAGCCGGACTGCGCCACGCCCCGAACACTTCTAGCCTGGGTCATTCGTACGTGACGGCAACCCCAGCCAGAAATCTATTCTATCTGGAATGCAGACAATCCGCAAGGGGTATAATCAAGAAAGACAATGCAATCGACCTGAAATAACGGGTTCCAATTCTTGGGAGAGGAGGCCTCGATGGAATTGTTTGAACTCTTATCCACTCTTGCGCTGCTGGCAACGATCAGGGTGATGATCTGGCAGAATGTGATTTCCAGACGGGCGTCCCAATCCGCCAATGTGATGGAATTGGTGAAGTTCCTCCAAGATGAAGACAATGGGAGGCACGCGATATCGTTTACCGGATCTGCCGGGACGGTGATCTGGAAACGCTGATGTCGGACCCACGGCAGGTCTGGGCTGCGACGAAAGTATCTTTACAAGTAAACTAATTTATTTGCTTTTGTGCGATTATATCGTATGATCTTCTTTGAAGATCTGCCGGAAATAACTATCCTCAGGCAGACAGCCAGAGCATTGTCGGTCGCTTCTGGAGGAGGATTCAGGTGACTCATGCAGCCAAAACCAAGAGAGAGGAACAGAAAGCCATGGTCAC
>JAGVCA010000062.1 GCA_020059485.1 Anaerolineales bacterium
GGCATAGATCGCCGCCGCTGTGTGCCAGTCCTGCGCGTGCAGGATCTCAGGCTGCCACCCGATCATCCGGCACAGTTCCAGGGCGGCCAGCGAGAAAAAGGTGTATTTATGCCCATCGGCTCGGGTATCGGAAGTATAGACATGACTGGCCTGCCGGATCGGCTCACCACTGACCAGATAGACCGTCACCCCCTGGCGTTTGGTCTCGAACACCTCGGCAGTGATCGGGCCGTGACTGTGCCAGACCTCGAACGCCGCAGTCTGTTTGCGCGGAAACCTGGTTAGGTCGATCTGGGAGTGCATCGGGATCGCCACCCGAATATCCGGCTTCTCCGGCAGGCTGCGGATCGCTGGTGGCAGCGCACCGGCGACATCCCCCAGGCCGCCCACCTTCACGAATGGGGCCGCTTCTGCCGCCAGGAACAGGATCTTCAGTTTCCGGGCCATGTCTTACTCCTTCCCTGCGAGGATCGCCTCCAGCTTGTCTGTCTTGTAGCCGGCAGCCTCCGCTGCTGTCCGCAGTTTGAGCACCGTTTCATGGATCCCGACAATCTGCTTGACTTGATCGACCGGCTTGTAAGCCGGATCGGCGAGTACATCGACCGCCCCCACCACCAGCATCCAGTCGAGCCAGGTATTCATCGCTTCCTGATTAAACCAGGTGACCTGGTCGAAGGTGTTGACGCCCAGAATGGTCGCCACAGCCGGATCTTTCAGCCAGGCTTGCATTGCCGACGCCGGCGTCAGGCCGGTCATCCGCTGCCAGCCGAACTGCCCGGTCAGGACCCGGACAAGGTCCGCGCCGTACTGTGCCCCGGAGGGGCTGATCGGCATTTCAATAAACGCCTCACGCACCACCTTGCGCAGCAGCCATTCATCCAGCCAATCCCGGCCCACCAGGGCAGCATCCACCGGGTCGGAGGCGATCAGCATACCCATGGATGCGGTCAATGCCGAGATCAGTGCCGCTGTCCAGTCGAAGGGATCCGGATCCATTTTGGTCTGGATCAGACGGGCCGCTTCCGCGAACTTTTTCGAGCGTCCGCCGGGCAGCGCTTCTTTCAGGATTGGCAGCATTAATATCGCCGCGACCCGCGCCTGCATCAATCTGGCGATCGGTTCGGTCTGCACGGACTGCCCCAGGAACGAGGCGCCGGCCCGGAGCAGCGCGCTGCTCTTTTGTAATACCTGTTCCACGGCCACCTTATCCGGCTGGCTGCCGGGTTTCTGGCAGCGGCCTTCGATCAGGAAGCGCAGCATCCCGGCGTTCACCAGTTCCCGGTAGGGCTGGTGCACCACCTGGAAGAACATCTCCTGCATGGCTTCGTCCACACTTGGCACCGGCTTCCCGCCCAGGTAGCTGTTCACCCTGGCATAGCGGCCATCCGGGGCATCCCGCACGATCCGGAAATCGAGGAACACCTGGGTCTGGTAGGCAAACAACCCCACGAACAGCCCGTTGGCATGCAAGTCGGCACAGTTTCGGATGTATTCCTGTCCGTTTACCAGATCGCGGAAAGTGACATACGCATTCGGATCATCCGGCAGGTTCAATCCCTGGCCCAAAGACCGCTGCACCATCACCCGGCTGCCATCCGGCTGGTCCTCCAGGAAAGCGGTCGAGGTTTTGACCCAGCCGCGGGTATCCCCGAAACGGTTGTGATAGACCACCAGCGCCCGTTCATCGCCCAGCCGGTTGGAATAGGCGAACACATCCTCGTTGACCTGTCCGGAAGGGGCGAAGAAATCATACAGCAGGAAGTCCTCTACCCCGGCGAACAGCCGCCGCCGGTGGAACAGGGGGAAGATCTGCCGCTGATGGCGTTCGATCAACTGCTGGTCGGGATGTTCCTGCCATTTCGGGCGATGGTACTCCATCCCGTATTTCTCGGCAAACCCCTCCACCTGCCCGTGCCCAACCATCGGCAAACCGGGCAGGGTGGCCATCATCGTGGCCACGCCAAAGTATTTGTCCCCTTTGCCGAACTGCTCGACGGCGGTCTCTTCATCGGGGTTGTTCATAAAATTGACATACCGCTTCAGGATCTGCGGGTTGTATTCCAACGTGTTCTTGATCAACTGCCGGTACTTGGCGTTGTCTTCGTCCCGCAGCATGTGCATGAAGGCGCTGTTGTACACCCGGTGCATCCCCAGTGTGCGGACGAAGTACCCCTCCATCATCCAGAAAGCCTCAGCCAGCAGCAGCGTATCAGGGATCTCAGCGGCTACGCGGTCGACAACCTCGCGCCAGAATTCCTGCGGGATGGCGCGCTCAAATTCCTCGACGGTCATCCCATGCCCGGCCCGGGAAGGGATCGCGCCGCCGCTGCCGGGTGGGGGGAACCACAGCCGCTGGATATGCTGTTTGGCCAGCGTCATGGCGGCATCGAAGCGGATGATTGGGAACTGCCGCGCTACATGCAGGATCGTATGGATCACGCCCTCCCGTACTTCGGGCAGGGTAAAATTCAGCTGGGCGGTGTCGTTCCACGGCATATTGGTGCCGTCGTTGCCGTGATAGATATACCGCTCTTCTCCCGACTGGAAATCCACCCGCTTGAAGACCACCGCCGCATCGCTGCGGGAATAGTAGTGGTCTTCAAGGTAGATCCCGATCCCTTCTCGCTGGGAGAGGTTTGGTCCGTTGAAAGTGTACCCGGGGTAGGGTGAGTGGTTGAGGCTGAGGAACCATTGCGGGTGCTCCATCACCCAGCGCGAATCGATCGCCATATGGTTAGGGACCATGTCTCCGCCCAGCCGGATGCCCCGCCGGAGGGCGCGCTGGCTCAGGTTGGCAGCGGCTTCCGGTCCGCCCAATTGCTCATCGATGACATAATCATCCAGAGAATAAGCCGAGGCGATCGCATCCGGGTCGCCCATCATCTGCTTGATCTTGCGGGAAGCCTCGCTGCGCCGCCACAGCCCGATCAGCCACAGCCCGGTGATCCCCCCACTGGCCAGCCGATCCAGTTCCTCATCCGGGATCTGGTCCAGCCGACGGATCTCGCGCCGGTATTGGCCGGTAAGCTGATCCAGCCAGACATAGGCATTCTTGGCCAGCAGCACCAGGCGCGGCATCCAGTCGCTGTCGGCGCTGAAACGCTCCGGCGCATCACCCAGCCCCCAGGCATGAAAGTCGATCACCTCGGGCGGGCCGTGTCCGCCGAAATAAGCCCGCTGCTCCTCCGCGATCATGTCCATCCCGGACAGTAGCCGGGAAAGCATCTCACCGAGCAAGGACTGCCAGCGCTGCCGGATGAATTCCAGCTGCCCGCTGAGCGACTCCGGAGAGGCCAGCGCCGGGCTGCGCAGCATGGCGATCAATGGCTGATTGTCCGGCCCGAAGGTCTGCTGGTAATTGAAAAACTGCTCAAGCTGTTCGAGGATCTGCGAGTAAACACTATCCTGGATCAGGCTGGCATCGTCGAACAGCAGGCGGTACGGACGGAAGGCTGGGTTCATGTTCGCCAGCCACAGCATCAGCATCTCTTCCAGGATGATCTGCCGGTTGGGCGTGCCGTCAGTCTCGCCTTCGAAATACGCCCCGGCTTTGATCTCCTTCCGGTACACGGCCAGGGCCGGGAATTCTTCGCCAAATTTACGCAGGGCAGCCTCGACCTCCTTCACGCCCAGCCGGGAATTCAGCCACTCGAGTGCCTCGGCAAACACACCTGCCTTGACCTGCTCGCGGTACAGCGCCACTACACAGTGCAGGATCTCGTCGATCAGCCCCATGGCGTTGACCTCGCCGGCCTGGTAGGGGGGTATCCCGGCAGCCCGTTCCCGGTTCAGCTTTTGCGTGAATTGCCGCACTGCCCGGAAATCGCCCAGGATCACATTCCCATTCAGGGTGTAGATCGCCTGATCAAACTTGTGGCTGTCGCGCACAGACCGGGCAATGTGGAATTCAAAGTTGATCTTGTTTGTGGTGGGGATTGGGATGTGGATTCGCATATTTTCGCCGGACCTCGTGATGCGTGGTGATTGATGAGGATATTATAAACGGTCTTCGGTGCAACCGGTTGCACCGGCGGCCAAGTTGTGCCAGGTTATCGCCCGGCTTGCTGGTCGTGTTGACGCGCGGCCAATAGCGCGGGCAGATCGCCCCAGGCTGTCCTCAGGCTGCTTAATGCATCCTGGACGGCCGGCTCCAGTTCTTTTTCCTGCTCGCTGGCTTCCCAATGTCGGCTGATGCATCCATCACACAGGCGCGGCACCGGCAGTACCAGGTCGCCTTCCAGCAGGGAAAATGCCTCTCCGCACAGCGAATAGACAAACTCTCGGACGGTCATCCCTGGCATAAGCTCCTCCTGCGTGGAGCATGATTCATTGCTGGGCGTATATGTACATCTTACTCCAACTATGGCGAAAAATGAGAATTAATGCTTTGAAATGAGATTCAAATCTGCTACGATGAACATGGTTTTTGGGGGCGATATCCCTCTGATGCTGATTCGCTATCAACGCCATCGTTCGAGGAGGAAACCATGAAGAACGTTGTCCATTTCTTGCCATTTTTGCTGATCCTGGTACTGGCTGCCGCCTCTGGACTTTCCGACGCGCAGATCGCCCAGACCACCGAGGTGATCAACGCCACCCTGGCGGCCGAGGCCACCGGCACGGCGGTCATCCAGTCCACTTCCCAGGCTGCCACGGACGCGGTTGAAACCGCGCTGGCGGAGACGGCCGCCGTGGCCACCGAAACCCAGTTGGCGGCTGACCAGAAAGCCACCCGCCAGGCCAATGCCCAGGAAACCCTTCTGGCCAGGACTCAGGAGGGCTACGGCAGGGCGGCCGAAGCGGTCTCGGAGATTCGCCCGATCGTGGACGCTCTGTACGATGCCGGCCATATCACTACCCGGGATGGTTACCGAAAATGTGGCTTGAAAGCCCCCGGCTTCAGACCTAAGGATTACCCACAAGTCTCTAGGGGGGGAGATGCGAAGCGAGATGAAAGCCCTCGGCCCAATCAAGCAAACGCAGCCATCCATGCCACAGGCGCTTCCAGCCTGGCTCTCCATCCGAGCGGCGGCCAGGAAATCCCCCGACTTTGGCAACCGCAGAAAAGAAGGCCCGCACCTTCATTGACTGAGGATCCTGCTTTTCTCGTTGTGCGATGATCTGCACCAGGACGGGATCGATCACCTCGATGGCAGGCCGCTCTCCCTGGCTGCGGGCGAGATCGCGCAGCTGCAGCAAGCGCACTGCCAGGATGGCCATAAAACCCAGTAAGCGCTGCAAGGAAGCGCTCGCTCTCAATTGGCTGCGTTCAATTTGACAGCCTGTTTTCAAGCAGCTGTTATATTCCTCCACGATCCAGCGATGGGTATACCACTCCAGACGCTCGATCCCATCACTGAGCTGTTCGATCGCGACAGATGTCAGCAGCAGCCATTCCAAACCTGACACCTGTTCAGGCGGGTCAGCCTCCCAGGCCCGCAACGCCCACAGCTCCATCTCTCTGCGGGGAGCAGGCTGAATGCGTGGCGACCAGATCTTGACCGCCTGCCAGCTCAACGACAGCCGGGCTTGCCTGGCAGCTTGTCCTGGACGTCCAGGCACCTGCACCTCGTGAGCCCCCATCTCAGGCTGCTCTCGCAGTTCATCGATCAAATAATCGCTCGCTTCGGGACTTTCGCCTGCCGGGCGGCGGTTTTGCACGATCCGAATACATAATTCTGACCCCTGCCGCTGAATCTGCTCGAAAAAATCATAGATATCCGCTTCTCGATCCGCCACATAGACCCATTTCACCCCTGCGGGTGGCGCCCCGATCGCCTCCACCGCTGCTCCCCAGCGGGTCGACTGCCGGTCTTTGCGCTTGAGACGCTGCTCTCTGCTCTCCTTGTGTTTGTGGGATGTTTCCCCTCTCTTCCAGACTTGCTGATAGGCCAGACCGATCACTCGCCGCTCTCCAGCGCTGATTGCCAGTGTGTTATGCAGCAGCAGGCCGCGACCGCGATGATTACCGATTGGCCCCAGTCCCTCCGTCCCTTCATGGGCGGTGTAATCCAACTCGGTGATGTCCTGGACCATCAGCACGGTCTGCTCGGATTGCCGCGCCTGTGCTCTGGTCTGCTCCCAATGTGCTTGACACCGCGCTTCGTGACTCACAGCCTGGTTTCCCATAAATCGATAACTGGCTTTCTGTTCGGCCCAGCTTTGCATTTGCTTCAGCAGCGAGTCTCCCGGCCGCCTGGCCATCTGCTCAGCGATCCGCACCGCTCTGCGGGTCAACCGCGGATCGCCAAACCAGGTGCTGCCAAATTGCTCTTGGGCCCAGTCATTGGTCGTTTTCATACCCCATTTTACAGCCAGTTCTGACTTGTGGGTAATCCTTAGCCTCTGAGTCAGGGGGAGGCAGTCCGCAGCAGATCGATCAGGGTGTGCACGTGGCCGCTGACCAGGGACGGTTCGATCCGGGCAGCTTCCTCCAGCACGGCGATGCAGTCCGTCCGTACCCGCAACTCGTCATGTGCAAGCCCGGTTGCAATTTCATTGATGCCGGCAACGTCCTTTGCGGATGCCAGATCCCGGCCTAGTTCCTTGTTTGGTTCTTCGTCCCGCCGTCCCTGCGCCCCGGCCAGCCTGCTGAAAAGATCCTCTATTCTGCTCGCGCTCCTTTGACATTCTGATACTTTCCCTTAAACTATCCAACCAGGAACAGGCCAACGAACCAACTAACCAACTGTTATATCTTCAACTCCACCACATCCCCATCCTGCAGCACATACTCCCGGCTGACCTGCTGTCCGTCGAAGTCCGCGCTGCCCCATACCCGGGCCGTTTTAAGGTTTTCGTAAAAATCCCGGTGCAGCTGCAGCGCGAACTGCTCCACCGTCGAACCGCGCGCCAGCACGAACGGTGCGCTCAGATCGGGATCCTCGCCAAATGGCTTGGCATAGATCCGTATCACGTCCAGCGTCTCGAAGATCCGCCGCTTCATTTCCTCAATATTGCGCTTCGTCACCGCCGAGACCGGCAGGCAGGGCGTTCCCGGGCCGGCCAGCTCGCAGAAGATATGGTAATTCTCATCGGCGCTCTCGTCATCAAACTTGTTGCCCAGCACCAGCAGCGGCACCACCCGGTTGCCCGGCTCGGGATGCGCATCCGCCAGATGCGCCGGGATGACCCGGTTCTCGACCAGCAGCCGGATGCTCTCGTTCATCTGTGTCAGGGCATCCGCTTCGAGATCGACCATCAGCAGGATCAGATCCGCCCGCCGGAGCATGACGTAGAATTCAGGTTCGACAAACTCCCGGTCGATCGGCGGCGTGTCGATCACCTGCACCTGGATGTTCTCGAGCGCCATCATCCCTGGTGTTGGCTGCCAGGTGGTGAACGGGTGCGGGGAGACCTCCGGGGCGGCGTTGGTCAGTTCGGCCACCAGGGTTGATTTCCCCACGTTGGCAAACCCGATCAATGCCATTTGCCCGGCGCCTTCTTTATCTACGATATACGGCGAGACGACCTTGCCGGTCTTCTTCTGCTGCGCGCCGCGCTCCTTCAGTTTGGAGAGCCGCCGCCGCAAGTCGGCCCGCAGATGGTCGGTGCCCTTGTGCTTGGGGATCGTTGAGATCAACTCCTCCAGCAGCTCGACCTGTTCCTCAGGCGTCTGGGCGGCTTTGTAACGCTCCTCAATGGCGTAATACTCTGGGGGCAGGTTGGTAGGCATCTTAAGAAAATTATACAATAAGCGTTCATCCCCACCAAACCGATGGCCTGTTGTAAAATATTCCCATGCAAACCCGAGCCATTGACACCTCCTCCCGCCGCGACGTCGATAAATGGGTTAACCTCCCATACCGCCTGTACGACGGGCATCCCTATTACGTCCCCCTGCTCAAAGCCGGGCAGCGCAAGCTACTTGACCGGACCAGCAACCCGTTCTTCCAGCACTCAGATGCCGATTTCCTGATCGTTGAGGACGGCGGCCAGATCCTCGCCCGCATCTGCGTGATGGAAAATAAGGTCTACAACCAATACCAGGGCCAGAAGGCCTGCTTCGTGGGCTATTACGACGCCGTTGAGGACATCGAAGCCTCCCGAATCCTGTTCAAAGGGGTGGACATGTGGGCCCGGGCCCGTAGCCTGGACAGCATTTATGGCCCCAAGGGCATGGTCGGCGCGTTTGCCGGCGGTGTGCTGGTGAAAGGCTATGACTTGCGGGCCGCCATCGATGTGCCCTACAACTACCCGTATTATGACGATTATTTCCAGGATTCCGGTTACCAACCTCACCGCGACACGCTCTCTGGCCACATCCACCGCCAGGCCGAGGGCAATATCCCCGAGCGCGTCCTCAAGATCTCTCAGCGCATGGCCGAGCGCAGTGGTTTTTACGCCCGCCGATTCAGATCCAAAGCCGAATTGCGCACGATCGTCTCCGGCATCGGAGACCTGCACCGCCGCGCCTTCCGGGAGATCCCTGGTTACTACCCGATCTCGGATGCCGAGTTCGCCTGGATCGCCGAAGACCTGATCCAGATCGCCGACCCGCGCCTGATCACCCTGGTGATGAAAGCGGACGAGATTGTCGGTTTTGTCTTCGCTTATCCAGATATCTCCGGCGGCCTGCAGAAAGCCAAAGGCAGTCTGTTTCCCTTTGGTTGGTATCACATCCTGCGCGCTTACCGCACCACCGACTGGGTCATCCTCAATGGGGTTGGCATCCTGCCCGAATACCAAGGCCGCGGCGCGAACGCTGTGCTGTATGTCGAGCTGGCCCGCACACTGACGGCCTCCCAGTTCTGGCACGCCGACCTGGTCCAGGTCGGCACCGAGAACACCCGCTCGATGAACGACCAGCTGACCTTTGGCGCAGAATGGGTCAAGACCCACCGCGTCTACCGCAAGCAGCTGTAGATCAATGTTTCTTCCCGCAGGGATCCAGTAAACCGGTCGCGCTTAATAATGCTCTCCCGATCTACCTTCCTTTTCTTCCACGGTGCCCAATCCCCAATCACCCACCATCTTCCCGGTGTATAATCCACCTCTATGAATAAAGGTATCTTCTACGCGCTCGCGGCGTATCTCACCTGGGGCTTCTTCCCGCTCTACTGGCGCTGGCTCGACCATGTCTCGGCGCTCGAGTTGATCGGCCACCGGGTGGTCTGGTCATTCGTCATCATGGCCCTGGTGATGCTCCTCACCCGCCGCTGGGACCGTCTAAAAGAAGGCCTGCAGCAGCCCGGGGTGGTTCGCTCGTTCCTGTTCGCCTCGGCTCTGATCGGCGTCAACTGGCTGATCTACGTCTGGGCGGTTAACAGCGGCTACATCGTTGAGAGCAGTCTGGGTTACTTCATCAACCCGCTGGTCAGCGTTCTGCTCGGGGTCTTGATCCTGAAAGAACGCCTTCGTCCCTGGCAGTGGCTGCCGGTTGGCGTCGCAACCGCCGGTGTGCTCTACCTGACGATTAGCTACGGCTCCCTGCCTTGGATCTCGCTTTCGCTGGCTTTCAGTTTCGGTCTCTACGGCCTGGTCAAAAAGACCACGCCCCTGGGGGCGGTCACCGGCATGTTCACCGAGACCGCCATGCTCTTCCTTCCTGCTTTGGGGGTGCTGCTCTATTACCAGTTCCGGGGCAACGCTGCCTTTTTGCACACTGGCCTGACCGCCGACCTGCTGATGGCTGGGGCTGGTTTTGTCACGGCTATCCCCTTGCTGTTCTTCGCCCGCGCCACCCGCAGCATTCCGCTCACGCTGATTGGCGTACTTCAGTATCTCGCACCCACGTTGCAGTTCCTCATCGGTGTGCTGGTCTTCAAAGAATCGGTACCGCCTGACCGCTGGATCGGTTTTTCGATCATCTGGTTGGCCTTGATCCTCTTCGCGGTGGAAGGGTTGCTCTCCTCTCGCCGCAAACCCGTACCGCTGGCAATCTGATCCCGCATTAGCCAAAAGTACTGGTAAGCAGTCTGTCACGAATAATTCACGCACCTAATATCGAAATTGGATATAATGAGTTGACTTTATTTCAACGCGGCCTATTGCGAAACTGGATTTGCCGCCTGTCGCCGTGCCTGAAGTCGATAAAATCATGACCTTATTGGTCTGGAACTGACTATGGTACTGACGCCAAATGTAAAATTGCTGCCGCCTCGCCGCCAGCCTCAGACCCTCAGGCGGGTGCGGCTGCTGGACGTGCTGCACAACAACATCCACCGTAAGGTGTTGTTTGTTTGTGCGCCAGCCGGTTACGGCAAGACCACCCTGCTGGTCGATTTTGCCGAAGACATTGACGCGTTCATCTACTGGTACCGGATCGCCCCGGAAGATAACAGCCTGGTCGCCTTTTACGAGAATGTCATCCAAGCCTTCCAGCTCCACCACCCCGAGTTTGGCAACGAACTGTCTCTCTCATTGGAGGAAGGTCTGCCTTCTCCCAATGAACTGGCCTATCGTCTGGTCAACCAGCTGGAAGAAACCCTGCAGGATTTCAGCATCGTCGTCCTGGATGACTACCATCTGGTCTCCACCGATCCCGAGATCGCCGACTTCCTGGAAGCCTTTATCACCTATCTGCCCGATCATCTACGTCTGCTGATCGGCTCGCGCAATGTGTATGGAATCCCGACTGCGCTGCTCTACGTCCAGGAGCAATTGGCGATCATCAGTGAAGAAGAGCTGAAGTTCCGCCAGGAAGAGGTCATGGAACTGTGCTGGAAGTATTACCACATCCAGTTGACTGAAGAGCAGTGCAACCTGATCCTCAAGCAGGCTGAAGGCTGGATTGTTGCCATCCTGTTGGCTCTCCGCTCTGAAAACCTTTCCATCGAGATCCCCAAAATCCTCGGCGCCCGTGAACATGTCTACACCTATCTGGCCGAGGAGGTCATCCAGTCCCTTCCACCGGAGTTGATCGATTTTCTTTATGCCACCAGTCTGGTGGATGAGTTCACGGTCCCGCTCGCCAACCATGTCCTTGGGATCAAGAACGCCCAGCAGGTCATCAAACAGTTGGATGAGCTTAATTTGTTCCTCTCCTCTTCGTCCGAGTCCCGCTCCGAGATCACCTACCGCTATCATCAGTTGTTCTCGGATTTCCTGCGCGGCAGTTTACAGACCAATCAGCCTGAACGCCTGCCGGAACTCCACCATCGGATTGCATCCTGGTACGAGCAGCAGCAACAGTTTGTCCGCGCCATCACCCATTATTTCCTGGCTGAGGAAGATCATCACGCCGTTTCACTCGTCGACCAGGTCTCGCGCGATCTGTATCTTTCCGGACAGGTACGCATCCTGGAACAGTGGTATGAGACGCTCTCCCGTTCAGACCATCTGCTGCGCGGTGCACCGGACTTGCTGCTAAACCTGGCGAAATTCAAGATCAACCTGGGTGAGTTCGATCAGGCTGAAGAGCTACTCTTCACTGCCGAAGAGACCTTCCTCGACCGTGCAGATTATGCTAACCATGTCAACCTGCTGGTGACCCGCGGCATGCTGCTGCGCTTTACCAACCGCATCCAGGAAGCCTACGACCTGGCGATCGACGTCCAGACAGAGGTCGAAACCCACGAGCTGGACCGCTACTACTGGTACCAGGCCGAACGACTCAAAGGCATGGGCGCTTATTTCCTTGGGAGGAAGTCTGAAGCGATCTCCAGCCTGAAGCGCGCCGGCCGTGCCTTGCGGGAGATGCTCGAAGTTGAATTCCAGCCCCGCCAGGCCCACGAACTGATCATGACCCTCACCGATATTGGTTACATTGCCATTGCCGCTGGCGATATCTTTGAAGCCCAGGTCAGTTACCGCGAGGCGCTCGATCTCGCCCGCCGGGTCCGCACGAACTTCAACGACCTGACCACTGCGCACAATAATTACGCCTATCTCCATTTCCTGATGGGCAATTACGGCGAAGCCTGGAGGCATTACTTGCAGGCGTTTGAGGTTGCCAAATATAACAACCTGAACCGTTACACGGCCTATATCTACAATGGACAGGCCGATGTCTTGCGCGAGATCGGCGAGTGGAAACAGGCTGAGGTGATCTACCAGAACGCCCGGCAGCAGGCCGAAAAATTGACCGAAAAACCCGCCCTGGCCGATGCCTTCGCTGGCCTGGTGGCAGTTGAGACTTTCAAACAGGATTTCAACACGGCCATGTATTTCTTGCGCGAGATGGCCCGCATCCAGAACGTCGAGATCACCAGCCCGGCATTCCAGCTGCGCTTTGGCAAACTTTACCAGGCAATGGGACAGTTCAAACTGGCTCGCAAAACCTATCGAGAGGCCTTAACTGCCTGGGAATCTGATCTCAACCACTCCCCAACACCTGACCTCGTTGAACTTTATCTGCACCTGACCTTGCTGCATATCGAGCTGAAAGAGGAGGACGAAGCCTTATCCAGCCTTGAAATCGCTCTCGAACAGGCTGCGTTGCTGGGGTACGACCAGTTTGTTGTGAATCTGGTTCGGCAGCACCTGGATCAGTTCCAGCCGGTATTGGAACAACTCACCTCTCCTTATGCGTCTGGTTTGTTGGAACGCGCCCATGCGCAGCTCCCCACGCTGGAGGAATTGGTCCTCGAACCGCCGGAAGAGGACGAAAGCGATATCGTCCTGAACGTCTCCGGCCTTGACGATGGCACTATCCGGCTCAACGGAGCCATTTTGCCGCACCGCGCCTGGAGTTCCGTTGGCGCCCGGGCGCTGTTCTACTTCATCCTCGATAAGAAAAAGGTCACCAAGGAAGAAATCGCTCTGGCATTCTGGCCGGATTTCTCCCAGGCCAAGATCAACAGCAACTTCCACGCGACTCTCTGGCGCGTCCGCAAGGCGCTGGGCAGCAAGAACATCATCGTCTTCATCGATGGTCATTATCAGTTTGCCCCCGATGCCCAGATCTACTACGATGTCGAAGAGGTCGAAACGCTCCTCAAACAGATCGGCCGCACCGATTCTCCGGTCGAGCGGCGGACAGCCATGCGCCGCGTAGCCGAGCTATATCAGAGCGATTTTATCCAGGATATCGACATGGCCTGGGCCGACGAACGCCGCTTTGAACTCCAAAACCGTTTCCGCCGCGTTCTGAGCGAGTTGGCTGAAGATTATTTCGACAAGCGCAACTTCACCACCGCCCTGGAGATCTTCCAGCGAGCCCTGGTTTTCGATCCCTACCAAGATAGCTTCCACCTGCGCGTGATGCAATGCCTGAACGCGATCGGCGACCCGGTCGGTGCCCGCCGGCATTACAAGCAGTATGCCGCACTGCTCAAAAAAGAACTTGGCATCACCCCCGAATCTGAACTTTCGGATTATCTCGCTACCCTGAAAGAGTAACGCATTTCCTGGTGGGCCTTGCCTTTCCCATGCGGACCGAAACTGAAATCTTTGATCTGATCCTGGGGTTTGCCCGCTCGGACGGGCGAATCCGGGCTGTGGTCCTGAATGGTTCCCGCGCCAATCCGCTCGCGCCTCGAGATATTTTGCAGGATTACCGAAATAGTGGCTTGAAAGCCCCCGGCTTCGAGCCGTGAGGATGAAAAGCCACGCGGGATTTACTTGTCTTGTATGCTGCGGTGTTGTATAATCTGAAACAAGAACAAATGTTTCATTGTGTCAGGAGGTTGATGTCGATCTTGCGCTGCAAGGCTGAGAGA
>JAGVCA010000054.1 GCA_020059485.1 Anaerolineales bacterium
CGAAAACCTGATGGGAGCAGTGTTAAGACCCGGGCAAATCACCGACCCGGAAACGGCGTTGTGAACTCAGGAACCCCCTGCCTTTAGGCATGGGGAGATTTCAGCCGAACAGGACGGAGAACCGAAAAGAGGCGCAATCGCGATGTTCATCACATTGGAAGGCCCCGAAGGCAGTGGCAAGACCGCGCATCTGCCCCCGCTGGCAGAATCCCTCGAGCAGCAAGGTTACCTGGTGGTGGTGACGCGCGAACCCGGCGGCACCCCGATCGGCGATGAGATCCGCAGCACCTTACTCCGGTTGGGAAACACCGCCATGCACCCGACCACCGAGATCCTGCTCTTCCAGGCCTCCCGCGCCCAGCATGTCCAGGAGTTGATCCTGCCGGCGCTGCAAGCCGGCAAGGTTGTGCTATGTGACCGGTTTTCCGATTCCACTCTGGCTTACCAGGGCTACGGACATCAGACCGACCTGGCTGAACTTGCCCAGATCGTGCGCTTTGCCACCGGCGGATTGCAGCCGGATCTGACCGTGCTGCTGGACGTCGATATCGAGGTCGGTCTGCAGCGCCGTTCGGCCGACAAGGGCAACTGGAACCGGCTGGATGCCAAAGAGGCAGCTTTCCACCGCCGGGTGCGGGACGGTTATCTCAAAATGGCTGCAGACGAGCCTGAGCGCTGGGCCGTGGTCGATGCCAGCCTGCCGATCGAGCAGGTCCAGGAAGAAGTCCGCGCGATCGTCAGCCGCAGGCTGGCCGAACGTCGCTGATTGTGATTTTCAGGAGACCGCCATGATCCGATCCATATATTGCACCCCAGACCATGAGATCAAGACCGATATCAACCAGGGAGAGTTCATCCTCCATTTGAATGGCGCTGGCGGGCTGTTGTGGGTAGATATCACCGGTGAGAATAAAGCGACCTATAAAACGCTGCTGGAAGAGATCTTTTGCTTCCATCCACTCGCTGTGGATGATGCCCTGGAAGAGACGCATGTCTCCAAAGTAGATGACTGGACCAAGTACCTGTACCTTGTGCTGCACGATATCGGCACTCAGGGCAACGGCGTGCACAGCCAGGTCACGCAGCACGAGCTGGATGTGTTTGTGGGTAATGGGTATCTGGTCACTTATCATCCCGACGAAGCCCAGTCGCTGGAGAAGGTCTGGGAGTTCTGCCGGCGCGATCCCTCCTATATGAAGCGCGGGGCGATGTACCTGTTCTATCATCTGGCGGATGAGATCGTCAACGGGCATCTGCCGGTGTTCACTCAGATCGAAGACGCCATCGACGCACTTGAGGACCAGATCCTGCATGCGCCCCGGCCGCGTACGCTTGAGAGCATCTTTACGCTTAAACGCAGCCTGCTCAATCTGCGAAGGGTGATCATCCCCCAGCGGGAGGTGTTCTACAACCTGGCGCGCAACGATTATCCGATCATCGATGAGCAAGACCGCCGCTTCTTCCGCAACATCTATGACCATTACGTCCGCATGCACGACCTGACCGAGAACCTGCGAGAGTTGCTGGCAGGGGCATTGCAGATCTACCTCTCCTCCACCAACAACCGGATGACCCAGGTGGTCAAGACACTGACGCTAATCACCACCATCTTCATGCCGCTGACCCTGGTGACGCAGTTTTTCGGGATGAACTTTTTTCAGATCGAATTCTCAATGTTCACTCCGCTGGGCCGAGCCCTGTTCGGGGTGGCAGTCCTGCTCCTGATCACGATCTATTCTGTTATGGTGGTCTGGATGCGGCGGCGCGACTGGATGTAGCTGCCTGTCCTTTTTTACTTCAGGTATATAATTTGTTTCTCGCAAATTGACTTGTGTCGATGATGAAACAAAAAATCTGAACACTCCAAAAAAGAGCCAAAAGCAACGTGCCTTGAGTTGCTTTCAACCTACTTCTTTAGGTGGAATGGCACGTCAATAATCGCGCGTTGATATCCAAACTTGCGACGGCGGTAGAGCAGCGCAGCCTTGATTACCCAGGCAGTCTGGTTGTGAAGCAGGACCTGCCACCACTTGCTGGTGACAAACTCCGGAAGCACCACAGTACACAAATGATCGTCGTCGTGGGTTTCGTCTACCTGGTCCAGGTAATCCAGCAGCGGGCCGATGATTGAGCGATAAGGAGAGGGCACAATCTCCAACGGCACTTGCGGCCACCAATGCGCCCACCTGGTGCGGACCCCTGCACCACTGCCGGGTTCGAGTTCAATATATACCGCCGTCACATCCTTGGAAATCGACAGGGCATAATTGACAGCATCAATGATGCCGCGGTGCACCCCGCTGATTGGCACGATTACTCGGGGGTATTCACGTACAGGGGCAATCTTTTCCACATCGCTCATCGAAAGCTGGGCCGCCACATCCTGATAGTGGCTGTGGATGCGTTGGAATGCCACGATCAAAATGGGGATCGCAAAGATGGTCAGGAAAGCGCCATCGAAAAACTTACTAATCCCAATCACCAAAGTGGTTGTACCGGTGACCAATGCTCCCACGCCATTTAATAGCGCCTTGACTTGCCAGTGGCGCCCCCGTTCTTTCCACCAATGAACTACCATTCCAGCTTGCGACAGGGTAAAAGCGATAAAGGCTCCCACCGCAAACAGTGGGATCAGTGAATGGGAATCTCCGCCAAAGACCACGATCAAAACCCCGGTCACCAGCGACAACGAAATGATCCCGTTGGCCAACACGAGGCGGTCGCCAAGTCCGGTGAACTGCTGCGGCAGAAATCTGTCTTGAGCCAACAGCGCGGCCAGGCGGGGAAAGCCGGCAAAACTGGTATTGGCTGCCACCGCCAACACCAGCATGGTACTTACCTGGATGATCAGGTAAGGCAGGCCATTCCCCAATACACTGCGCGCCAGTGCAGAGAGGATCGTTTCCTCCTTCCCTGCCACGACCGCGAAGAATTGGGAAAGGCCAATACTTCCCAGGAAAAGCAGGTTCATCAGAACCGCCATCAGCGCCAGTGTCCGCTGAGCATTTTTTGATTCAGGGGGTTTGAAGGCCGGGACACCATTGCTGATCGCCTCGATCCCGGTCAGTGCAGTGCACCCCGCCGAGAAGGTCCGCAGCACCAGGACAGTGCTGACCGGGACAACTGCTGCGGGGGCCACGCCGACAAAAGATTGCGGCCCGACGATCATCGCTCGGATGATGCCATATAACACCATGGACAGATAGGTGCCCAGGAATAAGTACACCGGGATGGACATGATTGTGCCCGTCTCCCGTATGCCGCGCAGGTTGAGGGCTGTCATTACCACCAGGAAAGCCAGGGCAATCCATGTCCGGTATGGCCAGATCTCTGGAAAGGCTGAGGCAATTGCTTCTACCCCTGCGGTCAGGCTGACCGCCGCCGTTAGCACATAACTGATCAACAGCGCGGCCCCGGCTGTTAATCCGGTGAGTGTTCCAAGGTTTTCGCGCGCCACCACGTATGAACCGCCGCCGGAAGGATATCCGGCGATAGTTTGATAATAGGAGATGGCCACGATAGTTAGCAGGAGAGTGATGGCTACCCCAATCGGCCAGGCCAGCGTCAGCCCGGCGGTGCCTGCCACTACCAGCCCCAGGAAAATTTCCTGATTGGCGTAGGCAATCGAGGAGAGGGCATCGGGGGAAAAAGTCGCCAGCGCCCGGGCGATATTAAGCCGCTGGTGGGGAGCTTCCTGCGTGCGAAGCGGGTGTCCAATTATTAGATATTTTAAATGACTCATATTTCTCTTTAGTGAAAACCATATACGCGGTTTTCCAGGCGTAATTTCAGGACAATAGATATTTCCGCAATCATCTTCTTCCACAGGGATGTGTTTTTACACAACAAGACTGTGGACTCCAACTGGCTTTGATTTTAATCCCGTTCGCGCAAAATGAACGGACGGAAATATTTGTCGGTTTGGATAGATTTTTATGGGAATGACCAGAAGGTCAGGTCGTCGAACCGCCCGGTAAAGTTTTGCGTGTTCTCCGAGGTGATCGAAAAACCGAAGGTGCCGGTGCGGTAGTCGTTGTGTTCCAGTCCAGCCACCGCCACGCCATTGATATAGAACGAGAGTGTCTTGCCATCGGCCCACACCCCGATCCGGTTGATCTGGTTCGGCCCGGCCAGCAGATGCTCGCTGCCGGCCCAGGCGACGATCACATCCGCGCCGGCGTCATTGAAGACCAGCACCCGGTACTGCCCGTCGCACGAGATCTCATAGCGGTATCCCTGCGAGGGGTCTGGCGCCCGGAAGATCAGCCCGAGGCGGTCCTTGCCGCTGCAGGCCGGTGGCATCTGCACCAGCGCTTCCAGGTAGAAGTTGCTGATCTGCGGCCATGAGACGGTCCAGGTCGGGCTGGCGCTGGCCTCATAGACGGTATAGCGCAGCTGCCCGTTCTCGATCCTGATCTGCGAGTTTTGCCCGTCAAATTCGGTCCAGTTCTGGCTGTCGTCAAAGGTGTCCGTCCAGTCCGGTTCGCCCAGCCGCAGCACGGGGTCCAGTGGATTTCGCGCCGGGGCAGAGGGCGGTGTCGGGGTGGGCGTGTCGATCAGCGGGAAAGTCGGCAGCGGAGTGGCGCTGAACTCAGGCGTGTTGGTGATCGTCGGGGTCGGGGTTTGGGCTGAGAGTACCGCCGGCTGCTGGGCCGCGGCTGTCAGGGTGGCATCCCGGATATCCGCGTCGTTCTGGTTTTCCGCCCGCTGGGTTTCCACCGCTTCGGCCACCAGCGCTTCGAGGGCCACTTCGTCCTGCGGCGCGTTTTCAGGAACGGCTGGGGCACAACCCGCTGCCCCAGCCGCCAGGAGAACGATCAGGAAAAAAAATCGCCAGATCGTGTTACGGAATACTGGTCCAATATGCGGCATCGTCGAAGTAGATCGTCAGGTTGTCGTGCTCGTCAGCGCCCATATTGATACCGATCCGGCCCTCGCCGACATAGGTATTGTCGGTCACGGTGGTCAGTTTGACGCCGTTCATATACAGGGTGATCTTGTTGTCCTTGTGCAGTACACCCAGCCGGTTGGTCTTGCCTGGTCCGCCCATGATCTCGCTCGAGGACGTCCAGGGCACCAGCGTATCGGTGGCGGCGCCGTCATAGATGAACAAGCGGTAACGGCCGTCGCATGAGATCTGGTAATTGGCGCCGTTGTCGGTTTCGCCAGGCGGCGTGCCAAAGATGATCCCGCCCCGGTCGGCGCCGACGCAGTCATCTGGCATTTTTACGTTGATCTCGAAGTAGTAATCTTCCAGTTCAATTGCAGAGAATGACCAGATCGTCCAGGAGACGGCATTCTTCATGGTGAATTGCAGCGTGCCGTCTTTGATCTCGACCTTGGAATCGGCGCTGTTATAGGTGAAGAAGGTACCTGCATTGTTGAAATTGTAGGTGGCATCCGGAGAGCCGAGGTTCAGGGCGTCGATCGCTGAGGGCGGCGGCGGCGAATCGGTTGGGGTCATTGTGGCCGTGGCAGTTGGCTCCGGGGTGAAGGTGGCTGTTTCGGTCGGTGCGCTGTCGCCTGGCGGGGGCTGCTGTCCGCCGCTGTCTCCCTGCCCAGTTTCCGGGTCGATCAGCGTGGCCTGCTGCCCGCCGCTGGCAGCCACTGTTTGGGCTACCATCGTGTCGACCGCCCCGGGATCTTGGGGCGTCTCCCCGCCCTGCGGCGAGAGGTTACAGGCCAGCGCCAGGATCAGCAGCATAGCGAGGAGCACATACATTTTCTGCTTAGGATACATAGACTTCCTCCTTAGGGGTCATTCGGTGGTTGAAGTACAACTGGTCGAGAAATCTGGTGAAGGACTCGGCCGTGGTACAGGTGAGCAATTGGGTCCGCTGCGCTTTCTTCAGGGGCGAAAGACTGACGTAGCGCGTGACATGCTTTCGGAATAATTTTAAACCTTCTTCTAGGCCGTAGAAATCCTGCATCCGGCCGAGGTGAACCAGCATCATCTCACGGACCTGATCGTGCGAAACCTGGTGGCGGTCTTTCCCCGCGAAGATCCAGGGATTGCCGATCGCGCCGCGGCCGATCATGACGGCGTCACACCTGGTTTGGGCCAGCATGCGTTGCTTGTCGGCGATCGTGTGGATATCGCCGTTTCCGATCACCGGGATCGAGACCGCCGCCTTGATCTCGGCGATCGCCCGCCAGTTTGCCCGGCCGCCATAGGCCTGCACCTTGGTCCGGCCATGCACGGCGATCAGTGCGCCGCCGTTATCCGACACCGTTTTGGCGATCTCCAGGTAATTGAGCGAATCGTCATCCCAGCCCAGGCGGATCTTGGCCGTGACCGGCAGGTCGAACTCGTCCGACAGTTGCCGGATGATCATGGCTACCTTTTCAGGCGTGCGCAGCAAGCCGGCACCTGCCCCTCGCGCCGCCACCGATTTGGCCGAACACCCCATATTGATATCGAGGATATCCGGCTGGTAAGCCATCAGGGTTTCGGCAGCCTGTAGCAAACGGGCCGGGTCGTCGTCATACAGCTGGAAGGCCACCGGACGTTCGCTCTCTTCGAAGGCCAGGCGCGGGAGGATCAGGTCAGGCCGGTTGAGCACATCCATGGCATTGACAAACTCGGTATAGCTGATAGCAGACCCAAGCTGCCGGGCCAGCCCGCGGAAAGGCTGGTCGGAATATCCGTCCATCGGGGCCAGGATGGCATCGCCGTACACCGGGATCCTCCCGATATGGAATTTTGGCGCGTCAGATGTTTTCATCACCTCCCATTATACAGTCGGCTGGGCAAATTAGGGCATAGCTTGTCCGAAATCCGGCCGAAGTTTTCTTTGACCTTGAAATAATGCTGCCATGATGCGAGATCTTGAGGATCGAATTAAATGACACCCAGACTAAGCCGAAACGGTTTTCTCAAGCTGTTGTCGGTCGTGCCCCCGGCAGTTTCGCTGCCGGCCGGTTTATTATCCGGTGACAGCAGCCAAACGGACACACCACAACATCCTGGTGCTGGTCTTTGATACCTGGTCAACACCGAACCTTTCGTTGTACGGTTATCCCCGCCAAACCACCCCGCACCTGGATCGTCTGGCGCAGCGAGCAGTGGTCTACCACAACCATTACGCCGGTGGACACTTCACCATCCCGGGCACGGCCAGCTTACTGACTGGCGTACATCCCTGGCGTCACCAGTTGTACCACGGCAATCACGAACTGCATGAACAATACCGTACCCGGAACCTGTTCGGCGTCTTCCCGGACTACTTCCGCTTTGCCTATACCCACAACACCCTGGCAGAGAAGGTGCTTGGCTTCCTGCTGGATGAACTCGACCGGCTCAAACCGCACGAAGACCTGTACTACACCCCGGACCCGGTCGCCCGGCTCTTCCGGCCGGATTATGATATCGCCTCGGTCAGCTGGATCCGCTCGATGGAGACCTTTCGGGACGGCGCGGCCAACTCGGAGTTCTTCTCCCGCTTCTGGACGCAATTGACAAGCCGGCGGCAAGCGGAAGTCTACGAGCGCTACCCCCTCGGGCTGCCGCAGTTCAGCGGCGGGCATGCATTTTATCTCGAAGATGCCATCGATTGGCTGGCAGACAACCACCACCGGCTGCCCAACCCTTCCCTGACCTACTTCCATCTGCTGCCGCCTCACCATCCCTACCACACCCGGGCTGATTTCTACCAGCATTTCACCGGCGACGGCAAAAATCCGGTGTCAAAACCGGAAAGCTTTCTGACCGAGAACAAATCCGACATACACCTGCAGCACAACCGCCGGGCATATGATGAATTCATCCTGCTGGTGGACAGCGAGATCAACCGCGTGTTCACCCTGCTGGAGCAATCCGGCAGCCTGGAGAATACCTGGGTCGTGTTGACCTCCGACCACGGCGAGCTGTTCGAACGCGGGATCATGGGCCATGCCAAACCGGCATTGTACGAACCGCTCATCAAAGTCCCGTTGCTGATCTTCCCGCCGGGGCAGCAGGAACGGGTCGATATCCATCTGCCCACCTCGGCGGTGGATCTGCTGCGACCTTGCTGGCGATCACCGGCCGTCCGGCGCCTGCCTGGACGGAAGGCCGTCCGTTGCCGCCTTTCGGACCGGATTACCCGGCAGACCGCCCTGTGTATGTGATCGATGCCAAGTTCCGCAACCCGCGCCAGCCGGACCTCCCGCTGCAAGGGGCTAGCCTGGTCTTGCTGCGGCATCCCTATAAATTGATCTGGCACTACGGCGAAGACCGCTACTACGAACTGCTCAAGGGCACACCGCAGTTGGAGCTTTTCCATCTGGAGGATGACCCGGAAGAGCTGACGAACTTATTCGAAACCTTGCCCGAGATCGGGGCGGCCATGCTGACCGAACTGCGCGCCCGACTGGACGAATTGGATCTGCTGCCGACCGGGGTCTGATCCAACAAAAACACCCTGGCATATTAGCCAGGGTGTTCGTCTTTTTCAGTCGAGGGATCGGTTATTCGGTTTGGCCCGCCGAGCGGGACTTGCTGCCCTCGATCGATTGCAGGGCCAGGTAGCCGTCCCCGAACTTCTCCATGTTGGTGATCTCGATGTCGAACTGGTCGAAGTGCCGTTCTTCCTTGGCCACCAGATCTTCAAATACTTTGCGAGAGCCGGCGTCGTTGTTGGCCGAACACTCGTTCGCCCAGATGTTGTAATCGCGGGCGCTCTCCTCTTCCATCTTGCGGGCCAGGACCAACATCTCTTTGACGTCGTGGATCTTCTGGACTTCCATGGCGGCCTTCATCTCGACCTCGCCGCCCAGGAAGAGTGCGCGTTCGGCAGCAACTTCGATATGTCCCATTTCTTCGATCGCCGTCTTCAGGAACAGTCCTCCCAGCAGATCATAGCCCTGGTCATCGCAGTGGAAGTGGAAGTACATGTACTGTTGGACGGCGGCCAGCTCATCGCCAACCGCTTTATTGAGTAGTTCAATACTTTTCTCGTGCATCATTTCCTCCATAAGAAAATCTGGTTCGATGGTTACCATTTATTATTATAGCCTAATTCAGCTCTGACATTCACAGGGTTGCAATCAGGGTCGACTGGCTGTCTCGCTGACCGGATAGAAGCAGAACCCGACCGTCCCCGGGCCAGAATGCACTCCCAGCGCCGGCGAGAGTTCGCAGATCAGGCTCTCAACCACCTCGACGCGCTCCTCGACCATCGCCTTGAGCTTCTCGGCTTCCTCACGAGCGGCCGCGTGCACATAGGCGATCTTGATGGCGTTTTGACCGGCGATCCCCGCCAGCTTGTCGACCATCGCCTGGTAGACCTTGCGCCGTGTCCGGGCCTGGCCCAGCGCCACGATCTCGCCTTCCTCCATGCTGATGATCGGTTTGATGTCCAGCATCGAGGCCACCAGGTGTTTGGCCCGGCCGATCCTGCCGCCCATGTACAGATATTTGAGCGTATCAGCGGTCTGCAGCATCCGGGAGACCGGGATCATCGCCCGGACCTTGTCAGCGATCTCCGGGAGGGAAAACCCGGCCAGCGCAGCTCGGGCCGCTTCGATCACCATCCAGCCCTGGCACATCTGTACATTCAGGCTGTCGATCAGTTCGATCTTGACCTTGGGGTGCTCCTCCAGCAGCATCTTGCGGGCGGCGCTGGCGGCGGCGTAGGCTCCGCTGCCTTTGGAGGTGATGTGGATGCTGATGATCTCCCGCACCCCGGCGGATACCAATTCCTTGTATGTGGCCAGGTACTCACCAGGGCTGGGGTTGGCAGTTTTGGGGATCTCGGTCGCGGTCTGCATCCAGGTATAGAAACTCTCGGCGGTCGCGGTCACCAGGTCTCGCAGTGTCTCGGCACCGCGGTGGATGTAGTAGGGGACAATGTGGATATTCAGCTTTTCGATCAACTCCTGTGGGATCGAGGCCACGCTGTCAGTCACTACCGCAACTCGGTTCATCCGGTCTCCTTTGATCTGGGTGGGTGTATTCATACTATACGGCATTTTGGAGAAATCTACAACGCCATCAGCCTTGACCTGAAGGGTTGAGATACTTGCTTGACAAATTTGTAAAAGTTGTATACAATTCAATCAATTATACAATGATACAATATTTACCATTCTTCATTTGAAAGGAGGACGGGTATTTTGATGATCAAAGTGGACCTTACCGATCATATACCCATCTACATCCAGATCATGAATCAGATCAAGCACAAAGTTGCGGTCGGCGAACTCCAGCCCGGCGACCAACTCCCCACCGTGCGCCAACTGGCCGCTGATTTGCGGATCAACTTCAACACCGTAGCCCGGGCCTACCGGCTGCTGGATGAAGAGCAGATCATCTCTACCCAGCACGGACGCGGCACCTTCATCCTGGAGCCGGTCTCGGAAGAACAGTATCGTACGATGCGCCGCAAGGATCTGGTGCGTCTGCTCAACCACTTTCTGAATGAAGCCGAAGCGCTCGGTTTTGGGCCGGAGGTGATCGGCCCGATCTTCGATGAACAACTCATGGCATGGGAGCAGCAGGGCAGCCCGCCCAATCCCGATGACCTCTAACCTTACAACTCGCAGTATTGGAGATTGAAATGACCCCCCGAAATTACAACTCTTTGCAAATCAGCACATCACCCGCGCCGAAAGACAACGTCCGGATCAGCGGCGTAGCCGTGCTGTTGTTCATCGTCTTTATATTGATCGCCTCGCTTGGTGCGGTCGCACTGGAGATCAATGGGTCTGGCGAAGCAGTGATTGCCGTGTTTGTCACCCTGAATTTACTGATCGGCACGTATCTGCTGATGGCCTTGAAAGTTGCCAACCAGTGGGAGAAGGCCGTCGTGCTCCGCTTGGGAAAAATCCGCGGGCTGAAAGGCCCAGGCATATTTTGGCTCATTCCGGTGATCGACACGGTGGCCGACTGGATCGACCATCGCGTGATGGTCTCGCCTTTCAGCGCCGAGAAGACCCTGACCAAGGACACAGTTCCGGTCGATGTCGATGCCGTATTGTTCTGGGTGGTGTGGGATGCCGAGAAGGCCGCGCTGGAAGTCGAGAACTACCGGGCCGCCATTACCTGGGCCTCTCAGACTGCGTTGCGCGAAGTGATTGGTTCGCTGGACCTGGCTGATATCCTGATCGGCCGTGCCAAAATGGATGCCGAACTGCAGCGGATCATCGACCAGCGTACTACCCCCTGGGGCATCAGCGTACAATCCGTCGAGATCCGTGATATCGTTATTCCGCACGAGCTTGAGGATGCCATGTCCCGCCAGGCGCAGGCCGAACGCGAACGCCAGGCCCGTGTCATCCTGGGCGAATCCGAAAAGCAGATCGCCGAATCGTTTGCCGAGGCTTCTGTGGCCTATCAGAACAACCCGACCGCCCTGCATCTACGGGCAATGAACATGTTGTTTGAAGGGCTGAAGGAAAAAGGCGCCATGGTGATCGTCCCCAGCAGCGCCGTGGATACCATGAACCTGGGTGGATTGAGCGGGATGATCTCGCTGGCCGGGCAGCAGGGCGTCAAGCCGGAATAACGAGTCTGACGATAGTGATAAGGAAACCAGTATGGCAGGCTCATCTGCGGCAATCCATGCCGCTATTGAAAAAAAACGGCAGGAACAAGAGGAAGAAGAAATGACTCGTTACACGGACAATGAACTGGCCGAGGACTATGAATTCAAGATCGTCCGATCTGCCACCGGCGCGTTCAAAAAGCGCCAGTCGGTTGAGCAGGTGATGGCCGAAGAAGGCCTTGCCGGTTGGAAGTTTGTGGAAAAGTTTGACGACAACCGGCTGCGGTTCAAACGCCCATCCAGCGCCCGGCGCAACGATTTCAGTCTGCCCCCCGGGGTGGATCCCTACCGCACGACCTACGGGATGGGAGAGGCCGGACTGGCCTTCGTCATCATGGGATCGATCGCTCTTGCCGTTGGCCTGATCATTCTGATCATCTTTCTGGCCGGAGGGATGTCCTGATGAATATCCCGGTTTCCGGTAGATTCGATTCGATTGCTGCCTGATAAAAATTTTGCCGTAACCCAAACAAATTGCGGACGGCGAGAGCCGTCCGTTTGCACCTTACCATCTGAATATCATTGCCCGGGACAAGCGACCAGTCCCCAGCCGTTGCGCGCAAGCGAGATGACTTCTTCTTCCGACAACTGATCTGCTGGCAGCACGTAGAAATCTGCGCCGGCATCACTGCATGCCGTCAGCCGTTCGCTTCCAGGGAGGTCGTAGAACTCCTGCATGAACTGCACCCGTTGCCACCACTCAAGCACTTCTTCCCCCAGGTAGGGATGGCTCTTCCAGTCCACATACACCGGGCGCTGAGCGCCTAGGCGGTAATCACCCCCCCGCAGAGGGATCAGCAGTACGGCATCTTCAGGAGTGGACTGCCTGATCGCCTCCATCAGGGGATACTCGGGCTGGGTGCTGGTGTCGGCATATTCTTCCTCAAGCACGGTGTACAGCCCTTGTTGGGATGCCCCCCACACCAGCAAACCGAGGGAGAGAATTGCCGCGAGCACGACCGTCGCAGCTGGCCAGCGGCGCAGGGCAGCCGCGACCGCAGCCAAACCGGCAGACAGCAGCATGATCTGGCTGAAGGCATACAGGTAGCCACTGGCCCGCCAAGGCATCAGGATGCCAAGCTGGGGTGCCAGGCCAGAGGAAACCAGGCCAATGCTGATCCCGACATACGCACCGGTGACCAACACAGCCAGACGCAGCGGGCCGCGCGTTTTCCACCCGGCTAGCAGCAGCGCTGCCAGCGTAAATCCGGCATGCCAGGTATCGGTGGCGTCCCACCAGCGGTGCGGGTCGGTATGGTGCGGGACCCTTTTGGCAGACAGGATCTGATTGGCCGTCTGGGTGGCGCTGTCGGTCAGTTGGGCGGTGATATAGATCACCAGCGGCAGCACCAGCAGGGCGTAAATGGCGGCCACGGTAAAGGCCGGCTTGCGCTCCCCAGTCAGGAAGAGGTACAGGGCCAGCAGCCCGGCCAGGATACCGGTGTGGATCAGGAAGCTGGCGTGCATCAGCCCGGCGATCCCCAACAAAGCCACGGCCAATCGCCAGCGGCGGTAGGGCAGCAGCGCCAGCGCGGTGAAGATCAGCACGGCGAACGCGGCTGGCTCGGTGTAATAGCGGAAGGCGGCAAACCCGCCAAAGGAGTAATAGAATCCGAACTGCTCCAAAGCGATGGCGAGCGAACTGACCCCCAACGACTCGCTCAAACGGGAAAGCAGGTGCACCGGCCACAGCGAGAGGATGTACAGGCTGATCACACTCAGCGTCAGGGCCAGCCGGCTCATCAGCGGACGCGATAGGAAGGTGCGGTCCAGCCAGCCGAGCAGGGCGTGGCTGAGCAGTCCCAGACTGACGAGGAACACCAGCCTGAAACCAAGATCCAGGGCTGCAGTTGCCTGCGCCAGGATCCCGATCCGGGACAAGCCGGCCACCAGCCAGGTGAAGGCGATGTGCAGCGGTCGGGTATTGGCGAACCAGTCGGCATCCAGATAGGGGTGTTGCCCTGAGAGCCGCAGGCCCTGAACAAAATAGGTCACCTGGTTGTCATAGTACAGACCGGTCCAGGATTGGGTGCTGAAGAACACCCCGCCAGCCAGGAGCGCCCACAGAAAAAGACCTGCCAGGGCGAATATCTTGGTCTGCTGACCAAACTGGCGGGACTGACGTAAGGCAGAGAAGATTGACATTGGCGAGCGTTATTGTAACATTGATGCTGACTGGTAATCGGTTCCGCTGGAGGTGGGTCGGCAGGACCGGATAGAAAGGCCCCGGTTGATCGCACCTGGCGAAAACCGTTTGAACTTGGATCAACCGAATAACAGAAAGGCTTACAGACGTTTCACGTGAAACATCGCCCGCTCTGGAACCCTCTGGACGACGGAAAATTATAGCTGGTTTCACGTGAAACATAGAGGATACCAATGAACACAACGAAAATACTCACAGGAGTGGCGATCGCAGCCGGCGTAGTTTTACTGCTGTTGGTTGGTCTGCGCCAGCCGGAGACCGTGATCCCAGCCTTGAATCCTTTCCTGATGATTGGCCTGGGCCTCGGATTGGGATTTTTCCTCCACCACCGCTACGACTTGCCGTGGGGTGTTTATGCCGCCGGGGCGCTGACCTTCATCTTGTCCCAGGTCGGCCATATCCCCTTTAATCTGGCCGTGCTCAACCCGTTGATCGCCCGCATCGTGCCCGACATAGCCGCGGGTAGCCGCGGTTTGCTGCTGGCGGCGGGTTTATTGGGCCTCTCGGCGGGCGTCTTTGAGGAAACGGCTCGTTACCTGGTGCTGCGTTTTTGGCGGCGGGATATCCGCTCCTGGCGGTTGGCGGTGATGTACGGGGCTGGCCATGGCGGCATCGAAGCGGTGCTGGTCGGAATTGTGGCATTTTATGCTTTCCTCCAGTTGGTTTTGTTTCACCGGTTCGACCCGGCTGCAATCTCCGGGATCAGCGACCAGGCCCAACTCGAGACCCTGCAGGCCGTGGTTTATTCCTTTTGGGGGGCGGAATGGTATCAGCAGCTTCTGGGAGCGTTTGAGCGCCTGAGTGTACTGCCGATCCACCTGGCCGCTGCGGTGATGGTCTTCCGCAGCGTCACCAACAGGCAGCCTATGTGGTACCTAGCGGCGGTTGCCTGGCACACCCTGGTCAACCTGCTGGCCGTTTATGGCTCGCAGACCTGGGGGATCCTGCCGACCGAGGGCGGGCTGTTCTTGCTGGGTCTGCTGGGCGTAGCAATCGTCTTCCTCCTGAAGGGCCTCCATCCGCCGCCGGATGACCTGAAACCGCTTGAAGTGCCGGTTGGCGAGGCGCCTGTGCCTCCCAAACCGGTTGAGGATATCACACCAATCACGATTGAAGAACTGGATGAAAGCCGATATGACTGACACAATGATCTACACCAACAATCTGACCAAATCGTTCGGCGAGAACCTGGCGGTGGACCGCCTCTCGCTCTCGATCCCGGCCGGGGAGGTGTTTGGTTTGCTTGGCCCGAACGGCGCCGGCAAGACCACCACCATCCGCATGCTGGCCGCCCTGATCGCGCCTACTGGGGGTGAGGCCCGGGTGGCTGGTTTTCAGATCGGCCAGCAGGACCGGGAAGTGCGCAAGGCTGTCGGGATCCTGACTGAAAACCCCGGGATGTATAACCAGCTAAGCGCCGAGCGCAACCTGTCCTTTTTTGCCAAATTGTACGAGGTCGCCGATATCCCTGGGCAGGTCGAACGCTACCTGCGCATGCTGGGGCTGTGGGACCGCCGTCACGAAGCGGTCGGGACTTTCTCGAAGGGCATGCGCCAGAAACTGGCGATTGCCCGGGCCTTGCTGCATGAGCCGCGGGTGCTTTATCTGGACGAGCCCACCAGCGGTCTCGACCCGGAAGCCTCGCGCATCGTGCGGGACTTTATCGCCGAGCTGCGGCACGAAGGGCGCACGATCATCATTTGCACCCACAACCTGAACGAGGCTGACCGCTTGTGTGACCGGGTGGCAGTCTTCCGGTCGGAATTGCTGGCCCTGGATACGCCCACCAACCTGCGGCGGCAGATCTTCGGCCGGCGGGTGGTCTTCCATCTGGCGGAGGTGACGCCAGCCCTGCTGGACGCAGTCCGTGCCTATGGATTTGTCCAGCAAGCCGAAGTGCTTGAAGACAAGCTGGTGGTCACCCTGGATGACCCGGAAGCGCAGAATCCGCTGTTGGTGACTGCGCTGGTTGGGGCTGGCGCGCAGGTCCGCTTTGTTGGCGAACTGCGTCGCTCGCTGGAGGATGTCTACTTGCATCTGGTTAATCCCCAGAAGGAGGCGAACTAACATGGAAAAGATCTGGGAAATCGTTCGCAAAGAATGGTCTGAAGTATTCAAAAACCGGTTGGTGCTCGGTTCGGTGATCGTGATGCCGCTGATCTTCACGCTGCTGCCACTCGGGATCCTGTACTCGATGCAAGGCAGTGCTGATGTCGAAATGGCCGAGGCGGCTGCCGACATGCCGGAGCATTTCCAGGCGGTGTGTGAGGGATTGTCGGCCCTGGCCTGCAGCCAGTATTTCATCCTGCTGCAGTTCCTTAGCCTGTTCCTGCTGATGCCGACCATCATCCCGGTGACGATCGCCTCCTACAGCATTGTGGGCGAAAAGAACACCCACACCCTCGAGCCGGTGCTGGCCACCCCGATCACCACGCTGGAACTGCTGATGGGCAAAGCGTTGGCCGGGGTGATCCCGGCGCTCTCGATCACCTGGCTGTCCTATGGCATCTTTGTGGCCGGGACAGCGATCCTGGCCGTTGATGATGGCATCTTCAGGGCGGTGCTCTCGCCGGTCTGGCTGCTCTCGATCTTTGGCATCGGGGCGCTCCTGTCGGTGGCCGGGGTCAGCCTGTCGATCATGATCTCGTCCCGGGTCAACGACCCGCGGGCGGCTGAACAATTGTCGTCGCTGGTGGTGATCCCGCTGATCGCCATCTTCATGGGCCAGGCGATGGGGCTGATCCAGTTCGACCTCGGCTTGGTGATCTGGACGACGATTGGAATGATCGTGCTGGACACGGTCCTACTGTATTTTGCCATCCAGTTGTTCCAGCGTGAGACCATCCTGACGCGCTGGAAGTGACAGGAAGATGAAAGGTATCGTAATGAATAAGATTTTGAAAAGTTGTGTGCTGGCGTTGGTGATCTTGCTGGTGGCTGTGCCGGTCATGGCGCAGGAGGAAGCCCCGGAATTAGAGATCCGACTCTACCGTGATTTTGGATATGGCGGGTTTGGCAACGATATCCAGGGGACCTTCTCGATCATCGTCTCCGGAACCGATGACCTGGTGGCGGTGACCTTCTATGTCGATGAGACCGAACTGGGGACCGACCGGGAAGCGCCGTTCAAACTGCAGTTTAATACCGGCAATTTCGATCCCGGGATCCACCGAATCTATGCAATCGGGGTGTTGGCGGATGGCCGCCAGTTGCAAACCCGCGAACTGGTGCAGGAGTTCCTGTCTGCGGAAAACGCCGGCGGTAAAACGATGGAGTTGCTGGTGCCGATCCTGGTGATCGCGGTTGTGGTCATGGGGATCAGCGCGCTGCTGCCGGCGCTCTCCGCCCGGAGAGGTAAACAGCAGCCGATCGGTGAGTATGGCCTGGCAGGTGGCACAGTCTGCCCGCGCTGCCAGTTCCCGTTCTCGCGCAATGTCATCAGCCCCAACCTGTTAGCCGGGAAACTGGAGCGCTGCCCGCACTGTGAGAAATGGTCGATCCGGCCGCGCGCCGGGGCTGCTGCCCTGCTCGCAGCGGAGGAGCGTCTGCGGGCGGCCCGCGGCGAAGGTGTGGCTGAAGTGGGTGGGGAGGAAGACAGCCTGAAGCGGGCGCTGGAAGAATCTCGTTTCGATGATTAAAAAGCACATAATTATGCTATAAAATAATATTAAGCATAATATTTTGCTTTAAACTCAATCGATGCAACCATCCGTTTTCCGGGAGTGAATCTGTTAGACAAACTCCCGGAAAACCATTAAACTATTGATATGGGCCTTCCTCAGCAATCCGGTACCGAAGACCTGGTCGATCAGATCGTCGCCTTAAAAAACACGCTGGGCCAGTTCGCCCGTCTGATCGAGATCAGCCTGATCCTCAATACCACCCAGGACCAGAAAGAGATCCTGGACCTGATCCTGCGCACGGCGGCCGAAGTGATCAATTGCGAGGCGGTCTCGATCCTGCTGTTCGATGAAAAAAGCAAAGAATTGTTCTTTGCCGCTTCTACCGATACCGATACCGGCCAGTTGATGCGCATCCCGGTCCCCCTCAACGACAGCATTGCCGGGATGGTCTTTTCTCTCAATTCACCCCAGGTGATCAACAACCTGCCGGATGACCCGCGGCATTACAATCTGATCAGCGAACAGTTGGGTATCCGCCATCGCTCGCTGGTCGGTGTGCCGATGCGCCTGCATGATGGCGTCATCGGGGTGCTGGAAGGGATCAACAAGCGCGAGGGGATCTTCACTAGCGCCGATGTCGACATCCTCTCGGTGATTGCTTCGCAGGCGGCAGTCGCGATCAACAATGCCCGCATGATGGCCTCACTCCAGTCGGCCTATGAAGAGCTCAGCCGCATCGACCAGATGAAGACCGAGTTCATCGCTATCGCTTCCCATGAATTGCGCACACCCCTTTTCCATATCCTTGGCTATGCCGAACTGCTCGAGCAGGATGCGGAGGGCGAGTCGCGGGAAAACCTGCAGCAGGTGGTCCGGTCGGCCCGGTTGCTGCAGTCGCTGGTGGATGACATGACCAACATGAACATGCTGGAAACCCGCTCGCACCAGCTCAAACAGGAACAGGTCCCGATCCAGCAGGTTATCCGGGAGGCCTTCCAGGAATCCGCCGCCGGTTTTCAGGAGAAACAGATCAGCCCGCGCTTTCACCTTCCAAATGCCCCGCTGCTGGTGAATGCCGACCCGGTCAAACTGCGCCAGGCGTTTGTGAATGTCTTCAGCAATGCCTGCCGGTTCACGCCTCTCGGCGGGACGGTGACCGTCAGCGCCCGGCAGCACCTCGACCAGATCCAGGTGCAGGTGCAGGATAACGGCCCCGGCATCCCGAAAGAAAAACTGGAGACCATCTTTGACCGCATGGTGCAGGGCGAAGCGCACAGCACCCGCGCCCACGGCGGCCTGGGACTGGGCTTGCCAATTGCCCGCGGCATCATCGAACTGCACGGCGGGCGTATGTGGGCTGAGAGTGACGGCCCCGGCAAAGGAGCCACCTTTTACCTGAACATCCCGGTCGTCAAGGTGAAACCCTTTATTGAGGGGACAGAAGAAGGATAAACTTATCTCGGGGATGACTAAACCTGATTGACAAATCAGTTTTACTCCTGTAATATCAACATATGGAATCTGTTTATCGCCTGCCTCTGGCTTTTTCACAGCTGCTGCTGCAGGATGCGGAACAGCGCGACCTGGTGACCGCCAGGCGGTCTGCGCTTGTGAGGCTCTTGTTGTCTGAAAATTTCCTGACCCGTGCCCAGTTGATCGTCCGGGTTGAGATGCGGTTAGGCCGGGATTGTTTCGGGGTCAATGCCCGGCACGATACTTTCTACCGGGATATGCGGTTTGTCAAACAGGCCTTCTCGCTGACGGGTAGCGTCCTGCGCTACAGCCGGCGAAAAGGGCAGCGAGGATATTACCAGCCAGGAAGAGGCCGGCTGGATCAGGATACTGCGGCGGCTATCCGCGGCGCACTGGCCGAACTGGACGGCCAGCAGTTGACCATCTTCAAGGGATTGACGCTGGTGCAGAAATTCGCCGCGGCGGCCTCGGTGATTGATTTCAGCCGCCGGGTCAGCCGGGGTATGCGTGAAACATCATGACATTCGAGCAATTCCTGAAAGCGATCTTGAACGCCCTGGAAGAATCCGGGATCGAGTATCTGATCGGCGGCGCGGTGGCTGTCTGGCCCTGGGGAGAACCAAGATCCACCCTGGATATTGACCTCGTCGTGCGGCTGACACCGGAGAAAGTGGTGCCGTTGTCCCAGGCGCTGGAGAGGATCGAGATCTATCTTCCGCCGGAGATCATACTCGACAACCTGCTCGAAACCAGAGCCGACCTCCCGATCAATGCCATCCATGGCGGGAGCGGGTTCAAGGCAGAACTGTTCCCGATTCGCGCGGGAGACGAACTGCGAGCATCGGCATTCAACCGACGTCATCTGGTTGACTTCGGGGGAGCGGTGGGAGAAGTGTATGTTCACGCACCGGAAGACCTGATCCTGTACAAATTGATCTATTTCTCGCTCAGCCGGCAGACCAAGCATATCCGTGACATCGGCTCGATCCTGAAGATCATGGAGGGTCGATTGGACCGGACTTATCTGGAAGCGTGGATCGAGAAAAAGGGGTTGGGGGCTTTTTGGGAAGAGATTCTGTCAGCGATCTGACGCTGCTCTTGATCCTGTGAACAACTCAGGGCAGCAAGCCGCGCTCGCCCGGTTCCCACTTTTCGATCATCACTTCGATCTGATCCAGCAGCGCGTCCAGCCCATCCAGGCGGCGCTCAAACTTCTCGCCGATCAGACCGATCCGCTCGCACACCGCACCCCAGGCGGCGGCCTGTGAAGGCATCGTTTCGGCCATCCGGGTCCAGGTGGTCAGCAGCGGCCACAGGAAGGTCTCGGGGTCGTCACTGGCCAGCATGGCTTCAAATGCTCGCATGTAGTATGCCCGGCGGTGGCGGTGCAGTTCCGGGGGGACTTCGTAATTCTCGTTCAGCCGCTTCAGATCATCCGCCCATTCCAACATCCAACCCTTGGCTTCCTCCCCGGCCGTGTTTCCATCCGGGAAGATTCCCCCGCTGACCAGCTCCACCACCTGGTCGTACAAGCCGGTGATCTGGCGCTCCTCCGCCAGCAGCTTGAAGCGGAACAGGAAGCGGCGTCCGCCCAGCGGCGGGCCATACAGGCAGGCGGCAGCATTGATCGCATCCTCAACCGCTTTCAGATAGGCCATCACCTGGTCAGGGCCGAACTCGATCTCGGAATTGTGGAAGTGCAGCCAGGCGGCCCGAGAGCGGGTGTGCAACTCCTCGGCCCGGGCCAACACATTTTCAAACTGGAAGAACATCCCCCGCACGCTGGCCTGCGTGAAATCCAGGAAGTGCTCCGGGTCGTGGAGCAGTTTGCACTGGTAGATGGCAAACCCGATCCACGGCCGGGTGCGCAGTTCCTTGGCCGGCTGATATTGGTCTTTGCTGTGGTGCTCGATATCCAGATGCACGTCTTCGGTCATCCGGACGATCTCGCGGCTGCGATCGAAGAGGTCGTGAATGAAAACCAGATCGATATCGGCCGCGCCGCCCAGCACCGGGTCCGGACCTTCCAGCACAGTGCCATGCAGGTAGGCAGCGATGATGGATGGGTCCTGTTTGGCGCGGTCGGTTACCGTGTCAGCGGCGATGCGGTGCAGCAGGTCCCGGGTGATTCGCATCCAGGTCTCCGGATCAGGCGTTTTCCAGCGGCAGGTTATCCTGCTTCAGGATGGTGGTCAGTTCTTTGCGGATCTTGTTCTCGATCAGGCTGAGGTCGGTGGGGTTCTTCACAAAATCAAGTTCGTTCGTGCAGATCTCCAGGACTGGCGGTCCCTGATAGTGGTGGCGGAAGTGATCGTCGTAAGCCTGGTTAAGCTGCTCGATATAGGAGGATTCCATATTGCGCTCGTACGATCGGTCCCGCATGGCGATTCGCTGCATCAGGATGTGGGTATCAGCTTGCAGATAAACGATCAGGTCGGGCAGGCGGACTTTTTCCCCCAGTGCTTCGTGCACCCGGTAGTACATTTCCAGTTCATCGCCGTTCAGGTTTATGCCGGCAAACAAGGCGTCTTTGGCAAAGGTATAGTCGGTGATCAGGTGGTGGCCGTTCGAGACCATCTCTTTGACAGATTTCCGCTGCTGGTGATACCGGCTGAGGAGGAAGAAGATCTGGGTCTGGAAGGCGTACCGTGCCCGGTCTCCGTAAAAGTCTGCCAGAAAAGGGTTTTCCTCAAAGACTTCGAGCTGCAAATCGGCTTCAAATCGCGGTTGCAGCAGCCGCGCCAGGGTGGTTTTTCCGACACCAATCACGCCTTCGATCGCTATGTACATCTCTCCGTCCTTGCCATGATTGTCGTTTGTATAGTGTGAATTAAGCTTACCATAAATTGACTGGAAGGACGATCGCCCAGTTGTCAGAAGTGCTGAATGATGCGGATTCTCTCAAACAGATTGCTTCTCCCGCCGCCTGGCGGCGTCGCGCTCGCAGTGACAGATAATAGGCGTGTCATTGCGAATCGGGGCAATATGATTTCAGTTAATGGAACCTCGACAATCACCCCCACGTTGTCCTCTCCGGATTGTTTAGTCACGAAGCGGGAATTTTTACTTGGCGATCAGCACTGCACAGGGTGAGCGGTTGATGATCTGCTGGCTGACGTTGCCGAGCAGCATCCCGCGCAGCGAGCCGCCTTCGGTCGCTCCCATGACCACCAGGTCGTAAGCGCCTTCAGCCACTTCTTCCAGGATCGCTTCAACCACGTCGCCATGCCGTACCTTGACTTCGGCATCGATGCCCCGACCGGTTAGCACTTCTGCGCTGGTGCGCAGGTGCTGGGCCAGCGGCGTATCGGTGGTCAATATTTCCGGTAAGGTCTCTTCGATCTCATCCATGCCGGTGTACATGCTGGGGACCGCATCCAGGACGGTCATCAGTGTCGCGCTCAGGTCGGCCTCTCCGGCTAGTTTGGCGCTCAGGACCACCACACGGTTCGAGACCTTAATCCCTCCGGTGCAGACCAGCATCCGGTCCAGTTTTTTGCTGACATTTCGCACCAGCATGACTGGCACCAGGGACCGCTTGATCAACCGGTTGGAAAGCAGCCGGAAATTTGAGGGGATCAACCGGCGTCGGCGCGGAACGCCGACCAGCATCATTTCATAGGCCTGCTCGGCTTGGGCAGCTTGCATCGCTTTGACCGGGTCATCCAACACCGAAGCGGTGGTCAGTTCGACCTCTGCCAGTGCCGGGCGAGCCTCCTCCAGGCTCCCGACAGCCGCATCCAGCACTTTCTGAGTATCTGCTGCGATCAGCAGGTGGACGCTGGCTTTCATTCTGGCCGCTACCTGGGCGATATATGCTGCCACCGCAGGGTTGATGTTTTGGTTCGGGATCAGATATAAAAGTTTCTTCATTGTGTATAACCCTTTAAAACTAAATTGCTACCACACCCAACAGACGCAGTAAAACCATAATAATGCCGATGAGGGGCAGGAATGAAAAGAATAGCCGGATGCGCGGGCCGGTAAAGTATTGGGTGGAAACCGCGCCGATCTGGGCGCCGATGGCTGCCCCGGTATGCATCACCAGGGCCATAATGATATCTACATTGCCCTTGATGGCGTGCGTCAGCGTGCCGTATCCGGCCGAAAAGATGATCTCGAACAGGTCAGTCCCCACGGCCACATGGGTCGGGATACCGAGGATATATACCATCATCGGCATACGGACAAAGCCGCCCCCCACGCCGAGCATTCCGGAGAGCACCCCGGTGATCAGCCCGACGCCGAGCACCGTCCAGACCGAGATCGATTCGATCCCCGAGTCCGGGAAAGAGATCATCGGGGGGATTTTGATACCGGAGATGCGCCGGGCGATGCCCTTGAACCCGACCACATCTTTGGCGTCCATTTTTTCGGTCTCCATCATCCGGATCGAACGAATGGCTTCATAGGCTGTGAAGATCGTGACCAGCATCAGGATAAAGATGTAGAGGATCCCAATGACGGTATCGACCGACTCTCGCTCTTTCAAGGCTTCGATCACCTGAGCGCCGATCTCCACCCCGGTGATGGTACCCACGATCATCAGCGCGCCCAGCTTGATGTCGACATGGCCCAGGGCGCGGTGGCGCTTGAACGCCACGATCGACTTGCCGGTCATATGGGCCAGGTCGGTCCCGACCACGAAGTTCATTGGGACGCCAATCCAAAACATGAAAGGTGCAGCCAGGAATCCGCCGCCCACGCCGAAAAATCCGCCGAGCACGCCGACGATAAAGCCGATCACCATCAGTGCTACCGGATCTACTGTGACACCTGCGATTGGAAATTCCAAGATCGGCTCCTAGTGGTGGTTGGCTTTGGAGGTCAGGCGGTGCAACCCAAGGAAGTCGAACAGTAACGAAGTCACAAACTCGAGGAAAACAGCCTGGATAATGATCAGCACGAGTCCAAGGATGCCGTAAACCACCAGGTTGTTGTTGAACACGACCGCCAGTGGCTGTGCCAGGTAGCGGAGTGCGATATAAAAATATACCACCAGCAGGAAGCCATACACCACCATTTCGATCAGGAAATTACGCAGCATTTCCCTGTAGGGAACCAGCTGTTTGGGTTTACCGGTTGGTTCGGTCATGATCGGGCCTCTTTTTGGTCAATCTGGGATCTTCATGTAAGTAAACCATTAAACTGGCGTGTTTGTCTATACCTTTAAACGAAGAACAGGGCATCTGCATGCCCTGTTCTTGTATATCTCTGCAAATGAATTTAGATCCAGCCGCGCAATTCCATCGCTTTGACCACCCGGCCGATGGCGACCATATAAGCGGCCTGGCGCATGAACACCTTCTCCTTGACGGAGAGTTCCAGCACGCTTTCGAAAGCGCTGGTCATCTTGAAATCGAGTTTCTCCAGCACCTCCTGCTGCGGCCAGTAGTAGTTCATGTCATTCTGCACGCTCTCAAAGTACGAAACCGTCACACCGCCGGCATTGCACAGGAAGTCGGGGATCAAGAAGACGCCGTTCTTCTGGAAGACCGCATCGGCTTCTGGTGTGGTCGGTCCGTTGGCGCCTTCCGCCACGATCTTGACCCGGTCGCTGACCTTCTTGACCGATTCGGCGTTGACCTGGCCTTCCAACGCGGCCGGGACCAGGACATCCACATCTTTCTCGATCCAGGCATCGCCCGATTCGATCTGGTACCCTTCTTTGCGGGCCATGTCCTTGTTGATCGAGCCGTACTGGTCGGTGATCGACTGCAGGAAGACGGGGTCGATCCCGTCGGCCTTGCTGACCGTATAGGAGGTGCGGTCTTCGCGGTCCCAGTAGGAAACGCAGATCACCTTGCCGCCCAGGAATTTGTTGAACCCGATGGCCGCGTACTGCGAGACATTGCCAAAACCCTGGAAGGCGGCGGTGGTTTTGGTGGAATCCATCTTGAGGTGCTTCATCGCCTCGCGGATCGTGTAGATCACGCCGAAGCCGGTGGCCTCGGTCCGTCCGAGCGAGCCGCCGCCGCCCAACGGTTTACCGGTGATCACACCGGGCGTAAACTCGCCGACCAGCTTGGAATATTCGTCCATCATCCAGCCCATCATCTGGGGGGTGGTGCCGACATCCGGGGCTGGGACATCCTGGCGGGGCCCGATGTTGCGGTAGATCTGTTGGATCCAGCCGCGGCACAGGCGTTCTTTCTCAGTGGTAGACAGTGTGGCCGGGTCGACCACCACGCCGCCTTTACCGCCGCCCAGGGGAATATCGACTACGGCACATTTCCAGGTCATCCACATCGCCAGGGCACGGACGGTATCGAGGGTCTCGCTGGGGTGGAAGCGGATGCCGCCCTTGGAAGGACCGCGCACATCGCTGTGCTGCACCCGGAAGCCCTGGAAGGTGCGGATCCCGCCGCTTTCCATCCGGACCGGCACCTGGAAGGCAAACTCCCGGGTCGGCCAGCGCAGGATCTCGCGCACATCCGGGTCCAGGTTGAGCAATTCTGCTACACCGTCAAACTGCTTTTGTGCCATTTGAAAGGCATTGGTCATTTCTGCCATATTAAGGTGTTCTCCTTAGATATTGGGTCTGACCCCATAGGTCAGCATAAAAAAATAGCGGGTACCTAGAGTGGCACCCGTATTACCCACCAGAGTATTCAATTGCTGGAGGAGCGGTATCCGGTTCATTGCAGTAATCCCGCTTTGTGAAGAATTGTACATACATTAACTTGTTCAGACTTTTTCGTCAAGGGTATTCCTGCCATGACATTTGTCACCTCTAATTGGCCGGCCGGCGGACGATGAAATTATCGAACTCGACCAGCAGCGGAATCCCTTCCCAGGTACCGGCGATCAGACCGACATCGCCGCTGGTCAGATCGGTGTCGGTGGCTTCCGCCAGCAGGCTGCCATTGAGAAACAGTTGCAGCGATTCCCCGATACAGGCGGCGCTGATCTGGACTTCGTTGGTAGTCGTCACCAATTCAGAGGGCGTCCACTCCACCAGGGAGTAATCTTCTCCGGCCAGCCGCTTATAGATCGTGTAGTAGCCATCCTCGGAGACCTCCAGTGCATAGTAGTTGCTCTGGTTGGCATAGCGGCAGAGGATCCCAAAATCGCCATCCAGCGCCGAAACCCGCACCTGCGCATCGGCATGGATGATCACATCGGTGGCATTGATCTCCGCCAGGCCCCAGGTCAGATACTCGGTGGTATTGATCTCGATCTCCAGCAACCCATCCTGCACAGTCGTGCTGCTGTATTCTCCGGTAAAGCCCCAGCCGTCTGAGGGTGTACTGAAATCAGTGCTGTACACGATCTGGCCTTCCTGCGGCAAACCGGATGGGCTGCTGGCGGCTGGGTCGCTGTGGTGGACGGCCACCAGGCCTTCCCGGGCGGCTTCAATCAACGGCAGAGCCAGGTTGATCGGCCGCAGTGCGTTGATGAAGCCGCCAGTGGGGACGCAGTTGTCCTGATCATCGACAAAGCCGTCGCGGTTGGTGTCGGCCAGCACACGGCAGTCCACATACTGGTCATCGCCGCCGTACCCCAGCTGGGTCGGGATGCCGATCAGGTACCCCTCGGCATCGGCGGCCAGTCCGCCGCTGTTGCCGCCCGCGATGGTGGCAGATGTTTTGATAAAGGCCCGCGGACCGCGGTTGCCCTCTGCGGTAAATCCGCTGACCTCCCCGCGCGTCAGGGTGATGGTTTGTCCACCGATGCCGGGATAACCCAGGATGGTGATGGCATCTCCCAATCGGAGGGCATCGGCGTCTCCCAGCGGGACATACGGCAGGTTGAGGGCGGCGTTATCCAGCAGAGAGCCATTCATGTCGCTGCTGATCCGGATGACGGCAATATCCAGGGATTCGTCCACCTGCATCACTTCAGCATAATAGCGCAGCTGCGGTGGCTGGTCCTCCGCCGACGAGAAAGCCACCCCAAGCGCATCCACCGGGAAAAAGCGGTCCGGCAGCACCACATGCGAATTGGTCAGGATCAACCCGTCAGGAGAAATGACCGTCCCGGATCCGGTCCAGCCTGGAATCAGGCGGTTGTTGTCGTCGTAATAGAAGGTCACGATCTGGACGACGGACTCAAATGGAATTGCCTTCAGGATCGGCAGCGGGGTGGGTTGTCCGGGATCGCCAGCGGCGCTGGAGGAGTTGGCCGGCAGCGAGGTGATCGTCGGGTTGGCGGCCTGCAGTGTCGGGGCGCTTTCGTCGAACAGAGCCCCGATCGCGGCCAGACCGCCAAAGCCCACAACAAGGCCGATACAGCCCAGTACCAGCACGATCGCGCCGCATGTCAGCCAGCGGGTGTTGGAAGGATTTCGGTTCATCGTCCTGCTCCTGTCATACCAATCATGATAACACCGGGCGCGGGCAGCGGGTTGTGCTCAGAGCGGTGAGGCTGGTTTAGCGGAACCTGCCGACAAACCGGGCGATGCGCTCGAGGGCCTGCTCCAGTTTGGTGTAGGAGGTGGCATACGAGCAGCGCACAAAGCCCTCGCCGCCCGGCCCGAAAGCCGAACCCGGGACCACTGCTACCTGTTCGCTGTGCAGCAGCTCGGTCGCAAAGGTATCATCATCCATGCCGGTGACGCGGATATCCGGGAAGGCATAAAATGCCCCGCGCGGCTCAAAGGTCGGCAGCCCAAACTCGTTGAAGGCATCCACCACCAAACGGCGGCGGCGGTCGTACTCGGCCTGCATCTCGGCCACGAACGGCGCGCCGACCTGTAATGCTTTCAGGGCGGCCATCTGGCTGGTCGTCGGTGCGCACATCACCGTGTACTGGTGGATGCGCAGCAGGGCCTGCAGCAACTCGCCCGGCGCAGCCGCATACCCGACCCGCCAGCCGGTCATGGCGTAATCCTTGGAAAAGCCGCCCAGCAGGATGGTGCGTTCCCGCATCCCCGGCAGCGCGGAGAAACAGATATGCGGCACGCCGTATACCAGCTGGTCGTAGATCTCATCCGAGATGACCACCAGGTTGTGCTGTTCGGCGATCCGCCCGATCTCCATCAGGGTCTCCCGGCTGGCCACCGCACCGGTCGGATTGTTGGGATACCCGATCAGAATGGCCTTGGTGCGCGGGGTGAGGGCTGCCGCGATGGCGGCCACATCCGGCTGGAAATCGTCCTCAAAGCGGCTGGGGATCTCCACCGCCACACCGCCAGCCAGCACGACCTCGGCCTGGTAGGAGACGAAGCACGGCGTCGGGACGATCACTTCTTCACCGGGGTTGAGGATGGCGGTCAGCGCCAGGTAGAGCGCCTCGGAAACGCCGACCGAGACCATGATCTCGCGGACCGGGTCGTACTTTACACCGTACATCGTATCCAGATGGCTGGCGATGGCCTGGCGCAGTTCCAGCACGCCGGCATTAGAAGTATAGGCGGTCTGCCCGCCCTGCAGCGATGCGATCCCGGCTTCCAGGATCGGCTGTGGGGTGACAAAATCCGGTTCCCCGATGCCAAGAGAGATCACATCCGGCATCGAGGCGGCGATATCAAAGAATTTTCGGATACCGGAGGGCTTCAGATCTGCAACCCGGGTGGCAATATATTTACTCGTCATAGCGCGTGTGCTGTTCTCCTTGTGTGGGCGGCAGCAGCTCATCGTGCGAGCTGACCTGCCATTGGTCCTGGGGTTCCAGATAGGTGATTGTGAATCGCGGTCCGCTGGTTGTGCGGACCAGGAATTGCCGGCCTTCCGGACTGCGGGTTTGATGAACGATCCGGGACACATGATATTCGCTCCCGCCGTATTTGAAGCGGACCGGACGCTCGGCGTAGGCGTGACCGGAATGACAGGTTACCTCGGCAGCAGCCGGGTCAGGGCGCATCAGCAGGACTCCACCAGGCAGTCATCTCCCAGATCCAGCCGGCCGCGCCCGCCGATCACCACCGAGCGCTCACCGATCAGTGAGGCGTGCAGTTGCGAGGTCTCCACCACCGCGCCGGCTTCCAGGATGCTGTCCTCGATCTTGCTGTAACTGACCTGGCAGCCTGGACCGATCGTCACATTTGGCCCGATGACAGAGGCGGTCACATCGGCGCTGGGGTCGATGAAGACCGGTGGGATCACCTTGACCCCGTTATTGCGCATCTGGCTGCCATCCTCCTCCAGGCGGGCAGCTAGCAGATGGCGATTGGTCTCCAGCACGGTATCGGGCAGCCCGGCATCCAGCCAGACATCCACCGGTTTGGTGGTCAATTTCAGCCCGCTCTCGATCATCAGCTTGAGGGCGTCGGCGATGAAATACTCGCCTTTGGTGACCATCCGGTCATTTAGCTGCCGGTCGATGGCCGTTATCAAATCCTCGCCGCAGGCGAAATAATAATAGCCAACCACAGCCAGGTCGTTCTCGATTGTGGCCGGCTTTTCGATGATGTCCTGTACCAGGCCATCCCCGTCCAGGCTGACCACCCCAAAACGGCGCGGGTCTTCGACCTGTTTCACCCAAACGATGGCATCGGCGTTCTGGCCGGGCTGGAGCAGGAAGGACAGGTCATCCCGCACGATGGTATCGCTGAACAGCACCATGGTCGGACCTGAGATCACCTGGCGCGCCATGGCAATGGCGTGGGTCTGGCCGAGCATCTCTTCCTGGCGGTAGTAGCTGGTCTCGACCTCCGGGTAGTGGGCGGCCATGTAGTCGATCACCTGCTCGCCCAGGTAGCCGATGATGAAGGCCAGCCGGCAGTTTTTCAGGTCGGTGGCGGTGGCGACCACATCCAGCACATGGTCGAGCACGGTCTTGCCGGCCACTTGCATGAGCGGTTTGGGTTTGGACCAGGTGTGCGGGCGCACCCGCGTGCCGTAACCGGCCATCGGGATGACAACGGTGAGTTTTATATCGGTCAAAGTTCCTCCTGCCAGATCAATGTTTGTCTTCTGATGCGAAAACAGATTGCTTCGCCGTCCGTCCCAGATGTCCGGCTCGCAATGACAATATTAAGGTAACAAGTGTTCCATCAGGTCAAGCCAGTCTGGATTGTGTTCGTTGATCAGATCAAGTTTCCTTTGCCGTGAGCCTGCCTTGATCTGCTTCTCACGGGCGATTGCGGTAAGAATGTCACTGGTTTCCTCAAAGTGGACCAGCTTTCTGATATTGTACCTGCTTGTGAAATCTGATCCCCTGCCTGCTCTGTGCGCCATGACCCGTCCGACCAGATCGTGGTCACGCCGGTGTAAAGCACTGTATCCTCATAATAGGTCATGATGTAAACGTAGTAGGTCTTTTCTTGTTTATGCACAATTCGTTGTCATTGCGAGGGAGCGATGCGCAGCATCGCAACCGAAGCAATCTGTTCCTATCATCCAACCAGCTTCCGGCAGACCAGCAGCCCGCTGCCCACTGGCAATGTGACGGTGTCCAGGTTGGTATCTGCTTCTACCGCGGCGAAAAACTCGGCGAGAGCGGCTTTATGGCTGATGGTATTGTCGGCGACCAGCAAACCGCCCGGCACCAGGTTGGGGGTCACCCGCTCGAAGATCTCCGGGTACATCTCTTTTTCACAATCCAGGAAGCAGAAGGCCACCTCTCCATAGTCACCGACATGGCCGCGGGCATCGCCGTTCTTCAGTTCAACCAGTTCTTCGATCCCGGCTTTCTTGAAGGTCTCGCGCGCCAGGGCGGCTTTGTCGGGCAGCAGTTCATAGGTGTGCAGGACCTTGCCGCGCTGTTTAGCCGCCAGGCTGATCCACATGGCGGAATACCCGGCGCTGGTCCCGACCTCTAGCCAGGCGCCTTTCTGCGGGACGCCGGCGGCCAGAAAGGCCAGCACGCGCCCGGTCTCCGGTGGGATCTGGCGCAGCCGCTTGAGATGCGGGGTGCCGTCCTGCCGGTCGCGGGCGTCGATCTCCTCCAGTTCTTTCATACGGTCGAGGACCGACTTGGGGATATTGTGGAACATGGCGCCTCCTGGGTAATGGACAGGTGAATCTATTTTACCAGTCTTGAGGTAACTGCTAGCCTCTTCCCTCTGATACCCCTCCTTCTTCTCACTGCCCGATTTTCCATTACAATGAGATCAGCAACCACTCCCAGCAGCAGAGGTGACACCATGACCCACCAACTGAACCCATCCGAGATCCGCATCTTCAGCGGCAGCGCCCACCCCGCGCTAGCCGCCGGCATCGCCGAGTTCCTGGGCGTGCCGCTGGATGAAACCCATGTCAGCCGCTTCAGCAACGACAACCTTTACCTGCAGCTGGGTGCCAGCGTGCGCTCGCGGGCAGTCTATATCGTGCAGTCACTCGCTCCCCCCGTCAACGATCACCTGGTCGAACTGCTGATGATGCTGGATATCGCCCGGGCCGCGGCCGCCAAAGAGATCCATGCTATCATCCCGTATTACTCCTTCGCCCGCTCAGACAAAAAGGACGCTCCGCGCATCTCGGTGACCGCCCGGCTGGTGGCCGATCTGCTGAAGTGTTCCGGCGCTACCCACGTCATGACCGTCATGCTGCACTCGCCGCAGGTGCACGGCTTTTTCTCTGTCCCCACCGACCACCTCAGCAGCCGGCCGGCTTTTGAGCAGTTCTTCCTCCAGCGCGACCTGACCGGCACCGTGGTGGTGGCCGGTGATATGGGCAACGCCAAGTCAGCCGCCCGTTTTGCCAAGACGCTCGGGCTGCCGGTGGCGGCCGGCAATAAGGAACGTATCTCGGATAAAGAGGTGCGCTTCACCGGATTGGTTGGCGCTCAGGTCAGCGGTTTCCGCCGCGCCCTGATCTACGACGACGAGATCGCCACCGGCGGCACGATCCGCAGCCTGTCGGAGATGTTGCTCGGTGAGGGCATCGAGGAGATCTGGGTGGCCTGCACGCATGGCGTCTTTGTCGGGCAGGGCTTTGAAAAACTGGTCGAGCTGCCCGAGATCACCGAGATCGTCACCACGGATACCGTGCCCCAGCGTGAGCATCCGCGCCTGACCGTGCTCTCGGTGGCCCCTGTGATCGGCGAGGCCATCTATCGCAACGCCAGCCAGCAGTCGATTGGGGACTTGTTTGTGTATGGGGAGTAGTTTGATAGTTGGGTAGTCAGGTGGTTAGGAAGCTGAGCTGCCGGAAAAAAAAGAGCCTCATCCCCAGGTGCCCATTCACCAGGTGCCTGATATCCCATTCCCTCCTCACCATTCCCTAGCCTTTCTTCCAATTGAATCTCCCCCTCCCGCGTGGTAGAATCTAATACTGACATTTATAATGATGGAGTATACAATGACTGACGGAAACGGCAAGAAAGACGTCGCCAGCTTCAAGGTGAAAGCCGGGCTGGCACAAATGCTTAAAGGGGGCGTGATCATGGACGTGGTCACCGCTGAGCACGCAAAGATCGCCGAGGACGCTGGCGCAGTGGCCGTGATGGCCCTCGAGCGCGTCCCGGCCGATATCCGCGCCGACGGCGGTGTGGCCCGCATGTCTGACCCCGAACTGATCCTCCAGATCATGGAAGCGGTCAGCATCCCGGTGATGGCCAAAGTGCGCATCGGTCACTTTGTCGAAGCCCAGATCCTCGAGTCCCTCGGCGTGGATTACATCGACGAATCCGAAGTCCTCACCCCGGCCGACGAAGCCCACCATATTCACAAACACCCCTTCAAGGTCCCGTTCGTGTGCGGGTGCCGCAACCTGGGCGAAGCCCTGCGCCGGATTGCCGAAGGCGCGGCCATGATCCGCACCAAGGGCGAGGCAGGCACCGGCGATGTTGTCGAGGCTGTCCGCCATGCCCGCAGCGTGTTTGGCGAGATCCACCGGCTACAAACTATGGCCGACGAAGAACTCTTCACCTATGCCAAGGACCTCGGTGCGCCGGTGGCGCTGGTGCAGGAAGTCAAGGAACTTGGACGGCTGCCAGTGGTCAACTTTGCCGCTGGCGGGATCGCCACCCCGGCTGACGCCGCCCTGATGATGCAGTTGGGCGTGGATGGCGTATTTGTCGGCTCCGGCATCTTCAAGTCCGGTGACCCGGCCAAACGGGCCGCCGCTATCGTCAAGGCCACCACTCACTTCCGGGACGCCAAGATCCTGGCCGAAGTCAGCCGCAACCTGGGTGAGCCGATGGTCGGCCGCCAGGTGACCGATATCCCGGACGAAGAGCGAATCGCCGGCCGCGGCTGGTAGCATGACCAAACCGGTTGTCGGGGTGTTGGCCCTGCAAGGGGATTTTGCCGAGCATATCGCCGTACTGCGCCGCCTGGGGGCGGAAACGCGCGAGGTGCGCCTGCCGGCAGATCTGGCCGGGCTGGACGCGCTGATCATTCCGGGCGGCGAGTCTACCACCATCGGCAAGCTGGCCGCTGAATATGAACTGATCGAGCCGCTCCGAAAGTTTGGGGCGGCTCGCCCTGTCTGGGGCACCTGCGCCGGGGCGATATTGCTCTCGCGCGATGCCACCCGAGCCAAGCACGGCCAGCCGCTGCTCGGGCTGATGGACATCACCGTACAGCGCAACGCCTTCGGCCGCCAGGTCGACAGCTTTGAAACCTCCCTGGATGTACCCGCCCTGGCTGCTGTGGCCGATGACAACCCGCCCTTCAGCGCGGTCTTCATCCGGGCGCCGATGATCGAATCGGCCGATGCACCGGATGTCGAGGTGCTGGCCTCCCTGGAGGATGGCACCATCGTGGCCGCCCGGCAGGGCAAATTGCTGGCCACATCCTTCCATCCCGAACTCAACCAGGACGACCGCTTCCACCAATATTTCCTTTCCCTGCTTCCCTGATATGGTCCGCCCCTTCGAACTGCCAGACTTGATGACCCTGCACAAATACCGCAAGCAAGGTGTCTATCTGGACAGCCAAACGGTCCTGACCCTCGGCCGGATCATCGTGCCGATGCGGGCGGTTTTCTCGCCGCTCTCGGAGGCGGTCGGTGTCTTTACCGGCGTGGAAGAGCGACATGGCCTGGCGCGTGTGATCGGGCAGGCCAGCCACGCATTGGGGGCTGCCACTGCCCGGATGACCTTCATGACCCCCGACAAGCGGGTCGACCCGGACTCGGCGGCCGCGCTGGTCGAATACCTGCTCAAGCGCCTGGGCGAGCGCGAAGCACAGACCCTGATTGCTGAGGTGGATGAGAACACTGCCACCTTTGAGACCTTGCGCAGACTTAACTTCAGCATCTACGCCCGCCAGCGCATCTGGCGGATCTCCTCGCCCGCCCGCTTCCAGGGAACGCCTGAATGGCGGGCCTTTTTATCCGTGGACGGGATCAATGCCCGCAAGCTGCATTTTGCCACCGTGCCCTCGCTGGTCCAGCAGATCGAATCATACGATTTTGCCGACCTGAGAGGCTGGGTCCTGTACCGGGATGACGAAATGCTCGGTTATGCCGAGGTGACCGAAGGGCCGCGCGGCATCTGGGTGCAGCCTTTCATCCACCCGGAGATGGAGGACGTCCACCGGCATCTGGCCAGCCTGATCGGGTTACTCCGTCCGCGGGCGCGCCGGCCGGTGTATCTGTGTGTCCGCAGCTACCAGGCCGGGTTGACCAACTTCCTGGAAGCGATGCAGGCCGATACCGCCGCCACGCAGGCCGTCATGGCCCGCCGGCTAACGGCATTGGTCCAGAAAGCTGAGCTTTCCCCGCTGCGCGCCATGAACGGCACTACCGAGGTCACCACCCCGACGCACAGCAGTCAGTTGTCGGTGGATAACAACGGCCGATAATAGTCAGCAGGTTATTGGCTGTCCTGGCGACTGCCTGCAGTCGGCAGTCTGCTGCCAACTTCCCCCAAAATGGTATAATCCTCAGACGTATACATCAGTCCGTTCAGGAGAACCGTATGTCTGGACATAGTAAATGGTCAACCATTAAACATAAGAAAGGCGCGGCCGACGCCAAGCGCAGCAAGCTGTTCACACAGCTGGCCCGGGCGATCACCATCGCGGCCCGTGAGGGCGGCGGCGACCCTGATATGAATATCACCCTGCGCCTGGCGGTCGACAAAGCCAAGGCCGGGAACATGCCCAAAGAAAATATCGACCGGGCCATCAAGCGCGGCACCGGCGAGGATAAGGATGGCGCCGCCCTCGAGCGTATCGTGTATGAAGCCTACGCCCCGCACGCAGTCGCCCTGATCATCGAGGCCGTCACCGACAACCGCAACCGCACCGTCGCCTCCCTGCGGCATGTGCTCTCGCATGCCGGCGGCAGCCTGGGTGAGACCGGTTCGGTCGCCTGGCAGTTCACCCCACGCGCCTATTTCAGCCTCCCTGGCGGCGGCCGCAGCGAAGATGAAGCCTACGAACTGGCGATCGAAGCCGGGGCGGAGGATATGCTCTACGATGGCGAATGGATCGAGATCTTCGGCGAGGCGACCGCCTTCAAGCAGATCAGCGACCACCTCCGCATGAAGGGCATCCGGACCGAAGAGGCCGTGCTGCGGCAGTTCCCCAACCAGGAGATCGAACTCGACCCGCAGAAGACCGTCCAGGTCATGCGGGTGATCGAAAACCTGGAAGAACTGGACGACGTCCAGCAGGTCGACTCCAACCTGGCGATCACCGACGAGGCCCTCGCGATCCTGGAAGCCGCCTGACCGTATGCTGGTCTTGGGAATTGACCCAGGCACCGCCATCACCGGTTACGGCCTGGTACGGCAGAACGAAGACGGCAACCTTCAGGTTGTCGATTTCGGGGTGATCCTGACTGGCACAGACGAAACGATGCCGGACCGGCTGGCCAGCCTGTATGCCCAATTGAGAGACCTCATCCTTCTCCACCCGCCGGACAGCAGCGCGGTGGAGAAGTTGTTTTTCCAGAAGAATGTCCGTACAGCCCTCAGTGTGGGACAGGGGCGCGGCGTGGTGCTGCTGGCGCTGGCACAGGCCGGTGTCCCGGTGGGAGAATACACCCCCAACGAGGTCAAGCAGGCCGTCACCGGCTATGGCAGCGCCGATAAGGCCCAGGTGCAGGAGATGGTCCGGTTGCTGCTCAACCTGGAGAGCCGCCCCAAGCCGGACGATGCCGCCGATGCCCTGGCCGTGGCGATCTGCCACCTGCACAGCAGCAGCTATCAACGATTGATGGAAGAGTGAATCATGCCGACGAATAACGAAGTGTTCCTGAGATTTGGCGTCGCCATTGCCATCGGATTTTTGATCGGGTTACAGCGAGAACATGCCACCGTACGCAAGGATCGTTCGATCATCGCCGGCGAGCGCACGACTTCGCTGCTCAGCCTGGGAGGCGCCCTGGCCGCCATGGTTGCCGATATCTATGATTCCCCCGGCCTGCTGATCGCCTTTCTGGCGATGACGACCCTCATTACTGCGCTGGGTTATTTCACTGAATCCTGGCAGCGTGAGCGCATCGGGATGACCTCCGAGGTTGCCATCCTGATCTCAATGTTGATCGGGGTGCTATGTTACCATGGCGAACTCACCTTGGCGGTGGCGGTGGGGATCGCCACAACGGTGATCCTCTCGATCAAAGTGCAGACCGACCGGTTTGTCGAGAAACTCTCCCGCCAGGAGTTGTATGCTGCCCTGCAGTTGGCGGTTATCAGCGCGATCATCCTGCCTGTCCTGCCCAACGAATCTCTGGCCGAACCGCCGCTGGATGTACTCAATCCTTTCTCCATCTGGCTGCTGGTTGTATTCATCTCCGCCATCAACTTTCTTGGCTATGTCTTCGCACGGCTGGTCGGAGAACAGGGCATCGAGCTATCCGGTTTGTTTGGCGGGTTGGTCTCCAGTACGGCGGTCACGCTGGGATTTTCGGAGCGCAGCAAGATCGAACCGCTGCTCTCGCGGTCCTTTGGCGTGGCGATCATGATCTCATGGACCGTGATGTATGCCCGCATGCTGGTGCTGGTGGCGGTGCTCCACCGCCCCCTGCTGGCTTCAACCTGGCTGCCGCTCTTGATCTCGGCCAGTGTCGGGTTGGCTTACTGTGCGTTCCTGATCTTTCGCAAAGGCAGCATCGAAAATGCTGATATCAAACTGACCAATCCGCTAGACCTTAAGTCGGCCATCCGGTTCGCCTTGCTGTTCACCCTGGTCCTGCTGGCTTCCCGGACGGCGCAGGTCTATTTTGGAGATATTGGTTTGCTGGTATCGGCTGTCGTATCGGGGTTGGCCAATGTCAATGCCATCACCCTTTCGGTAGCGGAACTCACTCGCAGCGGCAGTCTGGCGGTGGCGACCGGCTCGCAGGTTTTGCTGTTCGCGATTGCCGCCAATCTGGTTTCGAAGGGGGCGATCGTGATGGTCGGCGGCGACCGGCACCTGCGGCGGGTTGTGCTGCCAGGATTGATCATGATGCTGGCAACCGCGATCATACTGGCGCTGGTGTTCTAGGAGGGATGATGATCGCAAGTATCAATGGGCGCGTGGCGGAACGCCGGGACGACAGCCTGGTGATAGAGGTTGGCGGGGTCGGCTTCGAGATCTTTGCCCTGGCAGAGATCTGCCGGCAAGCGGAGATCGGAAAGCCCATCTCACTCCAAACCTATTTGGTGGTCCGCGAGAATGAACTCTCGTTGTATGGCTTTTCCACCCGGGAAGAACGCGAGTTCTTCATGCTGCTGCTGGGGGTCAATGGGGTTGGGCCGCGCCTGGCGCTGGCCGTATTGTCTGCCCTGACGCCAAATGCCATCCGGCGCGCTGTGTTCTCGGACCAGCCGGAAATGTTCAACCGGGTCTCGGGCGTCGGGAAGACCACCGCGCAAAAGATCATGCTGCACCTCAAAAACAAGATCAAAGATGTGGATGGCCTGGAAGCCGCGGCTGGTCTGGATGACCTTGATACCGAGGTGATCGGCGCGCTGACCGCGCTGGGATACAGCATCGTTGAGGCCCAGGCAGCCCTGCAGAGCATCCCGAAAGATGCGCCGCGCGATCTGGAAACCAGGCTGCGGCTAGCGCTGACCTATTTTTCCTGACCTGCAGACCGCATGACCAGTCAAAAACCCACCCGGACCACAGCAGAAACCCCTCAGCGGGCTTTGTTGGAAAGCGAGGCGATCACCAATATCAGCCGGACGCTGAACCAGAGTTTGGAGCTTGAACGCATCTTCGCCCAGATCGTCACCGAGGTGATCGGCATTATCGACCAGTCCTACCGGGTGGTGATCCACCTGTTTGATGAACATCACCAGCGGCTGCATGCTGTGGCGATCAGCGAGCGACATCCGCAGGGGATCGAAACCAAAACATTGCTCCATTTGCAGGTCAGGCCGGACAATGAGTTCGATTTCGGGATGCTGGATGAGGAGGAGATCCATTATGCCAGCATGCATGCCGGGCACGGGGTGGCTGGCCGCGTGATCGAATCCGGCAAGCCTTTGCTGCTGGAGGATATCCGCAGCGATTTGCGTTATTTGACCACCGGGAGCGATATCCAACTCCGCTCGATTGTTGTGGTCCCGATCCTGAACGGTGAACAACGACTGGGCACCCTCAGCGTGTTAGGCGATTCGGTTGGATTGTTTTCGACCGCCGACCAAAAGCTGCTGGAAAAGATCTGTGTCCAGGCAGCGATCGCGGTTGAGAACGCCCGGCTGTTGGAGGCGGAACGGCAGCAGCGCGCCCTGGCCCAGGCACAGTCGGAGATCGCCGCGCTGCTCAACAAGACCTTGTCGATGGACGAGATCCTGGCCGGGATCATCGTCCATACCCGGAAGTTTTTCGAGGTCCGGGCGGTGAATATTATGCTGGTCGAAGGTGACCAGTTAAGGATCGCCCGCAAGATCGGGTATGGACCGGAAGAGATGCCAGCCGAGGGAGAACACATCGAGATCGCAGGTCTGTCTGAAGACCACCTGATCCGGCAGGCGTGCCTGGATGGCCGTACCATCGTTCTCCGTCAAGGTGATCTGGACACCTGGCCGCCGCCGGATGTCTTGCCCTGGGTGCGGTCTTTTGCCTGTGTCCCGCTCAAGATCGGTGACCGGGTGATCGGGCTGTTGAACGCTGACAGCGACCAGCCAAAGTCCTTCGGCAAGCTGGAATTTGAGCAGTTGGAGATCTTTGCCAATTCGGCGTCCTCAGCGGTCAATAATGCCCAGCTGTACTACGAACTGGAGCAAGCCCTGCAAATGGAAAAAGCCACCCGCCAGCAGTTGATCCGGGCGGACAAACTGACCAGTATGGGCCGGATGGTGGCTTCGGTGGCGCATGAACTCAACAATCCTTTGCAGACTATCAAAAACTGTCTGTTCCTGATCGACCAATCCTACGCCGGCCAAGAGGATGACGACATACTGTCCCTGGCGCTTTCCGAGGTCGAACGTCTGACCTTGATCGTCAACCGGCTGCGGGATGTCTACCGCCCGGCAGAAGCAGAATCTTTTCAGACCGTCTACCTGAGGGATCTCTTGTTGGACCTCGAACCATTGCTGGAAACCCATCTGCGCCGCAACCAGGTCACGCTTTCACTGCCATCGCAGGGCCTCAGCGGGTTGAGGATCGAAGCTTACCCGGACCAATTGAAGCAGGTTTTCCTGAACTTGAGCCTGAATGCGATCGAAGCGATGCAGCCAAAGGGTGGACATCTGGTGGTCACAGCCGATTTGTCGAAAGATGGAAAGAAAATCGGGATCGCTTTTCATGATACCGGGCCGGGTATTCCGGATGCCGACCTGAAAGTGATCTTTGACCCCTTCTACACAACCAAATCGGCCGGCCTCGGTTTGGGTTTATCCATCTGTTATGATATTGTTCAAAACCACGGCGGTTCGATCGAAGTCTTCAACAACAAGGATGGCGGCGCGACCTTCACCGTTTGGTTGCCTGCCATCCAACGTACGAAAAGAAGATCGTCCTCCACGGCTCGTGATGGTGCATGATGGCCAGTATACTGATCGTTGACGATGAAGAAAACCTCCGGCTGACCTTGTCCCGGATCTTGAGCAAGGCGGGTTTCACCGTGACCACTGCAGCCAGCGGCGAGGAAGCCCTGCGGCTCAGCAAAGCGGGGGCCTTCGACCTGGCATTCATCGATCTGATGATGCCCGGTATGGGCGGCTTGGCGCTGCTGAACGAATTCCGCCGTCTTTTCCCTGAGATGCCGGTGTTGATCCTGACCGCGCATGCCACCCTCGAATCTGCGATTGAGGCGGTCCGGCAGGGCGCCCGTGATTACCTCCTAAAGCCGGCGGATCCCAACCACATCATTGAGCGGGTTCAGACCATTTTGTCTGACCAGAAAACGCCGCAGCGCCAGCGGGAGATCCTGAAACAGATCCAGTCTTTGATGGCTGAGTTGAACCCGTCAGAGGAATCTGAGCCAGAGTCCATCGATCCGGCTCAGGTGGCAGCTGCCGACCCCTCGCGCTACCTGGCGCGTGGTCCCTTCGTACTTGATCTGCATGCCCGCCTCGTGACCAAGAATGGGGAATATATCTCGATCCCTCCAACTACTTTTGATTACCTCGTGACGCTCTTGCGCCATTCCCCAAATCCGGTCACTTATACCGTGCTGGTGCGTGAATCCCAGGGGTACGAGGTCAACACCCATGAAGCCCGCGAGATCTGCCGCTGGCGGGTGCATGAATTGCGCAAGGCGATCGAAGAGGATACCAAGTCGCCGCGCTATTTGATCACGGTGCGCGGCAGCGGGTACAAGCTGGTGATCTGAGCGGCTTTTGGCCTTTGGGTGTATAAAAAGATTACAATCATTTCACACAAAACTCAATAGACCTGACTGCAAGACAATGTAGAATGAGTAGACACCGATATTGATCCACAAAGCGAGCAGCAATGAAACATCGAAGCATCCTGATCGTGGAAGATAACCTGATATTTGGCCAGACCTTGGCGCAGGCCCTGCGGTTGGAAGGACGGGACCAGGTTCAGGTGGCGGTATGTGGTTCGGCCGAGGAAGCGCGCCAAATGTTCACTGCGAGTCCATACGACCTCTTGATTTGTGATTTCAGGCTCCCGGGCGAGGATGGCCTGTCCTTGATCACCAGCCTGAAGGAGAAGCACCCCGAGATCGACGCCGTTTTAATGACCGGCGTAGGCAATCCGGAACTTGAGACGAAAGCCGGAGAGGTTGCAGAAGGGTATCTGGCAAAGCCCTTCGATATGCTCGATCTGATGTTGATGGTCGAGCAGGTGGTGCGGCCTGAAAATGCTTCGCCCTTGCCCGCGGCTGCCCACCAGAGCCGGCAATACCGGGTCTTGCTGCTGGAAGATGACGATGGACTGCGTAATATCTATACGCGGGCACTTTGCAAGAATGAAGCCTTCCAGGTGGATGCTGCGGCCACGCTCGCAGAAGCCCGCACCCTGCTTGACCGGCAGGAATATGACCTGCTGATCAGCGATATCCGCATTGGCCGGGAACGTGCAACTGATATTCTTGATGAATACCGCGATAAATTCTCCCGTCGCAACACCAAGGTAGTGATGTGCTCGGCTTTTGGGCAGTATCGCGATCTGCCAACCGGGGTCGATCAGTTTGTGGAGAAACCGATCTCGCTGAACGATCTGGTCCGCCTGGTGTCAGAATTGGTGTCTAAAGGTGAGCGGACAGATGATTAAGGAAGAGGGACGATGAAGGGTGAATTGCTGCTGATCGAAGACAGCGAGAATACCCGCGTGATCATCCAGAAGATCCTCGAGCGACAGGAGTACCAGCTGCATACCGCCAATGATGGCGCTCAGGGGATCAAACGGATCGAGGAGCTTCGTCCTAAATTGGTCCTGCTGGATATCTCGCTGCCGGAGATGGATGGGATGGAAGTGGCCCGCAGGGTGCGCGGCCACCCCGAGGATGAAGTCCGGGATACCGTGCTGGTTGCCCTGACCGCCATGGCGACTCCGGGCGACCGGGACCGTTTCTTCGATGCTGGCTGTGATGACCACCTGCCCAAACCGTTCAGAGCGGCGCAGCTCGTCGAGATCGTCGATATGTATATGGCGGCAGAATTCGTGGCCGGAGAGACGCCCACACCCGGCCAGCGCCGGCGCGAGCGCCTGAAGGAGATTGCTGCCCTCCGTACCCAAACCGAACCGGAAGTTCAATCCCGGCCTTCTGCAGCCACATCCGGGCAGGCGGCAGAGAAGAAGCCGCCCTCACCGTCAGAAAAACCGGCCAAAGCGGAGCCAAAGAAAACCTCCCCCTCAGACTCCAAACCAGCCGCCAAGGGGTTTTCGATTGAAGATGATTTCCTCTCAGAATTCCTGGATCCCGGGACGGTCGAACCGACTGATCCATCCGACCGCGAAAACTGAGTGCAAAAGAGCGTCGCGCTCCCCCCTTTTTCCGTTTAACGGAATGTGATTATCTAGTACAATTAAGCCATCAAACTCGATTGGGAGCAATCATGAAACTAGAGATCGGCGACCAGGCCCCAGACTTTGAAATGGACAGCCACCTGGAAACCAGGGTGCGGTTAAGCCAGCTTTACGGTCAAAACGTGGTGCTGGCCTTCTTCCCAAAAGCCTGGACCCCTGTCTGAACGAGCCAGATCCCGTCGTACGAGGAAGACCTTCCAAAGTTCGCGGGATATAATGCCCAGGTGCTGGGCATCACCACAGACCATGTGCCATCACTGACCGCCTGGGCGGAAAGCTTGAAAGGCATCACCTATCCGCTGTTAAGCGATTTCTGGCCCCACGGTGAGGTCAGTGAAAAGTATGGTGTGCTGCGCAGCGAAAATGGCGTCCCGAACCGGACGATTTTCGTGATCGACAAGGAAGGCGTGATCCGCCATATCGCCCAATACGACCAGATGGAACAGCCTGAAAATGAGGACTTGTTCGCCGAGTTAGCCAAACTGGAGCCGGTTCGTCATGCCCTGTTGCAAGCCCGCAAACAGGAAGATGAAGCCGAACTGCCGACTGGTGGCGTGGTGTTATATTGCACCCGCTGGTGTCCCAGCTGTGTCAAGGCGCGCAAATGGCTGATCGATCATGAGATCGAGTATGTTGAAGTCAATGTTGGCACCAGCGGCAAGGCTGCCGAGCAGATCAAACAATGGACGGGGGGCAACCGTACCACCCCGACCCTGGACATTGATGGGACGGTCGTGATCGGTTGGGACGAAGCCAAAGTAACCGAATTGCTGCTCCACAAATGAGCATGCGGCAACCGCTGAACAACCCGGATTGACAATCGTGCTGTGAAAACCCCGCGGGATGTCCGGGAGATCAGGCCCGGCAGTTCAAAACAGGCCTTGATCCACCCAACCTCATCCGGGATTTGTGATAGATTAGCACCAGCACTCTCGAGATGAACCATCAATCGCTCAGGAACCGGATATGGATCCCGAACAGGCAGACGCAGACAAGAAACTGCAGTTCTTGAGGGGGTACATTGAGAAGCAATTTGAAACGGGCAAGACGCCCAAAGCAGTTTATGCTGACCTGGTCGGTCGCAAGGTGCCGCCCAGGCTGGCAAACGAGATGATCACCTCCATCCTGGACGCCAAAACTTCTTCTGCAATCCCTCAATCCTCTCCACCGGAAAAACAACCAGACCCACTTGCCGCCCCCGAGGACCTGCCGTCTGCCAGCCAGCCGGATAGCAGGGTTCGTCAGGAATCCCCGCCGCCAGACCGCCGTACCAGGATCAAGATCTATATTCGCAACCAGCTGGCAGCGGGTCGCAGCGAGAAGGAAATCCTGGCTTTGTTGCTGCAGCGTCAGATCTCCCGGTCATTGGCTCTCGATCTGATCCATGAGGTATTTGAAGAGCCGGTCTCTGAAGCTGAAACCCCCATGCCGCGTGCCGCAATGGATGTTGCGCCTGAACTGCGATCCGCCCCCTATGCCATAGCGATCCCTCCGCTCGATAATGTCCGCGCCATGTCGGAATATGTTCACAGCCAGCTGGCGCTGGGCACTGGCCAGAAAGAACTGGTGGACAGACTGGAGGCGCATGGTATGCCGCGCAGCCAGGCGATTGATGTCGTGGTCGCGGTCGGTGAACTGACCCAGCGCCAAAAGGCGGATGCCGCCGATGGCGGTCTGAGGGAGAAACGCCAGCGAGCGGGCCGGAAGCTGCTGATCGGCTCGGCTTTCCTGACCGGCGGGGGGTGTATCACACTGGTCTCATTCTTGGCGGCAGAAGATGGGGGAACCTATTGGCTGTTTTATGGCCCAATGATCTACGGTTTTATCTCGCTCCTATCCGGTGTGGTCGATTGGGTCGGCAGCCGGTAGAGTACTGTCATGGGGAGAAAACAGACATCATTCTTCAAGCGCTTCCTGCGCCAGGGCGATCGCACCCAGCACGCCGGACTTTACCCCCAGAGCTGGTTGAACGATGAAAGCATCCAGATCTTCTGTGATTTCCGGAATAGTCAGATAACCGCCCAACCGCAGTTTTACCCGCGCCCGGACCAGGGGCAGCAAGCCAGGGGCTTGCATCACGCCGCCGCCGAGGATCACGCGCTGCGGTGATAATGTCAGGATCAGATTGGCCAGCCCATCGCCGAGGTATGCGGCCTCCAGCGCCCAGGCGGGATGTCCGGCGGGCAGCGTTTCAGCCGCCTGACCCCAGCGGGCCCGGATCGCCGGTCCAGAAGCCAGCCCTTCCAGGCAGTCTCCGTGGAATGGACAGATCCCCTCAAAGGGGTCTTCCGTCATATCGTGCGGGATGCGCACATGGCCCATCTCCGGGTGTGTCCGGCCGTGCAGGCGCTTGCCGGCGGCGATCGCTCCACCCCCGATCCCGGTGCCAACGGTAACATAGATGATAGCATCCAATCCCTCCGCGGCGCCCCAATGGTGTTCCCCCAGAGCGGCGGCATTCACATCGGTGTCGATCAGGACCGGGACTGCCAGCGCCTGCTGCAAGGCTGCGGTCAGCGGTGTGTTTTGCCAGCCCGGCTTGGGCGTGGTGGTGATGCTGCCATAAGCCGGGGAGTCCGGGTCAAGGTCCAGCGGGCCAAAGCTGCCGATGCCCAGGGCGCGTATTGGCTCTGGCTGCTGACGGAAGAAATCAACCGCCCGATTAATGGTTTCCTGTGGGGATGTGGTGGGGAATTGGGTTTCGGCCTGCAGGTCTTGTGGGCCTGTGCCATAGCCGCACACAAACTTGGTGCCGCCGGCCTCGATCCCGCCGAAGACGCGCATGGCTGCGGTTCCCCGTTGCGGTTATTTGGCCGCGGTTTCAGCCACACCGGCCATCAGCAGGCCGATCTGTTCCGCGGTGGCCTGGTCGCGCGGCACCACGCCCATGATCTCGCCTTCAAAGATCACCGCGATCCGGTCGGAGAGCGCCATGATCTCGTCGAGGTCTTCGGAGATCAACAGCGTGGCTGTCCCGGCTTCGCGCTGTTCCAGCAGGCGGTGATGGACATATTCTGTTGCCCCGATATCCAGCCCGCGGGTGGGTTGCGCCGCGATCAGCGTATGCGGTCGGCGAGAGATCTCGCGGGCCAGCACCAGCTTCTGGATATTGCCGCCAGACAGGCTCTTAACGGTTGTTTCCAGAGAGGGCGTCTTGACGTTGTAATCCTGGATCAGACCCTCGGAATGCTCGGAGATGGCTTTCAGATCCAGAAAACCGCGCCGGGAAAATGGCATCTGGTCGTGCTCGCGCAGGATCAGGTTCTCTGCCACAGTGAACTCTTTGATCATCCCATCCCGCATGCGCTCTTCCGGGATGTAGGATAGGCTGCGGCCCATTAATACTTTGGGCGATTTCCCGGTCACATCCTGGGTATCCAGGATGATCTTGCCGCTGGTTACCGGGCGCATCCCGGTAATCACCTCGGCCAGTTCCTTCTGCCCGTTGCCGGATACTCCGGCAACACCTAGGATCTCGCCAGCGCAGACCTCAAAGGAGACATTTTTCAGCGCCGGTGTACCGCGGTCGCTCTGCGAGCACACATCCTGCAGTACCAGACGGGTCTGGCTGGTTTTAGACTGCTGTCGGATTTTGATCTCACCAAGCGGCCGGCCGACCATCATCTCGGCCAGTTGGGTCTTGGTGGCTCCCTGAGTGGGGATGGTTCCGATCATCTCCCCATCCCGCAGTACGGACACCCGGTTGGAAATATCCAGCACTTCATGCAGTTTGTGCGAGATAAAGATCAGGGCATGCCCGTCGGTGACCATCTGGCGCATGGTGACGAAAAACTCATCCACCTCTTGCGGCGTCAGGACAGCAGTCGGTTCATCCAGGATCAGCAGGGCTGCTCCCCGGTAGAGGGCTTTGATGATCTCCACCCGCTGTTGCTGCCCGACCGCCAGCTGCCAGACATAGGCATCCGGATCGACCCGTAATCCATAGATCTCAGCCAGTTCGTAAATCCGGGCAGAGACCTTTTTTAGGTCGGTCAGCGGGCCGCGTGTAGATGGCATTCCGAGAGCGACATTCTCCGCCACGGTCAGAGACTCGACCAGCATGAAGTGCTGATGGATCATCCCGATGCCTTGCTTGATCGAATCGACTGGGCTGTGGATGGTGACCGGTGTGCCATCCAGTTTGATCTGGCCCTCATCAGGTTGGTACATCCCATATAGGACCTTCATCAGCGTGCTTTTGCCGGCGCCATTCTCTCCCAGCAAAGCATGTACTTCACCGGCGCGCACATCAAAATCAACCTTGAAATTGGCCACCACGCCCGGGAAGCGCTTGGTGATGCCATGCATCTCCATCTGCAAGATCTGGCTGTGGCCTGAGGGAAGGGTTTTCTTTTCTGTCATGTGTGCCTGCCTGTTCCCTGATGGGATGGTGGTCGTTCAATGAGGGAGGCGGGACAACCGCCTCCCTCTGCAAAACGGATTGATACTACGGGGTAACTTTGATCGAGCCGTCGATGATGCCGTCGATAGCAGCGCCAGCGGCTTCGGTGACTTCAGCCGGGAGGGTGAAGGCCGGGTTGTAGTCGATCACCAAACCGCCGTTCTCGAGGGTGATCAGGAAGGACTGACCGCCGTACGTTCCGCCTTTGATCAGTTCGATCATCTCATTCAGAACGACTTCCCAGCGATACACTTGGTTGGCGACGACGATCGAGGGGGCCAGCGAGGTCTGGCTGGACTGGGTGCCGAACCACAGCACGCCATTCTCTTCCGCCACACCGACCGCACCCACAACCATCTGGGCGGTGCCGGTCATCACATCAGCGCCAGCGCCGATGTGGGTTTGGGCGGCTTCGGAGGCCAGGGCAACATCGGAGAACGAACCGATCCAGTTGGAGTTGACCTGGGCGGCATCATTTGTCGCCGCCACGCCGGCAGCAAAGCCGTCTACATACAGCTTGGCATCGCCGGTCTCGATCGGGCCAACCACGCCGATGATCCCGCTCTCGGAAAGCATGGCTGCCATCACGCCCATCACATAGCCGCCCTCTTCGGAGCGGGCTTCATAGGCGAAGACATTCGGCAGGCCGAAGGTATCGACTGTGGTGCCCCAGGCAAAGCTGGTTTCCGGGAAGTCCGGCGCGATCTCCTGCAGCGAGCTGCCGTACTGCGAGCCGTGGGCAATGATCAGGTTGTATCCCTGGCTGGCATAGTCGCGGATCGCGGCGGCCGCATCGTCCACCACGAACATGCTCTCGGAGTAAACGAATTCGAAGTTCTCCGCGCCCATTTCGGTCTGGATGCCCAGAAGGGCATCATACATCGATTGGCTGAAGGCCAGGTCGTTGATCGCGCTCGGCATGACCACCGCCACCTTGAAGACTTCCGGTGTGGCCGCTTCTTCCGTCCCGCCGCAAGCACTGATCAGCAGTGCAACCAGCACAAGCAGGAGGATCATTTTAATTTTGTTGCTAAACATCAGATTCTTCTCCCTTTGATAGTTGTTCGGGTTAATGGGTTTCAGTAGATGGTTTTATTTTCGGCATCACCTCCAGGTTTTCAGGATCAATGACCACGTTCAAATGGTTTGGTAAGCGCAGATGGCGGGCGAACCCGCTGCACGGTGATGACCAGTGCGATGATCGTCAGCACATACGGCATCATCACGGCAAAATCGGACGGGATCGGAATGTTCAGTACCTGCACCCACAACTGCAGCGAGTTGACCATGGAAAACAGCAGCGCGCCGCCCATGACAGCGAACGGACGCCAGCCGCCGAAGTACACCAGCGCGACGGCAATGAAGCCTAGCCCGCTGGTCATGTTCTGCTGGAAAACATTCAGCAGGGCGATCGAGAGGGACGCTCCGGCCAGCCCGGACAGCATCCCGCCCACAGAGACGGTCAGATACCGGATTCGGCTGACACTCACACCCAGCGAGTCGGCGGCCTGCGGCGATTCGCCCACCGCTTTGATCTTCAGGCCCAGGGTGGTCTTGTTCAACACGAACCAGGTTACCGCCACCAGCAGGTAAGCACCGTACACCAGGATGTTCTGGCTAAACAGGATCTTGCCGATGATCGGCAGGTCGCTGAGCCAGGGGATATGGATCGGCCGGAACCCGCTGACTGTCGCGACGGTGCCCAGCATTTTCTGGAATAACAGGTCGCTCATACCGAGCCCGAACAGGTAGAAACCGATCCCGCTGATGCCCTGTTCGGCTTGCAGGTTTATGGTGACAAAGGCCATCGCCAGGCCCATCAACAGGCCGACGAACATGGCCGCCAGCACCCCCAGCCACAGGTTGCCGGTGGTGAATGTGATGTAGAAGGCCGTGAACGCCCCCAGCAGCATCTGGCCCTCCACGCCCAGGTTGAGCACGCCGCTCCGCTGGCTGAGGGTCTCGCCGATGGAGGCGTACAAATATGGGGTGGCCAGGCGGATGCCGGAGGCCAGGATCCCGACCAGGACGGCTTCGGTGAAAAGTTGATCGATCATGGCGTGCCCTCCACATTGGCTGGCGCTGGAATATCTGGCGGCGGTCCATCCTCACTCTGTGAGATCATCGCATCGGTCAGGCGTTTCTGTTCACGCCGCCGTCGGAAAATCTCGCTGCTGACCACGAAGACGACCACCAGGCCGTTCAGGGCAATGATCACGGCGGAAGGCACCTGCACAACTCGCTGCAGTTTGTTCGCCCCGACCAGCAAGGCGCCAAACAGGAAGGAGGCCGGAATGGTGCCCAGCGGGTGCAGTTGGCCGAACAGAGCGGCTACGATCCCGTTAAAGCCGGCGCTGCCGGTAAAGCCAGTGGCCGAGCCATCTGTGATCATCCGGTGGTTGACGCCGAAGACCTGAACTGCTCCAGCCAGACCGGCAAAAGCGCCGCTGAGCAGCAGGGCGAACACGATCTGTCGTTTGACATCGATACCGGCATAGCGCGAGGCATGCGGGTTCTGGCCGACAGCGCGGATGCGGTACCCCAGAGTAGTGCGCCATAGCAGGAAATAGACCGCCACCGCCAGGACCACGGCGATCAGTGCGCCGAGGTGCAGCCGGGTGGGGATCAACCGGGGCAGGTCAAATTGTGCTGCCAGGCGGGCGGTTTGTGGGATCTGGGAATCGCGGGCAGCCTGGATCGGGTCGATCATCGGGCCGCTCAGCAGGAAGTTCATCAACTGGACCGCGATGGCGTTCATCATGATTGTGCTGAGAATCTCATTGACGTTGAAATACGCTTTCAGTGCGCCGGGGATGCCGCCCCATAATGCCCCGCCCAGAAAACCTAAGATCATCGCCAGCGGGATCATCACGATACCGGGCGATTCCGGGAATGCCAGGCCGAGGGCGGTGGCTGTCAGCGCGCCAACGATCATCTGGCCTTCGCCGCCAATATTGATCACATTTCCCCGGAAGGAGATACAGATCCCCAGGCCGATCAATAACAGAGGTGTGGCCTTGACCACCGTATCAGCCAGGGCGTTGGTGCTGCCGAAGGCGCCTTCCAGCAACGCGCCAAAAGCCTCCAGCGGGTTCGCACCGAGGAGCAGTAACATCACTGCCCCGACACCTAGCGCGGCCAGGGTAGCATACACCGGCAGCATGGCATCCAGCAGCCTCGAAACCGTCTCAGATTGACGCCATTTCTCCATAGCTCTTCCTTCCTTGTGCTTGATTCTACCCGAACTACGCTTTTTCGATAGCCGCTTCTTTCATAGCAAAATACAGTTTTTCCTGGTCGATCGGCAGCCGGTCAACCCGGACGCCGACGGCGTTATAGATCGCATTGGTGATCGCCGGGGTGGTCGGGATGCTGATCACCTCCCCGATACCTTTGGCACCGTATGGGCCTTCGGCGGTCGGGTCTTCGATCACGATCGGGATGATCTCGGGGGTGTATTTGATCGACGGGATCCGGTAGCGGGCCAGCCGGTCGGTAAACACCTGGCCGCCCTCGATGATGAACTCCTCAGTCAGCGCATTGCCAATCGCCATCATCACGCCGCCCTCGATCTGGCCCAGCAGGCCGAGCGGGTTCAGCGCTCTACCCACATCGGTGGCCGCGACCATCCGCAGGATGTGGATCTCTCCGGTGCGGGTGTCGACGGCCACTTCCGCCGCCTGAACGGCGAAAGAGAAAGCGAAGTGCATGTCGCCGCCCTCGCCCAGCGGTTTGGTCTCAGGCGCCCAGTACTCGTACATCGTGACCGGTTTCTTGCCTTCGTCTTTCATCGCTTTGGCTGCTTCGCCCAGAGTGACCTGCTGGTCGCCAACCTGGGCCAGCCCTTCGACAAAGGAGATCTGGTCCGGGGGCAGGTTGTAGCGTTCTGCCAGGGTGGCGGTGGCGGCCTCCCGCAGGGACTGGGCGGCCAGCCGGGCAGCATTGCCGGTGACGTAGGTTTGGCGCGAGGCGGTGGTTGGGCCGCCGTCCGGGGTCAGGTCGGTATCCATCACCAGCACATTGACCCGTTCGGCTGGCACCTGGAACTCCTCAGCCACGATCATCTGCAGCACCGTCACCAGGCCCTGGCCGAGTTCGGCTGAAGAGGTGCGCACTTCCAGAAAGCCATCCTCAAATAATTCGACCTCTGCGCCGGCCTTATCGGGAGCGCCGCCGCCCAGGCCAGTATTCTTGTACGCCACGGCCAGGCCCCAGGCTTTCATCACGTGCGGCGCGCCTTCCATCGGTACTGGCTTGAACGGGTCGCGGCCCGGGCACAGCTCGCGCACCTTGGCCGCCGTACGGTCCAGACATTCCAGCAGCCCGACACTCTCGGTCAGCACTTGCCCGGTATTGGTCACGCTGCCCACTTTGAGGGCATTGATCCGCCGGATCTCGACCGGGTCCATCCCGAGTTTTTCGGCCAGCGTATCCATGATGCTTTCGACTGCGAAAGCCGATTGAGTGACGCCGAATCCGCGGAAAGCGCCGGAGGGCGGGTTGTTGGTGTACATCGCATAGCAATCGGCGCGCACGTTGGGCGATTCATATGGGCCGGAGGAATGGGTGGTGGCCCGGGTCATGACCTTTTCGCCCAGTGAGGCATACGCGCCGGTGTCGCCGTACAGCTCGGTCTCCACGGCGGTCAGGCGGCCGTCTTTGCTGGCGCCGATCTTTAACTTGATCTGGGTGGCATGCCGCTTGGGGTGGGCCAGCAGGCTTTCATGCCGATCGTACAGCAGTTTGACCGGCTGGCCGGTGGCATTGGCCAGCAGGGCGGCATGGATCTGTCCGGCGATATCTTCTTTGCCGCCGAAACCGCCGCCCATCAACTGGCCGACCACCCGCACCCGCTTCTCTTCCCAGCCGAGGGCCAGCGCTACCTGATAGCGGTCGGCATACGGGATCTGCGAACCGACATAGATCTCCATCCGTCCCTCCGGGGTGGGGCGGGCGATCGTGCATTCCGGTTCCAGGAAGGCATGGTCGGTGGTGGCGGTGTGGTAGGTGTGTTCCAGGATGATATCGGCCGCTTCGAATCCGGCCTCAAGGTCGCCTTTGCGCACTTTGATATGCTTGAGCAGGTTGCCTTTTTCATGCAGTTGGGGAGCGTCCGGCTGGCGGGCTTGCACCGGCCCGGTGATCGGGTCCAGTACATCGTACGTCACCTCGATCAGATCAAGGGCTTCGAGGGCGGTCTTGTGGTTGTCCGCCGCAACAATGGCGACTGCATCGCCGACATAGCGCACCCGCTGGTCCACGCCGATCAGCGAGGGCCAGTCATGGATCACCAGCCCGTGGGTGAGCTGGCCGGGGATATCTTCGGCGGTCAGCACAGCACGCACGCCGGGCAGGGCTTGGGCTTTCTCGACATTCAAGGAGCGCACGAAGCCATGCGGGATGCCGGCGCGCTTGACGGCGGCGTGCAGCATCTCGCCAAATTTCAGGTCATCGGTAAATTTTGCATCCCCGGTGACCTTGGCGACCGCATCCGGGCGGACCTGCAGGTTGCCGATCACCGTCAGCGGCTCGCCTGAGATGGCGATCTCCGGGTCTGGGATCGGCTGCCCGGTGCGCATGGCGAAGGCCGCCGCGCGGATGGCCCGCTCGATGGTCGGATAGCCGGCACAGCGGCACAGGGTATCTTTCAGGTCGTGGCGGATCTCATCGATCGTCGGGTCCGGGTTGCGCAGCAGCAGGGCGTAAGCGGTCAGGATCTGGCCGGGGATGCAGAATCCGCACTGCACCGCGCCATAGCGGACGAAGGCTTCCTGCAGCGGGTGGAGTTTTGGTCCGTGCCCGTTGCCGGTGGATTCTGCCAGCCCTTCGATCGTCAGGACGGATTTGCCCTCCGCCCGGACGGCAGGATAGTTGCAGGAGAGGATTGGTTCGCCATCGACCAGCACGGTGCAAATACCGCATTCGTCTTCGTTACAGCCGATCTTGGTGCCGGTCAGGTTGAGATTTTCGCGCAGCACTTCGGCCAGGGTTTGTCCCGGCTCGACGGAGACTTGCATCTCCTGCCGGTTGATGTTCAGGGTGATCATTTCTAGGTTACTCATAATGGACTGCTCTTTCCCAGGCGGTCTTAAGGGTATCGGTAATCAAAACACCTGCCATGTCCTGCCGGTACGCCTGGGTAGCCCGGTGGCGGCTGGTGCGGAAATTGGCTTCATCCAGCAGCAGGCAGTGCGCCTGCTGGATGTGATCTTCTCTGAGTGGTCGGCCGCGCAGATAATCCTCGACCGAGGTCAGGCGGCGGGGAGTCGGTCCGGACGGGCCGAGCGAGACGCGGACATCGGCGATGATCCCGTCCTGCCGTTGCAGCCAGACCGAACAGTTCAGGATGGCGATCGCCACGCCTTGCGGGCGCATGACGCGGGCAAAGGCCGATCCCTGGCCTGGCTGACGCAGCGGGATCTCGAACCCCACCAGCAGCTCGCGGCGCGGGTCGAGAGTTGATTGACCAGGGCCTAAAAATAAAGATGCCAGGGGGTCAGACCGCCGCTCATCGAGCGTGGCGATCTCCGCCCTGGCATCCAACACCATCAAAGCGATGGTGCCGTCTGCTGCGGGGAGGGCGTGGGCGACATTGCCGCCCAGTGTAGCGACATTCCGCACCTGCGGCCCGCCAATCAATCCGCTGGCTTCCGCCAGGGCGGGAGCGTGCTGGTGGATGAGCGGGGAGGTGGTGATCGTGCGGTGAGGGACGGCGGCGCCGATGAACAAACGCTCTTCCCGCACTTCGAGCCGGCACATTTCATCGATGCCGGTGATATCCACAAGGGTATCGACCGGATCGTGCCGGCCCTGCTGCAGGTCAAGCAGGAGGTCGGTGCCGCCAGCCAATACTTTTACACTGCCGGGGGCCTGACCCATTGCATCGAGGGCGTCGGAGACGCTTTTGGGATAGATGAAACGGTTACAAATTTTCATGGAACGGCGGACGGACGTGCGGCACTTTTCGAAGGAGGTTAACCCTACGCCGTAGCAGACTTAGTTTTGCCTGCTACGACCGCCGATCCAGTGACCCTATTGTAGCATGGATTGTCCCCTCGTGAAATATTGTTCAAACAAGTGCGATCGGACCGCGGCTAACCGCGGCGGATCTGGCCCTGATACAACCGCCAGCCCAGCCAGGCTTCCAGCAACCCCAGCCCGAAATAAGCCGGATGGAACAACCAGGAAAACCCGATGATGGCGACCTGGATCGCGATCCAGGCCATCAGCGCCAGCCCGAGCAGCATGCCGCCCCAGGCGGCCAGGGGGTGCCGCCGCCAGGCCAGCACGCCGCTGATCAACTGGGCGAACCCGTTGACCACCAGCAGGAACAGGCCGGGGATCAGGAAATCCTTGAAAGGTGAACCGGCCAGCCAGGCCTGGTCCATACCCAGGGTGGCACCAGTTGGGTTGCCGATCAAGGCGATGCCGGCTGGCACCGCGCCGATGCCAACGAAAATATGTGCCGCCGCCAGCCAGCGATAGGGTAGACTTCGGTCGGGGGATTTCTTAGACATGGGGGCTCCTCAATGCGGGATCAACCGCTATTCGATCTGTGAGACGGCCGTCAGCAGCACCACCAGCACGCCCAGCCCGCTCATCAGATTGTGATATTGGGTGAAGCGGGCCAGCGCGGCGTCGTCCTCCGGCTTGGAACGCAGCAGATGGCCGACGCGCAGGATAGCGTTGTAGAAAAAGCCGAGCGCCAGCATGCCGAGGATGGCGATGTGCTTCACCAGCATCAGCACCGACCAGGCGTTGTTGAACTGTCCGACGCCGCGGTAGTTCGGGTCCACCAGCATCAGGTACAGCCCGGTGAGCAGGAACACGGCCAGCGCGGCGTAGATCCAGAAACGGCTGCGGCGGGAGATCTCACCGAGAGCGCGGCTGTTCAGCCCGGCCTGCCGGAGGGCGGGGATGGCCACCAGCGAGGCCAGCAGGAAGTAGCCGATGAAGATAGCGGTGGCCAGGGTATGCAGTGTGTATGAGAGGGCGGTCAGGGTTTGAGCCATGGTTTTCTCCTTGGGTGGTGACTGCTACAGTATACGCATTGTTGGCTGCTGGGTTGCACCGACCTGAATTATTTTGGCCGCGATCGGTTTTGTGCTATGCTAATATCACCAGAGAGTCAATAACAGGAAAGCATAAGGAGGCAGCAGCATGGCGACGGTGGCACAATTGATCGAACAGAAGGATGGCGGGGACAATATCTCTGTCTCGGCCGGAGACAGTGTCTTGAAGGCGCTGCAGATCATGGCGGAGACCAATATCAGCGCGGTGATGGTGACCGAGGGTGGTAAGATCATTGGGATCTTTACCGAGCGGGACTACACTCGCAAGGGCGAACTGAAGGGCCGGGCGGCGGCGGATACGTCGGTGCGATCGCTGATGACCGGCGAGATGATGACCGTCTCTCCCGAGTCTTCCATCGAGCAGTGCATGCAGTTGATGCGCCAATACCGTATCCGGCACCTGCCGGTGGTAGCGGGCGGGGCGATGGTTGGGATGGTCTCGATGCGCGATGTGGTCGAAGTGCTGCTGCACGAAAAGGAAAGCGAGATCGTCGGGCTGGAGAACTACGTGCTCGGGTCGGGCTTTGCGGCTTAAGTCTAGATCGAGATCGGGAATTTGAAAACAGGGCTGCCAGGCTCTGTTTTTTGTCGGCGCTGTTACCCCTCTGCCGCCGGCTTCTTCTTAAATAGCACCTCGCTGACCCGGGTTTCCTCTTTCGCCAGGATGCGGCGGATGTTGCTGCGGTGCAGGTAGACGGTCACCACGATCAGCGCCAGGCTGAAGGCCAGCAGCGAGAGCGGCATGCCTCGCATCCAGGTGACGACCGGTAGGGCGATAAAGGTGGTGAACGAGCCAGAGACGATGTAATCGGTCAGCAGACCGGGCACGATCACCAGCAGGGAAAACAACACGCCCAGCCAGATGTTCAGGCCGGCCATCATCCCGATCAGGGTCGCCACACCTTTGCCGCCGCGGAACCCCAGGTAAAACGGGAACATGTGCCCGACCACCGCCATCAGCCCGGAGAGGTAAGCCAGCGCCGGCTGCTGCGGATAGACGACCTGCACGACCAGCACCGCCAGCGCGCCCTTGAGGATATCGACCGCCCCTACGAGAATGCCGTAGCGCAGCCCGAGGGTGGTGGTGATATTCGAGGTGCCGGCGTTGCCGGAGCCGTGTTCGCGGATATCCACCTTGCCGAAGCGCCGGCCGACGAAGTACGCGGCCTGGATACAGCCGAAGGCATAGCCGATCAGGATACCGATGAGGGTCTCGATGATCATATTGATAACTCCTTTGCCCGGATACGCGGCGGGCTGGGTGAACCAAGGATTGTAACACTGGAAGGGCAAGATCGGCTCAGTCCCGCCGGGCGTTTTTCGTCCAGCGCGGGCCATACTAATAATCTGCTATAATTGACATTAATTACCCAATTCACCTTAAGGAGGTTAATATGTTTCACAAAGTTCGACCCTTCACCTTATCGATCTTCCTGACATTCCTGCTCCTGGCGCTGACCGCCTCGGTGGTCGTGGCTGCTCCCCCGCAGGACCTGCACATCGAAGCATTGGAGTTTATTGGCAGCAGTGGTGAACCCTTCACTGCATCCGGCAGCGCGGTGGATAGCAACATGGTGTGCGCCACCGGCACCATCGATGACATCGAGATTACGGCCTCAGGTTCCAGCAGCGGCGGATTTCTGACCCTGCACGTGCTCAAGCGATTTTACTGCGATGACCTCAGCGGCACGTTCGATATCCGCATGGTCGTCCGCCTGGACCTGACCACGAACGAAACGACCGCCCGCTGGCGGATCGTGGACGGCACCGGTGCCTATGCAGCACTTAAGGGTTCGGGCAGCCTGGTCGGCACCCCGGTCAACCCGGGCGTCTCGATCCTGGATGTCTACGACGGACGGGTGCACTAGCGCCTGAATTGATCTGCTGAACGACGACAGCACGCCGAGAAGGCGTGCTGTTTTTATACCCGGCTGCGAGTTGAACGCAGAACTTGCGCTTTAAGGCTGTTCGCGGAGTTCAAAGTCGTCGAATTCGATAACACAACTTTTTTTAGGATCATCTGAGAAAATGATCAGCCCAACATTGCCGAAGGCATAGGTGCTGTCTTCTCCGCGTCCAACATAGATACCATTTACATAAAATTGAAACTCTGAGTCAACCGCGATCATTTCGAGTGTGACCCATTCCCCTGGGCTAAAGTATGGGATGGAAATTTTTCCCAGAATGTCAATCCAAATGTCTGACCTTCGGACATGAGTTCGGACAATTAGTTGTTGAAAAAAGTGAGAGACATCTAAAATTAGGAAAAGCCTGCACGCTTACCCAAAGAAAGAGGTCTCTCATGAACAAGTGTATCAAGATTCTGCCGTTCACCAAAGAGCTATTTGACCGGGAGGACCAGGCCAGGAAAGCTGCCCGGATCATGCACGGGATCCTGGAAGCACATTCCGGTCGAATGACGAGCATC
>JAGVCA010000018.1 GCA_020059485.1 Anaerolineales bacterium
GCGTGGTCTTGCCGTGGTCGATGTGTCCCATCGTGCCCACGTTCAGATGTGGTTTGCTTCGATCGAATACTTGCTTTGCCATTGCCTCATACTCCTTATGATTTCTCCGACATATTTCGAGAGCCTCCAATGGGACTCGAACCCATGACCTCATTCTTACCAAGAATGCGCTCTACCGCCTGAGCTATGGAGGCATGCAATTGGTTGCCCAATCGCGTGGAGAACTGCCAGAGGCAGCACTCACGGCTCTCGTTGTTTGGATGAAAAGCCGCTTTCATCCAAAGAAGTTGCCGGTGGCAACTTCTTTGTGGGCAGAGAGGGATTCGAACCCCCGAAGTCGTCTGACAACTGATTTACAGTCAGTCCCCTTTGGCCACTTGGGTATCTGCCCGATTGGTCCGCTAGCCGTTGCCGGCTAGGGAGTAAAGCCGAAGGATCAGCTTCACTCACCAGCTCGCAACAAGCCACCAATCGGATTCGAACCGATGACCCATCGCTTACAAGGCGATTGCTCTACCAACTGAGCTATGGTGGCGGGTGTAGTCCTTTTAATGTACTGTCCTAAGCCAGAAGATTATACCAGAATGGTAAAGCACAGGCAAGAAACCGAATTCATAGCCAGCGGGAAAGTTTACTGTGAATCTCCCCCCGCGTCAATGCTGAAACCGCCGGATTTTCCACCGGAGGTTGACCGATGGTCGCAATGTGACCAAGGCGGCGGAGCAAAAATCAGCCGTGAGCCGCACTGCGCGCCAATAAGGCCAGATACAGCGCCACCGACCCAGCCACGGAAGCATTCAGCGATTCGACCTGGCCGTGCATCGGCAGACGCATGAGCAAATCACAATTTTCGCGCACCAGGCGGCGCATGCCGCTGCCTTCACTACCGACCACCAGCGCCAGCCCGCCGGTCAGATCGACCCGCTCGACCGGCTGGGCATCTTCACCGCCATCGAGACCGATAACCCAGAGATTGCTGTCCTTCAGCGTCGCGATCGACTGAGCCAGGTTAGCCTGCCCGATCAGCAGGTGCTCGCACGCCCCGGAGGATGAACTGACCACCGCCGGCGTGATCGTAGCAGTTCGGGCGGAGGGCAGCAACACGCCATGCACGCCAACCGCTTCGGCTGTACGCAGCAGGGTACCCAGGTTCTGCGGGTCCTGCAGGGAATCCAGGATCAGGAGGAAGGGGGCTTGCTTGCGTTCGGCCGCCCGCACCAGCATCTCGCTCAGATCAGCATAAGGAAAATCGTCGGCCTGCAAAGCCACGCCCTGGTGGTTGCGGTCGATCTGGTCGAGCTCCTGGCGGGGGACATAATTGACAGGCAATTTGCGGGCGCGGCTCAAGCGGATGATCTCGGCCAGCCGGCCCTGTTCATGAGCCCCTTTGGCAACCTTTAAAACCAGGACCTGTCTTCGGTTAGCCCGTAGGACCTCATAGATCGGGTTGCGGCCGTACAGCCACTCAGCCATTGTTCAGTGAACCTCGCGGGAAAGAGGGCTCATTCCCAGCGCCAGCTGGTGCCGTCTTTGGTATCCTCCACCAGCACCCCGAGGGCTTTGAGTCCATCCCGTACTTTGTCGGAAAGCGCCCAGAGCTTTTCAGCCCGCAACTCCTTACGAACTTCCAGCAGCATGTCGATGAACGGCCCGGCACCGGTCTCATCCGCCAGGCGGGCCTGCATCCGCAGCCCAAGCACACCGGTTAATTCTTCGAGTGCCTCCTGGCTTTCGGAAAGTTGCTCCGCGGTTGCCCGGGCATCGCGCGCCTGATTGATCGCCCGGACCAGATCGAACAAATGGCCCAGCGCGCCGGCCGAATTGAAATCATCTTCCATCGATTCATTGAAGCCCGACCGGGATTTTTCCAGCTGCTCAACCAGCGATTGCAATGCCTCGTCCGGGGCACCGCTGGCCTGCGGGAAGGCCGGCTTAAGCCCACCGCGCAAACGTTCGAGCGCGCGGGTGGTCTGTTCCAGCACTTCATCATTGAAGGTCAGCGGGCTGCGATAACTGGAGTTGATGACCAGCAGTCGGAGCACATCGGCTTCATGCTTGCTGAGAAATTCCTTGATCGTCACCAGGTTGCCGAGCGACTTCGACATCTTCTCGCCAGCCAGCTGCATCATGCCGTTGTGCAGCCAGTATTTGGCAAAGGGCTTGCCAGTGAAGCTCTCGGATTGGGCGATCTCATTCTCGTGATGCGGGAAGATCAGGTCATTGCCGCCGCCATGGATATCGATCTGCTCGCCAAGGTGTTCGATCGTCATTACTGAGCACTCGATATGCCAACCAGGCCGGCCCTGACCCCATGGGCTGTCCCAGGCCGGTTCGCCCGGTTTGGCCGCCTTCCACAAGGCAAAGTCCATCGGACTTTCCTTGCGGGTATCGACATCAATGCGCGATCCGGAAGACATATCCTCCAGCTTGCGGCGGGAGAGTTTGCCGTAATCATCATCCTTTGCAACCCGGAAGTAGACATCGCCATCCACCTCATAGGCAAAGCCTTTGTCGATCAACCCCTGCACCACGCGAACAATATTATCCATCTCGGTGGAAACGCGCGGGTAAGCCGAAGCGGGCAGGATGTTGAGGTCGGCCAGGTGATCGCCATATTGGACAATATAGCGTTCGGCCAGTTCCATGGCGTCAATCTCTTCGTACTGCGCCCTCATGATGATCTTGTCATCCACATCGGTATAGTTCATCACATGGCGGACGGTGAAGCCGCGGTATTGCAAATAGCGGCGGATAATATCGAACACCAGACTGGACATGGCATGGCCGACATGCGCATTATCGTAAACCGTCGGCCCGCAGACATACATCGTCACCTGCGGAGGAGAGAGCGGCTGGAACTCTTCTTTCTGGCGAGTGAGCGTGTTATAAACCTTCAGACTCATCCTTGTCTCCCTGTGATAATTAATCATCCTCTAACTTGGCAAAGATCATCCGGCCGGCAGCAGTTTGCAGCACCTTGGTCACCATCGTGCTGACCTCATCCCCGATGAAGCGGTTGCCATCCTGCACGACCACCATCGTACCATCATCCAGATACCCGATCCCCTGACCGTGTTCCCGGCCTTCCTGGATCACGCGCAGGGTCAGCGACTCACCTGGCAGATAGACAGCCTTGACCGCATTGGCCAGTTCGTTGATGTTCAGGATCATGACGCCCTGGATCTCGGCGACACGGTTGAGGTTGTAATCATTGGTCAGCACCGGGGCGCGCATCTGGCGTGCCAGGATGATCAGCTTGTCATCGACTGCGTTAGTGCCTTCCACATCGATATCGCTGATCCGGACGGAGATGGAGTTATCCTTTTGCAGTTGGGTCAACACTTCCAACCCCCGGCGGCCGCGCTGTCGGCGCAGGTTGTCGCCCGAATCTGCGATGTACTGGAGTTCATTCAGGACAAACCGGGGGATCAATAACTCTCCTGGCAGAAAGCCTGTCCGGGCGATGTCAGCCACCCGGCCATCAATGATCACGCTGGTGTCCATCAGGATCACCCGCTGCCTGTCATCGGCCGGACTATCGCTTTCTCCGCCGCGCTGAGAAAAGTTTGACCACATCTGCAGGATATCGCCCTGACGCGAAACAAAGATCGAGATGCCCAGATAGCACATCGCCAGCGCCAGCAAGACTGGCAGCACCTGTCCAAATGGTTCCGGCAGCAAAGAAAGGGGAAACGCCAGCAGAGCTGAAACCACCAGACTGATCACCAGGCCAAGCGTCCCTGCGAACAAGGTCTTAGCGGATACCTGGGTCAGGTTTTGACGGATCGCCCGCATCGGCCGGGTTGTCAGGTAGGGGGTCAGGATCAGGCCGGCGAGAGAGCCGACCATCGCAAAGGCGACTACCTGCGCCAGAGGCGGCTCGTTTGACAGGCTGCTGAAATACGCACCAAACCAGCCCCCTCCGATCCCCATAACAAGCATACCGATGATCCGAAAAATGAATTCGATCCTCATCCAAAGCTCCTTTCTGACCCCACCCCGCCGTCACCTGGAGCTTGCTTCGGATCGCACACCGTGGTGTGTGAGTGCCTCGGCTCAATCGAGAAGGATAATTCCGGCGATAATTGCATAACAGCCCGAGTGAGTGCCTGGCATGGGGCAATAAATTGTCAAAATAAGATAGATGATTCCCATTTGATAATAGCACGCCCACACCCGAACGTCAACAGCATATAAATTAGAACCATGTAAATAAGGAGTTTACAGGTGAATTCCTCCCCATTTGCAGGATTACCAATAACTATGATTCTGACAGACAATCTACACAAAATTTACAATAGTTTGGTACGATTTGACCATGTAAAGTGATTGATTCACTGCCTGAACGGACCAGTTCTTAATAAGGAAGAGCAGACCAGAGATGATGTCCTCCCAATTTATCATTGATGTTGATGAGACCAGTTTTCAGAATGATGTGGTCGCCTATTCCAGCACAGTCCCTGTCGTGGTGGACTTTTGGGCCGAGTGGTGCAACCCTTGCCACCTGCTGACCCCGATCCTGGAGAAACTGGCCCGCGAGGCGGATGGCGCTTTCCGGCTGGCCAAGGTAAATGCCGACGAAAGCCCCAACCTGAACATCCAGCTGGGCATCCGCAGCCTGCCAACCGTCAAGGTTTTCCACCGCGGCCAGATGGTGAACGAATTTATCGGCTTGCAAACCGAAGGTTTTATCCGCGATTTCCTGCGGTCACTGACGCCCAGCACCGGATCGTTGGAACTGGAACGGGCTGAAGGGTTGCTTTCCCTGCGTAATTTCACCCAGGCGGCCAACGCTTTCCGCCGCAGCTTGAAACAGGACCCCGACAACGGGGGCGCTCTGCTGGGCCTGGCAAAATCGCTGGTTGCCCAGGGCGAAGCTGCGGACGCGCTGGCTGTGTTGCTTGATTTCCCGGCCGGGAAGCATCTTGCTCAGGCCGAGCAGCTCGCGCATCTGGCGCGCTCGGTCAGCAAGCTGGAGACCAGCCCGGACACCTTCCTGAAGGGCGACCTGAGCGTGATCTTCCGCAGGGCGCTGACGCTGGTGACGCGCGGCAACCTGCCGGCGGCTGCCGATGGTCTGCTGGGGATCTTGCGGGAAGACAAGGACTATCTGGACGGTGAGGTGCGGCGGGCGATGGTCGGCCTGCTGATGATGATGGACGAGCACGATCCTGAGACCCGCCAGTACCGCAACGAGCTGGCATCAATCCTGTTCTAAGACCAAAACTCGAAATAGCCTGCGTTCAGAAGGTGCAGACAGACTGCACCTTCTTTTATTACTGAAATGCGACGGTGCTATAATCTCTACAAATGAGGTCAGAAGCCAAAGAAGGTTAAATGGAACCGACGATCCAGATTTCAGATTTGCACAAAAATTTCAGTAAGGTCAAAGCCCTTCAAGGTGTTAGCCTTCAGATTGAGCGTGGACAGATTTTTGGTCTGCTGGGCCCAAATGGCGCAGGAAAAACCACCCTGATCCGCTTGCTGATCGGTGCGATCAAACGTACCAAGGGGCAAATTTCCATTCTCGGCCATGACCCAATCCATGACAAAAGAGCAATGCGTGCTCGGATCGGGTACATGCCCCAAAATCCAGCCCTGTATGATGACCTTTCGCCGCGCCAGAATATCCGCTTCTTCGGTCAAGGGCATCCCTCAAATAACCTGGAAGAGCGGATCGAGGAAGTGATCACTTTCGTTGGCCTTGCGGAACGGGCCAACCATCCCATCCATACATTTTCCGGGGGCATGCGTCAGCGGGTTTCGCTGGCCTGTGCCCTGGTCAACAAGCCGGCGGTTCTCTTTTTGGATGAACCAACCTCCGGTATCGACCCTAAATTACGTGAACTTTTCTGGCAGCACTTCCGCCAATTAGCCGAGGATGGCGCTACAGTGATTGTCTCCACACACCAGATGGACGATGCCATGCATTGCGACCGCCTGGCTGTCCTGCACCGGGGGAAAGTGTTAGCCTGCAACTCGCCTCGCCAATTCCTTTGGGAAAGCCGGGCAGTCGTCCGGATCTGGAAGAATGACCAGGTTGAGGAGCATGCCGTCCTGGATTATCCCAATACCCTGCCAGATCTGCTGCACTCGCATAACCTGGACCCTGACATCAAGCGGATCGAGATCGAAGAAGAAGGATTGGAACAGGTCATGCTGCGGCTGGTGAAAAATTTGGATGAAGAACAAAAGAGAAATGAGGCCTAGATGACGATCAGCATTGCACGTATCCTGGCAGTTGCTGGCCGTTCCCTCAGTCAGATCCGGCAAGATCATCGCTTCCTGGGGCTTTCGCTGCTCTTCCCGGCGATCATCATCTATTTTATATATGTGGTCCTCAACGTTCTGGTGAGTCCCTTCTTTGATCCGTCGGTCTATGTGATCCCCTACGGGGCATTTCTGGTGCATTTCATCACCTTTATCATGACCGCAATTGTTGTCGTCCGTGAGCGAACTGCCGGGACCCTGCCGCGCATGTTTATCAGCGGCTATACTCAGGTTGATGTCATCCTGGGTTATCTGCTTTCCTATACGGTGCTGGCTTCTATCCAAAGCCTGATCGTCTTGCTCGAGTTGAATTGGTTGTTTGACCTCTCCTATTCCTTTGAGAAACTGGCAGCCCTGTACCTGGTGATGTGGCTGCTCTCGGCTATCAGCCTAGAGATCGGCATCTTTGTATCGAATTTTGCCCGCAGCGAAGGGCAGGTCATTCCGTTCATCCCGCTGATCCTGATCTCCATGATCATTTCAGGCGTGATCCTGCCAGTAGAAAAGCTGCCAGAATGGGTGCAGGTCTTCTCTCATGTCTCACCGCTCTACTATGCGAATGAGATCATCCAGGTCCTGATCGCCGGCGGGGTTTTAGCAGATGCCATGAATGTAGTTGGACAGCTGACGCTGTTTGGTCTGGTTGTGATGGCATTGGCAACACTCACGCTGCAGGAACGCGATTAGCCAGTGGATCATATTTCTTGATGCCGATCAGGCAGGCTTGTTGGCTGTTAGCAACACTTGAAAAGTGGACTCGGAAACCTTGGAGCGGTAAGGAAACCGAGTGCACCATTCTGTCATGGAACCAGATACGAAGATGCATAAGCTGTTTGATCTCATCGGGAACAAGATGGATATCGACTTCTTCCCGCAGGGGCACATTGGGGACCTCGATTTCGTGCTTGAAGAGTGAAATGCGTCGATAGCCGTTGACCCTTCGGGTAGCCCGTAAGCAGAACACATCTTTGGGTGAACGGTAAGGTTCGGGGAGTGTGAATTTTCGAAAGAGGCTGTTGCCTTCTTTTTTAGCTTTCTGAAAACGCAGGTTGGGGATCTCGCCGGTGGTGGAATGGACCTGTTGGGTGTTATAGCGGTTGACTTCGGCCTTGAGCACTTCTCGCACCTCTTCCAACGCCGACAGGTTCTCATACACACAGGTGCGGACGATGCGATCTTGTAGCCAGCGGTAGGGTCTTTCCACCTTGCCTTTCGCCTGGGGTGAGAGGGCATGCACCACGTCGACCCCTAGCAGGCCCATCATCCGGCTCCATTGGGTATCCACATCATCGGTTTCCAGGACATGCTTGCGCCAGACGCTGTCCCGACCCTGGACAAAGCGAAAGACGCGTAAGGAATCCACGTAATAGCGCACGGGCAAGCCATACTGCTGGAAGACCGCTTGCGTTGCCTGGATATGGGCCCAGGTCGTCTCTTGGGGGACAAAATCAGCGAACAGCAGCTTGCGGCTGTAATCATCGATCGATGTGATCAGGTGCCATTTCTCCTGCGCATAGGGCGACCACTGGTGCAAGGATGAGTCATGCTGGATGAGTGCGCCAATTGAAGCTGTCAACACTTCCCGGTCGTGGTCTTTGCGCTTGCGCCGAGGAATATGGCAATCTAACTGCTTGGCTCTTTTGATTATTGTGGTTAGCGATACGTGCAGGCCCTTCTGTGCCAGCCGATCTTTGATGGCCGTGTAGTTGTAACCCGAGATGGGCAGGCTGGGATCTTCGACAAGCTCTTTCTCGCGCAACAAGGCCTTAGCCAGCTCAGCTTCCGCCTCCGCAGCCAGCCTGGCCGGTGTCGTGCGCTGATAGGCGATGCTGAACCCTGCCGGATCCTGGCGATACTCTTTGAGCAGCACAAAGAAACGCGCACGGCCAATTCCTAGCATCTCTTGCACATCGTCGCGACTGATTTGACCCTGACCATAGCTCTGCAACAGCATCCGCACTTGCTCATCGGTGAAACGTTTATGGATCTGTCCCATGGTAGCCTCCTTTGATGAATTGGGGGAATTTACCATGGTCAAGTAATCAACATATTCGAAGGAGTCTACTTTTCAAGTGGAAAGAGTCTAGTTTTCAGGTTTATTCAGTCTACTTTTGAAATTTAGATCACACAGCAGGCTTGTTAGCTTGACAAGTTCCCTGCAATCGGTTATGGTTGTCGGGTTATATCAATCACCCCCAGCAGTCCTTGCCGCTGTTATCTTTTGAGCACCGCTCGATCTCCCTGACATCCGCTTGACTACTGAATAATAAGGAACAACATTATGAACTTCAATCAGTTCAATCTGGATTCCCGTTTAAATACCGGGATCCAAAATTCAGGGTTTCGAACACCCACCCCGATCCAGGAATCTGCCATTCCGCTGGCCCTGGCCGGAAGAGATCTGATCGGTACAGCCCAAACCGGTACCGGCAAGACCGCTGCATTCGTGCTGCCGATCTTGCATAAACTGCTGAACGGTCCGCGGAACCGCACCCAGGTCCTTATCATCACCCCGACCCGCGAGCTAGCAGAACAGATCAACCAGACGATCAAGGAATTGGCGAAAGGCACCAACCTGAGAAGCGCCACCATTTATGGTGGTGTGGGGGCGTCCCCTCAGATCGAAGCGCTGAAGCGCGGCGTTGAGATCATCGTCGCCTGCCCTGGAAGGCTGCTGGATATCATCCAGAATAACAACATTCGTCTCGATGGGATTAAGATCCTGGTGCTGGACGAAGCTGACCGGATGCTGGATATGGGCTTTCTGCCTGATATCAAACGCATCCTGAAACTGGTGCCAAAACAGCGGCAAACGATGCTGTTTTCAGCCACATTCCCAAACGAGATCGAACAGTTGGCGGCGCAAACGCTGAACAACCCAGAACGGGTGTCTATGGGCATCGCCCGCCCTGCCCACACGGTCGCCCATACCCTCTATCCGGTGCCCCAGCATCTGAAGAGAGAGATGGTTCTTAAGATCCTTGAAAACACCGAGACCGACTCGATCCTGATCTTCGCCCGCACGAAACACCGCGCCCAAAAACTCGCCCGGCAGCTCGCCCAAAGCGGCTACGAGGCCACTGCCCTGCATGGGAACCGGAGCCAGAGCCAGCGTACTGCAGCCCTGAGTGGTTTCAAGTCCGGCAAGTTTCCAATCATGGTGGCAACCGACATCGCGGCACGCGGGTTGGACATCGAAAGCATCTCGCATGTGATCAACTTCGACATGCCGGACACGCCGGATGCCTATATCCATCGGATCGGGCGCACCGGCAGAGCCAAACGTACCGGCGCAGCCTTCACCCTGACCACCCCGGAAGATTACGACATGATCCGGAAGATCGAAAAGATCATGAATGAAAAGATCAAAGAGATCTCCTTCCCGGATTTTGATTACAAAGCCGCCAAGCCTGAGGGACAGCCAAACTCTGGCGGACAGCGATCACAAGGCAGCCGCAACCCTGGTTTCCAGGAGCGTCGCGGGTTCCGGAAAAAAGTCCGCAACGGGTAAAATCAAGCAAGAACAACCTTGAATCGTCAAACCTCTGCTTTCGGCACGGGGAGGATCATTTGAGGTTTTCTATTATGATATAATTTACCCAAATTATCCCTGAATACCATTTCGGAGGGAATGAACATGAACCTGAAGACCAAACTTGATAACTCGATCGGCGATCTCGCCCTGCTCAACAGCCGCTTCTACCAGTCCTGGACCGCAGGCGAACTGCCGCGTGCCGCCCTGGCCCAGTATGCCGGCGATTACGGCCGCTTTATCCAGATGCTCCCGGCCGGCTGGGAGACCCTCGCAGACCCCGAGACGGCGGAGGAAGAGCACGAACACGCCGAGCTGTGGGACCGCTTTGCCGCCGCCCTGGAGACCCGGATTTCCGACCGGGACAGCATGCAGGTGGCTGGGTTGATCGGGACCGCAGAACGCCTCTTCTCGCAGCCGACGACCGCTCTGGGTGCGATGTATGCCTTCGAGGTTCAGCAGCCCGAAACATCGGTCACCAAGCTGGATGGGCTGCGCCAGCATTACCCGGTCCCGGCCGAGGCGGAAGAATACTTCCAGGTACACAGCGCCAACCACCATGAGAGTGAAAAGCTGCTGGCCCGGATCTCCGGGTTGTCGGAAGCCGATCAGGCCGAGGTGGTGGAAGCCTGCCGCGAGATGAGCCAGGCCCTGTGGGATGCACTCGAAGCGATCTACGAGGCCAACCAGTAAATCCTACCGCCCCTGGAAAAATCCCTCAAAAAAGCAAGAGGACAGCGTTGATCGCTGTCCTCTTTTCGTATCAACCGATTGGGATTACCCGAAGACTTTGCGGAATTCCTCAACCGCCTTGGGGCCGCTGCGGGCCAAGTCCTGGTAGAAAGCTTCGCGGTCCTGGTTACGGTAATCCAACCGCTGGACATTGAATGGCGCCAGCCGTTCCCCTGCCCGCCGTCTGTCACTGATGCCGGTGAAATACACGAGGGCATTCTCGACGCTGTTGGCATCGGTCCAGTCAGATTTATACACAGGCACACCACCCCGAGTAAAGATCCAGGTCATGTTCGGCATCGAGCCATAACCCCGGTGACAGGAGCCGTCCAGCGCATCCAGCACGATCGGCCGGGCCACGCCCAGTCTGTCACGCAAATCACGGGCATGCCGAAACTTTTGTTCCATCGAGGTCAGGTGTGGATAATGTTCTCCCGGATGGGCTTCATGAGTATACAGGAAGATCGAACCGACATCGCTGCCAGAAAAACGTTCAGCCAGGGCATTCATGGACGGCGCCGCCATCCCGCAGTATGGTCAGGTGAAACTGCCGAACTCCACCACAGTGAACAGGCGCGCCGACCAGATCTCGCTCAGGCGGGTTTTCTGGCCGTCCAGGGTCCAGAGCGGAAAATCGGGGGCAGCCTGGCCGACGGACGGACTTTTTTCGAAGTTCATCCACGGCTCGTAGTTCTCCGGTGTAAACGAATCATAATTGTACCGAACGGTCAGTTCGTCATGATCTCTCATCTCGTACTCCTGATTGGATCGTGTCTGGCCAGGAACAGGCAGACCGCTACTCCATCAACTGCTCCACCCGGCTGACGCCTGTGCTGTAGTACTTGGCCTCCGGGTGATGAAGGATGATCGCGGCGGTGGACTGCTCCGGTACCAGCTGGAAGGCTGAGGTCAGAGACATGCCCAGTTCGGACTCGGCCGGCAGCAGGTCGAACACGATCCGGTGGTCATCCAGGTCCGGTATGGCCGGGTACCCCCAGGAATAACGCTTTCCCTGCCCTTCCGCCAGACCCAGCTCTCGCCGGATATGACGGTGCAGATATTCGGCGCTGGCTTCGGCCGTCTGGACGGCCAGGCCATGCACGTAATACGCCTCGGAGTAATCCCCAGCGGCCTGCATCTCATCAAACTTCTCGGTGGCCTGCTGTCCAACTGTCACGATTTGCAGCGCGACCACATCCATCTTTCCCAAGGAAACAGAAGCGAAATAATCGGCCAGGCACAGCATGTCCCCGGACGGCTGGCGCGGGAAACTGAAGCGGGCGATCTCAGCCGGCTTGTCAGCCAGGGATTGCGGGTCATACACCAGCAAATCATCCCCGTCTGACTGTGCCGGCCAGTAACCATAGATCCCTTTCGGTTTCAGCCAGCCGCCGCGCAGCGCTTCACGCTTCATCCGGTCCAGGCGTTCCTGAAATTCAATCTCCAGTTTATCCCACTCTTCGCCGCGGGCGTTCTTGGCGCCCCACGACAGGCGGAACAGCTCATTGATGTACAGATGCTGGAAGACCATCTCCAGCGGCATCTCTTCCACCACGCGCGGCCCCCAGGCCGGGACTTGCGGGATGGCCGGCGCCGGGCCGACCGCACTCCCCCCGGCTGACCGAGTTTTGCGCTGCGGACGTTCCCGTTCGATCTCAAACGTCGCTTTGGACCTCAACTCCTCCATCAGCGCCGGCCGTTTGTGATCATCGACCAGCTGTTCCATCACGTTCAATCCCTCAAAAGCATCGGCGCAGTAGAACACACCGGGGGGATACGGATCGCCCTCTTCGGTGTACAGCACCCGCCAGCCAAAGCGCCGATTGATCGCCGCCCCGCCGATCAATACCGGGATCTCCATCCGGCGGCGGTGGAGTTCGTTGATGATCAGAGGCATCTGCTTGCTGGTGCTGACCAGCAGCGCGCTCAGGCCGATGGCATCCGCCCCGACCTCCTCGGCTTTACTGATGATCGTATCCGCTGGGACCTGCTTGCCGAGGTCAAAGACCTCGTAGCCGTTATTGGCCAGGATGGTCTTGACCAGGTTCTTGCCGATATCGTGCACATCGCCATAGACCGTCGCCAGCACCACTTTACCCTTGCTGACACCCGCCACCTTCTCCAGATAGTTGTCCAGGTGAGTGACGGTCTTTTTCATCACTTCGGCTGACTGCAGCACAAACGGCAGGATCAGTTCGCCAGCGCCAAACCGGTCTCCGACCTCTTTCATCGCTGGCAGCAGGGTGTTGTTGAGAATATTCACCGCCGATTCGTGGTTGCTGGCATGGTCCTTGCGGGCAATGATCTCATCTATCGCCGCTTCCACGCCCTCCTTGTGGCGGTGCAGGATGCTCCAGTACAGCCGTTCCTCCGGCGTCATGCCCTCGGTCGGGTCGGACTGGCCCTCCTCAGCCACCTGCACGTCCTGGTAGAACTCGATCACCCGCTGCAAGGCATCCGGGCGGCGATTGAAGATCAGGTCCTCCATCAGGCTGCGCTCTTCCTCCGGGATCTCGGCATACGGCCGGACCTTGGAGGCATGTACGATGGCCATATCCAGACCGTACTGTACAGCGTGGTGCAGCATCAGGCTGTTGAGCACCGGACGGGCCGCCTGGTTCAAACCAAAGGAGACATTACTGACCCCCAGTGAGGTGAATACCCCGGGCAATTCAGCTTTGATCCGCTGGATTGACTCCAGCGTCGCGATCGCCGAATCGGCAAACTCCGTGTCTCCGGTGGAGAGCGGGAAGGTCAGGGTATCGTAAACCAGGTCCTCCGGCGCCAGGCCGATCTCGTCAACCGCGATATCGTAGATTCGTTTGGCGACCTCTATTTTGCGCTCGACCGACTTGGCCATGCCCTGCTCATCAATCGTCAGGATCAGGACGGCCGCATTGTGCTTTTTGGCGATCCCCAGTACCTGGCGAAGTTTTTCGGGGCCGGCCTCCAGGTGGGTGGAATTGAGCATACTGCGCCCTGGGGCGATCTTGAGCGCGGCTTCCATCACCTCAGGCTCGGTGGTGTCGATCACCAGGGGGGCATCCACACTCATCGCCAGCCGTTTGACCAGGGTGGTCATCAGGCCAAGTTCGTCCGGGTCCTCGGTCACCGCCACCGAGACATCCAGGGCATGCGCGCCGCCCTCGATCTGTTCGCGGGCGATCTCGACCAGCGCGTCCCAGTCCTTCTGCAGCAGCAAGCGTTTGAACAGCCGGCTGCCGGTGGCATTCAGGCGCTCGCCGATCAGCAGCGGGCGCGGCTCCTGAGCCATATCGACCGCCTTGATCGAGGAGGACAGGCGCGGCGTATCACGCTCTGGCCGGGCCGGGCTTGGGTGGCCATGAATCTTTTCCACCAGCTTGCGCATGTGCGTTGGCGTAGTCCCGCAGCAGCCGCCGACCACGCTGATGTTGTGTTTGGTGACAAACTCATACATCGCTTCGGCATACGGTTCAGGTTCCAGCGGATAAACCGCCTGCCCGTCGACATTGAGCGGCAGCCCGGCATTCGGGATGGCCGACACCGGCAGGACGGACTGCTCGCCGAGGTAACTGATCGGCTCGCGCATGTGCTCAGGGCCGGTAGAGCAGTTCAGGCCGATCACATCGATCGGCAGTTTCTCCAGGATCGCCAGCGCAGAGCTGATGTCCGTCCCCAGCAGCATCCGGCCGCTGGTGTCCAGGGTTATCTGGCACTGGATCGGCAAGCGTTCACCGCTGTCCTCAAATGCCTGCTGGATGCCCTGAATGACCGCCTTGACCTCGAGGATATCCTGCGAGGTTTCGATCAGGAGGACATCGACGCCCCCAGCGATCAGCCCGGCGGCCTGGACTTTGAAGATCTCGACCAACTGGTCGTGGGTGATATTGGAAAGAGACGGATCATCGGCCGAGGGCAGCATCCCGGAAGGGCCGATCGACCCGGCCACGAAGCGCGGGTGCTCGGGCGTGCTGAATTCGTCCGCTACCCGGCGGGCGACGGATGCCGCAGCCTGATTGATCTCGAAGGCCCGCGCACCCAGCCCATACTCTTCCAAAGTCAGCGGGTTGGAGCGGAAGGTATTGGTCTCGACCACATCCACCCCGACCTCGAAATACGCCCGGTGCACGGCGGCAACCGCCTCAGGTTTGGTGATGGCCAGGAAGTCGTAGCAGCCGTTGTATCGTTCGCCCCCGAAGTCCTCGGCAGTCAGGTTCATGGCCTGCAGCATGGTACCGTTGGCGCCGTCATAGATCAGGACGCGCTGTGCCAATGCGTCCAGGAATGCTCTCCGGGTGTAGGTGTGTTGTTTTTTCATCGTGATCCTATCCAGGGGTGTAGCGGAGTAAGTCCGAAAAGGTTGGGCTAGAGTTTACCATGAAGACCTCGCCAGTTGTCAGTCCTCTGCGCTGCCAAATACCTCGATCTCCCGCCAGGAAACCCATGACGGGCTTGAAACCGTTTCCACCATCACATACTGGATATTGAATGCAGGCGTCTCCAGGGAGAAGGACAGCCAATCCAGGTCGGCGGTCGGCTGGATGAACTCGTGGGCCAGTTGCCAGTTGGCGGCATTGTCAGTGGTGCCGGCTTGCCGGAAATACACCCGGTGGCGGGTCTCACCTTCCGGCCACTGCCCGACCAGCAGCCGGACCTCGGCAATGGTGTGCCCGGCGCCCAGGTCGATCTTGATCCACTGCGGCGCATCAGCTCCGGATTGCCAGCTGGTCTCCACGCTCTCATCGAGGGCATCCAGCGGCGGGCCTTCCGGCAGCTGGCGGGAGGCGGTCACCGCTTTGCCATAGGCCAGGTTGGCGGTCGGCACCTCCACCGGCGTGCAGATGTCCGGTTGAGCGTTTGGGGCAAACAGGTCCAGCATGAAGTGGTCACCCTCTACAAAGCCCCAGGTCGGATCGCCAAGCGGTGCCGGCAGATCGAAATAACTCCAGTACAGCCAGCCATCCCAGCCATGCGCGCAGGACTCTGCCGCCCATTGTGTGGCGGCCCGGGCGGCGGTCTCGACCGAATCGTAACGGTCCTCGAAAGCGCCGTACTCACCCATCACGACAGGGATCTCCGGATGACCGGTCATCCCGAAATTCTCCGCAAATTCCGCCAGGGTCAGGTCATCGCCCGGATAGGCATGGAAATCGTAAAAGTCCAGCGCCGCCCCGCCCTCGATCAATGCGGCTGTATCCACATACCAACTGCCGCCGATGCCGGTTTCATTGGGGAATTGCGGGGCGAAGAAGCCCATCGTCACCAGGGTGGTCGGGTCGTAGGTACGGATGACATCCTCGACCTGGTCGATATACAGCAGCAGGTTTTCGGCCACCATCGCCCGCTTCTGGGCTGGATCGGAGAGGTCATAATTCAACCCGTTGGCGGTTTCGACCACCCCGGCATCCAGGCTCAGGGGTGGCTGCTCCTTGAACAGCCACTGCTCGTTGAGCAATGACCAGGCCAGGACTGCATCCCAGGGCGCTTGCCGCTCCGCCAGCCCGGACATCAGGTCCGTCCAGTAGGCCACGGCGGCCTGATGGCCGTTCTCGGTCAGGATATGGGCATTCCGATAACCCTCAAAGTTCGGGTCTCGCTCGGCTTGGCGGTTGGAAATGTTCCAGTATTCGCCTTTGGTCGGCAGGTCATTGGAAGTCAGCAGCAGGAAGATGCCGGCATCGCGGGCGGTGTGCATGGCATCGACCAGGTTATCCAGATATTCGCCGTTCAGCCGGCCGGTGGCCGGGTCCGTGATGCAGGTGGTATCGCTGGAACATTCCAGGAACAGGCGGACAGTGTTATACCCACGCTCAACCAGCCCCTGCAGGTCGGCGGCAAAGACCTCATGCTGATAGCGTCCGACCTCAAAGACCCGGTTCTCCAATCCCGTCCCGGTGTCCACAATCAGGATGTAATTGACCCCGCGCGGGATGAAGGTCTCACCGGTGATGGTATTGTAAAATTCACCCTCGCCATCCACGACCCGCACTTGGATGAGATGTTCCGGTGGCAGATACGCTTCAGTCGGTGTGAGCGCAGGAGAGGTGAGCGTTAACGTCGGATCAATTTGAGGCGTCCCGGGTTCACCCGACCAATTGCCAGCCGGCAAGGAGCACCCCGCCAGCACGATCATCGACAGCACGATTAACAGTCTCTTTAGCATCATCCACCTCCATTCCAGTCGTCAATCCAACTCAAATTTCACAGCCGCATCCCGCACCAGCGGCCCGTGCCCACAGACCACGATCCCGGGCTGCAGCGCGGCCTGCATCCTGAGCGAGGCCAGCATCACTTCCTGATCCCAGTTGAACATCCGGCGGCGGTTGGCCCGCACGCTGTCGTGCCGGGTGGTGACCGAATCCCCCGCAAATAGCAGGCGGTGCTTTTCCGCATAAAACGAGAGATGTCCCGGGGTATGTCCCGGACTGGACAGGACGCGCAGCCCGCCAAGCACCGGCAACACCTCACCCGCGTGCAGCACCCGATCGACCCACAACAGCATTGACCCGCTGCGCTGCTCGAACCAGGTGAACAGCGGCGAGAGCAACCCGGCCTTGACTTCCCTCGCCGAGCGGCCGCGAGCCAACGCTTCCGCCTCAACCTGGCTGGCCGAGATCCGGGCGCCGCTCAACTTGCGCAGTGCGTCTGCAGCGCCAACATGATCGATATCGGCATGCGTCAGCAGGATCTCGGTCAGGTTCTCCGGCCGGCAGCCAAGCGACTCAAGCGCTGCCAGGATCGGTTTGAGCGAGGACCGCACCCCCGCATCGATCAACACGATCTTAGACCCGTCCACGATCAGACAGCAGTTGGAAAACAACATCGGGATGAAATACACACCGGGGATAATCTCCTGCATCTTAGTCGCCCTCCGACTGGAACCAATCGCCGCGCCACACCGCCAGGTCAATCTGCACGCCCAACGCGCCGGCCGCCAGCATCGCCTGGAGATCATCCCTGGATGTCACCCCGCCAGCCCCAATGACCTGAATACCGCTTTGATCCATTTGCCGGACAGCCTGCAGCGCCTGCGGGAACAGCGCCGGGCCGTACACTCTCCCGGAGGAGAATTGTCCGTTTTGCGAGATCATTCCGCGCGGCGGCCCAAGACTGACCGCCGCTGCGCCATCCCGGACACAGGTCTCTGCCAGATCAGATACACGGCCCAGGGGCAGCCGGACGATCACCGGCAGTTCACCGAGAGCGGCTTCAACCGCCAGGCGGATCTCCTCCCCGGTGCTGTACTCATCGATGCCGATCTCCACCGCCAGGATGTTCTCCAGGGTTTCCAGCCGCACAACGGCATCTGCCAGGAAGTATGGATCTCCCGAGAGCAAGTGAACGATCACCGGAACCGGACTTTGCGCCCAGGCATCTGCGGCATGGCGGAGTAACTGTCTGAATCCGGGGTTCGGATGTCCGCTGTGCAGCAGCGCACCGCCCGGAATCAACTCCCAGCGGGTGCCGGATGCCGGCTGCCGCGGCCCCGCGCTGACCGGGTTGGTCACAAACGCGCCAAAAGATTCCCAGTCCAACGGGAGGCGCAGGTCAGGGACAAAACCCAGCATTCCAGCTGCGTTCATCAGTGGCTTGATCAGGGTCAGCGGTTGGTTCAGCACATCTTCCATATGCCCATTATAGCCGAGCACGAGCGCATCCAGCGCCGGGACTCAATGATATAATCCACCCCAGATTTCATTCGGACTAATTTACCTGAAATAGTGTGGATAAATTGATAACCACCCCGATAACTGGAGCCAAATAATGACCACTGAGAAACGGAAACAGAACGCCTTTAACCCAACTGCCGCCCTGATGGCCGGATTGCCTCTGGCCTTTATTGCCGGATTGTTCGTTGGCTATCAGTTGTGGGCTGCGCCAAATGTCGAGGCTGACCTGAGCGCCAATACACCGCAGCGGTACGAGATCCCGATCTCGGATGATGATCCCACCCTCGGCCCGGAAGACGCCTCGGTCACGATCATCGAGTTCAGCGATTACGAATGTCCGTACTGCCGCACCTATCACGAAAACACCTTCGATGCGATCCTGTCCGCCTATGGCGACCAGATCCGGTATGTGTTCAAAGATCTGCCGCTGAACTCGATCCATCCCAATGCCAGCCCGGCAGCCAACGCGGCACACTGTGCCCAGGAACAGGATGCCTTCTGGGAATTCCACGACCTGCTGTTCAGCATGCAGGCCGGCCTGAACAGGGATGCCTACCTGACCTATGCCGGGTTACTCGATCTGGAGATGAGCATCTTTGAGGATTGTCTGGACGAGGGCCGCTACCTGGACATCGTGAACGAAGACATCAATGTGCTGGTGCAGATCAATGCCCCGATCTCCACGCCGACCTTCTTCATCAACGGGCAATATCTGGCCGGCGCGCAGCCGTTCTCGGAGTTCGCCCGCCTGATCGAGGCCGAACTGGAAGCGGCCAACTGATCCCATCAGACCGTTATCCGAGACCCAGATGAGCGACAAACCTTTCCTGACAGCGCTTGCCAGCCGACCCAATCCGCTGGTGTTCGATGGCGCTATGGGTACCATGCTGCATGCAATGGGCGAATCGTTTGAAGGCTGTCTGGACGAAATCAACCTGACCAATCCGGCGCTGGTGGCGGAAGTCCACCGGGGCTACATCGAAGCCGGGACGGAGGTCATCACCACCAATACCTTCGGCGCGAACCGGTTCAAGTTGTCCGAGCACGGGCTGGAGGCGAAGCAGGAAGAGATCATCTGTGCCGCAGTTTCGCTGGCGCGGAAGGTGGTGGATGCCTCCTTTAAACAGGTATTGATCGCCGGGGATGTCGGGCCGCTGGGCATCCGGCTGGCCCCATTTGGCCGTGTGACGGCCGAACAAGCCCGCGAGGTGTTCGCCGAGCAGATCGAAATGCTGTGCAATTGCGGCGTGGACCTGATCATCATCGAAACCATCAGCGATCTGTACGAAGCCCGGGAAGCGGTTCAGGCCGCCCGGGAAGTGTGCGGCCTGCCGGTGATCGTCTCGATGACCTTCACACGGGATGACCGCACCCTGCTGGGTGACCCGCCGGCCAAGGTGGCTGTCTGGCTGCAGGAAGCCGGTGCCGATGTGATCGGGATCAACTGCTCGGAAGGCCCGGCCCAGGTCTTGCGGATCCTGCGCCAGATGCGCCGGGCAGCGCCGGACAGCCTGTTCTCGGTGATGCCCAATGCCGGTTGGCCGGAACGGGTCGGCGGGCGGATCATGTACCCGGCCGGTCCGGAATACTTTGGGGATTATGCCCTGGCATTCCGTCAAGCCGGTGCACACATCATTGGCGGATGCTGCGGCACCACCCCGGACCACATCCGGGCGATGCGCACCGCGCTGGAGACTATCTTGCCGGATGAGGTCAATGACCTGCCCGAAATCCGCCTGAGCGCCGCGGCGGCGGTCGCAGTGCCGGAAGCGGAACGATCTCACCTGGCGACCTGCTTCGACACAGGCCGGTTTGCCATCTGTGTGGAGATGGACCCGCCGCGCGGCCTTTCGACCCATAAATTGATCGCCGGCGCCAGCCTGATGCACGAGGCCGGAGCGGATATTATCAACGTGGCCGACAGCCCAATGGCCCGGATGCGGATGAGCCCGTGGGGGGTGTGCCAACTGCTGCAAACCCAGGTCGGCATTGAGACCACCCTGCACTTCCCCACCCGCGGGCGCAACTTACTGCGAGTCCAGGGCGACCTGCTGGCTGCACATGCCATCGGGGTGCGGAATATCTTCGTGGTGATGGGAGACCCGACCGAGGTCGGCGACTATCCCGACGCGATGGACAACTATGACCTGACACCCTCCGGCCTGATCAAACTGATCAAACAGGGGTTCAACACCGGCCTGGACCACGCCGGGATCGGGATCGGGGAGCCGACCAATTTCTTCGTCGGCAGCGCCCTGAACCTGACCCCCAAAGACCCGGAGCGCGAGATCAAGGTGCTGCGCCGTAAAATGCTCAATGGGGCGGATTTCTTCCTCACCCAGCCGGTGTACGAACCGGAGGCGGCCCGAAAGTTCCTGGACCGCTACCAGGAGGAATATGGTCAGTTCAGCTACCCGCTTCTGGTCGGTATCCTGCCGCTGTACAATACCCGCCATGCCAATTTCCTGGACAACGAGGTGCCAGGGATCCGCATCCCGGATGATCTGCGCGAGCGGATCACCGCCGCCGGAGACCAGTCACCCCAGGCCGGGATCGAGATCGCAGTCGAACAGATCGAAGCGATCAAGCCCTGGGCCGCGGGCATCTACCTGATGCCGCCCTTCAACCGCTTCGAAATGGCCGCCGAGATTATCGAACGGGTGCGCTGAGTTTGTAATCCCTAGAATCGTTGGAAGACCAGCGTTGCCCCACTGCTGCTAAAGATCGTCAGGCTGTCGTCGGTGACCTCGTACCGGACGGCATCCATCAGGATCTGGAGGAAAGCCTGCTCCTGCTCCATGATCCCGGCCGGAGTATCACAAAAGATCTCAGACCCGGAGAAATCGGAGAGCTGGAGCGAATCGCCGCTGACCGAGACTTTTGCCCCCCACCCATTGCAGCTGGAATTGCCGGAAGCCTGGTCACCGATAACAGTGAGCGTCGGCAGTGCGCCGCCATTAGAGAGCGGTTCGCCGCCCCCGATCTCGACCAGCACCCAGGTGTTCCCTTCCAGTTCGGATTGGCCGCCGGACTGACCTGAACTGTCGGAAGGCGGGGAAGCAGTCTGTCCGCCGCCAAGACAGGCCAGCACAGACAATCCCAGCATCGTCAGGATCAACATAAATACCGCTTTTGACTTCATCTTTATCCTTTCCCTGTAGTTAACAAGCAGTATGGATTATATAACATAACTTTTACCTTATTTGTAGGAATTATTTGCCACACCAGGTCGAATCTCCGTACTGCGCGGCTCCCCCGGATACAGGATAACAAAGTATGTGGCTATTCCGCTGGGTCAGTCTGTTCGAAGACCAGAGTCTCTCCCTGTTGGTTCATGATCCGCAGCTGTCCGGCGGACAATTCATATTCCGCTGCCCCGCCAAGCATCCGCATATACATCTGTTCCTGGTCCATCACGCCGTTATCCAGGCAGGCCATCAGTGTCCAGAACATCTCTCCGAACTCGATCTGACCGGCCCGGGCACGATACTCGCCGCCAAACGAATTGCAGGAGGCATTCCCGCTGACCTGGCCATCCTCAAATACCAGCGTGGGAGCTGTGCCGCTGATCGGCGGCGTGCCATCAAATGAGACCAATCGCCAGGAAGTGCCGGCCAGTTCATCCCCCCCAGAAAGCCCGGCCTGGCAGGCGGCCGCAGATAATGCCAGAATCATTACTGTCAACAAGATTTTTTTACTCGACATAAAACACTCCTTTCAGGTTCTAATCCCTTGACGTCCGCGATCGCCCCCGGGTTCCCGAAAAAAAACGAACCCGGGAAATCAGGGTTCGTTTCACTTTCTGCAAAAGAGATCCGGCTGGCCGGCCAGATCTCTGCTTGTGAATGCAATTCGGTCAGACTTTGAAAGCCCATTCACCGCTGCGCATGACCGGCTCGGCCTTGCCATCGGCGGTGATCCCGTCGATATCCATGGCCTCCGACCCGATCATGAAATCGGTATGGATCATGCTGTTGTTGCCGCCGGCGGCCTCAAACTCCTCCGGAGACATCTCCTCGCCGCCCTCCAGGCTGAAGCGGTAGGCCGCGCCCAGAGCGATATGGCACGAGGCGTTTTCGTCATACAGGGTGTTGAGGAACAATCGCCCGGACTGCGAGATCGGCGAGCTGTGCGGCACCAGGGCGATCTCGCCCAGATAGCTGGCATTTTCATCGGTGGCCAGCAGGTTCTTTAGGTGCGCTTCACCGACTTCCGCTTTGGCGTTCACGACCTTGCCGTTATCGAAGGTCAGGCTGAAGTTGTCGATGTACATCATCCCGCGCACGTTCAGCGGCTTGGTAGCCCGGACCGTCCCGTTGACCTGGGCACGGTGCGGCATGGTGAAAGTCTCCTCGGTCGGGATATTGACCACCGAAGCAATGCCGGCCTTGCTGGTCATCCTGGCAGAGAGCCACTGCTGGCCCTTCGGTAAGCCCATCCACAAATCGGTCCCAGGCGCGTTCAGCTTGAGAGCCGCATACTGCTTTTGGTTCATATACTCGGAACGGGCAGCCAGTACAGCAATATGCCGTTCCCACTCGGCCAGCGGGTCGTCGGTGGTGGTGATGCGGCACATCTTGAAGATCAGTTCCCACATCTGGCGGATGCGCTCGTCGGCGGGCACATCCGGCAGCACCTTGGCAGCCCAGCGCTCGGTCGGCACCCCGATACCGGACCAGTTGATCCCCCGGCTGCGGACCAGGTTGAAATACGGCTGCAATTGCTGGTACTCAGCCTTCTGGAAATCCTGCACCAGGGCGGGGTCCTGCTCGATCAGCAAAGTTGGGTCCGGGCTGGCCATGCGGATGATCGCATCGCCGCGTTTGCCGGCCTCGATAATGGCATTGGCGCGCCAGTCCGAGACCATCCCGAACGAATCGTGCGGAGCGTGCTCGAACCGCGTCAGGCGCAGCGGCTCGTTGTCCCACAGGACATCGACAAAGCTGGCACCGGCTCGGTAGGCTTGCTCGGCCAATACCTCTACAAAATCAGCGTTCTCGGTCCAGGGCATGATCAGCACACGCTGGCCGGGCTGAACGTTGATCCCGATCTTGATGATCACTTCAGCATATTTTTCCAGGTTCTTCTCAAAATTGTTGTCTGGCATGTTTACTCCTATTGATGTTCTGCAAGGAAAGATTATAGTCCTATTTGCGTGTTGCTGCACAAACTGGATGCAGTATCTTCCATCAATAAACAAGCCTGGTCAGTTTTGACCAGGCTTGTTGAGAATGTGTTTGTAAGCTTACTCTGCTGTCACAGATACCAGGACTGCTTGTACCACCGTCCGCCATCGGTACCCATCGATGAGTGCATCAAAGCTGCGGCAAGTGATCAAGGTCAGGTAATCCAGGTCCTGATGATCCAGGACGCTCAGATCAGTCGGAGCCACCTGGCGCACCGAACGGACTTGATAGACATAGCGCATTCCGTTGGCATGGAGGATGACCTCCTGTCCCCAGGTCAGCTTATCCAGGTCCACAAATGGGCCTGGCAAGCCATCGGCGGTATACACATGAGCAGTCAGGGCTGTGTTCCCTGCCCATGTTGGGTAGGCTGTCCCTTCCAGGTATCCGATCTGGCTGGCCAGCCAGGTGACATCCCAACCGTTCTTGGTCATCGGCACGCCAACCACCGGTTCGATCAACCCCAGCGTGGGGATCTCCAGCTGAATGCCGCCTGTCTGTTGGAAACTGAGGTCCTTGGGCTTCTGTCCGATCTCAGTGACCACACCCGGTGCGAAGCCTGTTCCTGGCAGCACTGGGGTCCGGACAGCGATCTCGGACGTGGCAAAATAGGTCAGGTCAGCCGGGCTCCCCGGGTCGTAGGTCCGTTCGGTGGAGGCTTCATCATAGGGTGATTGGACCCCTTCCGGCTGCCCAGGAGCGGCAGTCGGTATGCCCGGCATGCTCGACCACACCAGGTTGGCGATATTCAGTACCTCTTCACCTGGCCGGACATCCCCCATAATCACCTCAAATGAAACAAGCGAACTACTGATCACTTCCAGCTCATCCCAAATGATCGATAAGGTTCGTGTGGTCGGGTCGAAACTGTAACTATCAGGGGCTTGCCCTGAAACTGTTGTGACGATGATCCCGCCTGAAGGGATATCTAACTCAAGCGGGATCACATCTATGACCTCCAGATCGTATCCAGTGGTGTGCGATTCCAGAGTTGGAGTCACTTCCAGATAGAAGATCACCGGATTACCGGGCTTGACTACCTCATTCTGGACTGATTTTTCCAGCGAGAAATGTGATTCAACAATACTCAATCCAGGGGTATCATCGGTAAGACTGCCGGTCGACCAGGTCAGTTCCACTTCGTTGGAATAGGTCAGGCCGTTGCCATCGAAGTTCGCCACCGAATCCAACACTACCACCCGATATCGGATGACGATCGTTTCATAGCCCGTGGGGTTACTGTTGGTGACAGTGCCCAGGTTGAACTCGAGCGTCCGGCCGCTGTTGCTGATGGCGGGATTGCCAGTCAGCCCATGGGCGCAGTTACCTGCAGTATTGAAAGCGATTGTGCTGCTGCTGAGAGAAGCCCCAGCAGTGATCGTTTCGCAGTCCACAAATGCGAGGCCGTCATCCAGTTGATCGGTGAGATAGAACTGATCTGTGCTGTCTGGCGGGACGACGATTGTGATCTCGTAGGTGATCAATTCGCCGATCGTGACCTCAGGGGTGATCGTGGCTGCCAGATTATCACTGGAGATGGTCTTGGTCAGGTCGCGCAGGATATCAATGGCTTGGGTCGAGGCATCCTGATGATCGTTGACCCCGCCATCCCCGGTCCGTTCCCCGCTATCATCCCCCGGCAGCGAAGTCCAGATCGCCGTGGCGGTATTGTCAAAAGAGTCAGTCAGGCTGAGCGTCCCCACGACGGCATCAAAGGTGATCTCGACCTGTTCGCCCAGCGGGATCTGCTCAATTGCGTAAGCGATCGTGCTGCCAGAAGAGTTATCCGTGATCCAGGCAGGGTTAATCCCGCTAGAAGGCGTGATGGCCAGCGTGCCGCCGACCAGCGTCAGTTCGGGCGGAAGGAGATCCTCGATCTCGATATCAAAAGCATCCGCCGTGCTGCTGGCATCATGCGTCAGCGTGATGGTGAAAGTGATCGTTTGCCCATCGGCAGGGGTTTCGTCTGTAACTGTCTTGGTGATCTCCAGGATCGGTTCCAGCACTTCCACATCAGCGGTCTGGGTATCCGTGACCCCGTTGATGGTGAAATCGGTGGAATTGGTCAGTGTGTCGCCATTGTCCACGCCGGTTTCATTCACGACCAGCGCCTGGAAGCAGATCAGGAAGGTGTTGTTCGTATCGTCCCCATCACTATCCACGGTGATCTGACCAAGGGTGAAGGTTACATCACCGCCGGAACCACCCGCAGCCGAGACGCCCAAAGCGTCACTAAAAGTACCTGCAAAGTTCTGACTCAATGGGCAGGAAGCTGATTGCCCGTTGTTCGTGATCAGTTCAGCGGAGTCTGCCACGTAGGCCAACCCATCCGGCAGATCATCGACGATCGTAACCCCTGGGGTGGTGCCCTGCGGCACAGTAACAAACAGGCCGAAAGTCGCGATCTCCCCAACTGCATGGGCTGGGATGGTGGTATGAGCAGCAGACGAATCTGTCAGCGATTTGCTGTAGAACGGGTCGGTGACATTCAAGGTAGCGGTGTCCTCGTTCCGATAATCGTTCACGGTGGTGACTGGATCTCCATTTCTTTCCCCGGTCCCGTCGCCGCTGTTGCCAAGCACGACACTGTTATCCGACCCGGTCGGGTTGGGATTGGTGCCCTTTTCTCCCGGCAGGGAGGTCCAGGTGACATCGGCAGTATTGTCGATCGCCTGGCTGGGCATGACATCGACCGTGGCGGTGACTTCGTATTCTATTGTGACCATGCCGCCGGCGGGGATCGCGGCAATCGAGATATCCACCAGATTTCCGGTCCCGGAGGGATTGTTGTTGACCGCCACCAACGGCGCGAAATCGGCGCTGGCCGCCACACTGGCCGGGTTGAGCGTCAGGTATGTGGCCGGGATCGGGTCTTCAAATTCAATATCAAAAGCGATCACCGTGTTCGAGGCGGTATTGGCCAGGGTGATCGTATACGTGATCACATCGCCGGCCTGGATGGTGCTGATGGCCGAGTGTGTTTTGGTCAGAGTGACGCCCGGCTCCCTTACACGGACAGTGACATTGTTAGACGTGTCTCCGGACTGCGTCCCCCCCACCAATACCCGGACGTTGTTTGACCGGCCGTCGCCGGCATCATTGCGGTGTGCGTTGCTGCCGTTCTGGTTGTGCACCAGGGCATTGAACTCGATGAAGGCATATTCTTCGTCGGTATCGCGGTCGAGGTTTTCGATCACGCCCAGGCGGAAGTACACATCCGTACCGCTGCCATAGGCATCAGAGTTGGTCTCAGAGTTCAGGCTGGTGCTGATGTTCCAGTCCTGCAGATCACATGGAGCCGTCGAGATACATGTATCCGGGATGGCCGGGACACTGCCAAAATCACTGGTGATCACATTTGCCCGGTCGGGTGGTCCAGCGATAATCGAGGTATCGAACCAGACAGTGGCGGTGCCATCGTTCAGGAAGATCAAACCGTTTGGCAGTTGGTCATGGAACACCAGATCGGTCATGGTTGACTCAGGCAGGCGCACGCTCATCTGATAGCGCACGATCTCTCCGATGGTGACGTTCGTACCGGTGGTGTGACTCTCTGAAGTCGCCACCAGCGATTTAGTCGGCGCGGCGTTGACATCCACCGTGGCGTCATCGTCGAGCGGTTCGGGCAAATGGTTCGGTCCACCCTCCTCGCCGGCGTAGTTTATGATCGAAGAAGTATTGGTAATCTCACCGGGGGCAACGCTCTGCTTGATAAAAAGGTCATAGGTGATCACGATGATGTCTTCATTCAGGAGTGGGTCATGCGCCTGGCAAATACCTTGCTGATTGACGTCATCGTCATCCAGCCGGATCCCGGCGCCAAAGAGGTCCGTCTCGGTCCCGCTTCCCAGTCCAGTGAAGCGTAGTTCTTCCAGCCCGGAGCCGTAATCAAACCCCTGACCGGAGCCGAAGTAGATCTGCAAGTTGAGGGGATAGGTCCCGCTGGGAGTTTCAAACTCCGCCGGCAGGGTATCCTGGATAGTGATGTCGAAAGCGCCCTTGAGCGAAGACCCGGTGTTTTGGATCACGATCGCAAAAGTGACAATATCGCCGGCATCCAGCCCGGAAACATCGCTGTCCAGCTGTCCGACATTGGCCGGCGTGATCGTGCCCGTCCAGCGCGGTTCGTTCGCAGGCCCGTTGAAGGTGACTGGCTGGGTAACAGAAAAGACATTGCTTGGGTTGCTGGTCCACACGACTGTCTTGGTACTGCGCAGGACAGGCTGGGTTAGGATAACCTGGATGATATCATTCGATTCGCTGCCAAAGGAGTTGGTGCTGCCTTCCTCGGCATACGCCTGGTTCGTCAGAAACAACCGGTCAGCAAAAGGATCAGCTGTCACCACCACAGAGAGCAGCAGGTCGACCGTGGTGCTCTCCTGGCGGGTATCGTCGTAATTGGCATAAGCAATGTCCACCCGGTTATTAGCGGCATTCGCGTCAACTTCGGGTTCAATTGTGGGTCCGGAATTTCCGCTGTTGGCAGTCAAATCCCCCGTGATTGCGCCGTCAGAATCCCATGAGCCGCTGTCCGCCAACCCTTCCTGCATATAGGTGTAGAAGGTATCTGAAGGGCCATTGGAGACCACGCCAGCTGGTGGGAAGTAACCTGGTGCAGCGGTAAAATCGTTATAGACAAAGGACCAATTCTCGGATGCGCCATCGTCATCGGGGTCAGTAACATTGAACACCGGCAGGGGCAGATAGTCCTGCAGCAAAAGTTCCTCTACATCGCTGGTGAAGAGCTCATAGGTTAGCCGGTAGGTCAACAGATCTCCCGGTTTGATCTCAAGTTTGCCGGTCGCCGGATCGACATACGCAGAATAATCGGTCGATCCATTCAGGGCATAGATGTCTTTGGTCAACCCCAAGCTCTTGATGGTCACGGAAGCAGCGGCATCATCTGTTTCAGGTTCCCCAACTGCAAAGGTTGATGAATCCAGCACATAGCCAAGGATATCCACAGTGTTGTCGAGCACATCGCCCTGGTCCACGCTCGCATCACCAGAGTTCAGCAAGTGATCGTCGGTGAACTTGTCCTGGATGATGGCTTCGAAAGTGATCGTGGCTGTGGTGGGGCCATTATTGTATGTTGAGCAATCCGGGATTGCGCTGCCCAGCACCGGGTCCACACAACCACCAACCATCCGCCCATCAGCATCTCCAACCTGATCGATGATCTCATCCGAGACGCGGAAGACCAGTTGGGTGGTGCCAGCCGGAATGGAGCTAGCCGTGCCGGTGCATTCAGACCCGGGGCCGTCGGTATAATTGCACAAGATATCATAGTTATCGATCGAAAAACCAATTTCAGAAATATTTGTCGGGTTCCCGCTCAGTGTAAAGGTCAGGCTCCCCGGGACCACCCGCTGGCCATCTGAAAGCAGATCCGAAACAACGATCCCAAGGTCATCGTCGCTGTCAGCAGGGGTCTGGGTGCCATCCATGTCTCCGCCAAAGGCGAAGAAATCCGAAACCTGGAAAGAAATGGTGTATTTCAGAGTATCGTCGGGGGAATTGTCGTACAATCCTGTAACTGGATCCGGAACTGGATTCGTCAGGTTCTCAACGCTCTTTTGGATCGCGATCGACTTATCTTGCAGCGTATGACTGCCCGGAACGCCTGCTGCGACCACGTGAATAGCAGGCAGATCGCGCGGGTCATTCGGCGTCCAATCACCTTCGGCTGAGACGGTATTGACCGAGGTTGCATCATCCCCTGTACCAGCGTCGATGACAGCGTTGCTAGTGCTATCCAGCCGAGGGACATAGAACGAGACCGTGATGGTCACATCGGTGTTTGTAACCGTGTCATAGGTCAGGGAGAGCGTACCTCCAGGCGTAGATGTTAAGGGCTCGCTGATGGCGTCATAAGGAATCGACGAACTCACACCGAGGTATTGAACATTTTCAGGCAGCACATCAACCACCACCAGATTATTGATCGTCTGGTCTTCAGCAATATCCACAGTCAGGGTATATGTGCGGGGAAAGTTCGGGCCGGTAGCGGTTTCATCCTGCAGATTGGATGGGCCATTGTATGCTTTCGCGACAGTCATTATCTGAGGCGTGACCGTCCCGTCCGGCCAGCTGGAACTGTCAGTATCAGAGGGCTGCACGATCGGCAGATCCCCACAGCACCAGTCATCCAGCGGGTTAGCGCCAAACATAAAACCGCCGCGCACCTTGATCACCAGCCCGGTGCCGACATCGGCATAGTCACGGAAGGTATCCACCAGGAAGGTGGCATCCACATTCACAACTGCGGCCGGCTGTTCAGAGGTGAAAGACCCAAACGGCAGACGGAGGCTGACCAGTTTATCCCCCGAGGGACCGCACACATCAACCAGGTCACCTGAGATATCGCGTACCCAGGGGTGTTCCACACACCCGACCCCGGAGGAATGATCCGGAAAGGATTGGACACTCAAGGTGCCCTGGGCCGCAGAAAAATCCTGTCCCAGGAAACTCGCCTTGACAAAGTCAATCCCGTCGCGCGGCGGGTTCGGGTCGGTACCATCACGGCCATCCGCGCCGTTGACCGGGAAAACAAGGTCGATAAACGGGCCATACCCGGTATCGCCGGTATTGTCAAAGCTGACTGTGAACGAGAAATCCTCCCCGAGCATCACCGAGCCGGGGAGATTGAGCCCGATGTCCACATTTGGGGCTGCCAGAGGGGCTGCATCTCCGCCTAGATCGGTCGTCCGGGCCGATGCCGGCAATAACACCAGGAACAGCGTGACCCCGACGGCGAGCAACAAAAAGAGCCGTATGACGGCTCTTTTGGATCGGGGTAATATTTGTATGAAGAGAGATTGAATGATATTCATAGGCGCGTTTCAACTCCTTGTGTTAGCAGCAAAATAATTTTACCCCGAACCCTTACATTTAATAACGCAAACTCGTTGTGAATTCGATCGCCTGCCCTGCGACTTCTCCATCTGGCTCTTCATCGAGAAGCGCAACGCCTCGCGGCAGATCGTCCAGACGCGTTCCTTTATTTCTTAGACTGTTCTTGTGGTAATTACGTCGTCAATTTCAGGCATCATGGAACATTTTTCTCCGTAGCATTTGTAATGAAAACAACTCGATTTTTATCAGTACTTGAGTACTAACAATTCTGTTTGTTCAGGGGTAAAAATCGGCTCTTTTCTAGGAATAGACTATAATTTCGCAAACGGAGAAGAGGGTTTGTTGAAATCCTTCTTATTTTTTATTCATATCCTGGCACTCATTTAATTTGAGGAGTTATCTAATGGCACCCACATCCACCTCCACCAAGATTCTGCGCGCGTTCACGATTGCTGGAATCCTGGCCATTCTTGTCCTGACCCCTCAATTCACCGTATATGCTGCTGCAGAGCTCTCTGTCACGCCTCTGACCTGGAACATCATCGGTCTGGACAGCAACGACGAATCAGTCGGTCCGAACCATTTTCCAATTGGCGCGCGGGTATGCAATATAGGGGATACCACCCTCATAAATGTTAAATCCTCCTTCCAGTGGACTACCGAAGAGACTTCCGGAGCCGATTACATCAACATCCGGCCTGAAACATCTGACGCCTATACGGCGGATGGCATCGATCTGGCGCCCGCTGAATGCCACGATTTCTATTACGAGGTGGAAGTTGACCGCCTCGATGCAGCCCGCGGCACTGCCCGCTCTTACAAGATCCTCGCCAGCGCAAATGACGGTGCGGTCACCGGCAGCACGCCTGATCACCGGGAGTTATTCGTCGAATGGCTGATCTCCCAGTCCCGCAACTCCGTCTCAGATGTCAAACTTAATGGCGTTTCTGTGTCGAGTGGCGGCACAATGGTCCTGACGGTCGGTGAAACCTACAACATCCAGTTGGTCGGTTCAACCGCCACCAATGGCTATAACCAATTGGAAAGTTTTATCAATTTCCCTAACACCATTTTCCAGGTCAACTCGGTTTCATCCACTTACAGCGTATCCGACATCGGGTCTCCCATTGACAAACTGTATGCCGATGCCTGCGGCTGGATCAACGATATCACTGACCCGCTGTATGCCTCCTGCTCCCCCGGAAACATCGATAAATCGGGCGGCTCGGTAACCACCACCTACAATGTCACCATCCTCAAAGTTGGCAGCGTCAACCCGGAACCGCTCAGTACCCTGCTGTACGACTTCTCCGGCAGTTCATTCCACTACAACAGCGACTTCTCGGTCTCAACCCGTTATGCCGCCATCATCGATCCGACCGACCTGACGATCTCAAAAGCTTTCAACCCGGACCCGACAAATGCCGGCGGGACGTCAAAACTGACCTTCACGATCACCAATCCTTTCCCGGTGACCATCTCCGGACTTTCCTTTACAGATACCTTCCCAACCACTCCTGGGAATATGGTTGTCGCCGATCCAACCGGTGCTTCCACTTCCGGCTGCGGCACCCCCACCTTCACGCCCGTAGCCGGCGAAGGGTCGATTGCCTTCAGCAACGGTTCGGTCGGCCCGAACAGCACCTGCAAAGTCAGCCTGAACGTGACCGTGCCGGTGATCGGAAATTACGACAACACCTCCAGCACATTGAAATACGTCAGCGGTGGCAACACCATCGATACCGGCAACTACGCCTCTGAAGATCTGGATGTCGATGATGCCCCACCGCCGCCAACCGCCGTCTGCGGCCTCTCGCTGGTAGAGTGGCGCATGCCCACCACCCAGGGCACCACCAATCCGCCGATTTATTCTTTCAAAGCCGATGACTCCGTTGTGCCCGGTACGCCAGCTGCTCTCGCTGGGGCAGGGATTACAACCCTGGTTGAATCCATCGTCGGCAATCCCGCCAACTCCTGGCTGGCTTACGGCTTTGGCAAAGAAACTTTCGACACCGCCAACAACGATTATTTCGAGTTTACCTTTGATACCTCTAAAACTTCTGAGGTGCATCTGAAGTTTGACGCCATCCGGAAATCACCTGGCCCGGACACCCTCTACATCTATTACAACGATGGCTCCGACTGGACCTGGTACAACAACCCGACCACTTATGCCACCAGCACCTCCTGGACCTCTTTTGGCGGGGTCGATGGCTTCGATTTCACTGGACTGACCAGCACATCAGGCAACACCTCCTTCCGTATCTATGGATTTGGTGCCAACGCGGCTACCTCCGGTAATGACATGAACCTGGACAACATCGTCTTCACCGGCTGTGCACTGCCCAGCCCATTGACCATCACCAAATCATTCACCCCGGCCTCGATCCCGGTCGACGGGACCTCCACGCTTACCTTCACGATCAGCAATCCGAACACCATTCAGGCGACCGGTGTACAGTTCACCGATGTGCTCCCGCCGAATGTCAAAGTGGCGTCTGGCCCGGTCTTTTCCACCAGTGGATGCGGCACACCTACCTTCGACCCCGTGGTTGATGACACAACCCTGACCTTTACCAACGGTACGGTGGCAGCGGCTGTGGGCGGCGTTCCCGGGACATGCACCGTCAGTGTGAATGTGACTGCCACGGCTGCTGGCCCCCATACCAATGTCAGCGGTTTTATCTTTTCCACCACAACCGGCACCAACACTGGCCCGACCGGATCGGCATCTGCCACCCTGACAGCGATCAAACCACCGATCATCGAAAAAACTTTCGGATCTACCCCGATCTTTGAAAACGGCACATCACTGCTGACCATCACCATCACCAATCCCAATCAAGATGACAGCCTCAACGGAATTGGCTTCACCGACACATACCCGGAAGGCCTGACCAATCTCAACCCGCTCTCTCCGGCCGCCACCAACACCTGCGACGGCACACTGATCGCGCTTGCCGGAGGCAACTACCTCAGCCTGAGCGGCGGTTCGATTCCGGCCGGAAGCAGCTGCACCATCACAGTCACGGTCACATCCGCGACTGCTGGCTCCTACACCAACTCAACCAGCATAGTCACCTCATCCAATGGGGGGGATGGTAATTCTGATTCTGCCCTCCTGGTCGTACAGGAAGCCCTCCCCGGGATCTCACTCCTCAAGCAGGTAGCCACCTCCGACAGCGGGCCTTGGGGAAAATTCGTCAGCGTATCTCCAGGCGATGAGGTCTACTACCGTTTCACAGTTGAGAATACCGGCAATGTTTCTCTCGGCGCGATCACGATCTCGGACGATACCCTGACTGGCTTTACCTGCAATTTCACCAACCCACTGCCGGTCGCAGAAGCGTTTGATGACGACCACATCTCGTACTGCGTGGCTGGACCATATACCGCGGCCAGCGGTTTCCTCACCAACACCGCTACGGCCAGTTCTTCGGGCACGACCTCAAGGGAATCTGAGGCAACCTATGTCGGCGCCGAGCCTTCGATCAGTCTGACCAAACAGATTAGCACTTCGAGCACCGGTCCCTGGTCTGAGACGATCACCGGAGTGGATGCTGGGACAACTGTGTACTATCAGTTCATTATCGAAAACACCGGCAACGTTGCCCTGGAATCGATCAATATCACGGATCCGAATGTAGATGCTTCCGGGTGCAGTTTTACCGACCCACTGGAAGCGCTGGGCACCACCTCGTGTGTGTTGCCTGTCACCGCCGCCAGCACAATCGGCGTCTATACCAACACTGCCACCGCGCACGGTACGTACAGATATGACGGCCTCGAATATGATTCCGAGCCTGATACCGCCTCCTATGCACTAACATCACCAGACTTGACGACCACCAAGACAAACGACACATCAGACAGCGTCAACCTTGGCGATGCTTTCACCTGGACGATCACTGTTAACAATCAAGGGACCGCAGCTGCCACATTTTTTACCGCCACCTCAGATCAGTTCCTAACAGACCCACTGCCTGTAAATGCCAATTATGGCACACCTACGCCTGGCAACTTCACCAATATTACCAATAGCGCCAACATTACCTGCGAGATCGTCCTCGACGTTCTTACCTGCTACGCCAATGGCGCGGATGTGACGATTGCCGCAGGGGGCAGCTTCGACGTCACGCTGACTGTCACCCCCACAGCAGAAGGCAACCTGGATAACACCGCAACCGTCGACCCGGATTCAAAGGTAGAAGAGAGTATTGAGAACAATAACAGCGGCTCAGATACCGTCGCCGCTGTGAATGCCTACGAACTGACCGTCGAGAAATCCTCCCTGACCACCGAGATCACCACCACCGGGGAGGTCGAATACTCCTATCTGGTTACCAATGCAGGTTCTGGAACCCTTACCGGCATCAGCCTCGCCGATGACAACATTGACGGCACGGTCTCCTGCCCGGACACCACGCTCGATCCCGGCGAGGACATGACCTGCTCCGCCTCCCACACGGTCACCCTGACCGAACTGAACACCGGCGGCAGCCTGGTCAACAATGTCACCGCTTCCTCCAACGAGGCA